>CAZRPJ010000001.1:0-66638 GCA_964601965.1 uncultured Croceivirga sp.
TGAATCAATTCAATTTTTTCAATATCCAACTCAAAATTTTGAACCTTTTTATTTCCAATGAGGAAAATAATTTCTTCGAGGGTATTGTGATTAAAATTTGAGCTATCCAAGCGTCTTCCTCTGTAAACGGGATACAGATCTTTTAAGCGAATTTCTACATACTCCCATTGTTCGTTACTTGTAAAATATGTGGTGTAACTGTAGCTATTCCGTTTGTTTTGTTTTACCCGCAATTGCCACTTACTGCCATCTCCTTTTAAATAAATTCTAAGGACACTTTTGGGTGTTACACTAGTAGATGGAAAAGCAAAACGCAGCGAAGAAAACCCTCCATTATTTGCAAGAGAAATGGTTCCAGAATAATGAATATGTCCGTTTGAGGTTTGCTCAAAATTCCCCAGAGACCGGCCTCCCATAACTACGTCATCTAGGACGTACCATTCGTTGTCTTGGGATGGTTTTTTTGAATCAAAAAGAACTTGTGCTTTCATAGTGTACAAGGAAAAAAGTATAAAAACAGCTGCAAGAGGTCGCCGCATACAGCGCTTAGTTTTTAACAAAGATCATGCAATGCTGCCAGGGCAGGTTGGTGGGATTCGCTTTAAGTTTTAGTCCAACCGCCTTCATTTCTTTCACCGCCTGGGCTTCCGTCATTTTATGTAGCCGTTTTATGGGAACGGTAGGATCTTCTCCGCGATATTCTATGAGGTAAATTTCGCCTGTAGGTTTTAGCGCCTTTATGATAGATTGCATCATTTCTACAGGATAACTCATTTCATGGTATACATCTACAATCAATACTTTGTCCAGACTGTTTGGAGAGAGATTTACCGAGGTTTCAGAACCTTGCACCAGTGAAACGTTTGAGAACATTCCAGCCTCCTTTTTTATTTTCATAGCGTTGATCATTTCTTTTTGAATGTCAACAGCGTAAATGGTGCCTTCTGGTGCTAATTTGGCCATTTTAAAAACATGGTATCCAGAACCGGCACCAATATCTGCGATATGATCCGTTTTTTGAATATTCATGTTCTGCAATAAAGTAGTGGTTTTTTCTTCTTTTTCGCGTTCTGTGCGCTCCAACCAGGACATTCCCTGATAACCCATAACATGGGCAATTTCTCTACCCATGTACCATTTGCCTATACCACTATAATCTCCAGATTTAAAGACATATTCGGGAGCTTGAGACCAGGCATAGTTGCTCAATAAAATGAAAAGAAGGCCAAGGAAAAGGGTATGTAATTGTTTCATAAACGCTATACTTCCTTGATTAGGTGTGCCTCAAAAATACAACGATGTAGCCGGGTGATTCCTTAAAGTTTTTGTAAAAATGGACTTAGCTTAATTTAGTTTCCAAGTAATCAAACGCAGCCTGTATATTTTCAAACACATCTTCGTGGGGGATAAGGTCGTCAATGAGATCAATGGCCTCTAATTGGTCTTTAGGTTGTTCCTTTAATCCTGTTACAATGACTTCAACATTGCGTGCTTTTAAATCAAAAACCGCTTCTTCCAAAGCGTATAGCCCAGACTGGTCAATATAAGGAACACGGTCCATACGAATGATTAAGGCACTAATATCTGGGTTCAAGTTTTTTATTTCGTCCTTAAAATAAGAGGTGAATCCAAAAAATAAAGGACCGTAGAGGTGTTTTATAATGACCTTATCCTTGTATTTTTCGTAGAATTCTATTTCATCCTGCCATGGTTTTGAACCATCAAAATCGGAAACGGGCCCTACATCCATTCCGTTTTTTGCCAAATCACTTGATTGTTTCATAAAGAGCAATGAAGCCAAGGCAACACCGATAACCACAGCATTGATAAGACTACCAAAGGTGGTGATTAGAAGTACAATTATGAGTACCAAAGCATCTGCTCTAGGAACTACACGTAGGTGTTTTAATCCTTTAAAATCAATGATTTTAAAACCTACAGGAATCAATAAACCAGCAAGTACGGCTAGTGGAATGTGTGCAGCCAGGGTTCCTAGACCCAATAAAACAGTTAATAAGAAAACGCCATGCAAGGCTCCTGAAAGTCGGGTTCTACCACCAGCATTGATATTGACTACGGTGCCTTTGGTGGCACCAGCCCCTGGAATACCCCCAATAAGAGCGGCGAGCATGTTCCCAATTCCCTGACCAATTAATTCTCGGTTACTGTTATGCTTGGTCTTGGTCATATTATCTGCAATAACCGAGGTGAGCAAGGAATCGATACTACCCAAAACTGCTAATACAATAGCATACTCTGCAATAATGCTGTAGGCACTCGCATCAATTGGCCAAAGACTTGTAAGCTGAAGTGAAGGTAATCCTGAAGGAATTTCACCAATGACAGGAACATTCCATCCAGAAAAATAACCAATAACAGAAGCTACTACTAATGCTACTAAAGCGCTAGGAATAGCCTTGGTTATTTTTGGAAAAAGGTAATAAATCCCCACTGTGATTGCGCCTAACAGTAAGGCATACAAATTGCCCTCTGCAAACATTCTTGGTAAATCTTGAATAACGGCTACCGTAGATTTTGGGGAGGATAAACCGACCAATGGGAAAAGTTGTAAAATGATAATAATTAAACCCACCCCGCTCATAAAACCAGACACGACAGGATACGGAAAATACTTTACGTAGCCCGCAATATTTAAGAGTCCGAATACAATTTGAAAAACACCCCCTAAAAGAAAGGTAATGAGAATTATGCCCATGGCATTTTCAAGGCTGCCGTTTAATTCAATAGCCGCCGCTACCAAGGCAGCGGAAACCACTGTCATAGGACCGGTTGGACCGCTGGCCTGTGTTTCTGTACCACCAAAGAGTGCAGCAAAGATTCCCACAGCAATGGCGCCGTAGAGTCCTGCAGCGGCACCCATGCCGGATTGTACTCCAAATGCAAGGGCTAGTGGAAGGGCAATAATGCCTGCCACGAGTCCGCCAGTTAGATCTCCTTTAAAATTTTTAAAGTCGTATAAACTCTTCATTGCCTGTAGTATTGCTATTAGATGAGCGGAAGTTAAGGAAATTGCATCTTCCTAGTTCTTTTAATTTGCTACTTTTAAACCAAACCGAACCAAATTATGACCTTAGTTATTGTCATAGCCGGCATCCTGCTACTGTTTTTATTGATTGCTGGCTTAAAGCTCAACTCCTTTCTTTCTTTTATTCTTGTCTGTCTTTTTGTTGGGATATTACAAGGGATGGAACCTTTAGCAATTGTAACCTCCATCCAAACAGGAATAGGTAACACTCTAGGCTTTTTAGTATTAATTCTTGGTCTTGGCGCCATGTTAGGTAAGTTGGTGGCAGATAGTGGTGCTGCACAGCGAATTACTACTAAACTGGTAGCAACTTTTGGCATTAAAAATGTGCAATGGGCTGTGGTTTTAACCGGGTTTATTGTAGGTATCCCAATGTTTTATTCTGTGGGCTTTGTGATTCTGGTGCCTTTGGTTTTTACAGTAGCCGCGACCACTCGATTGCCGCTATTGTACGTAGGATTGCCCATGCTCACTTCGCTATCTGTGACACATGGTTATTTACCACCCCATCCAGCACCAACGGCAATTGTTACGATGTTTGGAGCTGATTTTGGCAAGACACTCATGTATGGACTTATTGTAGCCATACCTGCCATTATTGTAGGGGGACCGTTGTTTGCAAGAACCTTAAAGAATGTAGAAGCCAAACCGCTCGCTAAATTTTACAATGCGCAGGTTTTAACAGACGAGGAGATGCCTAAAACCGCTGTAAGTCTTTTTACGGCCTTGTTTCCTATTATACTCATTTTCATTGCCATTGGAGCAGAACAATTTTTAGCCGACGGTATCTTAAAAACTATTTTAGTTTTTCTAGGGAACCCCGTAATGGCCATGTTATTGGCAGTTTTGCTTGCCATATACACTTTAGGAATACGCCAAGGAAAATCGATGAGCGAAGTGATGGAAACGGCTGTGGAAGGGGTTGTAGGGATAACCATGATACTCTTAGTAATTGGCGGTGCCGGAGCCTTAAAACAAGTCTTAATAGATAGTGGTGTAAGTGATTACATTGCCGACCTCCTTAAAGAGTCTAGTGTTTCACCCATTATTTTAGCTTGGATGATAGCAACTGCCATACGCGTGTGCGTTGGTTCTGCTACAGTGGCAGGCCTTACTGCTGCAGGTATAGTATTGCCATTGGCGAGTTCTACAGGGGTAAGTGCCGAGTTATTAGTACTGGCTATCGGTTCAGGAAGTTTAATGTTATCTCATGTTAATGACGCCGGTTTCTGGCTCTTTAAAGAATACTTCAACTTATCTATTAAACAGACGTTGCGTACCTGGACCGTCATGGAAACATTGGTGGGCATCATGGGTCTTTTAGGGACCTTAGTATTAGATCAATTTATATAAACACTATGAAAACAGCTCCTTCAAAACAACTGCTTACACTAGGATTAGAATTACCCCCTGCACCACCTCCAGCCGGTGTTTACAGGCCAGTCTTGGTAGTAGATCATTTTTTATATGTCTCAGGGCAAGGTCCTGTTACCTTAGACGGCGGTTTATTGAAAGGTAGAGTAGGGGCAGATGCCTCACTTGAACAAGGGAAGGCGGCTGCGCGCCAAGTGGGATTGACCATGCTATCGACTATTCAAACACATTTTGGTGATTTGGACAAAATTAAACGTGTGGTAAAGGTATTGGGCATGGTCAACTGCACGCCAGATTTCAAAGACCATCCATTGGTAATTAATGGCTTTAGCGAATTAATGGCAGATGTCTTTGGTACTGAAAACGGTATTGGAGTACGTAGCGCAGTAGGGATGATGCTACCCAGTAATATTTTGGTAGAAATAGAAGCACAATTTGAACTTTATCGCTAGTACATGAATTGGTTTTCTGTTTCTAATAGTAATGAAATTTCAACCCCTTCTTTATTGGTGTATCCTGAGCGGGTGCAGGCAAATATTGAAGAGATGCTAAAAATTGCAGGTGGTCCAGAACGTTTACGACCGCATGTAAAGACGTATAAAATGGCTGAAGTTATTCAGCTACAACAAGCGGTAGGTATTCAAAAATTTAAATGTGCCACAATTGCAGAGGCAGAATTATTGGCGCAAGTTGGAGCTAAGGATATTTTACTTGCTATGCAACCGGTGGGCCCTAATATTGGCCGGTTTATACAGTTAGCCAAGCATTTTCCAAGCTTGCAATTTTCTTGTTTAATAGATAATGAGGCGATACTCCAAGAATTGGACATTCAAACCAAAAAGGAACATACACCACTGGGTATTTTTATTGATATTAATAATGGTATGAATAGATCTGGAATAGCACCCAGCAAGGCTGTTATAGCCCTGTATAAATCTATTTCAGATGCCTCCATGCTTCATGCGAGAGGCTTTCATGTATATGACGGCCATTTACGTATTCCATCAATTGAGGAACGAAAAAAAGCCTGTGCCTTGGCCTTGCAACCAGTTCTGGATATACGCGATCAGTTAGAAAGCGAAGGGTATGCCGTTGAAACAGTTGTGGTAGGAGGTTCTCCCACCTTTCCAGCACATGCAGAAAGAAAGGATATTGAGCTTTCACCGGGCACCGTCTTATTGTGGGATCACGGATATGGAGCAAAGTTTTCTGATATGAAGTTTAATGCTGCGGCGGTATTGATGACTAGAATTATAAGCAAGCCAGCTCCAGGAGTGCTTTGTTTGGATTTGGGACATAAATCATTGGCTTCAGAAATGCCTTTTCCGAGGGTACATTTCCTAAATACGGATGATTTTGAACAAGTCTCTCAAAGTGAAGAGCATTTTGTGATTAAAACACCTAATTCAGAGAATTACAAGATTGGAGACGTATTTTATGCGGTTCCCGTCCATATTTGCCCAACAGTGGCAAAGTACCCAAAATTAAAGGTGGTAGAAGATGGAATTGCTAGTGGAACTTGGGAAGTCAAGGCAAGGGATCATAAAATAACCGTGTAATGAGTACCCCTTTTATTTTTGATGCACATCTTGATCTATCCATGAATGCCATGGAATGGAATAGGGATTTACGGCTTCCGGTGTTGGAGCTGCGGGAACGTGAGCAAGGAATGAATGATACTCCAGACCGTGGAAAAGGAACTGTGGCATTGCCCGAAATGCGCTCTGGAAATATTGGGTTGTGTGTCGCTACACAAATTGCGCGCTATGTAAAAAAAGGGAGTTCGCTTCCTGGCTGGCAGTCTCAAGCCCAAGCGTGGGCACAAACACAAGGGCAACTCAATTGGTATCGAGAGATGGAGGCCTGTGGCGAAATGGTACAGATAACCGATGTGGAAGGGCTTAAAAGACATCTAGAGTTGTGGAAATCCAATAAAACATCGGAGAAGCCCGTAGGCTATATTTTAAGTTTAGAAGGGGCAGATTCTATTGTGAGCATGGGGCATTTAGAAAAATCGTACCAACAAGGCTTGCGCGCTTTAGGGCCGGCACATTATGGACCAGGGGTGTATGCTTTTGGAACCGATTCAGAGGGGCCATTGGGGCCTAAAGGCAAGGAGCTCCTTCAGAAAATGGAAGAACTAGGAATTATCTTAGATGTAACGCATTTATGTGACACCTGTTTTTGGGAGGCGATCGATTTATTTCAAGGACCGCTATGGGCCAGTCATAACAATTGTAGGGCTTTAATTCCGCATAACCGTCAATTTTCAGATGATCAGCTTGGTCAAATAGTCGATAGAGGTGGAGTAATTGGCGTTGCGCTGGATGCCTGGATGTTAGTTCCTAATTGGGTGCGAGGTCAATCTACACCAGAGAATATGGATCTTGGTTTAGAAGCAGTGGTGAACCAGATAGATCATATTTGTCAGTTAACGGGGAATTGTGATCATGTGGGTATAGGATCTGATCTTGATGGAGCTTTTGGTAAAGAACAGTCTCCTAAAGATTTAGAGACCATTGCTGATCTTCAAAAATTAGCACCCTTATTAACCCAAAAGGGTTACAGTGCTGTGGATATTGAAAAAATATTTCATAGAAATTTCATCTCCTTTTTAGAGCGGGTTTGGGATTAAATTTTGGCTATTCCCAAGGATTCTCAATTGAAAGAGGTGGCTAGCATTTAAAATATTTATACTTTTAATACTAGACCAATCAATTAAATCCAACCCATGAAAGTATTCGCTTCCGTCGTTGTTTGCCTATTGCTGGCAATCAATCTTACCGCCCAAAAAAGTTATTCTAAGTCAAAAATTAAAAAGTTAAAAGAGGAAGTTGCGCAAATTGTAGAAGCCAATCACAAGCAAAGTCAAGTGATGGTTGATAAGATTTTCAGTTTTGCAGAACTTGGTTTTCAAGAAAAAGAAAGTTCTAAGTATCTCACAGGTATTTTAGAATCTAATGGATTTTCTATCACCTATGGAGTGAGTGATATTCCTACTTCATGGTTTGCTAAATGGAGCAATGGTGAAGGACCTGTTATTGCTCTAGGGAGTGATGTAGACTGTATACCAAAGGCTTCTCAATTTCCAGGGGTTGCCTATCACAAGCCCATGGTTGAAGGGGCTCCAGGGCATGGCGAGGGTCACAATGCAGGAATACCACTTAATATTACCGCCGTTTTAGCGGTAAAACAATTGATGGAACGAGAAAACATTGGAGGTACTCTGGTAGTTTGGCCAGGGATCGCAGAAGAATTAGTTGCAGCAAAAGCCTGGTATGTACGAGATGGTCTTTTCGATGATATTGACCTCTGCATTTTTACTCATGTTAGCAGTAATTTAGGTGTTTCCTGGGGACAAGCCTGGGGTACAGGATTAATATCGGTAGAATATTCGTTCACCGGAGAATCTGCTCATTCTGCGGGTGCTCCTTGGCGTGGAAGAAGTGCCCTTGACGCTGCGGAGTTAATGAACATAGCCTGGAATTACAAAAGAGAACATTTGCACCCCTTAAAACGCTCTCATTCTATCTTTACTGATGCAGGAGACCAGCCTAATGTTGTTCCCAGTAAAGCAAGTATCTGGTTTTATTTTAGAGATGTAGAATACAAGGGAATTATGGAAATGTATGCTACGGCGAATGATATGGCGAAAGGTGCCGCTTTAATGACCGGAACCACTATGGAATCTAGGGTATTAGGTGCCGCCTGGCCAAGACATTTTAATAAAGTTATCGCCGAAACCATGTACGAGAATATTAAAGAAGTGGGGCTGCCTGAATGGTCAGAAGCTGATCAGACATTGGCTAAGGCTGTACAAAAAGAAGTGTCCTCAAAAGATACTACCGGATTGGCTACAAAATTACGCGAGTTGGGACTACCAGTGAAAGAACCACGAAGTGGTGGTTCTGATGATATCGGGGATGTTTCTTGGAAGATTCCAACGGTTACCATGCGCTTTCCTAGTAATATTCCTGGTTTGCAGGGACACCATTGGAGTAATGCTATTACCATGGCCACACCCATAGCACACAAGGGGGTTACGGCTGGTGCCAAGGCGGAAGCAATGACGCTCTTAGATTTCTTTTTAAAACCAGAATTGGTTGGGCAGGCATGGGATTATTTTAATAATGTACAGGCGAAGGAACAAAAGTACGAGCCTATGATTTCTGCAGAAGAAGTACCGCCAACGTATTTGAATCATGAAAAGCAAGAAACGTTTAGAGAAGCCCTATCTGAGTTCTACTACGACGAAACCAAATATGATACCTATTTAGAGCAGTTGGGTATTGAATATCCAACACTAAAAAAAGAGTAACGGAAATCTAGCAGAGATTTTAGCCCTTTCTCTCGAGTTGGGCCATGTAGAAACCATCGAAACCACTTTGGGAAGCAAAAATATTTTGCTCTTTTACGAAGGAAAAATCCTTGCCTTCGTCAGACTGTAAAAACTGTTTCACCTGTTCTGTATTTTCTTCTGGAAGTATGGAGCAGGTAGCATAAACTAGTTTTCCACCGGGTTTCACCATTTTAGAATAGTTGGTCAATATTTCCTGTTGTACTCCTTTAATGCGGCTTAGAAATTCTGGTTGTAACTTCCATTTGCTATCCGGGTTTCTTCGCAATACTCCTAGACCCGAACAAGGGGCATCTAGAAGTACACGGTCTGCTTTGCTGTGTAACTTTTTAATCACCTTGGAGTTTTCAATGAGGCGTGTTTCCATATTGTGTACCCCATTACGGCGGGCACGTTTTTTTAGCTTTTTAAGTTTGCTTTCGTAAATATCCATGGCAATTAGTTGCCCTTTATTCTGCATTAACGAAGCTAGGTGTAGCGTTTTACCCCCAGCGCCTGCACAGGCGTCTACCACCCGCTGTCCAGGTGCAACATCTAAATAAGGCGCTACTAATTGGGAAGAGGCATCTTGTACTTCGAACAGGCCGTTTTTAAATGCTTCTGTGGTAAATACGTTGGTGCGTTCCTTTAAAACCAGAGCATCAGTGGCACCAGAAACCGTGCTGGTTTCAATGGTGCTTTCTTTTAATAGCTGTTGTAAAGAGGCTTTGGTTGTTTTTAGGGTATTGGTACGTAATACCACACTGGCTTGTGCATTAAGAGCGGCACTTTCTTTATTCCATAATTCTGCTCCTAAGGCCTTTTCTGCAAGGGTATCAATCCAATCAGGGTAAGACTCTCTAATTTTACGAATCCTAGACAGCTCATCGAACTTGCCTTTTATTCTTCGGACCGGTGTATTTTCTAACTGCTTCCAGTCAGGGATCGCAATGCCTCTTAGAACGGCCCAAACAGCAAATAGTCTAAATAGATCTGGTCTTGAGAAAGGGGCATGCACTTCTGCAATACTGGTGTAGAGTCTTTTGTAACGTACTATTTCGTAGGTGGTTTCGGCGATAAATCCGCGATCGCGCGCTCCCCAACGCTTGTCATATTTTAGAACTTTCTCGATGACTTTATCCGCGTATTCTTCGTCATTAAATATCATGGACAAAGCATCAATTACGGCAAAAACCAAATTTCTATGTAAACGCATAGTGATCAATAAGGGCGCAAAGGTCGTTCTTTCAACAATAGAAATCAAAAAAGACGCCCAAGCGGGCGCCTTTACACTAACAACTAACTGATCCAATTTTTAGTTACACATTTACAACTATAAATTTTCTTCCAGATTTTCTGTACCAAACTCCTTTGTAGGTGTAAAGTTTGCGTCCATTTACAACAACTACCTTATTTCCTCTAGGAAGACTCCTTACTTTAACACCTACAGGAGCACCTACTACAACATACTTTCTTCCTCTGGCTTTGTACCAAACACCATCTGCGAAGTAAAAGTTAGTGCGCTTATGCACAAATACTTTTGGTTTGTTAACGGTGGTTACAATGGTACCATGTTTTGGATACACACGTACCACAGTTCTTTGGGCAGCGGCTATAAATACTCCCCCAATAAGGGCCATAGTTAAAAAGATAAGTTTAAGATTTTTCATAACATTTAATTTTTGGGTTTCTGTATCTATGACCTTCCTTTTTTAAAAAGGTTTAATAAAAAAAGAGGCCAATTGGCCTCTTTTTTGTGCTGTTTGTCGATTTCTACAAAGAATCAGTTTCCACGGCGTTTTCGCATTTGCTGCAACAGTCTTTTCTTAAAATCTTCTTCGGCTTTAAGCAGCAGTACAATTTTCTTTGAAGGTAGTACCTGCTTTAAGTCTTGCAAAAACTGTTGCTCTAAATTGTGCTTTTCCGTTTGTATGCCTTTGAATTCTGCTAATAAGGCAGTCGCCTCATTTTCAGACAAGTCATCTAAATAAGGCAGTTGACTCCCAAAACGCTGTCTTTCTTTTCTTCTTAGTTTCTGCGTGGCCTCTTCATAGTTGTTATACACAGGCCAAAATTGTTGCGCTTCTTCCGAGCTTAATGCCAAACGTTCTGTGATAAACGCCACTTTAAACGTTTTTATCCTTTCTTGTGCGGGGCGTTGTGCCAACACACTAACGCTCACAAAAAAGAATGCAACGACTAGTGTTTTAATATTCCAATGCTTCATAATCAATGTCTAAGTCTTCTAGGTCCTCTACATTTTCGTCTAAATATTCTAGAATGGTTTCTTCTTCAAATGCTTTTTCTGAAAGTTCTTCCAGGGTAAAAGATTCTAAATTTACTACTTCCGCTAGCTCATAGGAAGAGATGCCAAGGTCATTATCTTCTAAATACGTGGCAATCTCAGCACTTGCAAAATCTTCGAACCCTGCGGAAGGGGTCTGTTGCCAATTCCATCCAATTGCCACCACTAAAAGGGCTGCAATAGCTGCTGCAGCATAGTAAAAGGTACGAGAAGGTCTTAACGAAATAACCTTGCCCGAAGAACCATTAAGTTTTTCCTGGACCACGGTATTGAACTCCTCAAAATAAGCAGGGGGTGTTCTAAACCCATCTGTTGCAGGTAAAAAATCCGTATTGGGTTCTTCCTCTTCATTTTCAATACGAGCGAACAATCGCTCATTGAACTTTTCAAAGTAGCCCTCAGGGGTATTGAATTTATTTTTGTGGTCCTTATTCATGCTATTCCTTAGATACTTCTCACGTTAAAAGGTTTAATCTGCTGCTGTAAGATACGATTCAATTTTTTTGACTGCTAGGTGGTAGGAAGCTTTTAGGCCGCCTACCGAAGTTTCGAGTACTTCCGAGATTTCTTCATATTTCATTTCTTGAAAATACTTCATGTTGAATACTAATTTCTGTTTTTCAGGTAAGGTGGCTAAGGCTTTCTGCAACTTTAACTGAATTTCATCTCCTTCAAAATATACATCTGATTGCAAGGTATCTGCCATTCTTTCCTGTAACTCGTCATTGGAGACTCCTAGTTTTCTTGATTTCTGTTTTAAGAATGTAAGCGCTTCATTAGTTGCAATGCGATACATCCAAGAATATAATTTGCTTTCTCCTTTAAAACCGTCAATACTACGATATACCTTAATAAAGGTATTCTGTAGAACATCATCTGCATCATCATGATCTAAAACAATACGCCGAACATGCCAATAAAGACGCTCTTTATAGGTGTTTACCAACTCCTCAAAGGCTTTGGCCTGAGTGGTTTTGTTTTTTAATGCTACTACTAAGTTCTCCTCCGTAGACAAATGGATCGCTTTGGTGCTTTGACCTTAAATTTAAGGAAAGGTTTAATGAGCTACTAAAAATAACCAAGATGCTACCCCAATGTTTGCAACTCAACTAGCTTTTTATAGCCTTTTTTGGATTGCATTAATTCTTCGTGGGTTCCTTGTTCTACAATTTTCCCTTTGTTCATAACCACAATAGAATTGGCATTTTGTATGGTAGAAAGTCGGTGGGCAATTACAATAGAAGTACGGTTCCGCATCATTTTTTCTAGGGCATCTTGTACCAATTTTTCACTTTCGGTATCCAAAGCAGAGGTAGCTTCGTCCAAAATCATAATTGGCGGATTTTTTAATACCGCTCTTGCGATAGAAAGGCGTTGCTTTTGACCACCACTCAGCTTGTTTCCGCTATCTCCAATATTGGTATGGTAGCCTTGTGGAAGCTCTGAAATAAATTCATGCGCATTCGCAATTTTGGCCGCTTCTATAATCTCTTCATCGGTAGCCCCTTCTTTTCCTAACCCAATATTATTTTTTATGGTGTCATTGAAAAGGATAGAATCTTGTGTAACTAGCCCCATGAGGTTCCGTAAAGAGCTTTTAGAGAGTTCACGAATGTCAATACCATCAATAGAAATACTCCCTTCGTTCACATCGTAAAAACGCGTAACTAAATTGGCTACGGTGCTTTTTCCACTTCCAGACTGCCCTACAAGCGCTACCGTATGGCCTTTATTCACCTGAAGGTTGAAACCATCTAAAACGGTCTCTTCTTCATAACTAAAGGTCACATCTTTAAAAACAATACCCTTTTCAAGTACATGCAATTCCTTTGGGCTAGAGGCTTCAACGATGGTATTCTCAGTTTCTAATATTTCGAAGATGCGTTCACCTGCGGCGTTTCCCTTTTTAATGTTGTAATTAACTGTGGTGATGGCTTTTACTGGATTAATAATCGTGTAAAAGAGACCAATATAGCCCATGAAATCTTGTGGTTTTAAAGTGCTGTTCGCATCAAAAACCAAACTACCACCATACCATAAAACGGTAATTACCACAGCAACCCCTAAGAACTCACTGAGGGGAGAGGCCAGGCCTTTTCGCTGCAAAACTGATGTCATTATTTCTTTAAACCTATTGGTAGAACTGGTGAATTTACCCGCCAATTTAGATTCTGCATTGAAGGCTTTAATCACTTTTAATCCAGAAAGTGTTTCTTCTAAGAACGAAAGAAAAACCCCATTTTCTTTTTGGGCCGCCAAAGACTGGGCTTTTAATCGTTTCCCTACCGCAGAAATAATAAAGCCAGTAATAGGTAAAAATATAAACACAAAAAGGGTGAGTTTTGTGCTTATTAGAAGCATGGATACCAGAACGATAACGATGGTAATGGGTTCGCGAACAAGTGCCTCTAATGAATTAATAATAGAACCTTCTACTTCCTTCACATCCGAGGTCATACGTGCTAGTAAGTCACCTTTTCGTTTTTCTGAGAAAAAAGAGATGGGTAGATCTACAATTTTATGGTACAGCGCATCCTGAATGTCTTTGACCATACCCGTGCGCAAAAACGCTAAAAAATACATGGCTAAATAGCGAAACAGGTTCTTAAGAAAAAATATGACAATACTCGCCAAGCAAATAAAGACTAGGGCAGCCATTGGGCCCTCATCGCTTACTTTCTGAGTTAGAAAGAAGTTTAATGAATCTTCTCCATAACTTTTTAGATTCCCAAAACCTTCGTAAACAGGTTTTTCATATACTTCCTCTTGCTTATCAAAAAGAATCCCCAAGGTGGGTATAAAAATGATAATGGAAAGCACATTAAAAAAGGCATACAGAACATTGGATAGTATGTTAAGTATGCCGTAAAATTTATACGGTTTGGCAAACCGCAGTAATTTTCGCAAAATGTTGTTCATCAGCCTAAATTCAATTCAGCTACAATACCATCTAATTTGGCATCTAACTGCGAATTTACGGATTTAAATTCCGAAGCCTTGCTTAAAGAAGTGTTAGTACTTATGTAAAATTTAACCTTAGGCTCTGTACCAGAAGGCCTAGCCGCAATACGCGTACCGTCTTCCGTTTCGTAAATCAGCACATTTGATTTTGGTAAATCAATACTTTTTTCTTCTCCAGTTTGTACATTCTTAGCAATGGAAGTGTTGTAATCTTCTATCCAAAGTACTTTAGAACCTTGTACAGATTCTACAGGATTCTCCTTAAAGTCTTTGAGCATTTGTTTTATTTCTTCGGCACCACTAATTCCCTTCTTGGTCAATGAAATCAGTTTTTCTTTGTAGAAGCCAAAAGCCTCGTAACAGGCAATAAGTTCTTGATAAAAAGAACTGCCGTTGGCTTTTGCTTGAGCAGCAACTTCACAGGCTAATAAGGTTGCGGTAACGGCATCTTTATCCCGTACAAAATCACCAACCATATAACCAAAACTTTCCTCACCGCCACCAACGAAAGTAGACTCTGGAAAGTCTTTAATCATTTTCCCAATCCACTTAAATCCAGTTAAAGCGGTTTTAAATTCTACGCCATATGCCTTTGCCATCTGTTCCATCATTGGTGTAGAAACTATGGTAGTCGCTATAAATTCATTTCCTTTAAATCCTTTTGCCTTGTATTGATCTAATAAAAACTTGGTCATGAGAACCATGGTCTGGTTTCCATTAAGAAGTTCCATTTCTCCCTCTAAGTTGCGCACTGCAATGCCGAGGCGATCACTGTCTGGATCAGTACCCACCACCATGTCTGCACCAATTTCTTCGGCTTTTTTAAGGGCCATAGCCAATGCTTCAGGTTCTTCTGGATTAGGAGATTTTACGGTAGGAAAATTACCGTCTGGGGTGGCCTGCTCTTCTATAATAGTTACATGGGGGTAACCTGCCATTTTTAAAACTTCAGGAATGGCAGTAATAGAAGTTCCATGGATGGAAGTAAAAACGATTTTGAAATTGTCTTTTCCTGCCGCGTTAAAATTTCCGGCTTTTACTGAAGCATCAAAAAAGGCCTTGTCTACTTCAGAATCAATAGCCTCTATAAGATCGTTGTTCGCATTAAAATTAACATCCTCAAAAGAAAGGCTATCAATCTCAGCAATTATCGCTCCATCTTGCGGAGGTACAATCTGACCTCCGTCACCCCAATACACTTTGTATCCGTTGTATTCCGGGGGATTGTGTGATGCAGTGAGTACAATACCAGCATGGCAGTTTAAATGGCGCACAGCGAAAGAAAGTTCTGGGGTAGTGCGTAAGGCAGAGAATCTGTAGACTTTAATGCCATTTGCAGATAATACTTCGGCTACAGTTTGGGATAACGTATCACTGTTGTGCCTGCAATCATAAGCAATCACTACGCGTATCGTTTCAGACGGGTACGTTTTTTTTAGGTAGTTGCTAAGTCCTTGGGTGCTTTTTCCTAGGGTGTATTTGTTAATTCGGTTGGTGCCAACACCCATCACTCCTCGCATACCTCCGGTTCCAAACTCTAAATCTTTATAAAAACGCTCTTTTAACTCGTCTTCATTATTGGCTATTAAATCTGCCACCTCTTGTTTTACTTCAGAATCAAAGAAATCGCTCAACCAAGATTGAGCTGCGGATAGATATGCTTCCATGCAAACAAATTTTAAGTTACCTACAAAACTACATCAGTTTCTTCTTACTTGATGCCTTTAGGTTTGGAAAAAACTTAAAAATTATCCTGTATTTGGGCATTGGATTAAAAATTTAGTATGTTGCTAAATGATGAGGACGGTAGTATTAGGAATAGCCATTTTATTTTGTAGCTGTTGGTCTTACGGGCAACGGGAGGCTGCAAATTGGTATTTTGGTAAGGATGCCGGCCTCAATTTTAATTCAGGTACGCCGGAGGTGTTGTTAGATGGACTGATAAATACCGTTGAGGGCTGCGAGTCTTTTTCTGATGGCAATGGTAATTTATTGTTTTATACTGATGGCAAAACGGTATGGAACAAATTACATGAAGTGATGCCAAATGGCACGGAATTAAAGGGAAGCTTTTCTACCTCGCAAGCAGCACTGGTTGTGCCTAACCCTATAGATAAGAATATCTATTACATCTTTACACCAGATGATGCTCTTACCCAACGCAATGGCAATACCACTACCAACGGTTTTAACTACTCCGTGGTTGATATGAGTTTGCAAAGTGGCTATGGAGATGTCTCCCAGAAGAATGTAACCTTATTATCGCAGTGCTCTGAGAAAGTCACCGGTATCCGTAATTCACAAGATGGCTCTTATTGGGTAATTACACAGTTTAGAAATCAATTCTATGCCTATCGAGTTGATGCGAATGGGGTGAACACTACCCCAGTGATCTCTACCACAGGCCCTTGGATAGATAATTTTGAAAATATTAGAGGTACGCTCAAGGTATCTCCAGACGGTACTAAGATTGCGATTACACATACTATTATAGAACCAGAGTTTACAGGCAGTTTTTATCTGTTCGATTTTGATGTGAACACCGGGATCGTTAGCAATGAACAACTGGTAAGTTCAAGCCGTTTGTACTATGGTGCTGAATTTTCTTCCGATTCTTCAAAACTATATGGGAGTGGGTTTGACTTGGACACTAAGGATGGAGATGTTGTGTTAGGGCCTTTACAAATTGTTCAATTTGATCTTGAGGAAGCCAACTGGCAAAATTCTGAGTATGTTGTTGATACGTTTTTAAATAGTCAAGATGTATTTGTTGCAGGGGCCTTACAACTTGGTATCGATAAAAAGATCTATCATACATTCCCGAGCGAGAAACTCTCAGTAATGCGCACACCTAATTTAAAAGGCATTGATGTAGATTTTAGACCTTTTTCTGTAGACTTGGGAGGTCGATTGGCTACCTACGGTTTGCCCCCTTTTATCCAGTCTTTTTTTGAAACCATTGTCACCATTGAAAATTTTTGTGAAGGAAGTGTAACCACCTTCACCACAGAATCTACCGGAGATATCGCATCTATTGATTGGAATTTTGGAGATCCTGGTTCTGGAGTTGCAAATAGTTCTTCCTTGCTTAATCCCACCCATGTATTTTCTACCTACGGAGTTTTTACGGTAACTATGAATGTAAATTATACCAATGGAAGTTCACGTCAGTTTATTGAATTTGTAGAAATCGCAGAAACGCCTGATGTGATCTCGGAGGTAGACCTGGTACAATGCGATGTGGATGGAGTAGAGGATGGGCTCACTATTTTTAATTTAAATCAGGCCATCACGCTTTTTAATAATGACAACCCAGACATTACAGCACTCTTCTTTTCTAACGAAGCAGATGCTATGTCAAAAACCAATACCATAGATCCACAAGCATATAGCAATAGTGTGAATGGGGAAGTGATCTATGCACGTGCTTTTGAAAATGCGGAGTGTGCGGCCATCGTTAAAATAAATTTGATCGTGGCCCCAATGACCAATTTGGGAGTATACGATACTGTTTACATATGTGATGGATTTATTACTGGCTTGGGCGCTAATATTAATACAACCGAAGTATTTGATAGACTTTCTCAGGACTTCCCAAATACCGATGTTACCTTATTTAGAAATGAACAGGACGCCTTATTAGAACAGGAAGAAGTGCCTTTAGGAGACCTGGGTTTTGGACCTTTTGACCCGTACCCATATGAACTCTATTTTAGAGTAGAAGAAGCCAATAATTGCGCATTTATTGGCAAAGCGCTTTTAGATATTAATGAACAACCCATCTACGAAGAACAGGTTCAAGTGAATCTTTGTAATGGCCAAGCACTGTTAGAGGGTATAGAAGGGTACCAGAGTTATCTCTGGTCTAATGGCATGGAAGGACCGTCTATTACGGTAGAAAGCCCCGGATTTGTAGATGTAGTTTTTGGTAGTGGCCCTTGTTTGTATACCCAAACCTTTGAGATACTTCCAGAACTTGCAGTGGGAGTAACAGATATTGTGGTAGAAGATTTTAGCAAAAACAACAGCATTGAAGTGCTGTTAGACCCAGAAGAAGATGGGTCGCTGGTTCAATACTCAATTGACAACGGAACCACCTTTCAGGAAGCCGCCAGATTTACCAATCTGGATCCAGGAGTGTATGACGTTGTGGTAGACAATGGATGCAATCGATTCACTAAAATGGTCATGGTGGGTGGGGTGCCTGCTTTCTTTACACCAAATAATGATGGGGCCAATGATTTATTATCCCTTAAAAACCCTGAATTTTTCCCATCCTATCAGATGACAGTCTTTAATAGATACGGAAAACTTCTTCGCAGGTTTACTGCTTCGGAGTCTGGATGGGATGGCAGGTATGGAGCCGATGAAATGCCTCCAGACGATTATTGGTATGTGCTAGAGTTAGAGAATGGACGTGTTGTAAAGGGGTATTTTACGTTGAAGCGTTAGTGTTGAGAACTTCACTAATTACGTAGTTCTCATTCTGTTTTTTAGTTCGTATAAATAATTCTCCTAAAAAACCTGCTAAGAATAATTGCGAACCAATAATCATACATGCCAAAGCGATGTAAAATTGCGGTCTATCGGTAATTAAGCGTCCTGTAGGATCAAGAAACAGTTTGTCAATTCCTAAATAGATAGAAAAACTAAAACCTATAACAAACATTAGTATCCCCAAAGCCCCAAATAGATGCATGGGTCGTTTACCAAACTTGGAGACAAACCAAATAGTTGTTAAATCTAAAAAGCCATTTACAAAGCGTTCTGCGCCGAATTTTGTGGTCCCATACTTTCGTGCTTGATGTTTCACCACCTTCTCGCCAATCTGAGAAAACCCCGCATTTTTTGCCAATACAGGAATATATCGATGCATTTCTCCAGAAACTTCTATGGTCTTAACCACATCCTTTTTATAGGCCTTTAAGCCACAATTAAAATCGTGCAACTTTACACCAGATGTTCTTCTGGCGGCCCAATTAAAAAGCTTAGAGGGGAGGTTTTTACTGAAGAGGGCATCATAGCGCTTCTTTTTCCATCCAGAGACCAGGTCAAAGTTATGTTCTCTAATAAGATGTACTAGCTCCGGAATTTCTTCAGGATTATCTTGCAAGTCGGCATCCATGGTAATCACCACATCTCCCTTGGCTTCTTTAAATCCGGCATGAAGTGCTTGCGATTTTCCAAAGTTTTTTTGAAAACGAATACCCACCACATTTTCATGTTGTTCCGCTAAGGCCTCAATCCGCTGCCAAGAACCATCCGTACTTCCGTCGTCTATAAAAATGACCTCAAAAGAAAAACGATTGGATTGCATGACAGATGCAATCCAATCGTATAGTTCTATAAGCGATTCTTCTTCGTTAAGTAGAGGAATTACAAGGGATATCTGCATAGGTTTCCTAAGTGAACTCCCCAAAAGTACCATTTTTTCCTTAGTAGCTAGGAGAATCCTTTTTCATTATTAATCCAAAAATAAGACCACCTACTAACCCCAAAATGGCATTAAAGATTAGAATAAAAGGATAGGCTAAAAACTTAAAGTTTTCTTGCATGGCCATCCCCTGATCCCATTGTTCTTGCGTTAAGCTAGGATTATCCGCAAATGCTTTGGCTTTCGCGATTTCCGTTGCTTTCTCTGTCCATCCTGGTTCTAGGATATCATTAGACAGTAAAAAGTAGTAGACCAGACTTAGAATTGCTCCTACAACGGCAATTCCCGTCCCTAGTTTAAGGGCTTGGCCTAATTTTAGATATCCTTCGTTGTCTTTTTTAAACTGGTTAATGCCAAAAGCAATAACGGCAAATAAAATAGCGATTCCAATCACAGTCACTGCTGTGCTTTGCTCATAATGCATTCCTTGAAAAAATAGCATTAAGCTAAAAACGATTCCGATCACCCCAGTGATGACTCCATAACGAATCGCGTATTTTCCAATTTTTAGTTGTT
Source organism: uncultured Croceivirga sp. (assembly GCA_964601965.1). Taxonomy (GTDB): domain Bacteria; phylum Bacteroidota; class Bacteroidia; order Flavobacteriales; family Flavobacteriaceae; genus Croceivirga. The sequence continues at coordinate 19,973 of CAZRPJ010000001.1, forward strand.
TACCTTCCATACGTAATTAAAATTTTAAGTTGATTACCGGTTGTTTGTTGAAGTAATAACAGAAATGTTACAATTTAAAGGTACTATTTTTGTTTTTTGCTTAAACTCACTTGTTTGTATCAGGAAAATCTATAAATTTGCAGTCCGAAAAATTGAAGTTACGAGATGAAAGCAGGTATTCACCCAGATAATTACAGATTAGTGGCTTTTAAAGACATGTCTAACGAGGATGTTTTTATAACAAAGTCTACAGCAGAAGCAAAGGAAACCATTACCGTAGACGGAGTGGAGTATCCTTTAGTGAAGTTAGAAATTTCTAGAACTTCTCACCCATATTATACTGGTAAAACCAAATTGGTTGATACTGCGGGTAGAATTGATAAGTTCAAGAACAAGTACAAGAAATTCAAGAAAGAGGAGAACTAATTCCTTCCTTAAAGAATATTGTTAAGACGCCTTCGTTACCTTTACGAAGGCGTTTTTGTTTTACCAAGGTTTAAAAGATTCTTATGAATTACATTCTTTCAGATGGAGATTTTAGTGCATCCCTGTTACCCTTTACCTACACCAGGCCTATTGCACATATAAGAATTGGGATACTCACCATTGCCGAAAAATGGGAAAAATGGCTTAACAGTCCTGTAAGCTCCTTGTCAGCCCCATACCTGCAACAAAAATTCCCATTAGTTGTTGAAGCCGATACTATTGTAATCCATAGTAGTTATTTGCCTAATGCCAGCTTTGTGCAACAAGTACAGCAATTAGGAAAGAACCAAATGCTTACACAGCAAGGGGAGGTGGTGGCCTATCGCTCCTCAAATCCCTTGGTTGAATTTAATGCATCAGATTATAAAGAAGTTGAATTAGAGGAACCTTGCATTACGGTAAAACATACCTGGGATATCTTTTCAAAGAATAAAGAAGCTTTTCAAGTAGATTTTGATTTGGTTACAAAAGGAAGAAAAAGTGCTCCAATCTCTAAAACGAATACTGTTATAGGAGATGCGATTTTTCTTGAAGACGGTGCCAAAGTAGAGGCCAGTATTCTCAATACTACAACAGGACCCATTTACCTTGGAAAAAATGCTGAAATCATGGAAGGATGCATTATACGAGGTGCCTTAGCATTGTGTGACAATGCTATTTTAAAAATGGGGGCCAAAATATATGGTGCAAGCACTTTTGGACCTTATTGCAAGGTGGGAGGAGAAGTGAACAATGCGGTTTTATTTGCGTACTCTAACAAAGGGCATGAGGGATTCTTAGGGAACTCTGTTTTAGGAGAATGGTGTAATCTGGGTGCAGATACCAATACCTCCAACTTAAAAAACAATTATGCACAGGTACGCCTTTGGGATTATCAAACAGAAGGTTTTGCCAAAACAGGTCTGCAATTTTGCGGATTAATGATGGGAGACCATGCCAAAGCTGGCATTAATACCATGTTTAATACTGGGACTGTGGTAGGCGTGGCGGCAAATGTCTTTGGCAGCGGATTCCCAAGAAATTTTATTCCAAGTTTTAGTTGGGGTGGTGCCTCTGGTTTTACAACTTACAGGACCAATAAGGCGTTTGAAGCAGCGAAGGTTATGATGGAGCGTAGAGGAGCCGCTTTTGATAAAAACGAACAGGCCATTTTAGAAGAAGTTTTTGAAAGAACTAAAAAGTGGCGCAAGGCCTAATACCTTGAGCGGTACAGGCGCTTTTCTACCTACGATTTCTTATCTTTGCCCCCGCATTTTCAAATGGTTATGACAAAAAAAGTGGCGTTTTATACACTTGGGTGTAAACTTAACTTTTCTGAAACTTCAACGATTGCAAGAAACTTTAAAGAGGAAGGTTTCAATCGCGTAGATTTTTCGGAAAAGGCCGATATCTATGTGATCAATACCTGTTCTGTTACCGAAAATGCAGATAAACGCTTTAAGACTATTGTAAAACAAGCTCAGAAAGCAAATCCTGAGGCTTTTGTGGCTGCCATAGGCTGTTACGCCCAGTTAAAGCCCGAAGAGTTGGCAGCAGTTGATGGCGTAGACCTTGTTCTTGGCGCTACTGAAAAATTTAAGCTCACTGATTATTTAAACGACCTCACTAAAAATGATAAAGGAGAAATACACTCCTGTGAAATTCAAGAGGCTGATTTTTATGTAGGTAGTTATGCCATTGGAGATAGAACACGTGCCTTTTTAAAAGTACAAGACGGTTGCGATTATAAATGCACCTATTGTACTATTCCATTAGCGCGTGGGATATCTAGAAGCGATTCATTGCAAAATGTAATACATAATGCCAAAGAGATCGCATCGCAGGGTATAAAGGAAATTGTGTTGACAGGCGTTAATATTGGAGATTATGGCAAAGGAGAGTTTGGTAATAAAAAGCATGAGCACACCTTTTTAGACCTAGTGCAAGCGTTAGATGAGGTTAATGGTATTCATAGACTACGCATTTCTTCTATTGAACCAAATCTCTTGAAGAATGAAACTATTTCTTTTGTAGCGCAAAGCAACAGCTTTGTGCCCCACTTTCATATTCCCTTGCAGAGTGGTTCCGATAAGGTGTTAAAATTGATGCGCCGCAGGTACCTAACGAACTTGTACGTTAACCGAGTAGCGCAGATTAAGAAAATGATGCCAGATGCTTGCATAGGCGTAGATGTTATTGTTGGATTTCCCGGTGAAACAGACGAAGATTTTTTGGAGACCTACTCGTTTTTAAATGAATTAGACATTTCCTACTTGCATGTATTTACCTATTCGGAGCGTGCTAACACGCTAGCTGCTCAGATGGATGAGGTGGTTCCGAAGAATGTTCGATCTAAGCGCAGTAAAATGTTACGAGGTCTTTCTGTAAAGAAACGTCGCGCTTTTTATGAGTCTCAACTAGGAAAGAGGCATACAGTACTTTTTGAAGGAGAGAATAAACAAGGGTATATCCACGGCTTCACAGAAAATTACGTCAAGGTAAAAGCCCCTTGGGATCCTGCTTTGGTTAACACCTTACATCAGGTGGTATTAGAGGATATTGCAGAAGATGGACTTGTGCGTTTTCAATTTGTCGAAGAAAAAATACACGCATAAAAAAACCCTGTTTTAAAACAGGGTCTTTCTACTATCATTTTTAGTTGGTTAAATGCGTATTCCTACTGGAAGCATTTCTTTGTATTGCCTGTTTTTTCTTAAAAAACCTGCAATGTGCGGGCTGGTAGGCACCACACGTACGTTTTGCTCTTGAAGAAGGTGTAGCACCTCTTTAATAAAGTCTTCCTTAAAACCTTCTTGTTGAATTTCTTCAGGGATAACCAATTTGGTCAAAAATACTTTTCGCTCTTGCGAAGAATATTCAATTTTTGCCAAATGACCATTTACTTTGGTTTCGAACTGGCGCAGGAAACTGTTGTCCTTAATTTCCATTTCTCTCATATAGTTATTGGTTTATAGATGTCACCGACCCACTTGGCTTACACCAAAAGAAATTATGTTTGTTTTGGTGACAATTTTGTTCTCTATAAAATAGCTGTGGTTAAACATAAAGGGACCGCAAAGATAGTAAAAATTCCCTAAATTCCTAGCAAATTCAAGCCCTTACACTGTTAATGACCAAAAAGACGCATATTTATTTCATGCCAGGCATGGCGGCAAGTCCTTCTATTTTTAATGGAATTCAACTAGATCCAAACCTATTTGAAATGCATTTACTCTCTTGGTTTGTTCCAGACAAAAACACCACACTAGCTCAATATGCCGCTGAAATGGCAAACAAAATTGAACATCCCAATCCTGTTTTGCTGGGAGTGTCTTTTGGTGGGATGCTAGTGCAAGAGATAGCCAAAATACTACCCGTTAAAAAAGTGATTGCGGTGTCCTGTGTAAAAACCAAGAGCGAATTGCCCAAACGAATGCTTTTTGCGAAATACACTAAGGTGCACCGGCTGCTTCCTACTGGTTTGGTGAATAATGTAGAATTATTAGCAAAATATGCCTTCGGGGAAACTGTTTCAAAACGTTTGGACCTCTATGAGCAATACCTAGGACTTCGCGATAAGCAATACATTGATTGGGCCATAGACCAAATTGTAAATTGGCAACAAATCACACCACCACCCAATCTTATTCATATTCATGGTGAGAAAGATGCTGTATTTCCCATTACTAATATTAAAGACTGCATTACCGTGAAAAATGGCACTCATACAATGATTGTGCATAGGGCAAAATGGTTTAATGAACATTTGCCTACACTAATTTCGTCTTGAAATAGTTGTAATATTGTATGAAAATTCCGGGGAATGAAACAGCTTAAGAATATTTTAGCGGCAATAGGGTTGGTTTTTGTGTTGGCAACTTTAATCTATGCCGTACAACAACAAGCAGAAGATCCATCTGAAAAGGAGGAAACCACTTCCATCAAAAGAGACAAGAATGTTGCGGATACCTATGAGATTAGTAGCATTGACATTCCTGAAAATTTAAATTTCGCAGGAGAACCTGTGCCTCAAGAGGATCCGGAAATTATGGAACGCGTAGATCGTGAATTTTTGGTTAACACCTATTGGCAATCTAACGCCGTGTTGCTTATTAAAAGGGCGCATAAATATTTTCCTATCATAGAACCCATTTTAGCCAAAAACAATATTCCTGAAGATTTTAAATACTTAGCTGTAGCAGAAAGTGGCTTGCAAAATGTAGTTTCTCCTGCAGGGGCTACTGGGTTCTGGCAAATTATGAAAGCAACGGGTCGCGAATACGGGCTGGAGGTGAATGATAATGTAGATGAACGGTATCATATTGAAAAAAGCACGCAGGTGGCCTGTGACTATTTAAATAAATGGAAGGAAAGATTTGGATCATGGACGTTAACTGCTGCTGCATACAATGCAGGTCCCGCGGGGATTCAAAAATACATGGGTATCCAAAAAGTTACTGATTATTATGATTTGCTGTTAGGGCAAGAAACCGGGCGTTATCTATTTCGCATTTTAGCCATTAAAGAAATCTTATCCAATCCAGAGAAGTACGGTTTTGAAGTAGCTCCAGAAGATATGTATGCTCAAGTACCAACCTTTACTGTGGAAGTAGATTCTGTTGTAAGAGATTGGGCAGATTTTGCGCAACTTTATGAAATCAACTATAAAATATTAAAGCGCCACAATCCATGGCTTAGGGAGCCGCATTTAAACAATGCTTCTAAAAAGAAATATGCGATAGAAATCCCTAATAAAGGGTATTACAAAGAATCAAAATAGTTTAACGGTAGCGCGTACGAACCTGTTGAGGGCCTTTTTTGAGTTGCTGTTGCATCATTTTTAGTTGATCTGTAAGCATCCCATTTTTATCAAGTTTTTTCGCCTCTTGCAAAAGGGTAGCAGCTTCTCTTTTTCTCCCTTTTTGCATCGCTATTCCAGCTAAGCTCATTTTAGCCATGGCCTCATCATAGCCCATGTTTAATCCTAATTTTAGCGCTTTTCTAAAATACTTTTCGGCTTGGGTTAGATTTTTTTGAGAAAAAATGATACCGTGTAAGTAGTTGTAATAGCCTTCTTGTTTCTTTACAAGCGCGGCACTAGGGTTTTTTATTTTAGAAAGCCATCGTTCCGTACCCTCCATATCTTGCTTGCGCATTCTTAAAAACGCCAATAAAATAATTTCATTTCTGAAATACAGAAAAATGAAAATGAGTGATAGCAATACCAAGAATATTCCGTTACCAATATATCCTTCTACGAACTGGTATACCGCATAGGCGTTGATTAATACAGCAATGACTAATTTTATGTTTTTATTGAACATTATAGGGTTCGTTTTTTTGAATTGTGTCTCGAATTTTTGCGGCCCACAAAAGTAACAAAAAGAGTTGAAAGAATTTTTTATTTGGTTTGTCAAAGTAAAAACTCTTTGTATATTTGCGCCCAGAATTTTCAGGCCCTTTGGGTTATCCATAAATACATTCAAAAATGAAAAGGACATATCAACCTTCTAAAAGGAAGCGAAGAAACAAACACGGTTTTAGAGAGCGTATGGCAACTGCCAACGGTAGAAAAGTCCTTGCTAGAAGAAGGGCTAAAGGAAGAAAGAAACTTACAGTATCATCTGAACCAAGACACAAAAAATAGATGACTGTCAATAACTCGTTAATTAATAGGTGCTGATTTTAAATCCAGCACCTTTTTTTTGACCTATTTTTAACGATTGAAAAAAAATTACGAAGAATAATGCCAAAAAGAGACGACTTAAAATCGATTTTAATTATTGGATCTGGCCCCATTATTATTGGCCAAGCATGTGAGTTTGATTATTCGGGATCGCAAGCCCTCCGTTCTTTAAGAGAAGATGGTATAGAAACCATTTTAATTAATAGCAATCCGGCCACCATCATGACAGACCCGTCAATGGCAGATCATGTGTATTTAAGGCCTTTAACTACAAAATCGATTATTGAAGTCTTAAAAAAGCATCCCTACATTGATGCTGTTTTGCCAACCATGGGTGGGCAAACCGCGCTCAATTTATGTATTGAAGCGGATGAAAAAGGAATCTGGGAAGATTTTGATGTAGAAATTATAGGGGTAGATATAGATGCTATTAATATTACCGAGGACCGCGAGAAATTCCGCGAGCTTATGACCAAAATTGGCATTGGGATGGCGCCACAGGCTACAGCTACTTCGTTCTTAAAGGGGAAAGAAATAGCACAAGAATTCGGGTTTCCATTGGTAATTAGGGCTTCCTTTACCTTGGGAGGTGCTGGAGCTTCCATAGTCTACGATCCCAAAGATTTCGATAATCTCTTAAGTCATGGTTTAGAAGTATCACCCATTCATGAAGTGATGATTGATAAAGCCATGATGGGATGGAAGGAATACGAACTGGAATTGCTCCGTGATAAAAACGATAATGTGGTCATTATTTGTACCATTGAGAATATGGACCCTATGGGCATTCATACAGGAGATTCCATAACCGTGGCACCCGCAATGACACTGTCTGATAGAACCTTCCAACGCATGCGGGATATGGCCATTCATATGATGCGTAGCATTGGTGATTTCGCGGGAGGTTGTAACGTACAATTCGCTGTTAGTCCTGATGAGGAAGAAGAAATTATCGCCATTGAGATCAACCCAAGAGTTTCCCGTTCTTCTGCATTAGCATCAAAAGCAACTGGGTATCCTATTGCAAAGGTTGCTGCTAAATTGGCTATTGGGTACAGTTTGGATGAACTTCAGAATCAAATTACCAAATCTACTTCTGCGCTGTTTGAACCAACCATTGATTACGTGATTGTAAAAATTCCACGCTGGAATTTTGATAAGTTCGAAGGCTCTGATAGAACGTTAGGATTACAAATGAAAGCCGTTGGGGAAGTGATGGGCATTGGACGATCATTCCAAGAGGCGCTTCACAAAGCAACTCAATCCCTAGAAATTAAGCGTAACGGGTTAGGAGCTGATGGTAAAGGGTATACCGATTATGAAACCATCATCCAAAAACTAACGGTACCAAGTTGGGATCGTGTCTTTGTGCTGTACGATGCCATTCAATTGGGAATTCCTTTAAAACGCATACACGATATTACTAAAATAGATATGTGGTTCTTAAAACAATACGAAGAGCTACATCATTTAGAGCAGGAGATTTCTAAATATACTATTGCTACAATACCCCGTGATTTGTTGTTAGAAGCCAAGCAGAAAGGGTTTGCTGACAGACAGATTGCGCATATGTTAGATAGCTATGAGAGTGAGGTTCACCAAAAGCGTATGGATTTAGGAATTAACCGAGTTTATAAGCTGGTTGATACCTGTGCTGCAGAGTTTAAAGCGATGACTCCATACTACTATTCTACTTTTGAAGAAGAAATTGTAAGTGCTGAGGGGCAACGATTTGTGGCGAATGATAGTGAAGTAACGGAACGTAAAAAAATCGTGGTTTTAGGTTCTGGGCCTAACCGTATTGGCCAAGGGATAGAATTCGATTATTGCTGTGTACATGGTGTCTTGGCTGCTGCTGAGTGTGATTATGAGACTATCATGATCAATTGTAATCCTGAAACTGTCTCTACCGATTTTGATACGGCAGACAAACTTTATTTTGAACCTATTTTTTGGGAGCATATTTATGATATTATTCTCCACGAAAAACCCGAGGGGGTTATTGTGCAATTAGGTGGGCAAACGGCCCTGAAACTAGCCGAAAAACTAGACCGTTATGGAGTAAATATTATTGGAACCAGCTTTAAATCCCTGGACCTAGCAGAAGACCGAGGTAGCTTCTCTACATTATTAAAAGAGAATAATATTCCTTATCCAAGATTTGGCACCGCTGAAACAGCAGACGAAGCATTGGATTTAGCAGACGAACTTGGTTTTCCATTACTGGTAAGGCCATCCTATGTACTAGGAGGGCAGGGGATGAAGATTGTGATTAATAAAGAAGATCTAGAAGCCCATGTGGTAGATTTATTACGGAAAATACCAAACAACAAGCTGTTATTAGATCATTATTTAGACGGTGCTATTGAAGCAGAGGCGGATGCCATTTGTGATGGCGAGGATATATACATCATAGGTATTATGGAGCATATAGAACCTTGTGGTATTCATTCTGGGGATTCTAACGCCACTTTGCCACCATTTAATCTAGGGGAGTTTGTTATTCAACAAATTAAAGACCACACTAAGAAAATTGCGCTTGCTTTAAACACAGTAGGATTGATTAATATTCAGTTCGCTATTAAAGATGATACAGTGTATATCATTGAAGCTAATCCAAGAGCATCACGTACGGTTCCTTTCATTGCCAAGGCCTATGGAGAGCCCTATGTGAATTATGCTACCAAAGTTATGTTAGGAGAGAAAAAGGTGAAAGACTTCGAGTTTAATCCACAGTTAGAAGGATATGCCATTAAGCAGCCGGTGTTCTCGTTTAACAAATTCCCGAACGTCAACAAAAACCTTGGTCCGGAAATGAAAAGTACCGGAGAAAGCATCTTGTTTATAGACAGCTTGAAGGAAGATGAGTTCTACAACCTATATTCTAGGAGAAAAATGTATTTGAGCAAATAAGAATTAGCTCACTAAACAGATATATAAACCAACCTTGTCTAGAGGTTGGTTTTTTTATTCCCATTCTGTGTGGAAAATTCCGTCCCTATCAATACGTTCATAGGTGTGGGAGCCAAAATAATCCCGTTGGGCCTGAATAAGGTTTAAAGGCAACCGAGCTGAAGTATAAGCATCAAAATAGGTTAATGCATTTGATAAGCCCGGCAGCGGAATTCCGTTCATTGCTCCATAACTTACTAATTCTCTGGCCGCTTGCACGGTGCTTTGAACCTTTTGTGAGAATGAGTCAGACAATAATAAATTTTGCAATCCCTCCTCCGCTCTGTAAGCCTCTGTAATATCTGCTAATAATCCCGCACGGATAATACAACCCGCCCGCCAGATTTTAGCAATTTCGCCTAAATCTAATTCGTATCCATATTCGGCACTGGCGTCTGCCAATTGATGCATACCCTGTGCATAGGCCATAATAAAGGCAAAATAGAGGGCCTGTTCGCTTTTATCCACCAAAGAAGACTTCATCACTTCTTCTGGGCTTGGGCGATCATAGATTTCATCGGCTTTTACTCTTTCCTGCTTTAAAGCCGAAATTTCTCGCATGCTCACTGCAATATCAATGGTTGGTACAGGAATACCCAGATCCATCGCATTTTGGGAAGTCCATTTTCCAGTACCTTTTTGCTTGGCCTTATCAAGAATCATATCCACGAGATCCCCGTCTGTTAAATCGTCTTTTTGGGCTAAAATAGCAGCTGTAATTTCTACTAAGAATGATTGTAATCTTCCTTCATTCCAAGTTTTGTAGGCAGCATGTAATTCTTCGTTATTGAGATTTCCTGCCTTTTTAAGAAGGTCATAGATCTCAGATGTTAGCTGCATTAGTCCGTATTCAATGCCGTTATGCACCATTTTTACGTAGTTCCCTGCAGATTTTGGCCCCAAATAGGCCACGCAAGGCTCTCCCTTGTATTTTGCAGCAACAGCTTCAAAAATAGGTTTCACATGTTGGTAGGCCTCTTTAGAACCTCCGGGCATAATACTTGGTCCTAAGCGGGCACCTTTGGCGCCGCCAGAAACTCCTGCTCCAAAGAAATTGATGCCCTTTTCCTTTAGATAAGCCTCTCTTCGGTCGGTATCCGTAAAGAAAGAATTACCGCCGTCTATAATAATATCCCCTTCTTCAAGAAGCGGTAGCAAACTTTCGATTACAGCATCTACTATTTTACCAGCCGGGACTAATAACATAATCTTTCTTGGCGTAGCTAAAGAAGCCACAAAAGTCTTAGCGTCTGTGCTCGCATTCACTTTGGCAGGATCACCACCTTCTTCAATAAGAGCGCTTACTTTCTCTTCATCTAAATCATTGCCAAAAGCCGTAAAGCCGTTATCTGCAACGTTTAAAATAAAGTTCCTACCCATTACTCCAAGCCCTACCAAGCCAAAATCATAACTGTTTGCCATATCACAATGCTTTTTATATCTGTTAAGCGAATGCTAAGTAATTAAAATACTAAAATTGAGACCTAAAATAAACGTTATATTCGTTAACCTCAACCCAAGGGACCTCATAAAATGAAAAAAACTGAAAATCAAATTCTTGTCATTTTCGGAGCATCTGGAGATTTAACCGCTCGTAAACTGGTGCCGGCGCTATTCAATCTCTATTTAGCTAGACAATTACCAGAAAATTTTGTGGTTTTAGGAGCTAGTAGGAGTGATATGACCGATAAGGAATTTAGGAACAAGGTTGTATTGGAAAGCAACTACTTAAAAAACCGGTTAGAAGATTTGAAAGAAAATTTTGTGCAGAAGTTTTCTGACCGTTTTTTCTATGAAGATTTAGGAGGCACCTATGACACCTCCTATGATAGGTTGCGGAAACGCATTGAGGACCTAAAAAATAAATACCATACCTCTGGGAATATTATTTATTACCTATCTACGCCGCCCACCTTGTACCAGACCATTGCTAAAAACCTGGCAGACGCCGGATTAAGCACCCAAAATAATGGGTGGAAACGGTTAATTGTAGAAAAGCCTTTTGGGTATAGTTTGCAAACAGCCAAGGAATTAAATACAGGATTGCAGCAATATTTTAATGAACATCAGATTTATAGAATTGATCATTATTTAGGCAAGGAAACCGTACAAAATTTATTAGTAACGCGTTTTGCCAATAGTATTTTCGAACCGCTTTGGAATAGAAATTACATTAATCATGTAGAGATCACCAATGCAGAGAGCGTAGGCGTTGAAAAACGAGGCGGATACTACGATAAATCTGGTGCATTACGTGATATGTTCCAAAATCACTTGTTACAAATAGTTTCTTTAATTGTGATGGAACCACCCATTTCAGATGCTCCAGAAGATATTAGAAATGAGAAGGTAAAAGCGCTAAAGTCTCTGCGTATCATGACTGAGGAAAAGACCTTGCATGAAAACACAATTCGCGCCCAATACATGGCCTCATCTATAAATGGAGCACAGGTTAAAGGCTATCGAGAAGAAGATGGGGTAGACCCTAATTCTACCACGGAAACGTATGCGGCTATCAAGTTTTTTGTGGATAATTGGCGCTGGGAAGGCGTTCCCTTCTATGTTAGAACCGCAAAAAGAATGCCTACCAAAGTAACGGAGGCAGTGATACATTTTAAATCGCCCCACCACCAAATTTTTCAGGATGCCGGTCTAAGCAGTAAAGACAACAAATTGGTGATTCGCATACAGCCTGACGAAGGAATACTTATCAAGTTTGGTGTAAAAGTGCCAGGACAAGGATTTAAAGTAGAACGGGCTAATTTGGATTTTTCCTATTCTAGTTTGGCGGAAACGCATGTTATGGAAGCGTATGAACGCCTGCTTTTAGATGCGATGCAAGGTGATGCGACCTTATACGCACGTGCAGATGAAGTAGAAGCAGCATGGGAATTTGTGGATCCTATTTTGGACTATTGGAAAAATGGAAAAGACGTGCGAATGTATGGCTATGCTTCTGGAGTTTGGGGTCCAGAAAATGCAGATGAATTAATTGAAGGAATTGGATTTTGGCGTAATCCGGGAGAAAATCTCACGGATGATCCAGGATTTTGTGTGATTTGTTAATATGGAAGTAAAGGTATTTGAGGATAAACAAGAAGTTGCTAAGGAATTTGCCAGTTATTTTGCGCACTTAGTAAAAGGCAAAGAACAGTTTCATGTTGCGTTATCTGGAGGAAGCACCCCCAAGTTAATTTTTGATGTTTTAGCCGAATCATATGGTGGTATCATTGATTGGTCTAAAATTCATTTTTATTGGGGAGATGAACGTTGCGTTCCTCCGACAGATGATCAAAGCAATTTTAAGATGACGGTTGATCATCTTTTCTCTAAGATTGAAGTTCCTGATAGCAATATTCATAGAGTTTTAGGGGAATCAGATCCTATAAGTGAAGCGATGCGCTATGCAAATCTGTTAGAAATTAATCTTGATAGGGTAGAAGGTACCCCACAATTTGATCTAGTTTTATTAGGTATGGGCGATGATGGGCATACTGCTTCTATTTTTCCTCATGAAATTGAACTCTGGAACGCCAATGATCATTGTGTAGTGGCTACGCATCCAGAATCTGGGCAGCGGCGTGTTTCCATAAATGGAAAAGTGATTAATTGTGCCAAAGAGGTAGTCTTTTTGGTAACCGGTGCGGGGAAGGCCGAAAAGATAGATGAAATTCACAATCAAAAAGAAGGTTTTGAGAAGTATCCAGCCGCTTTGGTACACCCCTCATCTAATAAGTTGTATTGGTTTTTAGACAAGGAGGCAGCGAAGCTACTCTAATCCAAACTCAACGTAACATTTTCGCCGTCTAGGTATTCCAAGTAATCATTTACCTCGATTTTCTTGGAATCGTATTTGTGATCCCGCTTGTATACGGCCATTTTACGTTCAACGCTGCGAGCAAACCTACGTAATCCCTCTTTGGTTGTTATTAATAATCCAGGTACAGGAACGTTTTTACCAGACTCATCCTTGGCAACCATTGTAAAGTATGAAGAATTGCAATGTCTTTTTTTTCCAGTAGTAACGCTTTCTGCCTCTACTCGTACACCAACCACCATACTGGTTCGCCCAGTATAATTAATACTCGCTTTTAGGGTTACTAATTCTCCAACGTCAATCGGATTTAAAAAATCTACCCGGTTTACAGATGCTGTAACGCAGTAGGTTTGAGAGTGCTTGCTGGCACAAGCAAATGCAATTTGGTCCATGAGACTAAGGACATAACCACCATGCACTTTGCCGCCAAAATTAGAATGCGAGGGGAGCATTAATTCTGTTATAGAAACTTGCGATTCTTTGGCAGTTTTAAACTTCTTCATTGACCAAAATGAGGCGATTTTTCAGGGACTACATCAATTATAAAATATTTGGTGTCACCCAACCAGAAAAAAGTAGAATACCGCTCCTTATAGGTGACTTTTACATACCTCCCTTGTAATTCTATAAGATTCTTAATGACCTCTTCTTGAGAATCCTCCACTGAAAATTCAAAGATCTGAGCTCCAGAAATTCCCTGACTTAGTTCCCCTTCCCAGGTTTTCACCAACACCCCTTTGTTACTAAATTTTATTAATTCACCAGAGCGATAGCCTTCACTAAAAGGAACATAGTAAACGAAGGCAAAATACGCAGCGGTTCCTAAAATAAGGATGGAACATATAATAAATAAGACCTTTCGCATCTACAGTTCTAATTTAGGTTGCGCATCATCAGATTCTATGGAAGATTCCTCAGCTCTTTTTAGTATGGGTTCTGGAATGGCCTTCTTAGCTTTCGCGCCCATTTTCTTTAATTTTTCAATACTTGTTACAATATTTCCGCGTCCTTCCACTAATTTATTCATAGCGCCACGATACTCATTTTTGGCTTCATCCATTTTCTTGCCCACCTTGGTAAGATCCGTAACAAATCCTTCAAACTTATCATACAACGCACCTGCTTGTCGAGCGATTTCAATAGCGTTACGCTGCTGTTTTTCATTGCTCCACATGGTGTCAATAGTTCTAAGGGTTGCCAAAAGGGTAGAGGGAGTTACTATGACAATATTTTGTTCAAATGCTTTATTGTAAATGGTATTATCTTCATTAATTGCAATCGCAAATGCGGGTTCTATTGGTACAAACATTAAGACAAAATCTGGACTTTCCATTTCGTATAAGTCCTCGTATTTTTTAGCAGATAATTGGCTCACATGCTTTCGAAGTGAGTTAATATGGTCTTTTAAATGAGAAGCTTTTTCTTCTTCAGGAGCATTCGTAAAACGTTCATAATCCGTTAAAGAAACCTTGGAATCTACTACCATTTTCTTACCGTCCGGAAGGTGAATAATAACATCTGGAAGCACTCTTGATCCATCTGCCATGGTAAAACTTTGTTGCACATAATATTCGCGGTCCTTTTCTAAGCCCGACTTTTCCAAAACACGTTCTAACACCAATTCTCCCCAATTTCCTTGCATTTTGCTATCTCCCTTTAATGCCTTGGTTAAATTTTCGGCTTCTTGGGTAATCTTTAAATTTTGCTCTTGTAAGAGTCGTAGTTGTTCTTTTAAGGCTGCGTTTATACCAAAGCTCTGTTTTTGATTCTCCTCGACTTTCTTTTCAAACTCCTTGATTTTCTTATCTAATGGAGTGAGTATGTTTTCAATATTGACTTTGTTCTGTTTTGTGAACTTTTCACTTTTCTCCTCTAAAATCTTATTGGCTAAATTTTCAAACTCCTTGGTAAATTTTTCCTGTAACTTTTCTACCTCCTCTTTTTGTTCCCCATTTATTTTTTGGAGGTGGTTAATTTCTGCTTCATAGCGAACTAATTGTTGGCCTAATTGTTCTCGCTGCAGCTGTTCTTGTTTTCTATCCTCCTCCTTTTGCCGCAATTGCTCACTAGCCGTGGTAATAGATTGGTTTAATTGTTGTTCCCGTTCTTCCCAAACCTGTGTTCTGCTTTGGGTTTTAAGACGTTGAATATACATCCCTACAACCGCCCCAAGTACCATGGCGAGTATTGCAATAAGGAGGTAAATGACAGCTGGACTCATATTGTGTAATCTTAGGTAAAGATAATTGAATTGTTGTTGTTAACAGCTTGGCAGCAGTAAGTCGTTTTACAAATTATTTGATCACTCTAAAGACACCGCTTTTGGCATCAAAGGCAACCACGTCTTCTGGAAAAAGTTTTGAAAAACAACCTTTCTCAATAAGCTCACAAGGAGATCCGAAAGGATTGTCCTGACCGTTTAATAGGAGCGTAAAATCACATAATTGAATGGCCAAATTTATTTCATGCGTCGTAAAAACTATGGTCTTGCCGTGCGCATGTGCTAGTTGCTGTAACGCTTTAAAAATAGCCACCTTATGTGCCAGATCTAGATGGGTAGTGGGCTCATCTAAAATAATTAGTGGAGTATCCTGGGCCATGGCCTTCGCAATAAGTACGCGTTGCAGTTGGCCATCACTTAACTCAAAACACTTCTGATTTTTAAGCGGGAGGAGTTCAAACGTTTGGAGACAAGCCTCAACGGCCTCTTGATCTTTTGCAGATAATTGCCCTAACCAATTGGTGTAAGGTTGCCTGCCAAGGGCAACCAATTCTAAAACGGTCAAATTTTTTGTGGCAATAGGGTCTGTGAGTACCACTGCTATTTCTTTAGCTAATTGTGCGGACCTGAATTTAGATAATTCGGTATCGCGAATGGTTACAGCACCCGATAAAGGCCGCTGTAAACCTGCAATAGTGCGTAACAGGGTAGATTTGCCAATGCCATTGACTCCAACAATAGCGCAGAGTCCTCCTTGTTCAAGCTTAAAGTTGATGTTATTCGCTACCGCCTTGGTATCATAGCCAATGCTTAATTCTTTTACGGATAAAATAGTCTCTGCCATTAGAAAAGCATTTTTCGTTTACGCACCAACAGCCAAATAACAACAGGCGCCCCAATAATTGAGGTGATGGCATTTATAGGAAGTACTTGAGCAGAGGCTGGTACTTGTGCTATAGTATCGCAAACAAGCATTAAAAGTGCACCATACATAAATACAGATGGCACCAAAATGCCGTGCGACATCGTATTAAAGAGTTGTCTAGTTAAATGCGGTACAGCTAATCCCACAAAAGCGATAGGACCTGCAAATGCCGTAATACTCCCTGCCAAAAGTCCTGTAGCTACAATTAATACCAATCTGGATCTTTTTAAATGAACACCTAGACTCTGGGCGTAATGCTCCCCTAAAAGAAGCGCGTCTAAAGATTTAATGCAAACAATAGTGAGGACTATACCAAGTAGAATAACGCTGGCTAGAAGTAAATTTTGATTCCAAGATAAATCACCAACACTCCCATAGGACCAAAAGATAAAACGCTGCAATTGTTCCGCGGTAGAGAAATAGGCCAAAACGCTTACAATGGCAGCGGTGATGCTCCCAAACATTAACCCAATAATGAGTAAAGCCATAGTATCTCTCACACGATTTGCTACTAAAAGCACCACGAATAACACCAAAAAACTGCCCAGGCTTGCCGCAATAATTATTGAAACATCTGAAAAGAAGTAGGTCCCTAAAACGGTGGCTCCCATGAACAATAAAGCCGCACCAAGACTGGCACCCGAACTAATCCCAAGTACAAAAGGACCTGCAAGCGGATTTCTAAAGAGCGTTTGCATTAATAAACCACTTAAGGCAAGGCCTCCGCCTACCAATATTGCGGTAACTGCCTTGGGAAGCCGGTAGTTAAATAAAATATATTCCCAAGAGTTATTTTCTAAGGGACTCCCAAGTAAAGCCTTTACCGTTGCTTGCAAGGGGATAGCTACCGAACCCAGACTTATGTTTGCTAAAAATGCCAGCAGCAAGATTAGGAACAGTATACCAAAACGGAACCTTAGATTTTGCATTACTGTAAAGGTGAGAAAAAATATGGGGTATGTTCCGGTAATACCTCTGGATGTAAAAAATGCACCAAATCTTTTAAAACAAGGTCCGGCCGCTGCGGAGCAAGTTCATAGTAAAGAAGACCTCCTTTGGCACCTTTGGTTCCCGCAAACGTAAAAACTTGTTGGTTTTTAAACGCCTTAAATTGTTGGTAATGCTCGTTGGCTTGTTGCATTTCTGCATAGCTCGTATATTGAGAAGGGGCAATCCATGCCTCCGCAGATACGCCTTTTTCCAAAACACTTTCTAAGCTTAAAGAAAGCGATCCTGTACCCGCCGTGTCTTGATACAAGTAGTGTGCATGTGCGTCCTTAATAAATTGTGCAGCCCAACTTTCTCCAGCTGGCATATACCACACATCTTTGTAGAGCGCTCCACTAATTACAGTGGGCTTTGTAGTCGTATTTTTTGCCAATTCTTTGGTCTCTAAATAAGCGCTTTCAATTTCTTTAAACAGTTGGCCGGCTTCTTCTTGCTTATTTAAGAGCACTCCAAAAAATTTAATCCATTCGGCTTTTCCTAATGGAGATTCTTCCGTCCAATCGCCGTTGTAAATTACCGGTATTCCTGCTTGCATAAAAGCTTGGTAAGAGGTATTCTCTTGATCTACGGCGAAGCCAATGATAAGGTTCGGCTGTAATTCTAGTACCTTCTCAGTATTTAGTTTCTCATTATTTCCCAAATCTTCAATTTTCCCTTGACTAATAAGTGCTCTAGCGGGCATTGAAGAGATATAGTCTGTGTTTGGAAATCCTACTAATTTGGTTAATCCTTCCAGGCTTTCTAGTGCTGGAATATGGGTAGTAGAGGTAGCAACAATTCTTTCTATTGGCGTTGTGATCACCGCATCGTACTTCCCTTTAGGAATACTCATAGCCGCCAATTTTTCTTTCGGGACTACCAGATAATTATAGTCTTTTTGCGCACCAGGCCATGGTTTTGTGACTTGAATAGTACTGTACTCATCAAAATGTAATACATGGAAACTTTTGGCATACCGTACTACGGAAGTAGGAATTTCTTCTTCTTGCTCTTGAGCTTGAGAGGGGGTGTCTTTACACCCTAAGAGTAGAATGCAAAACACCCAAAATACGGCCTGAAATTTTCTTAATAACATGCATTCAAAAATAGCACATTCGTACCTAGGAAAAAGCAAATTCCGTACCTTCACCCACGATTTGAGGTTTCTATCACCCTTTGGTAATAGAATTAAAAGGGAATCCGGTTAAAATCCGGAGCTGTTCCCGCAACTGTATGCTCAATTTACATTAAGTGAATGCTTACACCCTCTTCAATACCACTGTTTGTTCTTCAAATGGGAAGGTAGGATGTAAGACGCAAGCCAGGAGACCTGCCTTTATCGAACGTGAATGTTAAACTTTCGGGACAAAGGTTTACATATGAAATACATATGGCTTTTCCGAGCAACTTAATTTAAATGAACAAACAACGACTAGGCCTTTTTGCGATGGGCCTTGTAGGGATGCAACTAAGTGCACAACTACAACAAGATTCCACAAGCGTGGAAGAATTAGATGAAGTAGTGGTTACGGATTCTAGATTTGAACTTAAACGTGAGAATTCTGGTAAAACGGTGATAAAAATTACAGCAGAAGAGATTGCACGTAACCAAGGACGTACCGTGGCAGAATTGATAAATTCTAAGAGCGGTATTGAAATTAACGGAAGTAGAAGTGTAGCGGGGCAAAACCTGAGCTATTTTATTCGTGGTGGAAACAACCGACAAGTTTTAATTCTTATTGATGGTATTCAAGTAAATGATCCTTCGCAGATTGCGAATGATTTTGATATACGTTTGTTAGATCTAAACTCCATTGCTTCAATTGAAATCATAAAAGGAGCGGCGAGTACACTTTACGGGAATGCAGCAGCCACTGCTGTGATCAGTATTACAACCAAACAAGCTGCGCAAAAACCCATTTCTTTAACCGTAAATAGTACCTTGGGCACCAATGCTACCCAAGAGGAGGAAACCCCGCCATTGGCTACGTTTTCTAATGCCGCCACACTTTCGGGGACATTGCAAAAGTTTACGTATGCGGTGTCTTTTGCTAGCCAATATACCAACGGATTATCTGCAGCTGCGGGTGAAAACGCAGAAGAGGATCCTTTTTCAAGATTCTCAACGGATGTTACTTTGGGATATGTCTTTTCAGATGCTTTTGAAATCAAGGTGTATGGAGGCCAAACAAAGTTTAGCACGGCAATAGATGGCTTTCCCCCACCTACCTTTGCATTTTCAGACACCGATGATCGCTCCTTTTCCGAGCAGTACCGTTTAAGAGTAGCGCCAAAATTTAGTTATAAGAATGGAAGTTTGGGCGTGAATGCCGGATACACAAAGATTGACCGGGAAACTGTTTCAGATTTCCCTTCTTCCTTTGAATCTGAAGGCTTTTCCGCAGATATTTTTAATAAGTATGTTTTCAATGAAAAGTTCTATACAATTGTTGGATTTAATTATCAGCAAAACGAAACGCTGCTCAACGAGAAGGTGGAATATACGAACCAAGATCCGTACCTAAATTTGGTGTATGTGTCCGATGTTGGATTCAATTTAAATATGGGAGGTAGACTTAACAATCATAGTGAATATGGTAGTCAATTTATATATAACTTAAATCCCTCTTACACATTTCAATTAGGAAATGGCTATGCAAAAGCCTTTGGTTCCTTAAGCACCTCTTTTATCGCGCCTAGTCTATTTCAGCTATTTGATACTACTTTCGGGAATCCCGATTTAGAAGCCGAGGAAAATAGAACCCTAGAAGCCGGTCTTGAATTAAATCTTGGAAAAAAACTGAAGCTGAGTGGGTTATTCTTTAATAGACAAGAAACCAATACGGTGCTTTTTACCTTGATAGACCCCACCAATTTTATTTCCCAGTATACCAATGCAGCCGAAGACGCTACTGTGCAAGGCGCCGAATTAGAAATGGCTACCGAAGTTGTTGAAGGAGTACATTTTTCTGCAAATTATTCCTTTACCGAATTGAAGGAGGGCTCCAGAGTGCGATTACCAAAACATAGAGCAAATGCCACGTTGAATTACGATATTAATGCCCGCACCCAGCTTGGCATAAATTATCAATATGTGGGTAGCAGAACAGATACGGATTTTAGTGTTTTTGAGGATGTTACATTGGATGCCTTTTCACTTTTTGATTTGCTAGCCTCCCACCAATTTAAAAATGACCGAATGACCGTATTTGCGAATATTACGAACCTTTTTGATACGGATTATGAAGAAATTATAGGGTATACAACGCGCGGGCGAAACTACAGTTTGGGCATGCGGTTGTCTTTATAATTAAAAAAGCGGCCTAAGCCGCTTTTTTTTATTCAAATTTTAGTGGTCTGTCTAATAGCATCATGGAAGGTTCCTTTGGGGCGTAGTCTTTTTCGTCGAATGAGATACTTGGAATTGTAGTCACCGCTTTACTGGAGACGCCTGTAATTTCTTCAATAGCCTTAGCAAGTAACGGTTCACTAGGATCTCCAAAAGTGCCTAGGTTAAATACATCTTCGGCTAGTTCAAAATCAGGGGCAAATCCTGCTGTATAGTCTAAAAAGCCAACAGAATTTTCATTTCTACCCACGAGGGGTTGTATAATCCAGCTATTTTCAACATTAATATTCGCTTCCCTAGTAGAATCATAAATAAAGCTATTGTCAGGATCGTCTACCAGAGATATTGAGAATTCGTTTTTACCCGTAGTTGTAGTGCCTATTTGTATAATTTCAATGTAAGGATCTAAACCATTCATTACCAATTCACTTGCGGAAGCGGTGCGGCCTGTAGTTAGGACAAAAACACGGTTAAGACGTAAAGAATTCAAGGGTACCCCCGAGCTCACCTCATCGGCAAAATAGTCTTCTAGCTGACTTGCCGTAAACTCTTCTTGCAATTTATCATTCCAACGTTGCCGTATGTACAAGTCGTTCGTATTTGGGCCGTAAATCATGCTAGATAATAAACGTGAAGTATTTACAGAACCTCCACCATTGTACCTCATGTCTAATATGAGATCGCTAACGTTTTCCGATAAAAATCTTCCAAACGCTTCATTCAGTTCGGTATTAAAATTTCTATTAAACTGCCGATACATTAAATACCCAATTTTCTGCCCGTTAATACTTAAAACGGTATCTAACCGAATGGGATTTTCCTGGAAGTTTTCAATCTTAACAAGGGTGATTTCTTCATTGGTTTGGTTTACCAGTCTGTTAGCGACATCGGGCTCTCCCATATTTAAAGTATAGGAATCATCATCTCCAAATAGGAGGTCCACATAATTTTCTTGCGTTAAAACCTGCCCATTAACTCCATAAAAAATATCGCCTCGTTTTAAACCAGCAGCTGCGGCGGTAGAGCCAGGAACTACATTCCTAATAAAACCAAATAGATTGTCAGTTTCGTCCTGGGTGAGATCAATTACAAAAAATTGCAGTCCATTACTTTTACTTACCCCTGACAAAGAATTGAGTAAAACTTCATAATCTTCATTGTAAAAAGTAAACCGATCTTCACTAAAGCGTAAACTCTCTATAAAATCTGCAGGATCTGGGGTGGCCTGTAAGTATTCTGTGTATTCTTGATTGGAAGTAAAACGGGTGTCTGCCAAATCCGGGACTTCTGCTTGCCAGAAGTACCAAAGATTCATAGCTTTCCACATAAAGTCTTGAACGGTAACATCGTCTGAGGAAGGTGTTAAAACTACATCATCATCATTATTACAGGAAAAGCATAGGATTGCCAGGAGGGCTAAAAATGGTAATTTTTTCATAGCAAGCAAATTTTTCATATTGGTCTCAAGAATCATTCCACACTTACGCGAAGTGTCTTTTTAGTATAACAACAACTTAAGACCTAAAAACCCGAAATTAAGGACTTTAAAAAAAATATTTTAATTCTTTGTAACAAAATTTAAGGTCCATCGTCATGAAAGTGTAGGTCCGAAAATATGAAGGACAACAACAAACCACCAAATGCAACAAAGAGAATTCATAGCCTTGGTCATGCCTTTTAAGGATAAATTATTCCGAATGGCGAAAAGACTGCTAGTATCCAGGGAAGAGGCAGAAGATGCTACCCAGGAGATTCTACTAAAATTATGGTCTAAGAACGAACAAATGGACCAATATAAAAGTGTAGAAGCATTCGCAATGACCATGACAAAAAATTTCTGCTTAGACAGATTAAAGTCGAAACAGGCGGGAAACTTAAAATTGGTACACAGCAATTATAAGGATGAAACTGTTTCCGTGCAAAGACAATTAGAAGCAGAAGACAGTGTAAGTTGGGTAGAACGAATTATGGAAGAGCTACCAGAGCAACAAAAGATGGTATTGCAATTAAGAGATGTAGAAGATTATGATTTTGAAGAGATTGCACAGATGCTAGATATGAAACCGACTGCAGTACGAGTGACATTATCTAGAGCAAGAAAAACAGTGAGAGAAAAATTACAAGAAAAACATAGTTATGGAATTGGATAACTACATAGAAGAACTATTAGAGAAATACTTTGAAGCAACCACTACTGTTGCCGAAGAGCAAGCTTTGCGGGAGTATTTTGCCAAGGAAGCCGTTGCGCCACACTTGGAGCAGTATAAACCAATGTTTACTTATTTCTCTGTAGCTAAGGAAGAACAATTTACCAAGCAGGTTCCACTAAACTCTAGAAAAAAGATCAACTATGGGTGGATTTCTATTGCAGCGTCTGTTGTTGTGGCCTTAGGAGTATATTTTGGTCCAAGCCAATATCAGGCATACCAAGATAAAAAAGAGGCAGAGTTTGCCTACCAAGAAACAAAAAAAGCATTAAATCTTTTAGCTGAAAATTTCGGAAAAGGTAGGGAGCATGTAGCTCAATTGAATGAGTTTACTGTCGCAAAATCAAAAGTGTTTAATACAAATTAAAAAGTAAAAAAATGAAGAAGTATATTGTTTTATTAATGATTGCCTTAGTGCCGCTGGCAGGTTTTTCTCAATCTCTTTTTGACAAATATGAAGATTTAGATGACGTAACCTCTGTGGTAGTTTCTAAGAAGGCGTTTGAACTTTTGGCTAAAATGGATATTGAAGTAGATGATCCTGAAGCCCAAGATTTTATGGACATTGCTACTAGTGTAAACAGTCTTAAAGTGTTTACAACAGACAATGAATCTATTGGTGCAGATATGAAAGCCTCTGTTACCAAATACCTTAAAAATTCTTCACTAACAGAGTTGATGCGTGTAAAGGACAAAGACGCTAATGTGAAGTTTTATATCAAAGAAGGAAAAGATAGTGATCATGTAAGCGAGCTTCTGATGTTTGTTACAGGAATTAAAGACGTAGAGGCAAACGGCAGAAGTTTTGAAACAGTGCTTCTATCACTCACAGGGAACATCAACTTAAACAAAATAAGCTCTTTAACGAATAAGATGAATTTACCGCAAGAATTAAATAAAGCGGGGAAGAAAGGAGAGTAAAACAACTAAGGCTGGTGGAAAACACCACTGGCCTTTTCACTTTTTTGCCAGGAAATCCTGGCCACATCAATCAACAAAAAGGACATGAAAAAAATAGTTATCACATTAATCGTAGTTTGCCTACTTCCAGCCCTATCACAGGCGCAATCTGCATTTAAAAAGCTGGAGAATTCAGATAAAATAGGAACCGTCACCATCAATAAAGGAATGCTAGGCATTGTTGCCAGCATGTCTGCAGATGATGCGGATGAAGAAACTAGGGAATTTGTAGAGCTTGCCAAGAGTATTGAAGGCATCAAGGTCTTTGTTTCCGAAGATAGCGATGCATCCAAAATGATGAAGTCTACTGCGAAAGGCTACATTAAATCTTCCCGAATGGAGAGTTTAATGAAAGTAAGAGACGGAGATGCCCAGGTAGATTTTTTTGTAAAAGAAGGCAAAGACAGTGACCATGTTAGTGAAATGGTGATGCTCGTTACGGATATGGAGAAGACAGCCAAAGGGGCAGACTTTGAAACCGTTTTAGTATCCATGACTGGAGATATTGACCTAACAAAGATTGGATCATTAGTAAATAAAATGAATCTTCCCAAAGACCTAAAAAAGGCTGAAAAAAAGAAATAAAGTGTAACAATAACCAACACCAGTACACTAGTAAATAAAGCAGCCAATTTATTGGCTATAACCAACAGAGTGATATGAAAACATTTTATAAAAGCATCGCCGTTATTGCCACTATGTTTTTGGCATCTTGTGCCTCGCAACAAAGTCTGCAAGAGTATTATGTAGATAATAAAGAAAACCCCAATTTTATCTCCTTAGATATCCCGGCAAACATTCTTAAGATGGATGAGGTAGACCTTACGGAAGAACAACGGGAAGCAGTAGAATCTTTGCGGAAGTTCAATTTATTAGCTTTTAAAATTACAGAGGACAATGAGGCCGATTATAAATTGGAGAAAGCCAAGGTAAAGCAGATTCTTAAAAACGAAGATTTTGTGGAACTAATGAAGATAAATTCTTCGTATGGAAAAGGGGTCATTAAATACCTAGGAGAAGATGATGCTATCGATGAAGTAATTATCTACGGAGACAGTAAGGAGCAAGGTTTTGCTTTGGTACGTGTCTTAGGTAAGAATATGAATCCAGCACATATTATGCAGATCATGCAAGCGATTCAGAAGTCTGATTATGACGGAGAAGGCTTGGGTGAGATAGGAAAGTTCCTGAAAGGATAATAAAACTATTCTACAATATTTTAAAAACCAATCGTTTACGGTTGGTTTTTTTTATGCCCAAATTTCACTATTCCTTAAACTATTCCTGTGACTTCCTTCTTAAATTAGTGTCTTAGCAACTAACAAACACTAAATAAAAATTACACAAACATGGAAGATGCACAAATTTGGATAGACAAAGGAATTGATTTCATAACCGAATACGGGCCCAAGGTTCTTGGTGCCATCGTTATTTATATTATTGGTTCTTGGGTCGTAAAAAAGATTGTAAACGCCCTACGTAAGGTGATGGCCAAAAGTAAGTACGATGAATCGCTGCAGCGTTTTCTAATGAATTTGGTTTCCTGGGCACTGCGCATCTTATTAATCCTTGTAGTAATTGGCAAACTAGGGGTTGAAACTACCAGTTTTGCTGCAATTATTGCGGCCGCTGGTCTTGCCGTTGGTTTAGCATTGCAAGGATCGCTCTCTAATTTTGCTGGGGGTGTACTTATCATGATTTTTAAGCCCTACAGGATAGGCGATTTGATTGAAGCACAGGGCGAATTAGGAGTGGTAAAAGAGATTGAAATTTTTACTACCAAACTTGTTTCTCCAGAAAATAAATTGATTATTGTTCCAAACGGGGCTATGGCCAATGGAAACATTGTGAACTACACTGCCGAAGGTAAAATTAGAGTAGATACGGTCATTGGTGTAGCCTACGAAGAAGACATTAAAAAGACCAAAGACGTCTTGTTAGAGGTCTTAACCACTAACCCAAAAGTGTTAAAAGATCCTGCGCCTTCTGTGAATGTCTTAGAACTGGCAGACAGTTCTGTGAATTTCGCGGTACGTCCTTTTTGTAAACCAGAAGACTATTGGGATGTTTACTTTGCTACCTATGAAGGATGCAAAATTGCTTTAGATACTGCAGGTATTGAGATTCCGTATCCTCACGAAGTACAAATAAGCAAATAAATCGTTGTTATTTGCAATGCATTACACCCCGGTATAATTTGCCGGGGTTATCTTTTTTAATTCGTTTTTGATTTCTTCTGAAACGTCTAACGTCTCAATAAAATCTGAGATCGTAGCTTGGGTGATCTTTGCATTAGTTCGTGTAAGACCCTTAAGTGCTTCGTACGGGCTAGGATACCCATCGCGCCTTAAAATAGTTTGGATGGCTTCTGCCACTACAGCCCAATTATCTTCAAGATCGGCTTCAAACTTTTCCTGATTCAGTACCAGCTTGCCGAGTCCTTTTAATGTAGATAAGAACCCAATGAGGGTGTGTGAAAAAGGTACGCCAACGTTTCGTAAGACGGTGCTGTCCGTAAGGTCTCGTTGTAACCTAGAAATGGGTAATTTTCCTGAAAGGTGTTCAAATAACGCATTGGCCAATCCTAAATTTCCTTCGGAGTTCTCAAAATCTATGGGATTCACCTTATGGGGCATGGCAGAAGAACCTACTTCTCCTTTTTTAATAGTCTGTTTAAAATAATCCATTGAAATATAGGTCCAAATGTCCCTATTGAGATCAATGAGAATTGTATTGATTCGTTTTAACCCATCAAAAAGCGCGGCCATATGGTCATAATGCTCTATCTGTGTGGTGGGAAAGGAATGATGCAAGCCCAGTTTTTCCTGTACGAACTGCTTTCCAAACGCTTGCCAATCTATGGTTGGATAGGCTACCTTGTGCGCGTTAAAATTCCCGGTGGCTCCACCAAATTTAGCTGCGGAGGGGATGTCATTCAATAAATCGAACTGTTGTTTAAGGCGCTCCACAAAAACCCCGATTTCTTTTCCTAATCGGGTGGGGGAAGCTGGCTGTCCGTGTGTTCTTGCCAACATTGGTACATTGGCCCATGTACTTGCCATTTCCTTGAGTTTTTCAAATAACTCAAAATACGCGGGTACATACACCTCATTCATGGCTTCCTTAATGGAAAGGGGCACCGCCGTATTATTGATATCCTGAGAGGTAAGTCCAAAATGGATAAACTCTTTGTATTCTGCCAAACCTAGAGTATCAAACTTTTCTTTTATAAAGTATTCTACTGCTTTTACATCGTGATTGGTGGTTTTTTCAATCTCCTTAATGGCAGCGGCATCTTTTTCCGAAAAGTCGGTATAAATCGCACGGAGCGCATCAAACTTCGTCGTATCAAATTGTGCAAGTTGGGGTAGGGGTACTTCACACAGCGCTATAAAGTATTCAATTTCTACTCGCACCCTGTAACGGATAAGGGCTTCTTCAGAAAAATAGGTTGCTAAAGGGGCCGCTTTACTGCGGTAGCGTCCATCCACAGGGGAAATGGCATTTAAGCTATTCAAAGACATTCAACTGCATTTAGAAAGCCCCAAAGATAGTTTAATAGCCTAACTTCTTTAGTGCTTCTAAAATTTTACTGCCTCTATTAACTAATCCCGCGGTACCGTTTACCATTTGTTGCTCAATAATAGAACGTAATTCGAGTCGTACCCAAGGGAAGTTTGTGCCCAGATGAAATAGACTAGTCATGGCGAAGACTTTTGTGGCCACCTTGTAGTTACCAATTAACCAATCAAAAGCCACAGTCACCATTTGTTCCTGTTGAGTGCTATCAATGGCTTTAAGAAAGGATGCCTGCTTATTTACGAAAAGTGCTATCGTGAGCAATTCCATTACATGGGCCATGGGACGCATACAAGACTCGGTTTTTAAATTTGGCAAGCCCTCCACATATTTCTCAGTATAAGGCAGTAGCAGGGTTAAATCTTTTCGCATCAAATGATCAAATACCCAGCTTGCATTAAAGGATTCTGCTTGTTGATCTTGCCTAAATACTTCCTCCAGCAATGGGAGGGTTAATTGCGGGAATTGCAGCAGCTGCTGTACCAACGCGATAATTTCTTCCTTACTCAATCGCTTTTCATTCAGCTGGTATAGCAAGGTATCTTTCGTCATCCCAATTTTTCTATTTCCGCAATTGCTTTGGGAACCCCTGTACTTGCTGCTTCTGGAATAACCGTTAGGTTATGAAACTGGGAGGCCGCTACATTAGGTTTTGGATCTATGAAAAAAATGGGAGTGTTATCTGAAACAAAATTAATGAGACTGGCCGCAGGATATACTTGCATGGAAGTCCCAATAATGATTAGAAAATCTGCTTGAGTAGTAATAGAAATGGCAGTATCTAACAGTGGAACCATCTCTCCGAACCACACAATGTGTGGTCGTAATTGATAGCCTTCCGGATCAAGATCGCCCAGTACTAAGTCTTCCGTCCAATCCAAAACAAAGCGTTCATTCCTTGTGCTCCTTACTTTTAAAAGCTCTCCATGTAGATGCAATACCTTGCTACTTCCTGCCTTCTCATGGAGGTTGTCTACGTTTTGGGTTACAATGTCAACATTAAAATGTTGCTCCATAGTTGCAAGGGCCAGATGTCCGGCATTGGGAGAAACTTCTTTTAGCTGTCTTCTACGCTGATTATAAAATTCTAACACCAACTCTGGATTCCGCTGAAATCCTTGAGGAGACGCTACCTCCATTACGTCATGGCCTTCCCATAGGCCATTGGCATCCCTAAAGGTTTTAAGACCACTTTCGGCGCTCATACCGGCACCCGTTAGAACCACTACTTGTTTTGTACTCACATGCCAAAAATAGCATTTTTACTATCTTTCGTTTATGTTCAATACTGAATTACTAAGCTATTTAGAGGGATTCCTTACGGACGATCGTAAAGAACGATTTTTAGAGGTACTATCGAAGCGAACGACCTATTTAACAGTTGCAGTAGAAGACGTTTTTCAGTTTCATAATACCAGTGCCATACTGCGGAGTTGTGATGCTTTTGGAATTCAAGAAGTGCATACCATTGAAGACCGTTTTGGGGATCGTTTGGATAAAAATATTGCTATGGGCGCACAGCAATGGGTAGATGTTTATCGATATCAAACCACGGCAGAATGTATTGATAAATTAAAACAAGAAGGATATTCAATTATAGCGACGGTACCTCATTCCCAGGCACAATCAGTAGCAGATTTTGAACTACATCAAAAAGCAGCCCTCTTTTTTGGTACGGAACGAGAGGGCTTGAGTGAGGAAGTTCTACAACAAGCAGATGCATTTATAACCGTCCCAATGGTAGGTTTCTCCGAAAGTTTAAATGTATCTGTATCGGCAGCAATCCTATTAGAACAGCTATCCAATAAATTACGTAACAGTACATTGCCATGGCAATTAACTCCTGTTCAAGTCCTGGATAAGCGTTTAGACTGGACCAAAAAGTCTATCAAGAATGTGGAACAGATTATAAGTCGTTACCAAGGCAACTAATGTTTTTCGTATTTTTAGTAGGTAACCAATTTATAAACAGATGACTACATTTCTCTACATTTTGGCAGGGTTGGTGTTGCTTGTGGTACTATTAGCTTTGATAGCACCTAAATCCTATGACGTTTCTAGATCGCAGCTTATTAATAGTCCAAAGGACAAGGTTTTTGCGGTTCTCCGCTCCTTAAAGCAACAAGATGAATGGTCTCCTTGGGCTAAACGAGATCCTAATATGAAAAAAGAGTACCGCGGTACAGATGGTGAAGTAGGCTCGGTAAGTTATTGGAATGGTAACAAGGATGTAGGGGAAGGGGAGCAAGAAATTACCAAGATTATTGATGGTGAACGCATAGAAGGGCATCTACGATTTCTAAAGCCTTGGAAGTCAGAATCTAACTGCTATTTTATTACGGAAGAAGCTGAAGATGGTCAAACCAAGGTCACCTGGGGGTTTTCAGGAAAGAATACTTTTCCCTTTAGTATCATGATGCTTTTTATGAGTATGGATAAAATGGTGGGTAAAGATTTTGAAGAAGGATTAGCCACGCTTAAAACTAAAATGGAAGCATAATGGATCGCGAAGAGAATATGGTGGGCTGGTTTGAAATTCCAGTAAAGAATATGTCGCGGGCCAAATCCTTTTATGAGACTGTTTTTGAGATCAGCATTCAAGTACAAGATTTGGGAGGCACCCAAATGGGCTGGTTTCCTTGGGCATCTGGGAAGCCCGGTAGCTCAGGATCGCTCATACATCAAGAAGATTGGTATGTTCCCAGTGAAAAACAGGGTGTTCTTATCTATTTTTCTAGTGCCGATGTGCAGATTGAACTTGACAGAGTAACAGCGGCTGGAGGAACCGTATTAAAACAGAAAACCCAAATAAGCCCTGAGGTGGGTTATATGGGTTTGTTTCTTGATACGGAAGGCAATAGAATTGCCTTGCACTCTAGGAGCTAGGGATTTATTCTACCAATTCAAGCAGTGCGGTGTCATACGGATTGTCTAAAATAACTTTGCCGTTTTTTACCAGTACTTCAGTTCCGGAATAGGCGTCATGTAATAAAGTGCCATCACCAAAAAATCCTTTTACCCAAACTGATTTTTTACCACGAGGTAAATCGAGACCAACAACCACCTTATCTCTAAAATCCCCGTCTACCAGCGTTCTAGAGAACACATAGGGTTTTTTCCCAAGTCGTTTATGTTTTCCTGCACCAATTGCCGGATGTTTTTGACGAAACTGCCCCAGTTTTTGCCAGTGTAAATGCACACTTTTCACACTGGGTTTGTCCTCTAAATCTTCCCAATTCATAAAAGAACGTAGGTGCGCGTCTCCTTCAGCACCTTCAATTTGAAGAGGTCTCAAGGTTTCATCTCCATAATAAATCTGGGAGGCACCTGGGGTTAATAATAACATATTCGCCGCTTTGTAGGGCATCATTCGTTCTCTATCAAAAGGGTTCCCATCATCATGGGAGGTGAGATAGTTTAGGATGCTTTTCCCGGTGAACTTAGTATTTAACAAGTAGCTATATTTTCTAAAAACTTCTTCATAGGATTTCGTGGCATCTATTTTTAAATCGAAATTGATGAGACTGGTAAACCCATGGTCAAAGTAATCTACTTTTTTATCGCCAAAATCAAAAGATCGACCTCCGGAGATTCCGTAATTATAAACCTCTCCAACCATATAAAAAGGGCTATCATCTAAAACACGGTCCGGATGCTTCTTTTTCCATGTTTCAAAGGCATAGTCTGCTTCTTTCCGAAGTTCTGCCCACGCATTTTCATTTACATGTTTCACGGTATCTACTCTAAACCCGTCTACCCCATATTCATGAATATAGTCTGTTAGCCATTTAATAATGTAAAAGCGTGGCGCCCTGGGATACCCGGTTCTTTCAAAAAAGAGGTTTAGCTCATCCAACTCTTGGCTGAGCCTTCCTTCTTCTTTCCATTTGGCCAATAAGGTATCTGGAATTTCAACAGGATCGTCTGACTCGGTTAAGATATCTGGTAAATTTTTCACCAACGTACAAGCGGTGGTATTTTCATACGTATCAAAGGAACAGGCAGGGTCGGTTCTCACCCATTCTTCAGGCCAAACAGGGTCTATTTCGGTGACTGGCCCCGTGTGATTTAGTACTACATCTAATAGAATTCGTATGCCTTTACTATGCGCGGCTTGTACTAAAGTTTCTAAGTCTTTTTTGGTTCCAAAATTAGGATCCAAAGTAGTCCAATCCTTGGCCCAGTAGCCATGGTACGCATAGGTTAGCCCAGTACCCTCATCGGTTGCGCCATGAATTTGTTCTACTACAGGAGTAAACCAAATAGCATTCACTCCTAAATCTGTAAAATATCCGCTATTAATTTTTTGAGTGATTCCAGCAATGTCTCCTCCTTCAAATCCACGAAGTACTGCCGTGCTATCGGTTTGTTCAAAGTTGAGGTCGTTGTTAGGATTGCCATTATTAAAACGGTCTGTTAGCAAAAAATAAATATTGGCTCCTTCCCAATAAAAAGGGGATGCTGCTTGCGCTTCTTGTACTTGTTCTGTGGCAGAAGTATTGGGGCTTTCTTGGGGCATTTCTTTTTGAGAATTTTTACAGCCAGAAAGAGAAGTCAATATCGCTGTAACGATAAGTAGTTTTCTCATGCTTTTTGAGGATTTTGCCTAAAGCTATAAAATGCTAGGAAAAAACTAAAATTTATTTGTTGGCCTGGTTGGTATAAAAAAACGGATTAGTTGCGGTTAAGCACTTTATATTCTTCGTAGCAGCTGCTAATAGCGTCCAAAATTTGAAGGTCGTTCGCTGTTTGTATGAAGGATCTTGAATAGTTACAGTTATTCAAAATGTCCTCAATATCCATTTTATCTAATTGTAACAACTGGGTAAGAGTCTCTCTATCAAATTTAGAAGCAAGCAGGTCTCGAATATTATCATCCTGCTTCATTTGCTGAAGCTTCCGCATTTGCTTGGGTTTCTTTCCAAATAAATTCCGTAGCAAATCTGCTGGATTTAAAATAGCTCCAAGCACCTTTGTTACTGCACTTGGGCTTTTGCTACCTCCTTCATAACTCTTATTTAAACCAGAAATGCTGTATTGATAGGCATTGTTTACTGGTAAGTTTTTTACATCAATTTCAAGATATCCTGTGAGCTGATAGGGGCGTACAATGACTTCTTCCAATGCAAAAGCAAGCTCGGTGAGCGCTATTTTGGTATCCTCAAATTTGAACATATCATTGGTTACCCGAAACTTTTGTGGTTTAAACCCCAGATACGTAAGATACAGCGTATCATTCACCGCAGCCGTAATTTTAAACTTCCCATCTTGGTTGGTAATGGTACCTACCACCCTGTTAAGGTTAATTACGTGAACACTTTGTAGCGGAAAATCTGTTTGAGCATTGACCACGGTAGCCGTTAGCTCTTGAACCGGCATCTCCTCTGCAGTTTCTTGAGCAAATGTTACAACTCCCACAAGTAAGAAGAAGAAGGGTAAAATTCTTTTCATTAAGCAACTTTCTATCTTAAAGATACAAAACAAAGGAATTTAAGTGGCCCGCCTTCTATTTTGGGAACTCCTTAACTAAAAAAATCCTGGATTCTTTCCTTTTTTTCTTCTTCCGGAACTGTTTTTACGCTTGTTGTAACCGCTATTCTGTTCTTTACGACCTCTGCCACCTCTGCGTTCTCTTTTTTTGCCTTTTCCGGATCTTCCTGGATTCTTAGACACTTCTACATTAACAAAGCGGCCATCTACTTTAAAATCTTGGAAAGTTTCTAGAATAAGCGGCGTGAAATTGGCATCGGTATTGAAGAAAGAAAAACTGTCCTTAGTATCTACCTTGTAGATATCTTCTTTTTCAAGGCCTAGTTTGTCACGGAGAAAATCTTTTAATGACATCCAATCAAAACCGTCACGTTCACCCACATTAATGAAGTAACGTACCGATCCGTCTTTAGGGCTCGTGCTGCCTTGGTCACCTTTCCTAGATTGGGTATCATCCAAATCTCTTGACTTGCTATAGTAGGAGAAGAATCTTGTAAACTCTACGGAGACCATCTTTTTAACAATCTCATCTCTATCCAATCCTTCTAAAACATCGTAAATGGCAGGAAGATAAGTGTCAATGTCCGCGTTAATTTCAGTATCTCTAATCTTACTGGCTAAGTGGTATAATTGAATTTCACAAATTTCAATTCCTGTTGGGATCTTTTTCTCAATGAAATCTTGCTGAATCTTTTTCTCAATGGCTTTAATTTTTCGAAGTTCACTTCGGGTAACGATCACCATAGAGATGCCAGATTTACCAGCTCTTCCTGTTCTACCGCTTCGGTGGGTATAGGTTTCTATTTCATCTGGGAGTTGGTAGTTAATCACGTGCGTAATATCGTCCACATCAATACCACGTGCTGCTACGTCTGTTGCGACCAACATCTGAATCTGCTTTTTTCGAAAAGCATTCATTGCCAAATCTCGTTGATTTTGACTCAAGTCTCCGTGTAAGGCACCTGCGTTATAGCCGTCTTCAATCAGTTTTTCGGCTATTTTTTGTGTATCCCTTTTAGTTCTGCAGAAAACCACGGAAAAGATACCCGGATTGGCATCCGCTAGGCGTTTAAGTGCCGCATATCTGTCGCGGCCTCCCACTACATAGTATTCATGCTGGACTGTTACAGCCCCTGCATTTTTAGAACCTACTGTAATCTCTTTGGGCTTATGCATAAATTTCTTTGCAATACTTGCCACTTCTTTTGGCATAGTTGCAGAGAACAACCAAGTAGACTTGTCTCTTGGAGTATTAGATAAGATATCACGAATGTCTTCGTAAAAGCCCATGTTAAGCATCTCGTCTGCTTCGTCTAACACACAGTATTCTATTTTTGAAATATCTACAATACCGCGCTTAATCATGTCTTTCATACGACCTGGCGTCGCTACTACAATTTGCGCTCCTTTTTTTATTTGCTTGGCTTGCTCTGTAATGCTAGCCCCGCCATAAATGGCAACAATATTTACCCCTTTTTCGTACTTGGAATAAAGTTGCATTTCGTTGGTGATTTGCAAGCAAAGCTCACGAGTAGGAGATAAGATAAGCCCTTGTGTAGTGCGGCTATCTGGATTAATCTTCTGCAGGAGTGGAAAACCAAAGGCAGCCGTTTTACCCGTACCCGTTTGGGCCAGTGCTACTAAATCTGTTTCTTCGTCTAATAAAATTGGAATTGCCTTTTCCTGAACTTCGGAGGGTGTTTCAAACCCAAGATCTGCAATGGCAGATAGTAGGGACTTGTTTAGCCCCAAATTTTCAAATGCTGTCATAGTTTTGTTTATAAACGCTTCTTTGTGCTGCCTTGAGCGAAACCTTATAAACAAAGCCCTTCGCAGCACCCCCTAAAAACCCTTTTTGGTTGTAGGCGACTTTAAATAAGCGGCAAATGTACACTTATTTAATTAGCTGGCAGCCAAAGTATTTAAAAATGCAAGTAATTGTTTCATGGCTCTCCCTCGGTGACTCATTGTATTTTTATCCGCCAAAGGAATTTCGGCAAAGGTCTTGTTGTAACCAAGGGGTTTAAATATGGGGTCGTAGCCAAATCCCAATGTCCCACTTTTTTCATGGGTGATTTCTCCGGCCACCTGACCTCGAAATACTTTGGAGGTCGTTGGAAGATTCAGTACTATGACGGTTTCAAAACGTGCTTTTCTAGAAGACTGACCTTTTAATGCCAAAAGAAGTTTATCCATGTTGGCGTTTGCATTTTTTTCTTCCCCCGCATACCGGGCAGAGTATACCCCAGGAGCACCGTTTAGGGCGTCTACCAAAAGACCCGTATCATCAGAAAAACAGGGAAGTCCATAGTTTTCTGTTACATAATCTGCTTTAATTCGCGCATTTTCTTCTAGGGTGGAACCCGTTTCTGGAATTTCATCAAAACAGCCTATGGTTTTTAAATTTACCAATTCAATAAAATCCGGCATAAGGGGAACGACCTCGTCATATTTGTGTTGGTTGTGTGTCGCGAATACAAGCTTCATACTATGTTTTTAGCCAGACAAATGTAGTACTTTAGTACCATGAAAATACAACTTCCACCACCTCTGGTTATGGTTATTTTTGGACTATTCATGTACCTACTAGATACTTATTTGCCGGTGGGAGA
This sequence comes from uncultured Croceivirga sp., assembly GCA_964601965.1. Lineage (GTDB taxonomy): Bacteria > Bacteroidota > Bacteroidia > Flavobacteriales > Flavobacteriaceae > Croceivirga. Next base: position 55,223 of record CAZRPJ010000001.1, read on the forward strand.
ATTTCAATTCTTTGGGCGTGAAATACTGATGTATGTAGTTTTTGGATTAGGAGTAGTTATTATGGGAGTGGCGTTGGTACAATTTTTAGTAGCTAAGACGACCACGAACCCTTTAAAGCCAGAAAAAGCAGCACAATTAGTGATTAGTGGTATATATCAATATACTAGGAACCCTATGTACTTGGGAATGTTATTATTTCTAATTGCATTAGGACTGCATTTGGGGAATGCTTTTAATACGCTCACTGCTGCAGGATTTGTGTATTACATGAATCACTTTCAGATAAAAAAAGAGGAAGACGCCCTTCTTGCCAAGTTTGGTAAAACGTATCAACTTTATCAGAAAGCGGTGAGGCGTTGGTTTTAAGTTTTAGAATTTCTCAATTTTAGAAGGCCAAAAAGAAGAATATGGCAGTGTTGGGTCTCTTTTTATTAACCAAGTCCGCTTTTTTTAAACAAGGAGGTTGCTCGTTTTGATTAATAATTACTTTTACGGCTTAATTTGTTGAAAATGGTGGGCACCGCTCGTAAGTACGTATTTGATTTTGATAGCACCCTAACCCAGGTTGAGGCCTTGGATGTATTGGCAGAAATGACGCTGCAGGGAAAATCCAATAAAGCAGAAATCCTGGAAGAAATTCAACAAATCACCAATCTAGGAATTGATGGAGACATTTCTTTTACGGAAAGCCTGGAAAGACGCATTCGTTTACTTGGAGCTAAACGCGAGGATCTAGGGCCACTTATTGAAGAATTGCGCCAGAAGATTTCTAAGTCTATCAAGGAAAATAAAGAGTTTTTTCACTCTCATGCAGAAGACATTTATGTAATTTCTTGCGGATTTAAGGAATTCATAGATCCCATCGTTGCGGAATACAACATCCCCTCGGAACGCGTTTTTGCCAACACTTTTACCTTTGATGAGGAAGAAACCATTGTTGGATTTGATGAGACCAATGTTCTTTCATCGCACAACGGAAAAATAGCCTGTTTAAAAAGTCTTAATTTAGAAGGAGAAGTACAGGTTATTGGCGATGGTTACAGTGATTACGTAATGAGAGAGGCCGGAATTGCCGACAAGTTTTTTGCCTACACTGAAAATGTGCATAGAGCAAAAGCGGCCGATAATGCAGACCATGTTACCCCTAATTTAAATGAGTTTTTATTTGTGAACGATTTACCAAGAAAAATATCCTATCCAAAGAACAGAATTAAAATTCTTCTATTGGAGAATGTGCATCCAGACGCCTTTGAAAACCTTTCTAATGATGGCTTCTCTGTGGAGTTGGTGAAACATAGCATTCCAGAAGAAGAACTTATTGAACGCATCAAAGGAATTCACGTATTAGGCATCCGTTCTAAAACGCAGGTGACAAAAAAAGTATTGGAGGCTGCCGACCGTCTTTTAGTCGTGGGTGCTTTCTGTATTGGAACTACCCAAATAGATTTAGATGCAGCCAAGAATAAAGGGGTTATTGTATTTAACGCACCATATAGCAATACGCGATCTGTGGTTGAATTAGCCATAGGTCAAATTATTATGTTGATGCGGAGTGTGTTTGCGAGAAGTACCGAAATACACCAGGGAAAATGGTTTAAAACGGCCCTGAACTCTCATGAGGTGCGAGGCAAAAACCTAGGAATTGTTGGTTATGGAAACATAGGAAAACAATTATCGGTCTTGGCGGAAGCCATTGGTATGCGTGTGTATTACTATGATGTGGCCGACCAATTAGGGCTTGGGAATGCAATAAAATGCGCAACACTCGAAGATTTACTTTCCGTATCTGATGTAGTTACCCTTCATATTGACGATAATAAAGCCAATAGAAACTTTATAGGTGAGCGCGAAATTAACCAGATGCGAGATGGTGCCATGCTTATTAACCTTTCAAGAGGTTTTGTGGTAGACATTGAAGCCTTGGTAGCAGCCTTAAAATCAAAAAAATTAGGGGGTGCGGCTGTAGATGTATATCCTGAAGAACCAAGAAGTAACGGCGATTTCACCACTCAATTACAGGGATTAGAAAATGTAATTTTAACGCCGCATGTTGGGGGCAGTACTCAAGAAGCGCAGCGTGACATCGCAGACTTTGTTCCTAACAAAATCATGGATTACATCAATTCTGGGAATACCGTAGATGCTGTAAATTTCCCCAATATTCGTTTGCCAAAACAGAACAATTCTCACCGTTTTTTACATATCCATGAAAACGTACCGGGAGTGATGGCCAAGATCAATGAGGTATTGGCAAAATTTGAAATGAACATCACGGGTCAATATCTTTCAACGGATCCAGAAGTGGGTTATGTAATTACAGACCTGGATAAGGAATATAATAAAGAGGTGATAAAGGCCCTAAAAAGCATAGAGCACACCATCAAGTTCCGTGTTCTTTATTAGTCGAAGTAGCCAACGCAACCACAAGTCCGAAAGGGTTTCACTCTCCCTTAAGGGGCTTTCACAACATTTTTAATTGGCTCCGGGTTTTTACAGCTAAATTGTAAACCAATTCTTACTTAGCTCGGATCAATTGAAGATAGGAAAGTTTATACTCTTTAAAAAAGGCTTTAGGGCCTATTATTTGCTAGTGGTGTCTATCATTGTCCTCACCCTAGCAATTCAATCTATTATACAATATTCACTTGCCAAACAGCGTAACACGGCCTTAATTGTAAACCTATCTGGGCGTCAACGTATGCTTAGTCAACGTTTATTGAATGAGACGTATTCCTGTAGGTATCATACCTGCGATTATGCAGAGTTAAAACTAACGCTTACCAAACTGGTTCAAATGAACCGGATTCTTCAAGAAGGGAGTGAAAGCCTGGATATTGATCCTTTAAGCAATGAAGACATCGTCAATAACTTCCAAAAACTAACACCGCACCTTCAGTGGTTCCAAGAAAATTTATCGGATTTAAGGACCATTAATGAGGTTTCCTTTGATGCCTTGCGAGGGCAGGTAGATGAGTTTGTGGCGGTAATGGATGATATTGTTGTGCAGTTTCAGAAGCAGTCTGAAGAAGACATTAAGGCAATGCGCTTAATTGAATTAGAGCTTGCGGTATTTTCGGTCTTCATCGTACTATTTGAGATTTTCTTTATTGTGAATCCTATCATCAACCGCATTATGAAGCAAAAGAAAAAGTTAACGGAGATCGCCTGGCATCAATCCCATGCATTTGCTTCTCATATGAAAAACATTAAAGATTTACAGTACGTTCTTAAGGTTGAGAAGAATCCAGAAAGGCGGGATGAAATTGTAAAATTCATTTATGAAGAGCTTAACCAGCTAGAAGAGGTTTCTAAAAATATGCGTAATTCTTTGCAAGAAAGCGAAGAAATGACGTTACCACATCAAAAAATGCTTGAGAAGGTAGAAGGATTCCTCGATAAATATCAGACTGCGCCAAAAAAGGAAGTTACTGATGATGATAAGGTTCATTCCTAAGAATCGTAAACGCCCTATACAACTGTTCTACAAAAAATAAGCGCACCATTTGGTGAGAAAATGTCATTTTAGACAAGCTAATACTACCAGTACTTTTGGCGATAACATTTTCATCAAAACCATATGGACCTCCCACAACAAAGACCAGTGATTTTACGCCGCCATTCATCTTTTTCTGAAGAAAGGTAGAAAAGGCTATAGAATGGTATTGGGTGCCTCTTTCGTCTAATAAGATCAAAGTTTCGGCAGGCTTTAAGTTTTTTAAAATGGCCATTCCTTCTTTTTCTTTCTGCTCTTTCTCTGAGAGATTTTTGGTGTTTTTAATATCAGGAATTTCAACCATTTCAAATTTCACATAGTGCCTTAGGCGTTTGCAGTAGCCATCAATGAGGGTCTTAATTTCTTGCGCATCTGTTTTTCCTACCACCAGTAGCCTAATATTCATCTCAGAAGAATTTAGTTCAAAAGTACCAATTGTGACATTTTCTTAGATGGGGGGAGGAATGCTTTTTAGTATTTTCGTTTAAATTCTTGTTGCATGATAAGCAAAGAGCAGTTTCAATATGAGTTAGAGGGAATAATAGCGAATGCCATTCGCGAAGATGTAGGTGATGGAGATCACAGTTCTTTGGCCTGTATTCCAGCAACTGCTCATGGAAAAGCTAAATTATTGGTGAAGGATGAGGGTATTTTGGCCGGTGTAGAATTCGCTAAACAGGTGTTCGCCTATGTAGATTCCTCTTTAGAAGTAACGGTAGCCTTACCAGACGGTTCTAGGGTGAAGCATGGAGATATTGCATTTTATGTTTCGGGCAGTTCACAAAGTATTTTAAAAGCAGAGCGATTGGTTTTAAATGCGATGCAACGCATGAGTGCCATTGCTACTAAGACGGCATATTTTGTAAATCTTTTAGAAGGCACTTCTACCAAAATATTAGATACAAGAAAGACCACACCTGGCATACGCGCCTTGGAAAAATGGGCGGTAAAAATTGGGGGAGGGGAGAACCATCGTTTTGCTTTGTATGATATGATCATGCTAAAAGACAACCATATAGATTTTGCTGGCGGGATCACCAAGGCCATCCAAAAAACACAGTCTTATTTAAAAGAAGAGGCAAGAGATCTAAAAATAATTGTTGAGGCCCGAGACCTCGCCGAGGTACAAGAGATTTTGCAAACCAAAGGCGTGTATCGTATTCTGTTAGATAATTTTAATTACGAAGACACAAAAAAAGCGGTTGCTTTGATTGGCGATCAATGTCTAACAGAATCATCTGGCGGTATTAACGAGAACACTATTCGTGCCTACGCAGAATGTGGAGTAAATTATATCTCCTCTGGCGCTCTTACCCATTCCGTGCACAATATGGATCTAAGTTTAAAAGCAGTATAGATGTCTCAGGAGATCGAGGAAAAATTAGAGAAAATCCCTGTATTAAACTGGGGTATTCGCCTTTTAAAGCGAATAAAACTTCCTGGTTTTGAAGGCCTTTCTGCTTATGACCTCACTGAAATGTATGTAATTGGAATTATTGAAGGTGCGCTTTCTAGTAGAGCCAGCGCGATTGCTTTCAGTGTCTTTCTTGCCATTTTTCCGTTATTAATTTTTTTAGTGACTTTAATTCCTTTTGTGATCCCTTATGTTCGAATTGGGAATGAAAATTTTGACACTCAATTTTTGCTATTCCTAGAGTCTTTTTTGCCCAATGCCACTAGTGATTATTTTGGGGAGATCTACCAGCAAATTAAAGACCAGAAACGGGGAGGCCTTCTTTCTTCTGCATTTGGTTTATCTATCTTTTTGGTAGCCAATGGGGTGAATTCAATTTTTAGCGCTTTTGAGTATTCGTACCATGTAGAACTAACACGAAATTTCATAAGACAGTATGCTTATGCTCTCATGGTGGGTCTTTTACTCAGTATTTTACTCATTGTAGGGGCCGTAGTCTATGTTTATTTTGAATTTTACATTGTAGAGTATACTTCGCAATACCTAGGAAAAAAGCTGGGGTATGATGAAGCTAGAGGTAGTGATTTTGGCCTTCAATTGGCAAAGGTGCTTTTTTTCTTTCTGTTGTCGTATTTAACCACCTCCATCCTTTATTATTTTGGAACCGTGGAAGGCAGAAAAGCAAGGTTCTTTTCTATTGGAGCATTGGTCACTGCGGTATTATTTTTGCTAACCTCTTACTTGTTTGGTGTGTATGTAGAAAAGTTCGCTCGGTATAATGAATTATACGGGGCCTTGGGAGGATTGTTGATTTTAATGTTCTATATCTGGCTCAATTCTAACATCCTGCTGTTAGGCTTTGAACTTAATGCCACCTTACATGCATTAAAAAAGAATGTAACTAGAAAATTGAATAATGAATAAGAAACTCTTTTGTAGTATTCTGGCAGTCTTGGCGATACATAGCCTTACGGCACAGTCCCTTCTGGGGAAATGGAAAACCGTAGATGATGAAACTGGAGAAACCAAAGCGATTGTTGAATTATACAAAGAAAACAATCAATTGTTTGGGAAAATCGTGGACATCTTAAATGAAGAACGTAAAAATGCTCTTTGTTCTAAATGTGAAGGAAAACTCAAAGACCAGCCGGTGCTGGGCATGAATATAATTGATGGTTTTGAGGAAGAAGATAAGGGTGAGTTTAAAGGAAAACGACTCACAGACCCTTCCAAAGGTTTAACGGTGCGCGGTAAGATTTGGTTGAATCCAGAAAACCCAAATCAATTAATGGTTCGCGGTTATCTCGCATTTTTTTACCGTACACAAACCTGGTTACGGGTTACTGACTAAATTTGTACATGCCTTATTTTTTAGATGTCGTCCTGCCAATTCCGGTAGAACGTCTTTTTACCTATAAGATTACGGAAGAACAGCGCGTTGCGATCACGCAAGGAATGCGGGTGGCGGTACCTTTTGGTAAATCTAAAATTTATACAGCATTAGCATATCAGGTACATGAGAAGCCTCCTACAGCCTATGAAGCTAAAGAAATTCATGCTTTGCTCGATACTGCGCCTATTGTAACACCTTCCCAGTTAAAGCACTGGCAATGGATCGCGGAATATTACATGTGCACCCTTGGCGAAGTTTTACGTGCTGCCATTCCCGGTCTATTTTTATTAGAAAGTGAAACTGATATTGTAGCGGGGGCCTTGGAAGATTTGGATGAAGCCCAATTGACTGATGACGAATTCTTAATTATTGAAGCCTTGCATCACCAACCACTCCTTAAAATAAAAGACGTGGTAGCGATTACCGGGAGAAAGCGGGTTATGCCACTTATTCATGGATTGGTGGCTAAAGGAGCACTGGCTTTGCATGAGCGAATCCAAGAAAAATACAAGCCAAAGACTATAAAATACCTAAAACTGGCTGCTGCCTATGAAGGAGATGAAAGCTTGAATGAGTTGATGGGAGCGCTATCCAGAGCACCAAAGCAATCACAGGCTATACTCAGTTATTTTCATTTGCAAGGTGGTACCAAAAAGCCCATAAAAAAATCTGCATTAGAAAAGGAAGGTGCTGTTTCTAATGCCGTTCTTAAAGCATTGATAACCAAGGGTATTTTGGAGGAATATGCGCTACAGACAGATCGTGTGGTCTACGAAAACAACGATAGTGAAGTAGCTGATTTACAATTAAATGAAGCTCAAAAGGAGGCCACAGAGCAGATTGAGGCTAGTTTTGCTCACAACAAGGTCTGCTTGTTGCACGGTGTTACTTCTTCAGGAAAAACGGCAATCTATATAAAGCAGATCAAGAAGCTCCTAGATGAGGGCAAGCAGGTGCTCTATTTGGTACCTGAAATTGCATTAACCTCACAGCTTATCAACCGATTAAAAGCCTATTTTGGGAATGAAATTGCGGTGTATCATTCCAGATATTCGCAACAAGAACGAGTGGAAGTCTGGAAAAATGTACTAAACAATTCTGCCAACGCTAAAATTGTATTAGGGGCCAGATCGTCTTTATTTCTTCCCTTTCAAGACTTAGGTCTGATTATTATTGATGAGGAGCATGAAGCTTCTTTTAAGCAGTTTGATCCTGCTCCTAGATACCACGCAAGAGATGCTGCGATTGTTTTAGCTCAATTTCAAGAAGCCTTCTGTTTGTTGGGTTCTGCAACCCCAAGTATAGAGAGTTATACCAACGTTATTACCGGGAAATATGGCCTAGCCGAAATCACCAAACGATTTGGAAATGTTCTTATGCCAGAAATTGCGTTGGTTGATTTAAAGGAAGCCTACCGCAAGAAACGAATGCAAGGGCACTTTTCTGAAACCCTTCAATTGGCCATGCAAGAGGCCCTTGCAGAAGGAGAACAGATTATACTATTTCAAAATAGACGGGGCTTTGCGCCTGTTTTAGAGTGCACCACCTGCGGTCACGTGTCGCAATGTCCAAATTGTGATGTGAGCCTAACCCTTCATCAAAAACGAAATCAACTACGTTGTCATTATTGCGGTTATCATATACCCATTGTAAAAGCATGTCAGGCTTGTGGCAATAGTACCTTAGATACCAAAGGTTTTGGAACGGAACAGGTGCAGAAAGAGTTAGAGGAATTGTTCCCCGAAAAGACGGTTGGGCGTATGGATTTAGACACCACTCGGGGGAAGTACGCTTACGAAAAACTTATCGGTGCTTTTGAAGCCCATGAAATAGACATTTTAGTAGGTACCCAAATGATTACAAAGGGTTTAGATTTTAGAAATGTGGGCTTGGTAGGTATCATGAATGCAGATTCTTTATTAAACTTTCCTGATTATAGAGCCCATGAACGCAGTTATCAATTGTTAGTACAAGTGGCCGGTAGGGCAGGGCGTACCGAAAAACGTGGTAAGGTGTTGATACAAACCTACAATCCATACCATCAAGTATTGCAACAAGTTTCTACCTATGAATACCAACAGTTCTTTAAAGACCAGCGTTATGAGCGTGAGCAGTTTCATTATCCACCGCAAACGCGCATTGTGCAAATTACATTTAAGGGAAGGGACTATACTACCACTCAAGAGGCTAGTGCCTGGTTTGCTAGTTCTTTGCGTAATGTTCTAGATGGTATTGTCCTGGGACCAGAATCGCCATTAATTGCAAGAATACGCAATCAATACATTAGGCAAGTGCTGGTTAAATTCAGTAAGAAGACGTCCGTTTTAAAAGCAAAAAAAAGCATCAAAAGAGTAGAACAATCTTTTGATGCCATTTCTAAGTTTAAGAGTGTACGTGTGTACTACGATGTAGATCACATATAATTATACATTGGCCAAAGCCTCTGCCAACTCTGTTTTCTTGTTTCTACTTAATGGGATTTGACGCCCACCTACTTCAACATTTTTACTGTTGAATTTTTCGATCTTTTCTAAATTCACAATGTAGGACTTGTGAATTCTTAAAAACTTTTCGGCTGGTAGTTGTTTTTCAAAGGATTTCATTGTAGAAAGTATAACAATGTTCGCCTCGTCGGTCACTAACTTAATATAGTCGCCTAAGGCTTCAATCCATTTAATATCATTTAAGATTACCTTACGCTTTTTAAGGTTGCTCTTCACGAAGATATGCTCTTCGTCTTCATCAGAACGGTGCATTTGCTCATATTTAGCAACGGCTCTTTTTACAGATGCTTCAAAACGTGCTAATGTAATAGGCTTGTGTAGGTAGTCTGTTACATCGTAATCAAATGCTTTAAGCGCGTAATCTGGTTTTCCAGTAATTAAAATAACTTGTGGAGGATTCTCCAAGGCTTCTAAAAGATCGAAACCACTAATAATTGGCATCTCAACGTCTAGGAAGATGAGATCCACCTCATTATTCTTAAGCCCGTTCTTTGCTTCTATAGCATTACTATATTCGGCAACCAAGGCAAGATGAGGGTGATTGTTAACGAGTTTCGCTACAGCCATCCGCTGCATGGAAGAATCGTCAACAATTATACTTTTTAGTTTCATAGATGGGGTGATTTGTGGGGTTAAATCATCGGCAAATTACATAATAAACCCGATTAAGTGCAACAAAAGATGTAAACATGGTCTATTCTGTTGTGTACTCGGTATTATGCATGATGTAGGTTTGATTTAATTTTTATTGTTAATAACTTCTTAAACCTTTAACGAACATTTCTCTTAATTCTTGTGAACCTATATAAATATGATTACTTTTGCGCTCCTTTAAAAAATAGATTTATGAACCATTACGAAACTGTTTTCATTTTAAATCCCGTTCTGTCTGATACACAGATAGAGGAAACAGTCAAGAAATTTGAAGATTTCTTGGTTAAGAATGGCGCCAAAATGGTGGCCAAAGAAGATTGGGGGCTTAAGAAATTAGCCTACCCAATTCAGAACAAAAAGAGTGGCTTTTATCACTTGTTTGAATTTACTGCTTCTGGTGAGGTTGTAGGACCTTACGAAACAGAATTTAGAAGAGATGAACGTGTTATGCGTTTTTTAACTGTTAAACTGGACAAGCACGCAATTGCTTGGGCAGAGAAAAGAAGAACTAAATTAAAGACAAAAGCATAAGGTATGTCATCTATAGAACAACAAGCAAAAGCAAAGAAAGACGGAGAGATTCGTTATTTAACTCCGCTTAATATAGAAACCAGCAAGCAAAAGAAGTATTGCAGGTTTAAAAAATCTGGAATCAAATACATCGATTACAAAGATCCAGATTTCTTAATGAAATTAGTAAACGAACAAGGTAAATTACTTCCTAGACGCTTAACAGGAACTTCTTTAAAGTACCAACGTAAAGTGGCACAGGCGGTAAAACGTGCAAGACACTTGGCATTAATGCCATATGTAGGTGATATGTTAAAATAAGAATTGAAGCAATGGAATTGATTTTAAAACAAGACGTACAAGATTTAGGCTTCAAGGACGATATTGTCACTGTTAAGCCTGGTTATGGAAGAAACTTTTTAATCCCTCAGGGAATGGCTTCTTTGGCTACTCCTTCTGCTAAAAAAGTATTAGCAGAGAATTTAAAACAACGTGCCCACAAAGAAAAGCAGATCATTGAAGAAGCGAATAAAGTGGCCGAAGCTTTAAAAGGGATGGAAATTAAGATTTCTGCGAAAGTAGGAGCTGGCGATAAACTTTTCGGTTCGGTATCTAATATAGACGTTGCAGACGCGATTGCGAAAGCTGGTCAGAATATCGATAAAAAATTCATCGCTGTTCAAGGAGGTACTATCAAAAGAACAGGACCTTACAACGCAAAAATTCGTTTACACCGAGAAGTGATTGTAGACTTCCCATTTGAGGTGGTTTCCGAAGCGAAGTAAAAACTTACATTTTAGTTAATAACTTGTTAAGAGCTATGCGTGCATAGCTCTTTTTTTATGCTATGTTTATAGTTGCTTAAACAATTCATACCAGAGAACACAATGAAACAATTTTTACTAGCTGCTGCATTAGTCTGTATGACTATTGCATCGTCTTTTGCACAGGTTACTACCTCTAATATTAGGGGAGCGGTAGCCGATGATCAGGGAGAACCCCTATTTGGAGCCAATGTTGTGGCTGTACACACCCCTACTGGAACCCGTTATGGGTCTATTACAAATGAAGAAGGAAGATTTAACCTATTAAACTTAAGGGTTGGTGGTCCTTATGAAGTCACCATTTCTTATGTAGGTTTTACAAGTGATGTTAGAAATGATATTGTACTTTCTTTAGGTAAGACCTTTACGTACAGTACTACCTTAACGCCTGACAGCCAACAATTAGACGAAGTTGTGGTTATTTCTGATCAATCTGGCACTTTTGGTAGTGACAGAACAGGTGCAGAAACCAGTGTAACACGTAGAGATCTAAGACGCCTTCCAACTATTTCAAGATCGGCAAGTGACTTTATCCGTCTGGAACCCGCCGCTTCTTCTGGAGCATCTGGACTTTCTTTTGGCGGTAGAAACGATCAATACAATAATTTTTCATTGGATGGGGC
>CAZRPJ010000001.1:66738-137789 GCA_964601965.1 uncultured Croceivirga sp.
GACTTTCTTTTGGCGGTAGAAACGATCAATACAATAATTTTTCATTGGATGGGGCTATTTTTAATAATCCTTTTGGACTAGATGCTGCAACTCCTGGCGGGCAGGCCAATGCGCAACCCATTTCATTGGATGCAATTGACCAGATTGCTGTGACCACTGCTCCTTATGATGTTACCCAATCAGGGTTTACAGGAGCCTCCGTAAATGCGGTTACCAAAAGTGGTACCAATGAATTTTATGGCACCGTTTATGGTTTCTTTAGAAATGATGACCTCACTGGAGGAAAGATCAATGGAGATGATGTAATTAAAACAGGTTTGGAGCAATACCAATATGGAGTTAGTATTGGCGGACCAATTGTAAAGAACAAATTGTTCTTCTTTGCCAACTTCGAAAGAGATGAACTAACCTCCTTGGGAACAGATGGTTTCGTGCCAGGGGGTACGGGAAGTGACGGAATTAGTACTTCCAGAGTAACCCAATCTGATATGCAATTGGTAGACAATATTTTAAGACAAGTGGTTATTGGTCAAGATGCGCAGGGCAATGATATATTCTACAACCCAGGAGCTATTACTGGTTTTAACTTCGACCAGGAATCTACCAAAGGGATCATCAAACTAGACTGGAACATTAACGATAATAACCGATTAGCAGTTATTTACAATTTCTTAAATGCCTCTAGAGGTCTTCCAGCAAATAGAAACGCAATTACCTTCCGTGGTCCAAGTACCCAAACCTTGCAGTTCGAAAATGCCGGTTATGAAATCAACAATAACATCCAATCGGTCCAAGTAGAATTAAATAGTACTCTAAGTAATGAAGCTACCAATAAGATTCAAGTAGGGTACACTCATTTTGATGATTTTAGAAATCCGTTCTCAACGCCCGCGCCAAGTATTACGCTATTAGATGATACGGGAAGTTCAAACTACATTATTGCAGGTCACGAACCGTTTTCAATTAACAACCGTTTAGATCAAAAGGTGTTTCAGATCACCGATAACTTGAACCTTTTTGTTGGAGACCATACCTATACAGTAGGATTCTCTTTTGAACGCTTTGAATTTGACAACTCTTTTAATTTAGGGTTCTATGGGGCTCAAGGGGTGTTCTTCCCTTCTGGTTCCATTGCGGATTTCAGAAACCTCGATGCGGCTGGAGAAGCTGCCTTGGTGGCACAATATCAGGCTCAGTTTAATGCGGCTATCGCCACTGCAAATAATAATGATCAATTCCCTGATGGTACTCCTGGAGGTTGGTCCTTGGCAGAAACCAATGTTGGGCAGCTATCTTTCTACTTACAAGACCAATGGGATGTCACGGATGATTTTAAACTTACCTACGGAGTGCGTTTTGACCGTCCCTTATATTTTGATACCGGGCAAAAAATTAGAGAGAACATAGAACGAAAAGGAGGCACGCTTGCCGAAGGTGGTACTTATGCTCCAGACATCGTTTATTTTGATCCAGATACCAACGAAGAGATTTTTATAGATTCTGAACAGTTGCCAAATAGTGATTGGTTAATTTCTCCAAGAGTTGGGTTTAATTGGGACATAAAAGGAGATCAATCGCTACAATTACGTGGAGGTTCTGGCTTATTCACAGGACGTTTCCCTTTTGTATGGTTAGGGAACCAAGTACAAGGAACAGATTTCTTCTTTTATCAAGTAGTAGACCCAGATTTTCAATGGCCACAAGTTTGGAGAACCAATGTGGGCTTAGATAAAAAGTTTGATAATGGCATTATTCTAACCGCAGATCTTGCGTACACAAAAGATGTTAATGCGGCGCACGTACAGAACTGGGGATTAGGGGCACCCTCTGCCACACTTTCAGGTGTAGACAATCGTGCGGTATACACCAACGATGATAAATCACAATTGTTTGGTGGGCCTACCAATGCCTATGTTTTTACCAATTCTGATCAAGGTAGAATTTGGAATGCCACCTTAAAACTTCAAAAAACATTTGATGATGGTCTGTACACGCAGTTAGCGTATAACTTTTTAGATGCAAGAGAGGTGAACTCAATTGATGCAGAGATCACTGGCGATGCCTTTGCAGGGAATGCGGTAGTAGGTAACGCGAATAACGATGTCTTAGCTTTTTCAAGATATGGAGACAGACACCGTATTATTGGTATTATCTCAAAGGCCTTTAAAACCGGGACCACCATTTCTTCATTCTTTGAATATGCACAAAGTGGTCGTTTTAATTATATCTATGGAGGAGATATCAATAATGATGGTTCTGCTATTAATGACCTTATTTATATTCCAACCGCTAGCGAATTACAGCAGATGAATTTTAGCGGCGCCGGACAGGCAGAAGCATTTGAAGCCTTCATTCAGCAAGACGATTACCTAAGTGATAGACGCGGAGAATATGCAGAAAGATATGGTGCGTTGGCGCCTTGGAGAGGTCGTTGGGATATTAAGGTGCTACAAGACATTAAGATTAATGAGAAAAACAGATTTCAGTTAAGTTTAGATGTGCTTAATGTTGGAAACCTCTTAAACTCCAACTGGGGAGTAGTAGAGCAACAAGACTTCGATCAGTTACTTGGTGTTACTGTAGATGATACAAACACGCCTACTTTTACTTTTAATCCAGATAGGAGCAATACCTTCTCCGCAGATACAAGACTGCGTTCAAGATGGCAAGCACAGGTAGGAGTTCGCTATATTTTTGACTAATTCAAGAGCTAATTTTTCTAAAGAAGCCCTAACGGTTTGCGTTAGGGCTTTATTTTTGCAGCAAGAAATTTTCTATGAAGTTTAAGAGATTAACAAAAGAACAGTTTGAAGCCCTCCATGAAGAGTTCATCAACTTCTTGGCTACGCAGTCTATAACAGCAGAAGAGTGGCAAGATATTAAGACTAATAAGCCAGAGGTGGCAGAAGAAGAACTAGATGTGTTTAGTGATCTTATCTGGGAAGGCGTGCTTAACAAGGTTCACTATCTAGAAAATATATCTGAAAGTCACATGCATCTTTTTGAACTTGCCGAAAAAGAAATGAAACTCATCTCTGTAAAGGTTATGAATCCTGAGGTTGATCTAAGAACCAAGGAAGGATTTGGTTGGTTTAAGAAAAACTGGCAGTCTGATTTTGTGGATTATCTCACGGCCGCTAAGGCCTACACAGAAGATAAAAATGCAGACAAGTTTCAACTTATTGAGCAGGGTGCAGTGATTACCAAAGGAGAGTTATATCAATGGTTCGATGAAATCATTAACTAAAGAAACCGGTATTTGACCTCGTTGGGAATACCAGTATATTTGCATTTTTAACCAAAAGCATGCCGCAGAAACCATCCATACCCAAAGGAACCCGTGATTTTTCACCCGCAGAAGTTGCTAAGCGTACGTACATTATAACTACCATAAAGAAGCACTTTCAATCCTTTGGATTTCAGCCCATAGAAACGCCTAGTTTTGAGAATTCGGAGACACTCCTTGGGAAGTATGGAGAAGAAGGAGACCGCTTAATTTTTAAAATTTTAAACTCGGGCGATTTTATTTCCAAAGTAGATGATGTTACGTACAGTTCTAAAAATTCTTCATCTCTTGCGCCAAAAATCACCGAAAAAGCGTTGCGCTACGATTTAACAGTTCCTTTTGCACGTTACGTGGTCATGCACCAGAATGAAATAGATTTTCCTTTTAAACGCTATCAAATACAACCAGTTTGGCGGGCAGACAGACCCCAGAAAGGCCGTTTTCGCGAATTTTATCAATGCGATGCAGATGTGGTAGGCGCAAAATCGTTGCTACAAGAAGTAGAGTTTGTACAGCTATATGATGCTGTTTTTACTTCCCTTGGACTCAAAGGATGCACCATTAAAATGAACAACCGAAAAGTACTTTCTGGTATTGCTGAGGTTATTGGAGCGAAGCATCTTTTGGTAGATTTTACGGTGGCGTTGGATAAGTTAGATAAGATTGGCGAAGCCAAGGTTAAAGAAGAAATGCTAAGCAAGGGTATCTCAGAGGCGGCTATTACCAAAGCATCTCCTCTCTTTTCTATGGCGGGGGAGGCAACAGCACAGCTAGCGCAATTACGCTTATTACTGGCCGATTCTCCGGTGGGTCTTGAAGGTGTTGAAGAATTAGAAGAAATAATTTCCTTGGTCAGCGAACTTGGTTTGCAATCTGCACAATTGCAGTTAGATGTTACCTTAGCACGTGGCTTAAATTATTACACAGGAGCCATTTTTGAGGTGGCAGCCCCAGAAGGTGTGCAAATGGGATCTATTGGTGGTGGTGGACGCTATGACGATCTTACAGGCATCTTTGGATTAAAAGATGTGAGTGGCGTAGGGATTTCTTTTGGTTTAGATAGAATTTATTTGGTCATGGAAGCTTTGCAAGTTTTTCCTACCACCATTGAACAAAGCTTGGATGTATTATGTCTAAATTTTGGAGAGGAAGAAAGCAAAGCTGCTTTAAAATTAATTAGCAAATTAAGACAACAAGGAATTCGCGCGGACCTTTATCCATCGGCCGCAAAGGTGCAAAAGCAATTTAAGTATGCAGACAAACGTGCTGTGCCTTATGTCATGCTCTTAGGGGCCAATGAATTAGCAGAGGGCCAATTTGTAGTAAAGAATATGAAGACTGGGGAACAGCAATCTTATGCAAACGACGCATTGCCCACTTTTCTAGCTACCCTGCAATCGTAAACGAATTTCGTGAATAATGTACCGATACCGATCTGTGGCATTGGGTACAAATTTGGACGGTTGCTCCTGAATTTGGATCTCAAAATCCTCTAAAAGTACCCATTCCAAGGCTTCTACTTCAGACGCCTGTTTTACCAAAGGCGTATTCGCATCCAACAGATAAAGATATGTATGAGTAAATTCTCGGTCCCAAAAGGTTGCAGCGTGTTTTTTTTCAGTTTTAAAAACGCCTATTTTTTCTAATTTATCAGAAATAATAGTGGCCCCAATTTCTTCCGCTACCTCACGTACGGCGCCTACCTCAGGAGATTCTCCAGCACTAATATGTCCTGCCACGGAGACATCCCACTTTAAGGGATAGGTCTCTTTTTGAGCACCACGCTGTTGCAGAAGTACACGCCCGTCTATCGTATAACACCATACATGAATCGTGGGGTGAAAAATACCTTTTGCATGCGCTTCTGATTTTAAAATGGTCTTGCCAGTCTCCTGCCCAGACGCATCTAAAACTGCAACCCATTCTTCCATTGGTGCCTACTGTCTACTCTTCGAAATAACTAAAGGTTTCTCCACTTTTAATGGTTAAAAGTGTTTCATAGATGAGTCTAATTACATTTTCCACATCTTCGCGATGTACCGTTTCTACGGTGGTATGCATATAACGGAGTGGAAGTGAAATTAAAGCAGAAGCAACACCGCCATTGCTATAGGCAAACGCATCGGTATCTGTACCGGTATAACGAGAATTTGCTGCCCGTTGGAATGGTATTTTCTTGGCTTCGGCAGTTTCAATGATGCGCTCCCGTAGTTTTTGTTGTACCGCTGGTGCATAAGCTATTACAGGCCCCTTACCAATAGAAGCTTCTCCCTGAACCTTTTTTTCAATCATAGGAGTTGTGGTATCATGTGTCACATCGGTCACAATAGCCACATTAGGCTTTAAGGTCTGTGTAATCATTTCAGCTCCACGCAATCCTATTTCTTCTTGAACAGAATTGGTAATGTAAAGTCCAAATGGCAGCTCTTTTTTATTTTCATGAAGCAATCGTGCGACTTCAGCAATCATAAATCCACCTGCTCTATTATCAAGAGCTCTACAAACAAATTTATCGTTGTTTAAGACCTTAAATTCATCAGGATAGGTAATGACGCAGCCTACATGAACCCCCATTTTTTCTACTTCCTCTTTATCCTTCGCACCTATATCAATAAAGATATTTTCAATTTTAGGGGTTTCTTCTTTACCACTTCTTCGGGTGTGAATGGCTGGCCATCCAAAAACACCAGGTACAATCCCTTTTTTTGTATGAATATTGACCCATTTAGAAGGCGCAATTTGGTGGTCACTACCTCCATTTCGAATCACGTAAATAAGTCCATTATCGGTAATATAATTAACGTACCATGAGATCTCATCAGAATGCCCTTCAATGACTACTTTGTAGTCTGCCTCTGGATTGATAACCGCCACTGCAGTACCATAGGTATCAGTAATGAATTCATCTACATACGGCTTTAAATAGTCCATCCATATTTTTTGACCTTCCCATTCATAGCCTGTTGGGGAGGCATTGTTTAAATATTTTTCAAAGAATTCTAAGGATTTTTCGGTAAGGATTTTTTCTTCTGCCATCTTTTAATTTTGAACACCAAACTTAGCAATATTCACGTTTATTTAATAACATGCGCACTGCAATATCCTTACTTTTGGATCACTTTTTCAACATGGCCTTGCATATGAAGCGATTGCTGCTCCTTCTTTTTCTTTCATTATCATTTTTGGGCTGGTCCCAGATCCCGGAAGAAGACATTGATTCTACCGCCTATTACGTGCGCATGGAGGGAGACTCTTCTTGGATAAAAGCCATTGCTTTGGATGATGTGTACATTTTTGGAAAGCTTGAATTTGCGGACCGAAAAGAAAAATTACGCTATTATATTCTTAGGAGAAAGACCCTGAAAGTCTATCCGTATGCGAAATTGGCTGCAGAACGATTGGTAGAATTAAATGATAGCCTACAATACATCACCAAAAAGCGGCAGAAAAAACGGTATACGAAGAAGGTTCAAAAGTATATTGAGGGCGAGTTTTCTGAAGAATTGAAAAAACTGACACGCACAGAAGGTCAGATTCTGGTGAAACTCATTCATAGACAAACCGGCAGTACGGCATTTAGCCTAGTGAAGGAGTTGCGCAGTGGGTGGCGTGCATTCTGGTATCAGACCACTGCGAAAGCTTTTAAAATAAATTTAAAACGAGAGTTTCATCCTGCCGAAGTGCATGAAGATTACCTCATTGAGGATATTTTGCAAAGAGCATTCGCTGCCAATAAAATAGAGCGGCAACGTTCTGTTTTAGATTATGACTACGCCACGCTTAGTAATAAATGGAAGAACCTTCCAAAGGAAAATAATTAAGATTTCTTCCGTTTTCCGAAGACTGCATCCATCACCACATTCACTGAACGGAATCCCATGTAAATGGCAAATGCTGCTAAGGCTAAACCAAGAATAAGCACCGGGATAAATAAGGGCTTATCGGTATTTTTAAAGGCCTGATACAGTACTACCGGAGCAGTAAACATGAGTAAAGCCGTATACACAAAGGATTTTATGCCTTTAACCAATAAGTCTTTATCCGTTTTCATCACCTTCAAATTTAAGAAGATTGGCCTATATTTAGCTTCAGGACCTAGGTTTTTAGTACGAGTATGGGATTGTAGGTCTGGTAATATTGGAGGTTATGGAATTAGGCATTCTTTTTTTAGTCATCCTTGGGATTATCATAGCTACGGTTCGGTTTAAGATACATCCTGTATTTTCATTAACCGCTGCCGCTATTTTATGCGGACTTGCTTTTGGCCTGTCTCCAGAGAAGGTTATGAGTACGCTAAGTGAGGGATTTGGAAAAACGCTTTCCGGTATTGGACTTGTAATCGCTTTTGGAACTATAATTGGCACTTTTTTAGAAAAGTCTGGGGGTACCAAGATCCTCGCCCATAAACTCCTGCAATGGGTTGGACTTAGTAAATCTCCGTTAGCACTTAATTTAGCAGGGTTGATCATCTCTATCCCAGTGTATTGCGATTCAGGTTTTGTTATTCTATCATCCTTAAATACGGCACTCAGTAAAAGGTCAGGGATTAAAATATTTGTTTTTGCCATAGCATTAGCCACAGGACTGTATTCAGCACATGTATTTATCCCACCAACACCAGGTCCTCTAGCTGCAGCTGCCATCCTTGAGGCAGATCTTGGATTGGTCATGCTATTTGGAATTGTCGTAGCCCTGGCGGTCTCCTTGTCTGGTTACGGTTGGGCACTTTTTATGGGAAACAAGCTCACTAGTAGTGAAACAGCCACCATGGAGGGTAACGAACCTGGGGAGATAGATAAGATTGAGGGTCCCGCGTTTGGTTTAGTATTGCTACCACTGGTGCTACCATTGGTTTTAATTGCACTTAGATCTGTTGCTGAATATCCCACCTTACCCTTTGGAGAAGGTTCTGTAGCAAAGGCGCTTGTTTTTCTTGGGCACCCCATTCTCGCCTTGTTTTTAGGAACAATAGCTAGCTTTTGGTTGGTACCAAGAAATGAAAAGAAGTCGCAGCCCACTTGGATAAAATCCGCTTTAAAACAAGCCGGTGCTATTGTATTAATAACAGGAGCCGGTGGGGCTTTTGGGGCTATTTTACGAACCCTAGATTTTGAATCGCTACTACAGATTGGAGCAGCCAATGGAATTGGTGGGTTGTGTTTAGCATTTGGAATTGCAGCCGTTTTAAAAACTGCGCAGGGTTCATCTACCGTATCCATTATTACAACTGCTGCGATCATCGCTCCCTTGTTAACTACTTTTGGACTTGTGGGACTTACGGAGAAAGCGTTGGTTGTTTTGGCCATAGGAGCTGGAGCTATGACTGTTTCTCATGTAAACGATAGTTATTTCTGGGTTGTTGCTGAGTTTTCTAAAATGGATATGAAAACCGCTTTACGAGGGCATACCATGGCAACCTTAGTACAGGGAATAACCGGAATTGTAGTTATTTTAGGAATGTACCTGCTCTTTTAGCTATTCTATTACAAGGCTTGCCTTAGCTTCTTCCACAAAGGCAAAATAGCCAAGTGCAAAAGATTCTGGCCGTCCAACATTGTCAAAAATTTCAATGTTATCGAGTCCAGTGACGTCAAACATATTTCCCCGTACGGTGGCAGCCGGAGTTTCAAAAACACCTCCGTCATTTTCGGTTTGTTCTACCAACAGATCAATGTAATTAAAGAATTGCTGCTCGGCACCAAGAATACTCACTTCCAGGGTTTCTCCTGCCGATAGGGTGCGCTCTGGGAAAAAGGAGAATTCAAACTCTTGTCCATCAATGAACTGATCATCAAGGGCCAAAAATTCGCCCTCTCCAAAATCAAAAACATAGTAATTCTGTTCGTCCGGAGTATCTGTAATGGTGATCTTAATTTCCGTATCATCCTCATCAAAAAGGGTTTCTTCTCCTTGTATCAAAGTATCTATAGGAACGGTGGGCACATAAAAGGTTTGGCCCGCATAACGTCTTCCTTTATGCTCAACTACCAAGAAAAATTCTGTGTTTCGGTTTAGAAATTCTGTTCGTATGCGATCGTCTGTATCCGTTCCTGGTATGTAACTAGGAATATACACCCCTGTTCCAGGTTCTTCTTCTACTAAGACAGCTGTGCCAAAGGCTCGGCTAAAGGGGTCATCAGGATCTCGTTCTCCAATAAGGATTACCGCACTTTCTAATTGGGTAATGGTATTTTCTCCAAAAAACCCAGAGGATTCTGTGACGCGTATTTCAACGGGCGCAAATTCTTGCGTGGGATCTACCCGCACAATCCCATTCACCACCAAGCGTGTCTCTGGCTCTTCTAGGGTAACATCTATCACATCCTCACAGGCCATTAAGAGAAGGAAGGTGCTTAAAAAGTAACGAAGTTTACGAGACATACTACACTGATTTCAAAGGTGTTATTCTGAACCCCTTATTCAATTAGGATACTGCTTCTAAATTCTTGAACAACCGCAAAATAGCCCAAAGGAAACGCGTCTGTTCTATTCACATTATCAAATATTAAATTGTTGTCTAGGCCAGTTACGTCAAATATATTTCCGCGTACGGTGGCAGCTGGCGTTTCGAACACTCCGCCATCATTTTCTGTTTGTTCTACAAGGAGGTCCATATAATTAAAGAATTCTTGATCCGCACCTAAGATGCTCACTTCTAGGAACTCCCCAGATTGTAAATCACGCTCTGGAAAGTACGAGAATTCAAATTCTTGCCCATCAATAAATTGATCATCTAGGGCCAAATAATCCCCTTCTCCAAAATCAAAAACATAGTAATTATCTACATCAGGAACATCGGTGATAGTCACCTTAATTTCAGTATCGTCCTCATCAAAAAGCGTTTCATCACCTTGTTCTAAATTATCAATGGGTACCGCAAAAGAAATAGGCGTTCTAGCGGCATACTGCAGCCCCTTATGTTCCATGATTAGAATAAAGACGGTATTAGATCGAATACTGCTGGTACGTATGCGTTGGTCTTCATCGAAACTAGGGTCAGGAACATAGATGCCAGATCCAGGTTCTAGTTCGGTTAATGAAGAGGTTGCAACATTTTCAAGAATCTCAGGGGCGTCTGGATTAGGTTGCCCGTAAAAGATAGTAGCATTGTCATCTAATTGGGTTGGGACATTGTCTTCGAAGAAATTAGAAGTTTCTGAAACACGTATTTCAACAGGTACAAATTCTTGGGTAAAATCTACCCGTACTAATCCATTAACCACCAATCGGGGTGCTGTGGTTTGCAATTCTACGTCGATTACATCTTCGCAAGCATAGAAAACCAATAATCCACCTAATAAACAGAATATCTTTCTCATGCCTTAAAATTTAAAGTTATAAGTCACTGCGGGTACAACTCCAAAGATGGCTGTTCTTACCGCTTCATTGCGTCCTGTATCCTGGTTTTGTCTAAAATTGATGGAGGCAGCATTCATTCTATTATACACGTTGTAGATACTGAACACCCATTCTGACTGAAAACCACTCTTTCGTTGCTTCTGCGGCGTTAACGTAGCCGAAATATCGAGTCGATGATAATCTGGTAGTCGGGTTTGATTTCGAAGTCCAAAAAACGGGACAACCAATCCTTCAAATTCAAACTGTCCTACAGGGAAATTAGTAGGCTGTCCTGTTTGATAAATAAAGTTGGCATTAAAACTCCATTTTTTATTCAAATCATAATTTCCAAAGAGTGCTATATCATGGGTTTTATCGAATGGCGTAGGATACCACTCTCCAAAATTAATACCGGTTTCTTGGTTAGAGCGACCATTATCAGTCACAGGCTCCCTGCCTGGGGTGCGTTGTTCGGAGCGAGACAGTGTATAGGCCAACCATCCTTGAAATCTCCCTTCATTTTTTCGCAACAAAAACTCTAATCCATAGGCTCTGGCTTCACCATTTAAGATGACCTGTTCAATAGCATCATTGGCAATTAAATCGGCCCCATCTATATAATCTATTCTATTTTGAATGTCTTTGTAAAAACCTTCCACTTCTAAGGTGTACTCTCCATTCTCAATATTTTTAAAATACCCCAGGGCGTATTGATCGAGTAATTGTGGTTCTACAAAAGGACCGCTCGGAGTCCACACATCTAAAGGAGTAGGGGAGCTAGTATTGGACAATAAATGCAGGTATTGCGCTAAGCGTGTATAACTCGCTTTTATAGAATTGTTGTCATTTAAAGTGTAGGCCGCAGAAATACGAGGCTCAAAATTGAAAAACGATTTTAAGTTGGTCCCTCTTCCCGGATTAATAGTATCAATTGGAGTGGCCTCTCTGTAGACCAATTGGAAAGGATCAAAGACTACCGGCTGATTGTTTTCATACACAAAAAGTTCATCTTGCCCTAGGCGGTTAAATTGACTGACCCTTAAACCATAATTAACGCTCAAGTTTTCAGTCACCTTTTGTTCTACATCTACATAGGCAGCCGCCTCATTGGCGTATTTTTTGGTAAGCTGATCTGCTAAAATTCCTGAATCTTCACTATTTGGTTTAATTTCTCCAGGATTAAATACATAGTAGATATTATTAAGGCCATAATTTACTTGTAGCTTATCATTGATGTAGTGTTTTAGGTCATACTTTAGATTGAAGTTTTGAATGCCTGAATCCCACTCAAATCCAACGAAATCAAGTTCTAGACCGTAGAAGTAATCAGAATAAATTAATGACAGATTAGAAAAGAGCTTGTCTGAAAAGAGATGATTCCATCTAAAATTTCCGACGGCATTGCCATAGACATTTACAAAACTGTCATTTATGCTAAAGAGGTCTCGTCCAAAATAACCCGAAAGGTAAATACTATTACGCTCATTAATTCGATGACTAATCTTGGTGTTTAAATCGTAGAAATAGGCGCGGTTATCAATATCGAACAGGGGTAAAAATAAATGCGCATACGAAGCCCTGCCTCCCGCTAAAAAGGCGGTTCTGTCTTTGGTAATAGGGCCTTCTACCAATAATCTACTAGCCACGGCACCAATCCCTCCGTTTACTTTAAATTCCTTGCTGTTTCCCTCTTTCTGGAAAATCTCTAATACCGAAGAGACCCGACCTCCGTAACGGGCGGGAATTCCACCTTTAAAGAGTTTTACATCTTTAATAGCATCTGGATTAAACACCGAGAAAAAACCAAAAAGGTGCGATGAATTAAAGATGATCGCCTCATCTAAAAGAATTAAGTTCTGATCGGTAGCCCCACCACGCACATTAAATCCGGAAGAGGCTTCACCAGCATTGGTAACCCCAGGGAGTAACACCAAGGATTTAATGACATCTGCTTCTCCCAACACCACCGGAACTTTTTTAATGGTTTGAACGGATAAGGTATTCACACTCATCTGTGGTTTGCGTACATCCATTCGTTCTACATCTTCGGTAACCACAACCTCTTCTAATTGTTCTGCAGCTTCATTAAGGTTAAAATCAATTTTTACGTCACCCGTTAATGAAACAGTTCGGCTTATGTCTTGAAAGCCTAAATAACTAACGATTAGATTGTATTCACCTCTAGGGAGGGTAATGGAGTAAAACCCGTATTCATTCGTGGTGGTTCCAGTTCGTAAATCTTGAATGGCGATGGTAACTCCAATAAGAGTTTCGTTACTCTTTGCTTCGCGAATAGTCCCGCTAATGGTATACTTTTCTTGGGCTACAACCATGAGGACTGGGCATAGCAGAGCCATGCACAGTAGTAGCAATTTTTTTGTCATTCGTTTGGTTTTTCTTAAAGTTAAGGATTATGAAGAATCGAAAGCAACTTTTAGAAAGTTTTAAGATTTATTCAGTAGCAATGGGTACAATAGTGTGCTAATGGTAGCCAATGAGAATCTACCCCTAACAGAGGAGGTTCTAATTAAATGTCTGTTAGCCCAGCTCTACAGCTGTTCTAAGATGTTATTAAAGGTAGCACTAGGACGCATTGCCTCTGCAGCTAAGTTGGGCTCCGGAAGATAATAACCACCAATATTGACAGGATTACCTTGAGCAGCTATTAATTCTGCAGCAATGACTGCTTCATTTTCAGACAACGCCTCAAAGACTGGTGTGAATTTTTCTTTTAAGGAAGCATGTTCACTTTGTTGTGCCAAAGCTTCGGCCCAATAAAGCGTTAAATAAAAATGACTACCTCTTGTATCCAGTTCATTTACTTTTCGGGATGGGGACTTATCTTCATCCAAGAACTTTTCGGTGGCCTCATCCAATGCCTTGGCTAAGACACTTGCAGCTTCGTTATTATATTTTTCACCAAAGTGTTCTAAGGAAACACCCAGTGCTAAAAATTCTCCTAACGAATCCCAACGTAAATGCCCTTCTTCTAAGAATTGCTCCACATGCTTTGGAGCAGAACCCCCAGCTCCTGTTTCAAAAAGTCCGCCACCATTCATTAATGGAACAATAGACAACATTTTTGCACTAGTACCAACTTCTAATATTGGAAATAAGTCTGTAAGGTAATCACGAAGCACATTTCCAGATACGGAAATAGTATCTAGGCCATCTTTCATTCGAGCCAAGGTAAATTTGGTAGCTTCAAATGGTGCTAAAATGTGTAATTCAAGACCTTCGGTATCAAAAAGTGGCATGTACGCCTTTACCTTCTTAATTAATTCCGCATCATGCGCACGGTCTTGGTCTAACCAGAATACCGCTGGGGTGCTGGTTGCCCGGGCACGACTAATGGCTAGTTTTACCCAGTCCTTGATGGGTGCATCTTTTACTTGGCACATACGCCATATATCACCTGCTTCAACCGTGTTTTCTAATAATACCTTGCCTGATTGGGCATCAACCACTTTCACAACACCGTTGGTTGGAATTTCAAAAGTCTTGTCATGTGAACCATATTCTTCTGCCTTTTGTGCCATGAGTCCTACATTAGGAACAGTACCCATAGTAGTAGGATCAAAAGCTCCATGTTCTTTGCAGAAATCTATGGTTGCTTGATAGACACTGGAGTAGCTGCTATCTGGAATCACCGCTTTGGTATCTTGGAGTTTGCCCTGGGCGTTCCACATTTTACCAGAATTTCGAATCATTGCTGGCATGGAAGCATCAATGATGATATCACTAGGAACGTGTAAATTGGTGATGCCTTTGTCTGAATTAACCATGGCCAAATCAGGACCGTTCTCTAAGGCCTTTTGAATGGCATTCGTAATTTCTTTTTGTTTTTCTTCTGGCAGCCCTTCTAATTTATCATACAAGCTTTCTAACCCATTGTTTGGTGAAATTCCAAGGGAGGCAAAAGTAGTTGCGTAGGTCTCAAACAAGTCCCCAAAATATGCTTCCATCACATGTCCAAAAATAATGGGGTCTGATACCTTCATCATGGTGGCTTTTAAATGCACGGACAGCAAGAGTCCCTTTTCTTTTGCATCGGCAATTTCACTTTTTAAAAAGCGTACCAAAGCTGCCTTACTCATAACGGTGGCATCAATAATTTCTCCCGCTTGCAGCGGAAGATCTGCTTTTAGGGTAGTTTCACCTTCTTGATGCGCTAAAACAATATGTGCGGTGGTAGCCTCGGCTAGGGTAGTTGATTGTTCATTTGCCCTAAAATCTCCGGCATTCATGGTCGCTACATGCGTTTTAGAATCTGAAGACCAAGCACCCATGGTATGTGGATTCTTTTTAGCGTAATTTTTAATGGCTTTTGGTGCGCGTCTATCGGAGTTTCCTTCTCTAAGTACTGGGTTTACAGCACTTCCTTTTATTTTGTCATAGGTGGCCTTAATGGCTTTTTCTTCCTCAGTGCTAGGATCCGAAGGGTAGGAGGGTACCGCATATCCCTTTTGCTGTAATTCTTCAATAGCCTCTGTTAATTGAGGAATGGAAGCACTAATATTTGGTAATTTAATAATGTTGGCCTCTGGAGTCTTGGCTAGGGCTCCCAAGAGTGCTAAATCATCTGGAATTCGCTGGTCCTCCTTGAGATGGTCAGAGAAATTAGCCAATATTCTACCTGCTAAGCTGATGTCTTTAGTTTCTACAGCTAATTGGGCTGTTTTGGTAAATGCTTTTACAATGGGAAGAAAAGATTGGGTTGCTAATGCTGGAGCCTCGTCGGTTTTGGTATAGAGAATTTTGGCCATGTACCTTATATTTTTGCGGTGCAAATATACATAATCAGGCGAGTGTAAAATATGATTAACACACAATTTAAGAGAGAAGGAGTAGATGCAGTAAAAAAGAAAAGCCATATCTCTTCATTGCTGAAATGATATGGCTTTTGAAAGTTTTTTTCAGAATCTGGATGCTATGTTGCCATTTTCTCCATTCCCGAAGGCTGATTTTGAAAAGAACTTTAACGTTTAACTAGCGACATTTTCTCTTGCGATCCTTTGTTTCTAGTCTTTTTGCTGTTTCTAGCCCTGTCAAAATGAAAAATTGCTCTCTCATCCGCACACAGTGCCATGCATTCGTGTTAAGACCGAAGTCTTTCCAATCCTGCGCATTTATTTCTTTGATTAGTAGTGTTACCAACTAAAAAATAAATTTGAACAACACCTAAAAGAACGTCTGCTTTTCGGGAACACTTCAGGATTTCTCCCGTTGTATTCTGATATAAATGTAGTTAAATAATTAAACGAAGCAAGAAAAATAAGGCTTTAGAAATCAACAACTTATAAACCTAGGTTATTAACAATTGTTCATAAAAAAAGCACCCTGAAATGGGTGCTTTTATCTGTATTAAAAAGGGGGAGTTTAGGAACGTACTTCTTTGATACGAGCTTTCTTCCCTGTAAGGCCACGGAAATAAAAGATTCTTGCGCGTCTTACTTTTCCTTTCTTATTGATTTCAATTTTTTGAAGTGCTGGTAAATTGATAGGGAAAATTCTTTCTACTCCTACAGTACCAGACATTTTACGGATGGTAAAGGTCTCGGTTGAACCACTACCACGACGTTGAATCACAACTCCTTTAAAGAACTGTGTTCTAGTTTTTTCTCCTTCCTTAATTTCATAGTACACAGTGATCGTGTCTCCTGATGAAAAATCTGGGAAGCTTTTCTTTGCTACTAATTCGTCTTCAACAAATTTTACTAAAGATTCCATTTTTAATTTTTTATGGATTATCAAAAGCAACATTCACGACCTTCGCCAGAGGTTGATTTTAATGGACTGCAAAATTACGTCTTATTTTAAAACCTACAATAGTTAATGGAAAAAATAAGTTTTTTTATTTAAGAAGGTCTGGTCTTTTTTCTTGAGTACGTCTTAAAGCTTCTTGTTCTCGCCAAAGATCAATCTTTGGAGTATTGCCACTTGTAAGTATTTCTGGAACCTCTAAACCCTCATAATTTGCGGGGCGCGTGTACACGGGTGGAGCCAGTAAGTTATCCTGAAAGGTATCTGTTAAAGCAGAGGTTTCATCGTTAAGTACGCCAGGAAGCAAACGAATTATGCTATCCGATACCACAGCCGCCGCCAATTCACCCCCCGATAATACATAATCACCAATCGAAATTTCTTTGGTAATGAGGGTGTCCCTAACACGCTGGTCAACGCCTTTATAGTGTCCGCAAAGCATGATGAGGTTTTGCTTTAGAGAAAGCTCATTCGCGATGGATTGGTTTAAGGTTTCTCCATCCGGTGTTAGATATATGATTTCATCATAACGGCGCTCTTGTTTTAAGGCTTTGATACAGTTATCGATTGGCTCTATCATTAAAACCATTCCTGCACCACCACCAAACTGATAGTCATCTACCTGTTTGTAGTTGCCCATACCATAATCTCTAAGGTTATGGAGATGTACCTCCACCAGACCTTTATCCTGAGCTCTTTTTAGTATAGAGGCCTCAAACGGACTTTCTAACAATTGGGGTAACACCGTAATGATATCAATGCGCATACTTAACTAATAACAACAACCACTAGGAATTGGCTTCTGAATTGCTCCAAAAATAATGGAAAAACTCGGTATCTTTTTTCCAGTCTAATCGTTCATAGAGCTTTTGGGCAGGATTGTTTACGGCCGTTTCAAGTGCTAATCCTTTACCACCATCTGTTTCGCAAAAAGCCTTGGCCTTGTTTAGTAAACCTTCCCCAATCTTTTGGCCGCGAAATTCAGGAGCAACAAATAGATCATTTAGAATATAAAAGTGCTGCATGCTTACCGATGAAAAAGTGGGGTACAAGTGCACAAAACCTACCGCTTGCCCATTCAAGCTAGCGTAAAACAGTACAGATTGCCCTTTTTTAAGTCGCCCTTCTATAAAGGTGGCCGCTGCGTCTGGGTCAGAAACCTGACCATAAAAAACTCTGTAGGCATCAAATAAAGGTGCAATTAATTGACTATCAGAAGCGCCCGCCTTTACAAAACTGAGCATGGGTTAGGAACTCTTTTTGTTTTTGTTCCGTTCATCGTGTAGTTCCCTGCTAATCTTTTGTTCACGTTCAAGTGCTCGGCGTCTATGTTGCTCATACTCTTCCTCCAAGTCTGCTAATGCAGATTTTGCTTGTAAGGTAAGTGCGTTGCTGCTTCGGAACTTTAGAATAAAGAAGGTTAAAAAGATCAACAACCCTACTATAATAGACCATACTATTAATTTGTAGGTCGATTTAGAAACAAGGCTTCCAAAGAACGGCATGCTATCTTTTTCTTCGGTAATTTTTTCTAAGTTGTTGGAAGTTTCATCCAATTTGGCATTTAATGAACTAATGGCCGTCTCATTTTCGGCAATTGTGGCTTGCAAGGTAGCTATGGTGCCATTGGATGTTTTAATGGTATCTAAAACATTCTTCTGTAAGGCATTTAACTCAATTAAACGCACCACTTCATACCGCTTTCCATTTTGACGGTAATTGGTAGATTTTCTAATAATGGTCTCAAATTGCCCTTGAATAGAGTTGTCTTCTGGAGTGCTAGTAGAACTATTCTGTGCGTTCAATGTATATGAAAACGCACTTAGTACAAAGAGTACAATTGTTAGGTTTTTCATAGGTGTTTCTCTTTAAATTTAGGATTTAGGGGAACAACGAAGGTACACCTTTACCTAATTCTCGCAAAACAAGATTTAGTAATAAGTAAAGCGTCTTACTTGCGCGATATACTTCGCGAGACGAATTACCTGATGAGAGTACCCATATTCGTTATCATACCAAACGTACAAAATCACATTCTTACCGCCAGCAGCGACTATAGTGGCCTTGCTATCATAGATAGAAGGAGCCGATGCGCCTACGATGTCTGATGAGACTAATTCATTGCTCAAGGAATACTTTATTTGTTCTACCAAATCACCTTCTAAGGCATATTTTTTTACAATGGTATTTAATGCCTCGGCAGAAGTTTTGTTATTTACTTCTAAATTTAAAATCGCCAGCGAACCATTAGGTACAGGAACGCGTATGGCGTTTGATGTGAGCTTGCCTTCTAATTGTGGCAAGGCTTTAGAAACGGCTTTGCCTGCGCCCGTTTCGGTAATGACCATGTTTAAAGCTGCTGCACGACCTCTTCGGTATTTCTTATGCATATTATCTACCAGGTTTTGGTCATTGGTATACGCATGTATTGTTTCTAAGTGCCCCTTTTTAATCCCTAAAGAATCTTCAATAACCTTTAAAATAGGAGTTATTGCGTTGGTGGTACAGGAAGCTGCAGAAAAAATTTCAGTAGTTTCCGGATCGTATTCGGTATGGTTCACACCATGAACAATATTGGGAACTTCCTTTCCAGGAGCTGTTAAAAGTACACGGCTTGCCCCTTTCGCCTTTAAGTGGCGTCCCAATGCTTTTTTATCTCGAAATGCACCGGTATTGTCAATTATCAAAGCATTTTGAATCCCATAACTCGTGTAATCGATGGCTTCTGGTTTATCTGCGGCGATAAAATAAACGGTGGTTCCATTGACGACCAAAGCGTTCTTTGCCGGTTCTACTTCTACGGTTCCACTAAACTGGCCATGTACAGAATCTGTACGTAACAAGGCAGCGCGCTTGGCTAATACTTCTTCGGTAATCTCACCCCGCGTTACAATGGCCCGCAGTCGTAGTTGATTTCCTTTCCCGGTTTTTGCCATAAGTTCTCTGGCCAACAGTCGGCCAATTCGCCCAAATCCGTAGAGAACTACGTCTTTTGGCTTAATTTCTTTGGATTTCTGAGCGTCTTTTAATTTATCAATAACAAAAGACTTTACATTAAGATGGCCGTTATCTTGAGAATGATACTCGTAGGTTAGTTTGCCAATATCAATTTTGGCAGGAGGAAGGGCTATATCATTAATTGCACGTAGAATTTCTACCGAATCGAAAATAGAAATGGGTTTCTGTACAAATTCTCCTGCGTATTCGTGTAAGTTGATAATTTCACTGACGTTTCTATCAATTACCTGATTTTTAAACAGTACAATTTCTATGGCTTTGTCATACCATAAATCACTAATAATTTTAATAAACTCTGTCGTGGCCTTTCTACGGTCTGCTTGGAAAGCTAATTCTTTTTCGTACGATTTAGGATCGCTCATGGATGGTTGTTTAAATTGCAGCGCAAAAATAGAATTTCAAACGTTTTCGTAAAAGAAATTTAGGCATAAAAAAAGCGCCTATTTTAGACGCTTTTCAAGGGTGTTTCTTAGTTACTTATTGAAAGATTAATCGCTCTTTCTCCCCATTTTCATCTAAGAGCGTAATGCTTGTTCTTCCGTATCTTGAAATTTTAGAGAAGGTAATCTTGGCATCGTCTACATCGTTAATAGCTTGATCGTCAACTGCCACAATTACCTTATTCATAAGACCGTAACTGGTATACTGTTCTGGAACGCTGGTAATTTTCACTCCTTTTTTAACCCCGTAGGCCTTTTGATCTTCGGAGGAGAGATTCTTAACCTCCAATCCCATAACGGGAAGTGTTTCGGTCATTCTCTTTTTTAGAACTACTGGAATCTCTAGTTGCTTTCCGTTTCTATCAATGGTTACTTCTACTTTGTCACCAGGGCGTTTAGAAGATAAATAGCCGGTAAGTTCAGAGAACTTTGTCACTTTAACGTTCCCAACTTGTTTTATAATATCTCCTGCTTGGAGTCCAGCAGCCGCAGCGCCCGAGTCTTCCGTTACATCTGAAATATAAACCCCAGCAATTTCATTGAGTCCTTGTTCTCTAGCTTGCTGGCTATCGGCATTCAATGCAGAAATTCCTAAGATTCCTTTTTGAACCTTACCGTATTCTAATAAATCGTCCACAACTTTCTTTGCAATGTTACTAGGAACCGCAAATGAATACCCTACATAGGAGCCTGTTTGAGAGGTAATCGCGGTATTGATACCAATTAAATCTCCATTGGTATTCACCAACGCCCCACCACTATTACCAGGATTAACGGCCGCATCGGTTTGAATAAATGATTGATTGCGCCCTGGCGAAATAGAACGTGCCTTGGCACTCACAATACCTGCCGTTACGGTAGATGTTAAGTTAAAAGGATTGCCCACTGCCAATACCCATTCTCCGATTTTTGCGTTGTCAGAATCTCCAAAAGCTAAATAGGGTAGCGGATTTTCTACTGCAATTTTTAAAAGGGCAATATCCGAGGATGGATCTGCACCTATGACCTCGGCTTCATAGCTTTTATTATTATTTAAGGTTACTTCTAAGGCTCTTGCCTTATCAATTACATGATTATTGGTAACAATGTAGCCGTCAGGAGAAATGATTACCCCAGAACCTGTACCTATTTGCGGGCGTTGCGCCGCTTCTGAACCATAAAAGAATTCCGCGATAGGATTTCCTCTGCTCACGGTCATATTCTTTACGTGCACCACAGCATGCACCGTTTTTTCAGCTGCACTGGTAAAATCTACTTCATTAATACCAGACGTGGAAGCGTACGAAGGCAAACTTGCCTGAACAAATGGGGTACCACCATTTTCATTTACCGCCAATACTTGGGGTTTGCCAAAGAAATAAATGTAGGCGCCCAGGGTCATTCCGCCAGATAATAACGCGATAAAAAATAATTGTGCCGTTCTTTTCATTTGTCTAAAAGGTTTTAATCATTAAGCAATTTAAAATTAGACATAAATCGTACCAATTTTAACAGTTTAACGTGCTTTTAACTGGGCACCATCCCTCTTGGGAAAGTACTATCTTTGCGGGATGGAGATCAAGCATACCATACAATTTACAAAGTATCAAGGTACTGGAAATGATTTTGTTATGATCGATAATCGTTCGAAATCCTTTCCTAAAGAATCGGTTTCTTTGGTTAAAAAAATGTGTGATCGCCGTTTTGGAATTGGCGCAGACGGACTTATTTTATTAGAAGATGACGAAATGTCAGATTTTAAAATGGTTTATTTCAATTCTGATGGACAGCCAAGCAGTATGTGCGGTAACGGAGGGCGATGTTTGGTAGCCTTCGCTAAGGAATTAGGGCTTATTGAAAACAAGGCGCGATTTAATGCTGTTGATGGACTTCATGAAGCCTCCATTCATGGCAATGAAGTTGCACTTCATATGATTGATGTGACGGCTATTAAAGATACCGAGCGTTATAGCTTTTTGGATACAGGGTCTCCCCACCATGTACAGCAGGTAAGTAATTTAGAAGAACTAGACGTTTTTGAAGAAGGTGCACGGATACGCTATGGTCTTTATGGCGAAAAAGGGAGTAATATCAATTTTGTAGAACAACTAGCGGCCGATACTTTTATGGTTAGAACCTATGAACGAGGCGTAGAGGCAGAAACCCTTTCATGCGGCACAGGTGTTACCGCGGTGGCTTTGGCCATGAAGCATACAGGAAAAGCTGCAGCCAACGAAATACAAATTGAAACAAAAGGAGGTAAACTCATGGTAGCCTTTGAGACAGATGGCGAGCAGTATACCCAAGTTTGGCTCACAGGACCGGCAACAAAAGTATTTCAAGGGATATGGAACGGATAACATTGGAGGGCAAACAATGCATACTTCGTGCATTAGAACCAGAGGATCTCGATTTTTTATATGCCCTTGAGAACGATCCCACCATTTGGGAACTTAGCAATACCCTAAAGCCCTATTCCAGAGCGGTTCTTAAAGAGTATCTTAAAAATGCCCATCGTGATATTTACGAAGTAAAACAATTACGACTTTGTATTTGTAGCAAAGATGGCGCCCGGTTGGGATTGATAGATTTATTTGATTTTGATCCAAAAAATAGTCGTGCTGGTGTTGGTTTAATTATTCTAAATCCGGAAGAACGTAACAAAGGAGTGGGTAGTGAAGCACTGCAGTTAATGGTAACTTATGCATTTACTGTGTTAGATCTACACCAACTCTACGCAAATATTTTAGAGGATAACCTGCCTAGCATCCATTTGTTTGAAAAATTAGGATTTGAACAAGTTGGGGTCAAAAGAGACTGGATTAAATGGGGAGGTGTCTACAAGAATGAATGCTTATTTCAAAAACGAAAATCTTGAGTAATTTAAAAAAAGTACTGTGGGCAACGGCCCTTGTAGGATTAGTTATCTGCGGTGTAATTGCGTATCAAATTTACACGGCTATTTTTTCACCCAATACCGCATTTCAAAATGAAGAAGCATTTGTGTATATACCCACAGATGCGACCTTCCAAGATGTACAAGCTCAATTAATGCCTTTAGTGCAAGATATCAGTACGTTTGAAGCGGTTGCACAACGAAAAGGCTATAGTACTAATATTAAAGGAGGGAAATATGCCATAAAAAAAGGGATGAATAACAATGAAATGATTAATACCCTTAGAAGTGCCAACATCCCGGTTAAAGTTTCATTTAACAACCAAGAAACCATTGAAGATCTATCTGGGAGAATTGCACAGCAGATTGAAGCCGATAGTACAGAATTAGTGACGGTTTTAAAGGATGAAGCTTACTTAAAAGAAAAAGGACTAGATACTCATAATTTTATTACGCCTTTCTTACCCAATACCTACGAGTTTTTCTGGAATACCAGTGCCGAAGCCTTTCGCGAGCGTATGTACAAGGAATACGATCGCTTTTGGAATCAGGAACGTAAAGCCAAAGCAGCGAAATTAAAGATGACGCCAGTTGAGGTAGCCTCCCTAGCTGCAATTGTGCAAAAAGAATCGGCCAAGCCAGATGAACGGCCAAGAGTTGCTGGTGTTTACTTAAACAGATTGCGAAAAGGAATGCCCTTGCAAGCAGACCCTACAGTAATTTTTGCCATAAAAAAGGAAACGGGTAACTACGATACGATTATTAAAAGAGTGCTGTATCGAGATTTAGAAATTGATTCTCCCTACAATACATACAAATACCCTGGCGTACCGCCTGGACCTATTACCATGCCTGATATTTCATCGTTGGAAGCAGTTTTGAATGCAGAAAAACACGATTATTTATACTTTGTTGCGAACGTAAAAAACTTCGGATATCATATCTTTGCAAGTAGTTTGAGTCAACATAACCGAAATAAAGTACAGTATATCGAGTGGTTGAACCAACAGAAAATCAGGCGATAAGGATGCTTTAACGAATATTTTGTCGCTTTATCGGGGTTTCCCCGGTTTTGGCAAAATGTTATGAGTTTTATCATTCTATTTTAACATTTCCCCCACTATATTTGCCGGCTAATTTGAGTTCCGTGTGAATTCATAACAAAAACGCTTATGAAAAGATGGATTTATTTTTTAGGTCATCTTGCCATAATTACAATTTTAACCAGTTTCGCCACCTTTAGTGGTGGCAAGAAATTGGCCGCTATTCCGGTAGCTCTGTTAGGGGAATCTAATACTTTGGTTACCGCAGCGGATCAAGATGAAACAAATACTATTACGACACTAGAAGATGGGGTTGTTTTAGGAAACTCTTTTTTAGGTTTTAAAGAAGCCTTGGCATTTAAAGAATCTCAAGGGAACTACGCTACTATCAACACACTGGGTTATTTAGGGAAGTACCAATTTGGTGCGAGTACTTTAAAACTGATGGGTGTTAGTGATACCGAACTGTTTTTAAAAGATGCGGCGCTACAAGAAAATCTGTTCGAGCTAAATGTAGCTCGAAACAAATGGATTTTAAGACGCGATATCAAACGTTTTGTTGGTAAACGCATCAATGGAGTGGTCATTACCGAATCTGGTATTGTTGCGGCAGCCCACCTTGCAGGTGCGGGGAATGTAAAAAAATACCTTAGATCTTATGGGCAGAAAGATTTTTCAGATGCTTATGGGAGCACGGTGGCTTACTACATGAAACGTTTCGGTGGGTACGATATTTCTGCGGTACCTGCAAAACACAATCCTAAGGTTTAATTACGCTTGTAAAATAAAGACTGTAGGTCGTTTGTGAATGGCTACTGTAGCCTGTTTCCATGCGTTTACAGTTTTTGTAAGGATTTGTTCCGTAGGCAGGGTAATGTCTGTTGCCACACACAATCGTGTGGTTGGCTTCAGTTTGCGAATAAGCTCGGCAAGTAGTTTTTCATTTCGGTAGGGGGTTTCAATAAAAAGTTGAGCCTGGCCGGTATCAAAGGACAATTTCTCTAAGGATTTTATTGCTTTTCCTCTAAGATCGTTTTCTATGGGAAGATAGCCGGTGAACGCGAAATTCTGACCGTTTAATCCGCTTGCCATCATTGCCAAGAGGAGGGAAGATGGCCCTACCATAGGAACTACTTGAATATTCTTATCGTGTGCTATTCGCACAATATCCGCCCCTGGGTCTGCAATGCCTGGAGCTCCTGCTTCAGACAGCAATACCATATCAATGCCTTGAATACATGGATCTAAAAAGGAAGCAAGCTCCGTTGGGTCTGTATATTTATTGAGAAGCTCAAAATGAAGTTCAGGCTGACTTTTAGCAGGGCTAATTCGTTTTATAAAACGTCTTGCGGTTTTCTCATTTTCTGCAATGTAGTAATCTACATTTTCGATGGTTTTTTTAATAGAAATAGGAAGTACTTCTAAAGGGGCATTGTCTCCCAACATGGTAGGCACTAAATAAAGCTTGCCAATTAATAAATTCGGTTTTTTGGTTTCCTCCATGTTATAATTCGTTGCTAATAATCTCGCAGGCTTCATCGATAAGATCAAATACATGATCAAATCCTGAAGGTCCCCCGTAATAGGGGTCGGGCACTTCGCTAGTATTTCCTGAAATGTTCCCTAGTAAAAGTGCCACTTTTTCTCTATCTGTCTGGCTTGTCGCTAACGCCATTACGTTTCGATAGTTGCTTTTATCCATCACATAAATAGCGTCGAATGCTTTAAAATCTTCTGCTGTAAATTGCCTGGTTCGCTGATGGCTAATATCAATACCATGTTTTCGAGCCACTTCAATAGATCTTGGGTCCGGTGTGCTTCCCACATGATATCCTGCTGTGCCAGCACTATCTACAAAAACCTGATCTGGATTCACCTTTGATTGTAATATCCCTTCAGCCAAGGGTGATCGGCAAATATTCCCCAAGCAAACCATTAGTATTTTGGTCATGGGGAAATGGTGTTAAGACAATTTTTTGTTGAGGTCTTCTTTGTATTTGCGGAACTGTTTGTCCGTTTCTGCCAGGTTTTCAACAGTTTTACAGGCGTGTAATACCGTGGCGTGATCACGTTTCCCTATTTGAGATCCTATACTGGCTAAAGAAGCTTTGGTGAATTTCTTAGCAAAGAACATGGCTAATTGTCGCGCTTGTACTATGTGTCGTTTCCTTGTCTTTGATTGTAAGGTGGCCACATCCATTTCAAAATAATCAGAAACTACTTTTTGGATGTAGTCTATAGATACCTCACGCTTGGTATTTTTTACAAATTTTTCTACAATCTGTTGCGCCAGTTCTAAGGTTACTTCTTTTCTAGTAAAAGAGGCTTGCGCAATTAAGGAGATGATGGCCCCCTCTAATTCTCGTATGTTGGTCTTAATATTCTTAGCAACGTGATCTACAATTTCATCAGACATTTCTACCCCATCCCTGTATAATTTATTCTTAAGAATAGATACACGGGTCTCGTAATCAGGGCTTTGTAGCTCTGCAGATAATCCCCATTTAAAACGAGATAGCAGACGTTGTTCAATGTCTTGCATGTCTACAGGTGCTTTGTCTGAGGTTAAGATTACCTGCTTTCCATTTTGATGCAAGTGGTTGAAGATGTGAAAGAACACATCCTGAGTACCAGATTTACCAGATAAAAATTGGACATCATCAATAATCAGTACATCGATTAATTGATAGAAGTGAATAAAGTCGTTGCGCGTATTCTTTTTAACCGACTCAATATATTGCTGTGTGAATTTCTCTGCAGAAATATAGAGGACGGTCTTTTCTGGGTATTTATCTTTGATTTCAACCCCAATAGCATGTGCTAAATGTGTTTTTCCTAAGCCAACACCTCCAAAGATCATGAGTGGGTTAAAGGAAGTTCCTCCAGGCTTATTAGCAACTGCCAAGCCCGCAGAACGTGCCAACCTATTAGAATCTCCTTCCAAAAAGTTATCAAAATTGTAATTGGCATTTAGCTGCGATTCAATTTTAATATTTCTGATCCCAGGAATTACAAACGGATTCTTTAATTCTGGGTTTTTAGAGGTGATTGGAACATCTAACTCTTGTGGTACCATAGCAGAACGGTTAGAACTTGGAATCTTTTCAGTAAAGGATTCGTTGTTGCCATATTTATTCTCCATTTTAATGAGATAAATAAGTTTTGCATTTGGACCTAATTCTTTGCGGAGCGCTACTTTGAGTAGTTTCACGTAATGTTCTTCTAACCACTCATAGAAAAACTTACTAGGAACTTCAATACTTAAGGATTGCTCCGTAAGCTTTACTGGTTTTATAGGTAAAAACCATGTTTTGAATGCTTGCGGTTGGATATTATCCTGGATAAAAGCCAAACAATTTTTCCACACGGAAGACGCAGTGACATTCATGTTAATTAGTTCCTTAGTTTGTTGGTTAGCGAACCAGTTAATGGATTTAATCTTTTCAGATTTTAATAGTGCTTAGTGTGCGACAAATATGTGTACAAAAAACCTAAAAAAAAAATCAATTAGTGGTTGAAATTATACTTTTTTTTTCGCATGTTGATAGCCGAAAAACAAAGCTTATAAATATAGAGTTTTTCATGAGAAAATATGGCCTACAGTAAAATTTCTTTCCGTGTCCGATATGGTGAAACAGACCAAATGGGGATAGTGTATCATGGCAAGTATGCTGATTATCTGGAGATTGGGCGCACCGAGTGGTTAAGAGGTTTAGGTATTACCTACAAAGGCATGGAGGAAGAAGGAATAATTTTACCTGTAATTCACTTACAAATTGATTACAAAAAATCCGCCAAATACGATGATCTTCTTACAGTAGAAACTAAACTTGCCAAACCGCCCTTGGTAAAGATTGCTTTTGACTACAAAGTCTATAATGAAAGTAGGGAATTACTAGTCACTGCACATACGGTATTAGCATTTATGGATCAGCGCACTAACAAACCCATAAAATGCCCTCAATATATTTTAGATAAACTGTCTTAATCTTTAATAGATACCTGATGAAGTTCTTGAAAGGCAGCCAACACCTTTTGAGCATTGCTTTTAGGAGTAGCTACTAATAGGGTGCATTTTTCTTCCATTTTTTGTGATACAACCCGCAAGTTTAATCGCTTTATCAAACGCATTACACGATCCATATAAGGATACTCAAATTGTAGTTGAAATTGATGCTCAATGGTTTTTTCTTCAATGGAAACTTCTTTTAACGCCAATTCTGCTGTTGCCCGGTAGGCATTAATAAGACCTCCTACTCCTAATTTAGTCCCACCAAAAATACGCACCACCACCACCAGAATATTGGTTACTTCAAAAGATTGTAATTGCCCCAGAATTGGTTGGCCTGCAGAATTCTTTGGTTCCCCATCATCATTTGCGCGTTGTCTAATAGGATTAATTCCCAGTTGCCAAGCATAGCAATAATGATTGGCGGTAGGAAACTGCTTTTTTAATGTCTCTATGATTGGTTTTACCTCTACTTCCACCTCCAAAGGAAAGGCTT
Source organism: uncultured Croceivirga sp. (assembly GCA_964601965.1). Classification (GTDB taxonomy): domain Bacteria; phylum Bacteroidota; class Bacteroidia; order Flavobacteriales; family Flavobacteriaceae; genus Croceivirga. The sequence continues at coordinate 95,007 of CAZRPJ010000001.1, forward strand.
GGGCGTAAAATTTACTTTTCCGGTCCTTAAAAAGCACTAATGGACTTGGTTCTAAAATGGTTTTATAGGAATCCTCTTGATTTTGCATCAAAACAAAGCTACCAAAACAATGCTCACTACGGCAAGTGCCACACCGCTCCAATTGCGCCAATCTAGCTTTTCTTTAAACAATAAAATTCCCAATAGGGTAGAGAATAAGACAATGGCCACGTTGTTTAAGGTAAAAATGGACGCGCTATTAAAAGTTTCTTGATTGAGTGCTCGAAGTAAGAAGAAAATGGAGAAATAGTTTGGGATGCCTAAACAGAATCCGCCCAAAACATTTTTAGCGTTCCATCGCAATCCTTTCTTAACACTTTGTACCCCTACCACCAAACATCCAGTAAGCGCGGCAGCACCAAATACCGTAGAGCTGAAAATGGCAAATTCATCATCCCTTAAATAGTCTTCTTGGATAAACTTAATGGTAGTATCAATCACTCCAGATCCCAAGAATACTAGAAAAGGGAGCCATAAAGCGTTAGATTTGTTTTTTGAATTGCCCTTTTTTATGGAAGCCAAGTAGACCGCAAGCAAGGCGAATGCAATACCAATGATTTGTAAAAACGTTAAGGCGTCCCGGTAATAGAATACCGCAAAAAGCACTGGTATAACCAAGGACATCTTTGTGGCAACCGAAGTAACACCAACTCCATTGAGTTGTGAACTCTTCGCCATGATACTAAAAATGGCAATAAATAAAATCCCCAGTAAGGTAGTGCCTAAAAACCAAGGCCTTGAAGCCACCGTTGTGAACGAGTCCTGTAACGGATTTAAAAGTATTCCCGTACCACAGGCTACCATGTAATTAACAATGATTGCGTACAAAGTTTGAACCTGATAATGCTTAAATAATTTAAAGACAACGAAAATGAGACTTGAGCAAAGAACGCTCAGCGCTAAATCCAGCATTTAAAGTTTGGTTTTTAGTTCGGTCACTTCTTCTTGCCCCACTTGTAAATGCCAGGTTTGGATGCCCAACTGGGCGGCAGTATCTGTATTCTCTTTGGTATCATCAATAAATAAAGTAGCCCTTGGGTTTAATCGATTTTCTTCTAGCACCTGCTCATAGATATCAGGATTAGGCTTCCTTTTTTTCATTTCGTAGGATAGATAAAAAACTTCGAAGCAATTTTTAAAGCGTGTAAAAAATTCTATTCCAGTCGTCTCCTTAACATACTCTATATGCAATTCATTGGTGTTGCTTAGGAGAAAGAGGCGGTATTTATTTTCCTTGGCTAATGCTTCTAAAAACTCAAGTCGGTGCATTGGAAAATCAAGTAAGATTGCATTCCAAGCATTTAATAAGGTAGCAGTAGATACATTAGGAAAGAACGATGAGGTGCGTTCAACAAAATAATCCGAACTAAAAAGGCCCATTTCATACTCTTTAAACAGGCTATCTAATTCTGGCGTTAATTCTTGTAACCCTAACTGATTTAAAGCCCTTGGCGTAGCGGTTTTATCGAGGTTGATAAAAACGTCGCCAAAATCGAAGATGATATTTTTAATCATTTTCCAGTACTATTAATTGATCGTTCTTAATTTGTTGAGTAGAAATGATGTTTCCATCAATTTTTGGAGCAGCTACACCTTTCCCAAATAAAGGGGTTCCTTTGAAAATTCTGGCTTCGTCCCAGCAATTGGAAGTTATAAAGCTCTGGAGCATTTTGGCCCCTCCTTCCACTATGATGGATGTAATCTCATGTTTCACTACGACACGAATAATCTCCGCTACGGCCTTCTCAAACTCAATTTTTTCAAAGATCAAGTTATTCGCATTGATGCTAGCTGAGTTTTCTGTTAAAACCAAGGTGTTAACACTACCATCAAAAAGATGCGACGATTTAGGGAGCCGAAGATTTTTATCCAAAACAACCCGAGTAGGATTCTTGCCTGACCAAGAGCGTGACGTTAACCTAGGGTTATCTTCTAAGACAGTATTTGTCCCTACTAAAATTGCTTGTTCTTGAGCGCGCCATTGGTGTACCAGTTGTTGTGAATAGCTATTCGTAATCCAATAAGGAGCGGCCTCGGAAGTTCGCTTTTCGGGTAAAGGAGCCAAGAATCCATCCTTACTTTCGGCCCATTTTAAGATGATGTAAGGCCGTTTTTGTTCTTGAAATCGTAGGAAGCGCTTGTGATGGGCGCTGCATTCCCTTGCCAATACTCCAATTTTTACCTTAACACCCGCTGCTTCTAATTTTTCTATGCCTCTTCCGGCAACTTTGCTATGCGGATCTTTAAGGCCGATAATTACTTCTGGAATTTGGTGCTTTAGAATGAGATCACTGCATGGCGGCGTCTTTCCATAATGAGAACATGGCTCTAGCGTAACATACAGTTTAGCTTCCTTTAAAAGGCTTTTGTTGGTCACCGAAGCAATGGCGTTCACCTCGGCATGGGGGCCGCCATATTCACTTGTGAAGCCTTCACCTATAATTCTATCTTGATGCACGATCACCGCTCCTACCATGGGGTTTGGTGCGGCTTTGCCTAAGGCGTTTTTACCTAGTTCAATAGCACGCATCATGTAAATTTGGTCTATATTCACACTGCAAAAATAGCGCATTCCACGGCATGATTGAACAAGTGACCATTCAGGAAATTTTACCAGCACATACCACTGCTATGGCGAACTTAATTCGTTCCATTTTTGAAGAGTTGGAAATCCCAAAGGTGGGAACGGCTTACGAAGATCCATCCTTAAATGATCTGTACAAAGCATATCAAGCTCCAAGAGCATCCTATTTTGTAGCCTTGAAAGGTGAAAAAGTGGTTGGTGGGGTAGGTCTTGCTCCCTTGGCAAATTATTCAGGTAGCATGGGGGAGTTGCAAAAATTATATGTGGATCGTAAGGTTCGCTCTCAAGGGGTAGGGGCTCAATTAGTAGAACGATGCCTACAACAAGCTAAAAGTTTTAAGTACGCTGGTTGTTATTTAGAAACTATGCCAAACATGAAAGCTGCTCAAAAACTTTACCAACGCTATGGTTTTAACTTTTGCGAAGAACCTTTAGGTGAGACGGGTCACAGTGCCTGCCATGTCTATATGCTTACTAAATTCTAGTCATGCTCCTAAGTGCGATCAAGACGCTATTTCATAAAGAATTAGAGGCCTTTTACCCTAAAGAAGAAATAGACAGCTTCTTTTATTTAATGATGGAATTCTATCTAAAATTAGAGCGTTTCGCCCTGGTGTTGCAGCCTAACTATATATTGACAAAAGAAGAAGAAGCGCCATTTTTTAAAGGATTAAGTCGACTTAGAAATCAAGAGCCCATCCAATACATCTTAGGGGAGACAGAATTCATGGGAATGCCATTTAAAGTGACCCCAGATGTTTTAATCCCTCGTCCTGAAACTGAAGAATTAGTTCAATGGATTCTGGATACTTACAAGGACAGCACGCAGCCGCTATCCATTTTAGATGTGGGTACGGGCAGCGGATGCATCGCTATTGCACTTGCAAAGCAGATGAAGAATGTCAAGGTAACGGCATTAGACATTTCAAAGAAAGCCTTGCAAGTGGCCCAGCAGAATGCCAACTTGAATGAAGTGGCTGTTGAATTTTTGGAAACCGATATACATCAAACAGATCTAGTGGCCAAATTTGATATCATTGTATCGAACCCACCCTATGTAAGACCCCTAGAGAAGCAAGAAATGAATGAGAATGTTCTAAGATTTGAACCTTCCTTAGCACTTTTTGTCACCGATCATGATCCTTTGGTATTTTATAAAGTCCTGGTCGCCTTTTCCAAAACGAATTTAAAACCAGGGGGAGCGATATTTCTTGAGATCAATCAATATTTATCGCAAGAAACACAACAACTTTTAGTGGATAACGAAATGCAAGAAGTAGAATTGCGCAAGGATATTTTCGGTAATTTTCGCATGTTGAAAGGAATTAGACCATGAGTATTGAACAGAAGATTCAAGATCTACGCATTAAACTGCGAGAACACAACTACAACTATTATATTCTAGACACGCCTACAATTTCTGACTACGATTTTGATATGCTGCTGAAGGAATTACAGGAGTTAGAAGCGAAGCACCCAGAATTTTATGATGCCACTTCACCCAGTTTACGTGTAGGAGGTGGGGTTACTAAAAATTTTGAGACTGTACCGCATACCACGCGTATGTATTCCTTAGATAATTCTTACAACAAGGAAGACCTGGAAGAGTGGGAGAAACGCATTCAACGCATCCTGGGAGACGTTGCAGTGGCCTATACCTGTGAATTAAAGTATGATGGGGCTTCTATAAGCTTGACCTATGAAGATGGCAAATTAGTGCGTGCTGTCACCAGAGGGGATGGTTTTCAGGGAGATGATGTAACCACCAACATCAAAACAATTAAATCGGTGCCATTACAATTAAAAGGAGACTACCCACCAAAGTTTGATATTCGAGGCGAAATAATTCTAACCCTGGAAGGCTTCGCCAAAATGAACCAAGAACGTTTGGCGAATGGGGAAGAGCCCTACATGAATCCCCGAAATACAGCTTCTGGTAGCCTTAAATTACAAGACAGTGCACTGGTGGCCAAACGTCCTCTTGAATGTCTCTTGTACAGTATAGTAGGGACCGACCTTAATTTCGACACCCAATTTGAGATGCTTGAAAAAGCACGATCATGGGGCTTTAAAGTGCCTAAGATTGCGGGTTTATGTCAAACAATTGGCGAGGTGTTAGACTTTGTTAACCAGTGGGATTCTAAACGTCATGAGCTGCCCTACGAGACCGATGGGGTGGTCATTAAAGTCAATAGCTTACGTTATCAGGACGAATTGGGCCATACTGCCAAAGCCCCAAGATGGGCCATGGCCTATAAATTTAAAGCAGAACAGGTTTCAACCTTACTAGAATCCATTAGCTATCAGGTAGGGCGCACGGGTGCCATAACACCGGTTGCGAATTTAAAGCCAGTCTTATTAGCAGGGACTACGGTTAAAAGGGCATCGTTACACAACGCAGACCAGATTGCGAAACTGGATGTGCGAGTAGGAGACACGGTTTTTGTGGAAAAAGGAGGGGAGATTATCCCCAAGATAATTGCAGTAGATTTTAGCAAACGCCCAGCGAATTCTGTTCCTACTCAGTACATTACCCATTGTCCTGAATGTGGTACAGCATTGATTAGGAAAGAAGGAGAAGCCCAGCATTTTTGCCCAAATGATACAGGCTGCCCTCCGCAAATCACTGGTAGGATTCAGCATTTTATTTCACGCAAAGCCATGGATATTGAAGGCTTGGGAGGGGAAACGGTTGAACTCTTATTTAAAGAAGGTCTTATCGCTAATTATGCCGATCTCTACGAATTGCAAACAGCACAGCTTATACCGCTAGAACGCATGGCGACCAAATCTGCAGAGAATTTGGTGCAAGGTGTACAGGCATCAAAAGCAATTCCATTTGAACGCGTTTTGTTTGCTTTAGGGATTCGATATGTGGGGGAAACAGTAGCAAAAAAACTGGCCAAAGCGTATAAAAATATTGATGCTTTGATGACTGCTACCGAGGAAGAGCTAACGGCGGTAGATGAAATTGGAAGTCGTATTGCAAGCAGCGTAGTGCAATTCTTTAGCGATCCTGTTAACATGGAATTAATTGACCGATTAAAACATCATGGACTGCAATTTGCACTTTCTGAAGAACAATTGGCGGGACAAACAGAGAAGTTAAAGGGCAATACCTTTGTTGTATCAGGCGTTTTTGAAACCTTGGAGCGTACTGCACTTAAAAAGCTCATTGAAGATAATGGGGGCAAGGTTTCTTCCTCAATTTCTTCTAAAACCTCCTTTTTAGTTGCCGGGGATAAGATGGGTCCTAGCAAACGAACCAAGGCAGAAAATTTAGGAGTGCCCATTATTTCTGAGCAAGATTTTCTGGCAATGCTTTAATGTGAGTCTAGGTATTTTTTAACCCTTTCTTGGGCATTCTGTTTAATATTATTGTAGTAAAAATTAATATCGGCGATGTGATAATTTTTACGTCGCAATAGAAAGCTCCATGGGAATCTAGGCTTATTCGCCCACAATATTCCCTGATACACTTGGGCATCTACGCGTTCTTCTAATACTTTGTCAAAATTTCGTAAAACGGCACCTAAATTATTTGCTTTGGCAACATAGGTGGTATCCGTTTTCCAACTTAGCGGGTTCGTGACTAGAATAGTATCGCTAATTGGTCTGTCATCAGGTATATAATCGCGTTTAAAAGTCCTCCAAGAGATACTGCAATTAAGGTCATCTGCATTTTCACAGGGTGTAATGGAAGTAAAATAGGTTTTAGAAACAGGGATGCCAATTAAGTAGGCAGCCACTAGCTTTTCTTCTAAGGCTGTACCATCTATAAATTCTCTAATTAAGGGACCGGCATGTGTAGTACCTTGACTATGAGAAGCAATGATAAAAGGGCGCCCGTGATTATAGTATTTTAAATAATGCTCAAAGGCGTTTTTTACGTCAGAATACGCCAGCGCAAAAGCTTTCTTTGCAGAGGCTTTATCTTTCGTTGTGTAACTCCGTAAATGCGCCTGTCGGTATCTTGGGGCAAAAATTCTACCCGCAGCATTAAAAGCACTCGCTTGAAATAATATGGTACTATTATCAACCGCTTCATTTAATTCGGCATCATCAATTTGCGGATTCCAAGGGAGCTTATCATCTTTTTTTGAGTAGATGGTGGGGTGAATAAAAAAGACATCAGCCTCTAAGTTGCTTTTAGGACGTCTATCAGTCCCTGGAATTCTATCGGCATTGTCAAATTTATCAGGATGTGCGGCCCAATTAGAAATATTATTGTAGTCAATGGCGTCTCCAACCAAACTTTCATTAAAAGGTAATTGTGCGAGACCGATTAGGGGTAGTGACAGCAATACTGCGATGCTGCTTCTTTTTAAAGTGGTGATCATTCTTGTAAAAATAGAAAGAATTCAGATTTTTTAAAGTAGCTGGCCATGAATTAGGATGATTTTTATTGAGGATGAAGAACACTTTGCTTGCATGGAAATGTACGCTACTTTTGAGGCATGTCGCAACATTTAACACTTGAGAATTTTTTGTTGTCCTTGCAAGATGATGCCCCCTTAATCAGTTGGTCACAACCCTTACAAGCCCTGTGGTGGGATGCCAATGGTTTTTGGGATAAAGCACATGGCTTAGTTGATGGTTATGAGCATCCTGCCTCTGATGTGGTGCATGCTTATTTGCACAGAAAAGAGGGGGATGAATGGAATGCCACCTACTGGTATCATCGCGCACAAAAACCATTTTTTGAAGGTTCCTTAGAGGAAGAATGGCAGTATTTGGTACGCTTGCTTTTGGCTGCTACCTAACTATTTTTCTTGAAGTCTGTTGTATTTTTTCAAGGTTTTTTGAAGTAGGTCGTGAGGCAGCGCATAGGCGGTATTCCCATTAATACCCTCCATATCCTCGGCGGCTACCATGGCATTAATAATGGCTTCTTCTACGGCTTGGACAGTACTTTGAAAAACCCAATTAATTTGGTCGTTAGAAAGACTTTCTACTTGTACATTTTCAGTCCTGCTAAAGGCTTGCTCGTTAGCGGTAGAGAAGGCAAGAAAAATATCTCCAGATCCATTAGAACCAATGCCTCCTACTTTGGCGATCCCAAGTGGGATGCGCTGTGCCACTCTTTTTAATTGATGTGGTAAGAGTGGAGCATCTGTGGCAACAATCACAATAATAGACCCATCTCCCTCTTGTCTGTATGATAAGGGCGGTTTTTTAAGTTTATAATTAAGTGTGTCCATTAATTCTCTTCCCACGGGCACTCCAGCAATGGTGAGGTTTCCTTTGTAGCCAAAATTTGCTTGCACGAGCGCGCCTAAAGTGTAGGTGCTATCCTTTATTTTAAATCTTCGAGAGGAAGTTCCTGTTCCGCCTTTAAACCCTAGACACATCATTCCTGTTCCACCTCCTACATTGCCTTCGGCAATGGCGCCGCTTTGGGCATTTTCAATGGCTTCAATTACATGTTTCTTCTTCACATGAAAACCATAAATATCATTAAGAAAGCCGTCGTAAGTTTCGCCTACAACAGGGTAGGTGTACCACCAGTTTTCTCCCTTGTACCAATCGGTGTCAACAAACCATTCTAAAACTGCCTGCCGTACGGTACCTACACTATTAGTATTCGTGATCATTACAGGTGTTTCTAGAAATCCAGATTCTGTAACCCAAGTGGTCCCGGTCATTTCTCCGTTACCGTTTAAACTGTACCAATTGGCATACACCGGACTAAACTTTTTTTCTTTTCCTCTTGGGAAAATGGCTGTAACGCCTGTTCTAATGGGGCCTTTTCCCAATATATTGGCACCTTTTCCTTCTATTAAGGTGGTGTAGCCCACTTCTACCCCAGCAACATCTGTGATAGCATTTAAGGGGCCCGGTTGTCCTCCAAAGGGCACGCCAAGATCTCTGGCGCGCGGCTTTTGCGCAAAGGTGAGCGCCAGACAGAAAAATAGTAGCTGAAAGTGTATAAAGGATCTCATGTATTAGGTATGTTTGGTCGTTACTAAAGATACATGATTAATAGCTACCCACTCAGATAGATACCAGAGGCCTGTACGATAAATAGAATAGATTTAAAGAAAGTATGGCTAGGGATCTGATTAAAATAACAAAGGGCTTTTCCCGATTAAGAAAGGCCCTCTGTTTGATAAATACAAAAACTACCTACCGTTTAATGCATTCCTGCTGTTTTGATGGTGATGAATATGTTGATTGATGAATTATGACCTAAAGACGAGCCAAAAAGTAAAATGTTACAGCATTTTCAAAAAATTTTTATTGTTATAATTATAACATATTGTTTGTTTTTTAAAAATTGAAAGAATCCTACTTTCGTTATGAATTTGGAGAATACCTACATTTGTAGAAATACAAAGTAGGCATGGTTTTTAAAGCAATACAAGATAAGTTTAAAGCAAAATCAGGGTATAAATACCTTGAAGACGAACTTAAAAAGCCCCGTCCCTTAAAAGACAAAAAAGGTGTTTCAAGTATTGCGTGCATTGTAGACATGGATAAGTATACAAATGCCGAAGCCTTTCAAGGTTTGCGTCAGCAAATGGGTTTAAAACCAAATGCAGTTCATGTAATGGGCTACAAACGAGGCCATGACAAACATGGCATGTTTTCAATACCCTTTTGCACTGATAAGGATCTAGGTTGGAATGGATCAATTGAAAATGGGGATTTTGCAGAATTTTCAGGGAGAGAATTTGATGTTTTAATCAATTACTTCACAGAAGATCGTTTAATGCTCAATTTAATGGCAACCAAAACCAAGGCTAGAATTCGCGTAGGACTTAAAGAAGGAAACGAGCAGTTAAATGATTTAATATTTGATTGCAAGCTTGGCGATTTTAAAACCTTTACTTCCGAATTAGAAAAGTACTTAAGGATTTTAGAGGAATTGTAGAAATGGAACATTTTGTAGGAACCGGGGTGGCATTGGTAACACCCTTTACAGATGATTTGAAAGTAGATACCGCCGCCCTGCAAGAATTGGTAGAGTATTGTATTGCAGGTGGGATCGATTATTTAGTAGCGCTTGGGACTACTGCAGAGTCGGTGACTTTAACAAAGGAAGAAAAGCGTTTGGTAATGCAGACCATCTCACTCACCAATGCAGGACGTCTCCCGTTGGTTGTAGGTGTTGGTGGAAACAACACCATGGCAGTTGTTGATGAATTACGGACTTTAGAGTTCATGGATTTTGAGGCTATTCTCTCAGTCTCTCCGGCATACAACAAGCCCACTCAAGAAGGGATTTATAGACACTTTGAAGCTATTTCAGCTGCATCGCCCTTGCCAATCATTTTATACAATGTTCCTTCCAGAACGGGAAGTAACATGGTGCCCGCTACTACCTTGCGGCTTGCCAAGGACTTTAAAAATATCATTGCGATAAAAGAGGCTTGCGCAGATCAACTTCAAATCGACCAACTATTGCAACAGAAGCCAAGTGATTTCCATATTATTTCTGGGGACGATTTTACGGCACTCTCAACGGTTTTAGCAGGGGGATCAGGGGTTATTTCGGTCATAGGACAAGGATTGCCGCATCAATTTTCAGAAATGATCCGTTTAGGCTTGCAAGGCGACTCTGAGCCTGCCTATGAAATTCACCAAGCCCTATTAAATGGCATGCACCTAGCGTTTGAAGAGGGGAATCCTGCTGGCGTAAAAGCAATACTTGAGTTTTATGGTATTTGTGGTCCAAACGTTCGCTTACCTTTGGTAGCAGCCAGTGACGCGCTCACCACTAAAATCAAAAATTACCTTGGTGCCCTTGAAAATGTGCAAGCCTAAGGTGTAAATAGGCGTTAAAATTTGCCCAAATTTTCAGTTTAGATTTTCCGGGCCTGTTTTTTATTGGCAAATTAGGTTTTCCTAATCAAGCGATAATTACTAATTTTGCCGAATGTTTTTGAAAATGAGGACGTTTTATACCCTAACCCTAGTTTCCCTTTTCCTTTTTTCTTCTTGCAATGAGTACCAGAAAGTACTAAAGAATGAAGACATTAAGGCGAAGTATGATTTAGCCGAACGGTATTACAATGAAGGAGATTTTAAACGGGCCAACCGACTGTTCGAACAAATTGCGCCACGTTATGTTGGAAAACCTCAAGGAGAGCGTGTGATGTTTTTCTTCGCAGATACGTATTATCAAACCAGACAATACTATCTAGCAGGGTATCAATTTGAGCGTTTTATTAAATCCTACCCAAACAGCGATAAATTACAAGAGGCCATATTTCGTGAGGCGAAAAGTTACTACGAGCTTTCTCCTAAATACAGCCTAGACCAAACAGATACCGATAAAGCGTTGATAAAGCTTCAAAATTTTATCAATACCTATCCAGAGTCTGAGTTTTTTGCAGAGGCCAACGAAATGGCACAAGAACTGACCCTAAAGAAGGAGAAAAAAGCTTTTGAGATTGCGAAGCAGTTCGATAAGTTGGGAGAGTTTAATTACCCTATTTTGGTCTCTTCCATACAGGCCTTCAATAATTTTGTAACAGACAATCCGGGGTCTATTTACAGAGAAGATGCTTTTTTCTATCGCCTTAAATCTGAAATGACTTTAGCGCAGAATAGTATTTTTACCAAACAAGAAGAAAGATACCAGGAAGCTTTACGTTATTATAATTTGCTAATGAAGTCGTATCCGGATACTAAATACAAGAAGGAAGCGGCGAAAATGTATAAAATAATTCAAGAAGAGTTGAAGTTGCCAGAAGAGGCGGCTACCAAATAAATTTTAGTGAGTACTATGAAAGATCTAAAAAACACCAATGCACCAATCTCAACGGTGACGCATAACAGAAACGAGTTTGACGGTCAAACAGACAACATTTACGAAGCAATTTCGATAGCTGCTAAAAGAGCAATTCAGATCAATTCTGAAATAAAAAAGGAATTGTTAGAAAAGTTAGAAGAGTTTGCTACTTACAGTGACAGCCTAGAAGAAGTTTTTGAGAATAAGGAGCAAATAGAAGTTTCTAAATTCTACGAAAAACTTCCTAAGCCGCACGCACTAGCCGTTCAAGAATGGTTGGAAGATAAAATCTATCACAGAAATACAGAGAAGGACGCATAAATGTTGGGCGGGAAAAACATCCTTTTGGGCATTACCGGGGGGATTGCTGCTTATAAAACAACCTTTTTAGTCCGCTTATTGATAAAAGCTGGTGCTTCGGTCAAAGTAGTTATGACCCCAAGTGCCAGCTCTTTTGTTACCCCCTTAACCTTAGCGACACTTTCTAAAAACCCCGTTCTATCAGACTTTATTAACGAGGAAGACGGAAGTCTCTCTTGGAACAATCATGTAGCCCTAGGCCTTTGGGCAGATTATATGATTATTGCCCCAGCCACCGCCAATACCATGGCAAAAATGGCACAAGGTACTTGCGATAATCTATTGTTAGCTACCTATTTGTCTGCCAAATGCCCGGTGTTTTTTGCGCCTGCCATGGATCTAGACATGTATAAACATCCAAGTACTGTATCAACGCTTGAGAAGTTGACCAGTTTTGGCAATATCATGATTCCAGCAGAAGCAGGGGAGTTGGCCAGTGGCCTGCAAGGTGAGGGAAGAATGGCAGAACCAGAAAATATTCTAGCATTTATAGAAAACCATCTTAAAAAAGAATTGCCTTTAGCAAATAAGAAGGTTTTAATAACGGCAGGCCCTACTTACGAAGCTATAGATCCTGTGCGCTTCCTAGGCAATAGAGCTACGGGAACTATGGGCTTTAAACTAGCAGAGGAGGCGGCAGATTTAGGTGCCACAGTAGTGCTAATCTCAGGGCCTTCTACGCTATCTATCGCTCATAGTTCGGTACAAGTGGTTCGTGTGGTCTCTGCAGAAGATATGTATAAAGCAGTCCATCGCTATTTTACGGAAATGGATGTGGTAATAAGTGCCGCCGCTGTTGCGGATTACCGCCCTAAAAATGTTTCTACCACCAAAATCAAGAAAAAGGAAGGGGAGGACATGGACTTAGAACTGGAAAGAACCAAAGATATTCTTGGGTCCTTGGGCGCTTTAAAGAAACAGCAGTTTTTAGTTGGCTTCGCATTAGAAACCAATGACGAGTTAGCGAATGCGCAAGGGAAATTGGAGCGCAAAAATTTAGACGCTATCGTATTAAATTCACTCAATGATAAAGGCGCTGGCTTTGGAAAGAGTACGAACAAAATTACCTTCATAGATAAGAATTTAGTATCCAAATCGTTTGAATTAAAAGATAAGGCGGAGGTTGCCTCCGATATCTGGAATGAAATCATTCAAAGAATTCATGCGTAGCTTCTTCATTCTTCTAGTATTTACCCTCCTCGGGCATGCCGTTTCTGCCCAAGAAATGGACGTGGTGGTCACCGTAAATTCAGATCAGGTAGGGCAGACCAATCAGCAGATTTTTAGAACATTGGAACGCTCTTTGAACGACTTTGTCAATAAAAACAAATGGACAGACCGCGTCTTCGGTGAGAACGAACGAATTACGGCTCGTATGTTTATTACGGTCACCCAATATGAATCAGACAGGTTTGAAGCCAACTTACAGATACAGTCCTCCAGACCGGTTTATAACACCTCGTATGAGACTTCTGTGTTTAATTATAAAGACAACGACTTTGACTTTCAATACCAAGAATTTGAACCCTTGGTGTACAATCCTAATTCTTTTGATTCAAACCTGGTAGGTGTTATTTCGTATTACGTGTATATTATCTTAGGGCTAGATGCAGATACCTTTTCGCTACAAGGCGGTAGCGAATATTACCGGCTTGCGCAGAATATTGTCACTCAGGCGCAGGGTACTAATTTTGCTGGTTGGGCGCAGGAAACTGGTGAACGTACCCGTTTTGAATTGGTGGACAATCTTTTATCCAACACCTTCAAGGAGTATAGAATTGCTATGTACAACTACCACCGTAAAGGATTAGATGTATTAGCCGATAATAATAGTACTGGAAAACAGGTAATTGCTGGTAGTTTACGCCTTTTTGAAACGCTTATTAAAAGAAGACCCAACGCCTTTTTAATTCAGACATTCTTTGATGCCAAGGCAGAAGAAATCCAGAATATTTTTTCAGATGGCCCTAAGGTAGACATCGTTAAATTAAAAGAAAGCCTCAATCGAGTAGCTCCTTTTTATTCTAACATCTGGAACGAAATCACCTATTAATTATCTTTTTTGATTTTTATCTTTGCTAGCCTAATTCAAAAATGTGCTAGTACAGCTTTCCATAAAAAATTTCGCTCTTATTGACGATCTTTCTATCCAGTTCCAGCAGGGTTTTACTACCATCACTGGAGAAACGGGGGCGGGAAAATCAATTTTACTAGGAGCTCTTTCCTTGGTTTTGGGGAAGCGGGCAGATTTATCTTCCTTGAAGGATAAAACTTCTAAATGTACCGTGGAGGCAGAATTTCTGCTTGAGGAATATGGTTTGGAGTCCTTTTTTGTGGAGAACGATTTAGATTATGAAGCACATACCATTGTGCGAAGAGAGTTACTCCCAAGCGGAAAATCTAGAGCCTTCATCAATGATACTCCGGTGACCTTAGATGTGCTCTCTGCCTTGGGGGAACAGTTAGTTGACATTCATTCTCAGCATCAAACGCTGTTACTGACAGAAAATGCCTTTCAGTTTAGAGTATTGGACGCCTTGGCGGAAAACAATGCGCTTTTAAAGGAATATCGTGAACTTCTTAAAAAACACGGAAGCTTAACTAGGGAGCTTCAGCGCATGACAGCCACCAAAATGGAGGCAGAAAAAGAGTTGGATTATAATTCATTCTTGCTTCAAGAATTAGAGCAAGCGCCACTGCGCGAGGGCGTTCTAGCCGAATTAGAAGAAGAGTATACTACCTTAAATAATGTAGAGCAGCTTATGGAGTTGTTAGGAAATAGCCACCAATTGCTTCAAGATGAGCAGCTTGGCGTATTAGCTTCCTTAACACAATTAAAGCAATTAGCACAAAAACTGGCAGACTTTGGAGAGCAGTATGAAACTATCAATGAGCGCATTCAATCAGTAGCAATAGAAGTGGCCGATGTAGCTACCGATATTGAACGTCTTTCGGATTCTGTAGAACCTAATCCAACCAGATTAGAAGAAGTGAATGGTCAGATACAATTACTTCATGATCTGCTTAAGAAGCACCAAGTCAGTACAATTGAAGGATTGATCGAAACAAGAAATTCACTTCAAGAGCAGGTTCAAATCACTAGCACTGCAGATGAGGCAATAGCAGCCTTAGAAAAGAAGATACAGGCCTTAGAAGCCACTTTAACAACGATATCTAATTCCCTCCATAAACAACGCGTCGCCATCATTCCAAAGCTAAAAACAGATTTAAAAACGCTTATTGGAATGCTAGGGATGGGAGCTGCTGAATTTAAAATAGAAGTAGTGCCAACTGATTCCTTTTTGTCTAATGGGAGCGACCAATTAATTTTTCAGTTCGCGGCCAACAAGGGTTCTGATTTTGGGGAATTAAAAAAAGTAGCCTCCGGCGGGGAGTTATCCCGAATTATGCTGGCCATAAAATCTATATTGGCGAGCTATGAAAAGCTACCCACTCTAATCTTCGATGAAATAGATACTGGAGTGTCTGGAGAAATTTCAAATAAAATGGGGGGTATTATGAAGCAAATGGGTGCAGAGATGCAGTTGTTTTCCATTACTCATTTACCACAGGTGGCCTCCCAAGGACAACAACAGTTAAAAGTATATAAAGAAGAAACGGCACAGAGTACTGCTACCCAAATTAAACAATTAACAGAAGCAGAGCGCATACAAGAGCTGGCCGAGATGTTGGGAGGTAAATCCTATGCAGATTCTGCGATTTCTCACGCAAAAGAACTGCTGGCACAAGGTTAAAAAAATAGCCTTTGCTTTCCTCGTTTTCACAACATCCGAAATCCATATCTTTGCTGCCAATAAAACCACTAAAAATGAGCCACAACTTATTGAAAGGAAAAAAAGGGATCATCTTCGGGGCATTGGATGAAAATTCTATCGCCTGGAAAACTGCAGAGCGTGTCCATGAAGAAGGAGGGCAGTTTGTGTTAACTAATGCACCGATTGCCATGCGTATGGGTCAAATTAAGGCTTTGGCAGAAAAGACAGGTTCTGAAATTATACCTGCAGATGCAACCAATGAGGAAGATTTGCAAAATTTAGTCTCTAAATCAATGGAGCTGCTAGGCGGTAAAATAGATTTTGTGCTGCATTCAATTGGAATGTCTGTGAATGTTAGAAAAGGAAGGCATTACACAGATGAGAAGTATGATTTTACTACGAAGGGTTGGGATGTTTCTGCGCTATCTTTTCATAAAGTGATGCAGACACTTTTTAAGGCAGATGCGATGAATGAATGGGGAAGTATTGTTGCCCTCACATACATGGCAGCACAACGTACTTTTCCAGATTATAACGATATGGCAGATAATAAGGCGTATCTGGAATCTGTTGCCAGAAGTTTTGGATACTTCTTTGGGAAAGAGAAAAAGGTACGTGTAAACACGATCTCCCAATCGCCAACACCAACAACAGCAGGTCAAGGTGTGAAAGGGTTTGATGGTTTTATTACCTATGCTGAAAAAATGTCTCCCTTGGGCAATGCTACGGCAGATGATTGTGCCAACTATACGGTGAGCTTATTTTCAGATTTAACTAAAAAAGTAACCATGCAAAACTTGTTTCACGATGGGGGGTTCTCTAATACCGGAGTAAGCCAGGAAGTGATTGATGAGTTTTCAGAATAGACCATAAAAAACAATAAGAAAGGCCATCCTACAGGATGGCTTTTGTGTATATACCATGGCACAACCGTCATTTTCATTTGTAATTCCTGTTTACAATAGACCTGATGAGGTACAAGAACTGCTAGCCAGTATGAAGCAGTTGATCTATAACGAACCTTTTGAAATTGTATTGGTTGAAGATGGGTCCCAAGAAGATTCCAGTGCCGTGGTGGCTACTTTTAATGAGCATCTAACGATTTCATATTACCAGAAACCAAATACAGGACCTGGCGATAGTAGAAATTATGGCATGAGGAAGGCCAAGGGAGATTATTTTATAATCCTAGATTCTGATTGTTTGCTACCACCACATTATTTGGAGGAGGTTACCAAGGAATTAGAAACTAAGTACGTGCATTGTTTTGGTGGTCCAGATGCAGCGCATCCGTCTTTTTCAGTGGTTCAAAAAGCGATTGATTTTGTGATGACCTCATTTTTAACCACAGGTGGTTTGCGAGGTAATACCAAAGCGGTCAACACCTTTCAGCCAAGGAGTTTTAACATGGGCATTTCAAAGGAAGCTTTTTTAAAAACAAAGGGATTTGGAAATATACATCCAGGGGAAGATCCAGACCTGAGTTTTCGCATCTGGAAAGCTGGCTATGAAACAAGACTGTTCCCAAAGGCATTTGTGTATCATAAGAGACGTATTGATTGGAAAAAATTTTACACCCAAGTTAAAAAGTTTGGGATGGTCCGGCCCATCTTAAACAAGTGGCATGCGGGTACAGCAAAACTTACCTATTGGTTTCCTAGCCTTTTTAGTATAGGCTTCTTAGTAGCCATAGTAACGGCGTTACTTTGGCACCCTCTATTATTATGGGGCTATGCAGTGTATTTCTTAGTCCTGTTTATTACTGCTGCCGTTAAAACAAAGAGCCTGCAAGTTGCTAGCTATGCGCTCTGTGCGGTATTGATTCAGTTTTTTGGATATGGCTATGGTTTTTTAAAGTCTACTATCTTGGTTAACTTTAGCAATAGAACGCCAGAAGCGCTGTTCCCCAATTTATTTTTTAAACGTTCATGAGCGGTATTCAAGGTGCATGGGAGAAAATTAACCGAGGAAAATTAAAAATATTCCTTCTCTTTTTACTGTGCTCTTTTTTAGCTTGGTCTATTAGCAAGCTAAGCGAGGTTTACGAGTCCACTACTAGATTTAAGGTGGTGTACACCAATATGCCAGATAGCTTGTTAACTAAAAATGAAGGAGCGCCACAACTTTTGGCAAAGATTAGGGCAAGTGGCTTTCAGTTCTTAAGCTACGCCCTAGATGCTAAAACCATTGAAGTTTCCCTAGCAAATGTCTTAGAACAAGATGGGCGTTTTTTTTTAACAGCAAATACCTTAGAAAATCAAATAGATAGACAACTACCCAACAGAGTTAATCTTTTGGGAGTTACGGAGCCCGTTTATTATACCGATGTTTTTTTAGTGGCGCATAAAAAGGTGCCCGTTAACCCACAATTAGATTTGAAATTAGCACAAAATCATCTGTTGAAAGAGCCAGTTTTAGTTAGCCCTGATTCTGTGCAATTAAAGGGCCCCAAACAACTGCTAGACAAACTTGATTTTATTAAAACAATTGACGTAGAACTAACGGATGTAGAAACTAGTTTCTCTAGAAGTGTGCCCTTACAGGCGTTAGATTCTTTAGGAAGTGATATTTTGATAGATGCCACCGCTGTGACTATCTCAGGAACTGTCATACGCTTTTCAGAAAAACAGTTTGATATTCCTATCAAAGCCCTTAATGTTCCTGATGGATACCAACTAAAAATGTTTCCCAATCATGTTGAACTTATCTGCAAGGCTGGAGAAGAACGTTTAAGAACTATGAGTGCCGAAGAGTTTGAGGCGGTTGTAAATTTTAAAGATGTAGTAGATGAAAAGTACCTTTTTGTTCAACTACAACAGGTTCCAGAGACTATTTTTTCGGTACGATTGTTGCAAAATCGTATTGAATTTGTGTTAGAAAAAATATGATAGTTGGTCTTACAGGAGGTATAGGAAGTGGAAAGAGCACAGTAGCCGCTATGTTCAGAGAACTGGGGGTTCCGGTCTATGATTCTGATGTAGAAGGGAAAAAGCTTATGACTTCTTCAGAAGCCGTTAAAAAGGAAATTATAGCGGCTTTTGGGGCAGAAGCGTATCAAGGTAAAAAGTTAAACAAAACATATCTGGCAGGGGTGGTGTTTAAAGATAAGGAGCGCTTAGAAACCTTAAACAAAATTGTACATCCAGCGGTTCGTACTCATTTTTTAGAATGGGTAACTAATCAAAATGCGCCCTATGTTTTGCAAGAAACTGCTCTTATTTTTGAAAATAACGCGCAAGACAAGTACGATGCAGTTATTCTAGTGATCGCTCCAGAAAATACTAGAATTCAACGTGTTATGAGTCGTGATGGAAGCTCTATAGACGCGGTAGAAGCTCGTATTAAAAATCAATTGAGTGATGCCGAAAAGATTCCGCTCGCTACCCACCTTATAGAAAATGATACCCTTGAACAAACACGCCAAAACGTTGAAGCGGTGCATGATTTACTGCTAATTGCGAGCGCTAAAGAATCAAAACTTTAACATTTTTGTTAAGGATAGGTTAAACGCCAAAGGCACTGAATGTTAAATTTCTAATTTTGAACAAATGAACAAGAGACGTTTCGTTCTTCTGGTCATTTTGATGAGCCTCTCGCTTGTTGGGATAATATCCGTTCAAGTCTATTGGATTCAAAAATCTGTAGACGATAAGCAAGAGCAGTTTTCAAATACAGTAGAGGATGTATTAGATAAGGTAGCCGATCGTGTCGAAAGTAGGGAACGAAAAGACTACATGGATCGTCTGGCAGAAGTTGTAGACAGTGCAGGACAACCTAAATCTGGCTTATTACGGAATATATTCTTCGTAGATCGTGATTTGAATTCTGATGAAATCAAGTTTTATTCCCACGGTATTTTGGAAGAAAGCTACGATATCTCATCTATGTTCTTTGACAATACTTTTGATGATTCAACCACCATTAGAAACTTTACCAGCAAGCGCACTACCGCTGTTTTTAAAGAAGACTACGGATTAGACGGAAAGCGCTATGCCTTAACTCCTATACAACGTGTAGAGAAAATAGGCGGCCTGTCTTCTATAGAAAAAGCAGCCTATGAAGATGTGTTTATGGAAGCAGCAAAGTCTGTTCCAATCCATGAGAGGGTTTCTAGACAAGAAATAGAGTTACTACTCAACAGGGAATTAGAAAATAGGGGTATTGATATCGATTATGAATATGGAATTTACAGTCGGGGCTTCCCCACGAAAGTAAAATCCAAGCGATTTAAATTCGATCGTGGTACTATCTATAAAACTCCCATATTTCAGGACAGCGAAGGGCACACCAATTTTTCATTGCTATTGAATTTTCCGGAAAAAAAGAAATTCCTACTCAGCAGCATCATGACCATGGCAGTACTCTCTTTGCTATTCACTTTAGTAATTGTGGTGGCCTATTCAAGCGCAATTTATCAGCTGATTCAGCAAAAGCAGATTTCAGAAATTAAATCTGACTTTATTAATAACATGACGCATGAGTTTAAAACACCCATTGCTACTATTAATCTTGCTGTAGAAGCCATACGAAATCCTAAGTCTATTGACGATAAAGAAAAAGTAATGCGCTATTTGGGAATGATTCGGGACGAGAACAAACGGATGCACGCGCAGGTAGAAAATGTATTGCGCATATCTAAACTCGAGAAGAATCAGTTGGACATCAGTAAGGACCGTGTAGATGTACACGACATTATTAATGACGCAATTACACATGTAGAATTAATTGTGCAAGATCGTGGCGGCTATGTAGAAACGCATTTTAATGCAGACCGTTCAGAGATTTTAGCCAACGATGTTCATTTTACCAATGTCATTGTAAACATGCTGGACAATGCTATTAAGTATTCTCCGGAAACACCTAAGATTGATGTGTTTACGGAACTAGCAAAAAATTACATCATCATTCAAGTGCAAGATCAGGGCGCAGGAATGACCAAAGCGGTTCAAAAAAGAATTTTTGAAAAATTTTACCGGGAACACACCGGAAATATACATAATGTAAAAGGCCACGGTTTAGGGTTGGCCTATGTTAAAAAAATAGTAGACGATCACCAAGGTGAGATTTACGTAGAAAGTGAAAAAGGAAAGGGAAGTAGCTTTTACATAAAATTACCTTTAATATAAATTGTATGGAGACAGAGAATAAGAAAATATTGTTGGTAGAGGACGATCCCAATTTTGGAATTGTATTAAAGGACTATCTTCAAATGAATGAATTTGACGTTGTTCTGGCAAAAAATGGAATGGAAGGCTTTGAAAAATTTAAAAAAGACAACTTTGATGTGTGCATTTTAGATGTGATGATGCCTTACAAAGACGGATTTACCCTTGCCAAAGAAATACGTGAAAAAAATGAAAATGTTCCAATCATTTTCCTTACTGCGAAAACGATGAAGGAAGATGTTCTAAAAGGATACAAAGCTGGGGCAGATGATTATTTAAACAAGCCTTTTGATTCTGAAGTACTGCTTATGAAATTAAAAGCAATTCTTCAGCGTAAAGCTTCTAATTCTTTGGCAGACAGCAAACAGTTTGAGTTTGAGATCGGGAATTTCCACCTGAATTCTAAGCTTCGGTTTTTAAAATACAAGGAAGAGGAACCTATTAAACTTTCTCCAAAAGAAAATGAATTGTTACGTTTATTGGCCTTGCATGAGAATGATTTAATGCCAAGGGAATTAGCGTTAACTAAGATCTGGAGAGACGATAACTATTTTACCTCCAGAAGTATGGACGTATACATTGCAAAGCTTCGTAAGTATTTAAAGAAAGACGATGTGGTAGAGATTCTAAATATTCACGGAGAAGGGTTTCGTTTGGTTGTTAAAACTGAAGGGGAAACCATGTAAGCAAGCAACGAACATTATAAAAAAAGCCGCTTTAAGCGGTTTTTTTTATGTCCAGAAATTGGTCAAGAAAGGGCGTTTAGAAACGCTTGAACAATTTCTTCTGGCGTTTGCATGATTGAGACAGCAATTGCATTTTCAGGCTCTTCTAGGGTTTCAAATTGTGATCCTAAGAGATCGATTGGCATGTAATGTCCTTTGCGTTGCATGAGTCGCGAACGTACTTCGTCAAACGTTCCTTTTAAATACAAAAAGCGCGGGCTAGGGTCTAAGTTTTTAGTTAATAGCGATCTGTAATCTTGTGTAAGTGCAGAACAGGCAACGATGGCACCTGCTTCGGCCTGTTCTGATAATAGATTGTTGAGCGCTAGGAGCCACCCGTAGCGATCTTCATCATTTAACGGCGTCCCGGATTGCATTTTGGCTACATTGGCTTCCGAATGAAAATCATCACCATCAAAAAAAGGAATATTAAGTTCTTTAGAGAGCAATTTGCCAATGGTTGTTTTTCCAGTACCGGAGACTCCCATGAGGATAAAACGCTTGTTCTTTATCATGTTACTTCTTGCTTAATAATTGGGCTACTTGTTCGCAAAACACGTCTTCAGCAATTGTATGATCAAACCAAGTAACTTCTTGATTCTTACGGTACCATGTTAATTGCCTTTTGGCAAAACGACGCGTATTTCTCTTGATTGTTTCTATGGCTTCCTCAAGACTCAGACGCCCTTCAAAATACGGAAAGAGTTCTTTATAGCCTACCGTATTTAGAGCATTGACATTTTTGTGGTCTACTAAGGCTTTTACTTCGTCTAAAAGTCCTTGTTGGATCATGGCATCTACACGTTGGTTTATTCGTTCGTAAATGATCGTTCGCTCAGCCTCTAATCCAAGGAGCACATAGTTAAAGGGTCGTTTTCTTTTTTCTTTTCCAAGAAATGAGGAATATGGTTGGCCAGCGGTTAACGACACTTCTAAGGCACGTATAACACGATGCGGATTTTCTAAATCTACTCTAGCATAATATTCGGGATCTAGTTGCCTCAATTCCATCTGTAAGGCTTCAATCCCTTGCATCTGCAAACGTGCGTTGAGTTGCTCTCGCAGCTCTACAGGCACCTCAGGGAACGTATCAAGGCCATATAGTACCGCATCCATATACAACCCGCTTCCCCCCACTATAACAACCACTTCATGACTTTTAAAGAGGCTTGTGATGCACTCCATGGCATCCTTTTCAAAGTCTCCAACGGTATAGGGGTCTGTTATATTGATGTGTTGTATAAAATGATGTTTGGCTGCTTTCAACTCTTCCTGGGTAGGTACAGCTGTGCCTATCCGCATTTGTTTGTAAAATTGACGTGAATCTGCAGAAACTATCTCGGTATTGAAATAGCGTGCTAGGGTAATAGCTTTTGAAGTTTTCCCAATGGCAGTAGGGCCTACGATGGCAATTACGGTTTTGGACATTAGTCGGCGGGCTCGAGTTTTTCACCACATTTTCTGCAGTAAGCAGCGTCTTCACGAAGTACTTCAGTGGCGCAATTGCTACAACAACGTCCCTTATCATCTTGAATTTTATCGCGTGCAGAGGCATATTCTGCAGAAACAATTCCCGTAGGTACCGCAATGATGCCATAACCGATAATCATAATAAAGGTTGCTAAGAATTGTCCAAGGCCGGTTTGTGGAGAAATATCGCCATACCCCACCGTAGTTAAAGTAACTATGGTCCAATAAACGCTATGGGGAATGCTATTGAAGCCGTGCTCCGGACCTTCTACCAAATACATGACAGTGCCCAAAATCAAAGAAACTACAAGCACAAAAAAGATGAAGATCAAAATCTTTGTTCTACTGGCATTCAACGCTTTTACTAGATTATTAGAGGCCCCTGTATAGCGAACGAGCTTTAAGATTCTAAATATCCGAAGCAGGCGCAATGCCCTAAATGCTGTGAAGTATTGAGAGCCTACTAGGAAAAAGGAGAGGTATTTAGGAATAGTAGACAGAAAATCAACAATCCCAAAAAAACTAAAAATGTATTTGGTTGGTTTTTTTATACAGAACAGCCTTAAAATGTACTCTATTGTAAACAAAATGGTGACCACCCACTCAGAAATATCAAAGAAGGCGTGGTACTTTTCGTCGTATCTAGGCACACTTTCTAGCATCACTACCACCACGCTGTACACAATGACGAACAATAAAATAATGTCAAACGCCTTTCCGGCGGGGGTGTGGGTGCCGTAGATGATTTCGTGTAGTTTTGCTCTCCAGCTCTTATGTGATGCTCTTTGGTTCAAAAAAGTGAATTAGGCTTCGAGTTCAACAATTTTAATTCTGTGTTGCCGCAAGTAGGATTCTAAAATTTGGGTAGTAGGTTGTTTCCCATTTACAGGAGTAATTATAGATTCTAAGATAGGAATATTATTAATTTGATGGTTTAGATTGGCATAACCAAATCCTTGAAATTGACCTTCTTTTACGTAAAGCACACATTTTTCTCCTATTTCTCTTCCGCGATCTAAAAGCACCACCGTTCTCTTCTGCAGGCTGTATTTTTTCTCAATTTCAGTAATAAATGCTGGTTGCCAAGTACCATCTTGCTCCTCATTGGCATGTTCCTCTTTTAATTTATTTACGAAATTGATAGAAGATTTAAGCGAGTTAAAACTTGTGAGTCTTCTTGCCTGGCCGTTCGCCTTTTCAGGGCTAAGCACATATTCCCCAGCGTCATTTTCTTTGATAAAAACCCCATAGTGAAATTTGGGAATACTGTTTTTCTTGTTGTATTTGGGAATATTTTTTTCAAGTTCTGCGGTTTCTTTAATGATCGCGGCAAGTTCACTGCCTGTGCGTTCAAAACTTACTTTTTTCGTCTCCTTTTGTAGGTTGCGGGCTAATCTACCTTCGTTGGTAAAGTGTTGATTAACCCTTTTTTTAATGTTTTTAGTCTTGGCGAGGAAAATAATATCTCCTTCCTTATTATGCATATAATAGATACCAGTCTCAGAAGGGAGACTTTCTACAATATCTAATTGACGTTCCGTTAGTTCGCCCAAGGTCTCCGCACGAATGACTTCGGTTATAATTTGTTTTTCGGTATCCTTGGCGAGTAATAATTTAAAGAGCTTTAAAGTAGCCAAAGCATCACCATTGGCGCGGTGGCGGTCACTAACAGGAATGCCTAAGGAACGTACCAATTTACCCAGACTGTGCGATTCTGCATCTGGTAATAGCTTTTTAGAAAGATCTACTGTACAGAGGCTTTTACGCTGAAAATTATAGCCTAAACGCCGAAACTCAGTTCTAAGAATTCTATAATCAAATTGGGCGTTGTGCGCTACAATCACGGCCCCTTCGGTAATTTCAACAATGCGCTTTGCAACTTCATGAAATTTAGGAGCAGAACGCAGCATTTTATTATTGATGCCTGTAAGATTAGAAACAAAGGGCTGTATTTCGCGCTCTGGATTGATTAGGCTAATGAATTGATCTACTACCTTTTCACCGTCAAAACGGTGGATAGCGATTTCCATAATCCCTTCCTCATTGTATTTCCCACCTGTGCTTTCTATATCTAGTACGGCGTACATGTATACCTGTTAATGATAGTTGCGTGCTCCAAAGATACTACTTCCTATACGCACCATGGTACTGCCACAGTCCATGGCAATCTTGTAGTCTCCGCTCATTCCCATAGATAAGATGTCTACCTCTGGAAGGGATTTTTTAAGCGAATCGAATTGGGCTTTTAAAAACTGAAATTCTGATCGAATCTGGGCCTCGTTCTCTGTAAAGGTGGCCATACCCATAAGGCCACGAATTCGAACGTTATTCATGGCTTTAAACTGATCTGAAACTATAAGTGCAGTCAGTTCTTCTTCACTAAGTCCAAACTTGGTGTCTTCCTGAGCAATGTGCATTTGTAGCAAACAATCAATGGTACGTTCGTGCTTAAGCGCCTGCTTATTAATTTCCGCCAGTAATTTTAAACTATCCACTCCGTGAATTAACGACACATAGGGAGCCATATACTTGACTTTATTCCGTTGTAGGTGCCCAATCATATGCCATTCTATGTCTTTGGGGAGTTGCTCCCATTTGCCAGTCATCTCCTGCACCTTATTTTCCCCAAACACCCGGTGGCCCGTGTTATAGGCCTCTACAATGGCTTCTGCTGGTTTTGTTTTAGAGACGGCTACGAGCGTTACTCCGGATTTCAACGTCTTCTTAAGGTCATTTAAATTTTGGGTGATGGACATAGCAAGTAATTAAATCTCATAAATGGTTAAACCGCTGCGCAGTTTAGGTTCTATATAGGTGCTTTTTGGTGGCATTACAAGATGGGCATCCGCAATCGCTTTAATTTCTTCAACAGTAATGGGAACTAGGCTAAAGCCAACAGCAAAATCACCACTATCAATAAGGTCTTTCATCTTTAAAACATTGTGCTTTCCTGATCCATATGAAATGCGTTTATCATTTCTTAGATCCTGAATACCAAGGATAGGCTCTAAAATAGTTTTATACAATATTTGAGTGTCTAATTCACTTAATGCATCGGTAAAGGTGTAGCCCTGTTTTCTAAGATACAGTGAATAGAATTCCCCATCTAAATACATACTAAAATGATGTTTTTGCGTGGGTTTGTACAGCCCATCTAGGCGTTTTTCTATTCTAAAAGAAGCATCTAGTTTTATTAGAAATTCTTCCTTCTCTAATCCATTTAGATCCGTAACCATGCGGTTGTATTCATAGATGCGAATTTCACTTTCTGGAATTAGATAGCTTAGGAAATAGTTATAGGGTTCTTGGCCGCTGTGGTTTTTATTTTCGGCTGCTAGATCAGATGCGAGTAATTGAGAAGAAGCACTTCTATGGTGTCCGTCTGCAATATAAATAGTATTAATTTCTGCAAAAGCCTCTTGTAAGCGAGCCACAGTGTCAGGGTCTTGAATACACCATAGTTGGTGCCTTTTTTTATCGGGCGTGGTGAAATCGTATTCTGGACTCTTGGTTACCTCATGGGTTAGAATGGACTGAATAGCATCGTTTTGCGGATATGTTATTAATACCGGTTCCGCGTTAAAACCTACTGTTTTTAGGTAATTAGCGAATAACAGTTCCCGTTTATGAATGGTATCTTCATGTTTTTTGATCACATCGTTCCGGTAATCCAGAACACTGGTAGCACAAAAAATTCCTAATGTCTTAAAGGCTCCTTTTTGTATTTGATAAAGGTAAAATCCTGCTACGGGATCTTTAATAAATACTTGTTCCTCCAAAAACTCCAAATAACGGTTGCGAATTAGGGTAAAGCGTTCATCTCCCGTGATGGTTTTCTGAAATTTATACCCTGGATTCAGGATATGTAAAAAAGAGAACGGATTGTATTTTAAATGATAGTTTCGTTCTTTTTTATCGTATTCCTCATAGGAACGAGAGGCCACAAAAGCAACCTTATCCTTTGCAGGTCTAATGGCCTTAAAAGGTTTTATTATTGCCATAAGCTAGGCAAATTGAGGGGCTACTTTTTCGGCTTTTCTAGACTCGCTATAGTCGTAGAAACCTTCACCGGATTTTACACCTAGTTTGCCCGCCATAACCATGTTCACTAAGAGTGGGCATGGTGCATATTTTGGGTTTTTAAAACCATCGTACATGACATTTAATATAGACAAACAAACGTCTAAGCCAATAAAATCTGCCAGTTGAAGGGGCCCCATGGGGTGGGCCATTCCCAATTTCATAACGGTATCAATTTCTTGAACTCCAGCAACCCCGTTGTAAAGGGTTTCAATGGCTTCATTAATCATAGGCATTAAAATCCTATTCGCTACAAACCCAGGGTAATCGTTCACTTCAGTAGGGGTCTTTCCTAAATTTCTAGAAAGTTCCATAATCACTTCAGTAACTTCGTTAGAAGTGTTATAGCCACGAATGATCTCTACTAATTTCATAATTGGGACTGGATTCATAAAATGCATCCCGATCACTTTATCTGGCCGTTGTGTAACGGCAGCAATTTGCGTAATGGAAATAGAAGAGGTATTGCTTGCTAAGATCGCGCTAGGCTTGCATAGCGCGTCTAACTGTTTAAAAATGTCCAATTTAATAGCCACGTTTTCGGTGGCAGCTTCCACCACTAGATCTACCTGAGCTACTCCTTCATCTAGAGCCGTAAAGTTTTTAATGTTCCCAAGGGTGGCCAACTTATCATCTTCGGTGATGCGCTCTTTGGCGATCATCCTGTCTAAATTTTTAGTGATAACTGCAATTCCCCTTTTTAAAGAATCCTCAGAAATATCTATAAGATGTACTTGGTATCCGTTTTGGGCAAATACATGGGCTATTCCGTTGCCCATGGTTCCTGCACCTATGACTGCTATTTGTTTCATTTTGGCTATTATTTAAAAAGACGCAATGATCTGCTTGGCTACACGCAATGCTTCGGTTCCCGCTTCCAGCGTAACCGCTGGGGTGGTATTATTTGTAATGGCCTCTGCAAAGGTTTCTAATTCGTCTAATATGGCATTGTTCGGTTCTATTTCCGGATTTTCGAAATAGATCTGTTTTTTTACACCCTCCGCATTTTGAAGAATCATATCAAAATCACCTGGGGTTTCTGGTGCATCCTTCATTTTTACCACTTCTACTTTCTTCTCTAAAAAATCGACAGAGATATAAGCATCTCGCTGAAAGAATCTGGACTTCCGCATGTTTTTTAGAGAAATTCTACTGGAGGTTAAATTGGCTACACAGCCGTTTTCAAACTCAATACGAGCATTGGCGATGTCTGGCGAATTACTAATTACAGAAACACCACTGGCATGCACATTTTTAACTTTTGAAGGAACTACGCTCAAGATGGCATCTATGTCATGAATCATAAGATCTAATACCACTGGTACATCCGTGCCTCGAGGATTGAATTCAGCCAAGCGATGTGTTTCAATAAACATGGGGTCTTTAATCTTGTCTTTTACTGATAGAAAAGCAGGATTAAAGCGTTCTACATGACCTACTTGGCCTTTTACCTGATATTGATTCTTTAAAGCGATTAATTCTTCGGCTTCCGCTACCGTATTGGTAATTGGTTTTTCTATAAAAATATGTCTCCCTTTTTCAATGGCCTTTTTGGCAGTTTCAAAATGAGATAGGGTAGGAGTGACAATATCTACCACATCTACCAGCTCAATAAGTTGGTTTATATTTTCTATGTAGGGATACCCAAATTCTTTTTGTACGTTTCTCGCGTTGATTTCGTCCGGATCATAAAATCCAACAAGTTCATATTTATCAGACTGATTTAAAAGACGAAGGTGAATTTTACCCAAATGTCCAGCACCTAGGACGCCCACTTTTAGCATACGGAAAGTTTTTTCAAAAATACGCAGATAAAAAAAAACGTGCTATTTTTTTAGGGGTTGTGTACTTTCGTAATTCAATCTAAGAATACATGCTCGATACCTTCAAACATCAAGGAATGCGTAATCAATTGGCTAGTACTTTAAAAGCCAAAGGAATAATAGATGAGAAGGTTCTGGAGGCCATAAAACAGATTCCTAGACATCTGTTCTTAGATAGTAGTTTCGAAGATCACGCCTACCAAGACAAAGCATTTCCTATTGGGGCGCAACAAACTATTTCGCAGCCTTATACCGTAGCATTTCAAACAGAATTATTAGAGCTCACCCAAGGAGCTAAAATATTGGAGATAGGAACCGGTAGCGGGTATCAAACGGCCGTTTTGCTGGCATTAAAAGCGAAAGTGTATACCATTGAAAGGCAGTCTGAGCTTTTTAAAAAAACAAAAATCTTCTTTGGAAAGATGGGGTACCGACCCAAAAAAATAATATTTGGCGATGGGTACAAAGGGTATACAGAAGAAGCACCCTATGATGGGATTATTGTAACTGCAGGTGCGCCAGAAACGCCAAAAGCACTGCTTTCACAATTAAAGATTGGCGGCCGACTAGTAATTCCCGTAGGGTTAGAAGAACAAGAAATGACGCTTTACACGCGAACCGCGGAAAAAAAGTTTGAGAAAAAGACGTTTGGCAGTTTTAGATTTGTTCCGCTCTTAGAAAACAAGAATTAGACTTATCGGAAATTTTTCTTAACCCGGTCTAAAGTGCGCTTGTTATCTCTATCCTTGATGGTTTCGCGTTTGTCAAATTGTTTTTTACCGCGTGCCAAGGCAATATTAAGTTTGGCCAATCCCCGATCGTTAATGAATAAATTAAGAGGCACAATGGTAAGGCCACTGGTGGTAACCTCTTTTCTAAGCTTTTTAAGTTCGCGTTTATTCAAAAGAAGTTTTCGTGCCGCTTTTGGCTTATGATTGTAATACCCACCATGGCTGTACTCATCTATCTGCATGTTTATGACAAAGAGCTCTCCTTGCTCATTAAATTCACAGAAACTTTGTGAAATAGAGGCTTTTCCCAGGCGTAAAGATTTTATTTCAGTTCCTCCTAAAACAATACCTGCGGTATATTTGTCCAATAATTCGAAATCGAATTTGGCGCGTTTGTTTTTTATGTTGATGCTCTTTTGCATGAGAGTGCAAAAATACTTCGATTCTGTAAAACTGTAATGAAACGTCTTTTTTTTCGATGTAGATAAAAACATTTCAATGAACTATCGAATTTTAGTAGTGTTAGGTTTGTTGGTGGCTTCCTGCCAACAGGCACCAAAAAAAGCCACTGTTACCGCACAATCCATTGTAGATAAAGCTATTGAAAACAGTGGGGGAGAAGCATACAAGAATAGTAAGGTGCAATTTACCTTTAGGGGCATTCAATACGAAGCGGAAAACAAAAACAACTCTAGAGTTTTAAAACGAATTACAAAGACAGATAGCCTTACCATTACAGATATTAAATCTGGAAATGACTTTATGCGCTATTTTGATGATCGCGCCATTGTATTAGCCGATAGTATGGCCGCTAGGTATGCTAATTCTGTTAATTCTGTACACTATTTTTCAAGGCTTCCTTATGGTTTAAATGATGCTGCAGTAAAAAAAGAATTGGTAGGCGAAGTACAAATCAAAACCAATGATTATTACAAGGTGAAGGTAACTTTTGAGGAAAACAATGGCGGCGATGATTTTGAAGATGTTTTCTTGTATTGGTTTAATAAAGAAACGCACCATCCAGATTTTTTAGCCTATGAATACCATACAGACGGTGGTGGTATACGTTTTCGCGAAGCATTTAACGAACGAAGAATTGGTGGAATACGTTTTGCAGATTATCGCAACTACAAACCAAAAAAAGGCACTACCGTAGATTTCATGATGATAGAAGCACTCTTTGAATCAGATTCGTTGGAGTTATTATCTACTATAGAACTTCAAGACATTCGTGTGGCGACACAAGACTAGTCCATTTTTAACACCATAGAAGTGGGTTCTTCGTCTAAAAAACGAATAATGAATAGACTTGCATTGTCTGTATCGTCCATGATGGCATAGGTCTCCTCATTGAGCAATTTATTCGCGAATTCGGGAGTAGTATTACTGTGGCCCACAATTAAGACTTGCTGCCCCCAGTGTTCGTTTTTAAAGGCTTCAATATCCAAATTGCTAGGATCATAGAACTCAATATCAATATCCTTTTTAACAGAGGTAGGAGCCGCCGTCATAGTAGTTCTTTCGTAATTGGTAGAATAGATCCTATCTAAAGCTACTGGATCAAAAACTTCGGCCCATCGTATGGCACGATCCAAACCTTTCTGTTGTAACTCTGGATCAGGGTTCTGAGGATTGGTTCTATCTTTTTCTGCATGTCTAATTAAATAATAGGTGGTTATAACCGGTTCTTTATTTAATTCGATATCTTTACCCTCCTCGTTACAGCTCAGCAACCCCACGAGCAGAGCCATGAAGAGATAAAATTTATGATAATGGGATTTAAATAATAATTTAAACTTCCACATATTGTTGACTAATATTTGACTTAAAAGTAGTATTAAATTTATTATCAATCTATGGTTAGATCAGGGTTGCTTCTAATTATTTTGCTGTTTTCACTTTGTTTGAGTGCCCAGGAACGCGAGATTCCAGCAGATTTTAGGTCGCATAATCTTACTCAATTTAATGCTAGTCTCATTGACCCCACTTTTTCTTTTAGTAGAAATATGCCCCGTAGTCTTTCGGTATGGTCTAGATGGCAATGGCAAACTATTGATACGGATCCTACTAGCCTTTTTATAAATTATACTCAGAAAATCACGCGACAAACTGCTTTAGGTGTGGGTTTTCTGCAAAACAACACTGGAGTATATCTTAACAGAGGGGCCAATTTAAATTTTTCCTACGCTTTTGAATTAGGGGAGGAATCTAATTTGGTTATAGGAACTAATGCATTTCTCTTCACTCAAGAGCTAGCAGATGAACAATTAGGCCTTAACCCTATGGATGATGGGCTAATGGTTAACATTGATAACAGTTTTATTGCACAATTTTCACCGGGAATTAGAATAAATTCCAACGGATTTAGCATGGGCATGGTAGTAGAAAACGCCTTCGAATATAATTTTTCAACCACTGATCAGGAAAGTACTTCAAGAGTATTCACGGGATTTGTTAGCAACGATTTTCCAATTTTCCTTTTTGATGAAGTAAGCTATCTGAGACCTCAGGCTTATGTGCGATCTATTACTGATTTTGATACGCAGTACGGACTTACTGTATTATTTTCAAATCCAAAATTCTGGGTGCAAAGCGGATATAACAATTTTTATGGTATTTCTGGTGGCGCCGGAGTGACGCTATTTGAAAAAGTATCGCTTGGCGGGGTCGTTGAATTTGGGATGGATACTCCTGCTTCTAATGAAGATCCCACTTTTGAAATTGTGGCTTCGTATTTCTTTGGAGCACAGGAATTTGCAGCGAAAGAGAAAAAAGACAAAAAGTCTATAGAAGAGCGAATGAAAGAGGCCGAAGAACGGCGAAGACTTGCTGAAGAAGCAAGAGAAAATGCACGAATTGAGCGTGAAAGACAATTAGAGCAAGAACGCTTAGATTCAATTGCGCGTGCTCGAGAAGCAATTGTGGCGGCAGAGTTAGAAAAATACAGGCAAGATAGTATTGCTAAAGTAGCCAGAGAAAAAGAAGTGATTGTACAGCCAAATGAAAAGTATGAAGAAGTAATAACTTCAGACGGTTTAGAACCTGGTTTCTATCTTATTGCCAATGTATTTGGTACAGAACGATATTTCTTAAATTTCATGAAAACACTTCGTGAACAAGGTTTAGATCCTAAATCGTTCTTAAGAAGCCTAAATGGGTACAATTACGTTTATCTAGAGCGATACGATACCATTGAAGAAGCAAGAGCAGCGAGAGATAGTAAATTTAATGGTAGATACACAGAGGCCCTCTGGATATTTAGAGTAAGAGGCCAATAAAAATATAATGTTATTGCTGGATTTCGTTCGCTACAAGATGCGATAAATAGGCCACCGTGTTCATTAGATATTTCCGGTCTCTAGTCATTGTAGCCATGGCAACAGCACCACTTAACATGGTGTACAATTGTTTCGCAAATTGCAGTGGGGGTACCGGTATCTTAATTTCATTCGCTTTCACCCCGTTCTCTAAAACCAAGGCAATTTTACCTTCAAGCTCGCTTATAGTTTCGTTACAGGCAGCCGCTAACAAATTGTTGTTCCCTTGTGCATCTACCCCCACACTTAAAATAGGGCATCCGCCCATGGGTAAGGTGAATACATCGTACTGGCGATAGAAATTTAATAAGCTGTTGAGTTTATCCATAGCACTGCCATCTACTCCAAGAAGCGCATCAAATTTTGCTAGGAGCTGATTTCTATTGTATTCAAAGGCGGAAAGCGCCAAGGCTTCTTTATTCTCAAAATTTCCATAAATAGCTCCTTTGGTAAGCCCGGTAGCTTCTGTGAGGTGACTCATACTAGTGCCTACGTAACCGTGTTTGGTAAAGATAGGGGCCACCGTTTCAATGATGTATTTTGTGGTTCGTTCTGCCTTGGTGGACATAGGTTTGGGTTTTAGGCTAAGATATGAAAATTATATACTGGATGGTATAACTAAAAAAAGGCACTCAAATGAGCGCCTTTTTTTCTAAGTAATGTATTGCTAAACAGCAAGTTCTGTTTGATTCCTGAAGACGAGTTCGTCATCAAAAGCATCTAGAAGGATAATACTCTCACTTTTTACAGTGCCTTTGAGTAATTCCTTAGACAATGTATTCAAGACTTCTTTTTGAATTAACCTTTTTATTGGTCGTGCCCCGTATTGTGGATCGTACCCTTTCGCAGAAAGATACGCAATGGCTTCCTCAGTAGCATCTAGCGTTATGTTCTGCAGCAGCAGTCGTTTCTTAAGTTGATCTAACTGAAGGCCAACAATTGCTTTAATATGCTCTTTTCCAAGTGGCGTGAACATAATGATATCATCAATACGATTTAAGAACTCTGGTCTAATGGATTTTTTTAGTAATCCAAGAACCTCTATTCTGGCCGCCTCGGCCGCATGTTCTGCATTCTCAGAAAGTTCAAACTGCTCTTGAATAAGATGGCTTCCCATATTACTCGTCATGATGATTATGGCATTTTTAAAATCGGCCACCCGACCTTTATTGTCTGTAAGTCTTCCTTCGTCCAAAACCTGTAAAAGAATATTAAAGGTGTCAGGATGCGCCTTTTCAATTTCATCTAATAATACCACTGAATATGGCCTTCTTCGCACGGCTTCCGTTAATTGTCCCCCTTCATCATACCCTACATATCCAGGAGGGGCACCTACCAATCTACTAACTGAGTGACGCTCTTGATATTCACTCATATCAATTCTGGTCATGGCATTTTCATCATCGAAGAGATAGGAAGCCAAGGTTTTTGCCAATTCTGTTTTTCCTACCCCAGTGGTTCCTAAGAATAGGAAAGATCCAATGGGTTTCTTGGCATCCTGCAGGCCTGCCCGGCTCCGTCTAATGGCATCAGATACCGCTTCAATGGCTTCATCTTGCCCAATTACCCGGCCATGTAGCACGTCTTCCAATTGTAGAAGTTTGTCCTTTTCACTTTGCAACATCTTTGTAACTGGAATACCTGTCCACTTCGCCACAACTTCAGCAATGTCTTCATTGGTCACTTCTTCTTTAATGAGCGTTCCTGCCGCTTGCTGGGCTTCTAACTCGTGTTGTAATTGTTCTAAAGTTTCATGAGCCTCTTTTATTTTGCCATAGCGTAACTCGGCAACCTTGCCGTAGTCTCCATTACGTTCTGCGCGTTCTGCTTCAATTTTAAAAGTCTCAATATCCTGTTTAGTTTTTTGGATACGATCTACTACAGATTTTTCACTTTCCCATTGCGCAAAGATCTCGTTACGTTCTTCCTTTAAATTGGCCAACTCAAGATTGAGGGATTTTAATTTCGTTTCGTCATTTTCACGTTTAATGGCCTCAATTTCAATCTCTAACTGCATAATTCTACGGTCTAAAACATCTAACTCCTCTGGTTTGGAGTTAATCTCCATTCGCAGTTTAGAAGCAGCTTCGTCCATAAGATCAATGGCCTTGTCTGGAAGAAATCTGTTGGTAATGTAGCGTTGTGATAATTCTACAGCAGCAATGACGGCTTCGTCTTTAATTCGCACCTTATGATGCGCTTCATATTTATCTTTAATACCTCTGAGGATGGATATGGCACTTTCTGTATCTGGTTCATCTACCACTACCTTTTGAAAGCGACGCTCCAACGCCTTGTCTTGTTCAAAATACTTTTGGTATTCGTCTAAGGTGGTCGCACCAATGGCTCTTAAATCACCCCGTGCTAAAGCGGGCTTTAAAATATTTGCCGCGTCCATAGCGCCTTGACCGCCTCCAGCTCCAACGAGTGTGTGAATTTCATCTATAAAAAGCACAATAGATCCGTCTGAAGTAGTGACCTCCTTAATGACCGATTTTAAACGCTCTTCAAATTCTCCTTTGTATTTAGCTCCGGCAATAAGCGCACCCATATCTAGGGAATAGATGGTCTTTTCTTTTAGGTTTTCAGGAACATCACCTTGTACAATGCGGTGTGCTAAACCTTCAGCAATAGCTGTTTTACCAACGCCGGGCTCACCTACCAACATAGGATTGTTCTTTGTTCTTCTAGAGAGGATCTGTAAAACCCTTCGTATTTCCTCGTCCCTTCCAATAACGGGATCTAGCTTACCAGAATCTGCGAGTTCGTTTAAATTGCGCGCATACTTTTGTAAGGCATTGTAGGTATCTTCGGCACTTTGAGAAGTGACCTTGCCACCTTTTCGCAGCTCCCCAATGGCGGCTGTTAAATCCTTTTCGGTAGCGCCACTATCTTTTAGAATTTGCCCTATTTTACTTTTAGATTTAAAAATTGCTAAAAATAGATGCTCTATAGAAACAAACTCATCGCCCATCTTTTTGGCGATGTTACTGGCTTCATTTAAGCTTTTTCCAGCTTCTCTAGATAGCATTATTTCTGCCCCATCAACTTTAGCAAAGCGCTCTAATTCTTTGTCAACCACTTGATGTATTAACTGCGTGTTTACCCCAAGCTTTTTTAGTAAAAAAGGCAACACATTTTCATCAACTTCTGCAATGGCCTTAAACAGGTGCTCATTTTCTATTTGCTGATGTCCTAAACCCTGCGCCAGCTGTTGTGCTTGCTGCAGTGCTTCTTGTGATTTTATAGTGAAATTATTAAAGTTCATATCGTCTTTTTTTTCATAAGGAGTCAAGAACCTTACCAACTCGATCTAACCGACAAAATGACGGTAAAGTCCTGAAAACAAAGGACATTTCGTCAGTTGTAATGCTGTTTGACTTTGGACGACTGATGCTTTAAATTTGTGTTATGGGATTATTAGGAGGAATTTTTGGAAGTAAAGAGAAAAAAGAAAAAAAGGAATTGCCTTGGCAGGCTTTAACCAATGTAGAGCAGCTGGAAACGGTTGCAAATCGTTCAAAAGAACGCCCTCAATTACTATTTAAGCATTCTACTACCTGTGGCATTAGCCGTATGGTACTTAATATGTTTACAGATCGCTACGATCTTGGGGAGGAAGATGCAGATTTATACTTTATAGATTTACACGCCTACCGGCCGGTATCTAACGCAGTGGCAGAAAAGTTTCAGGTACTTCATCAATCACCACAATTGCTGATTATAAAAGACGGGACAACGGTATACCATGCATCCCATGGTGCGATTGCCGATACTCCTTTTGAACAATACCTATAAAAAAAGCCGGTCACTGACCGGCTTTTCTTTTAGTTAAATTCATATCGACTAACAATGGCCTTTAGTCGGGCTTTTAAATCTTCCCCGGCATCATACACCATTTGTTCATTTGTTGGGAACGGAACCGCTGCCAAATCTAGTAAGGCAACTAAATCATTGTCTAAGGCGCGTCTGTCACCATCAAAATTCGCATAAATGTGTTCAAAGACAAATTGACTGGATAGGGGGTAGGAATTTACTACCTGGCCTGAATTTAAATCTTTAAAACTCACCTTAGCACCAATTTGTGCCGATTTTAATTGAGTAAACTCGTAAAAGTTACAAACCACTGTTTTAAACCTATCTACCTTAATATCATTACCAAGACTGTCTTTTGCTACATTTCCATTTTCATCCAAAACATAGTCAAAACCGTCTTTAATAACTTTTTCTCTAATTATTTGTCGCTCATTTACCTGCTCTGGTGAAATATTGATCTGGTTGAAGTCGAGCTCCATCGCAAAATCATACGTAATGTTCTCTCTAGGATTGGTGTGAAACTGCATCCAAAAGTTAGAGATTCCATAGGCATTAAAATCAAGCAATTCTGTTTCTAAACGTTCTGGAATGATTTGCTGCGTCTCGTTTTTGAGCTCAACTTTTACAAAATCGAGTCCCTTTTGGTACGCCTCATCCATTTTAACGCTCGTATCTCCATAGCCAGGATTGATGTCATTTAAATATTTAAGATCATCATAGGCTTGTCTATACTCCATCTTGTTTCGAGCATTGGCCAATAAATTGGTCGCATTGTTATAGAGATAAACCGAAAGCTCATCTTTGGCATCTAAAATAGCGTTGTCATAATTCACCAATTTAAATTGTGCATTTCTATCTTCATCATACACTGGTAATGGTAACAAAGGACGAATTCTATTTTGCAACTGTTTTAAATTGCTGTACCCTTCATAAATGGCCATAAGGTTGGCCGGGTTGCCATCATTTTCTAAAAATGAAATTCTGCTAATTTCTTTTTCGGAATGTCTGGCAAATGCCTCTTCCAACAAAAGCACATAGTCTTGGTGGCCTTTTTTGGTTTTGTTATCCTGTAGATTTTTAATGGCTCTGTTCATTGCAGTAGTATAATTACCACTGTTGAGCGCTTGCTGCGTCTTTTTTACTCCTCCACAGGCAAAAAGGAATAAAGTTGCTGTAAAAAGTATTAGTTTCTTCATGGCTTTTTGATTTATGGTTATTAGTACATTTTCAATTGGCGTGCCAAAAACCACTTGATTAAGAACGAAAAAGGTTCAACGGTAGTATAATATCGATGAAATGCACATTTTCAGCTAAAATTCTACTTGATTTTGTAGGCTGGAATTGTTGATTTTTTGGTTGAAAAGTACCCTTACAATTTTAGATTTTACCGCATGAAAACCACCTCCAGTTTGTATTTTTGGCCTTTAAATTTTCTAGATGCAGCGAGACGAAAAAGTATTTGGCCTAATTGAAAAAGAACGCGAAAGACAAACCCGGGGTATAGAACTCATTGCTTCGGAAAATTTTACAAGTCCAGCTGTGATGGAAGCTGCCGGATCTGTTTTAACCAATAAATACGCAGAAGGTTATCCTGGAAAGCGATACTATGGGGGTTGCGAGGTAGTAGATGAGGTAGAATTATTGGCTATAGAACGGGCTAAAGACTTGTTTGGTGCCGTGTATGCCAATGTGCAGCCACACTCCGGATCGCAGGCCAATGCTGCAGTGTACCATGCGTGTTTGCAACCTGGCGACACTATTTTAGGCTTTGATCTCTCTCATGGCGGACACTTAACGCACGGCTCTCCTGTAAATTTTTCAGGTAGACTATACAATCCTGTATTCTACGGGGTAGATAAGGAAACGGGACTGTTGAATTACGATACCATTCAGGAAATCGCAGAAAAAGAAAAACCAAAACTAATCATTGCTGGGGCCTCTGCTTACAGTCGTGATATGGATTTTAAGCGTTTTAGAGAAATAGCCGATAGTGTGGGTGCATTATTATTAGCAGACATCTCGCACCCTTCGGGTCTTATTGCAAAAGGAATTTTAAATGATCCAATTCCGCATTGCCATATTGTTACCACAACTACTCACAAAACCTTGCGCGGACCTCGAGGTGGGTTGATTTTAATGGGGGAGAATTTTGAGAATCCTTTTGGAATTCGCCTTAAAAATGGGAACCTCCGAAAAATGTCTGGACTTTTAGACTTGGCCGTATTTCCAGGAAATCAAGGAGGACCTTTAGAACATATCATTGCCGCCAAAGCGGTCGCATTTGGGGAAGCTTTGGAAGATCATTTCCTGCATTATATGATTCAAGTGAAGAAGAATGCAGCTGCAATGGCCAATGCTTTGGTAAAAAGAGGTTACCAAGTAATCTCCGAAGGAACGGACAACCATATGTTATTAATTGATTTGCGTAATAAGGACATCACAGGGAAGGATACTGAAAAGGCGTTAGAAAGTGCAGACATTACTGCGAATAAAAATATGGTTCCTTTTGATGATAAATCACCCTTTATTACTTCTGGTATTCGCCTGGGAACACCGGCGATTACTACAAGAGGCTTACTAGAAGATGATATGGAAACGGTGGTATCTTTTATTGACCAGGTAATTCAAGAGCCAGAGAATGCAGAAGGTATTGCCAAAGTAAGACAAGACATTAATGATATGATGTCTTCCAGACCTTTGTTTCAGTACCAGCAGTAAAGCTAGGAATGCCTAGTCCCACTGATTAAGCAGGAAAAAACTACTTTCTTCAATAATGTTTTTACTGGCAACATCAAAAACAGAGGCTTCATCTTCATTTTCAAAATAAAGTCCCCAAAACTCTAAGTAGTTGGGTTCTTTGTTTGATTTTTTCTGTGAAAGTGAAAAGCTATTTTCTGTTTCTTCATATATAGGAACGAAAATCTCGTAGGGCATTTTGGTAAGCCCTTTTGTAAAGTGCACAAAATTACTGCTTACGGCTACCAAAATAGATTCTAGATGGTCTTGAATAGCCAGATGCGGTAATTTGGTGATGATTATGGAAGTGTCTTTAAGATGAATAGACAATTCCTGAATGTTAACCGTAAGATTATTTTCCTGTGCAACTTCTAATAATGCGGTGTGAATGGGTGAGACTCGTACGTCTCCCGAAATGCTATTTTGAAAATTACCCCAGTTGCCATTATTTAAATGAAACAAACTTTCCGTTAAACCAAAATTACAAGAGAGGTGAATCACCAAACTTGCGCTTTCCGAAGTTCGATGCGAAACTTCCACGGAAGTTTGCGCGAAGAAATCGCGTTCAAATGTTCTTTTTAGGTAGTCTAATCCGATAAGGGAAGTTGACTGCGCTACATGTTTTTCGGAGGACCGATTGGTATTTTTTTGGATGGACATAAACTCGCACTTTAGTTCCTATCTCGAAGTTAGAATGAAACTTTAATCTCAACTTGCAGGAAAACCTTAAAAATGCTGGGGTTTTCGTCCAAAAACAGCCTAATTATGTTAAAATTTTCTTAAAATTATAAAAGTGAACTGTTAATATGGAAAATTGAACGGTTTATATGCGGGAGTGAAATGCATTAAATAAAACCTCTATTTTTTGCTGCAACGATCAATGCAAGGTCATTTTCCTTCTCTGTACCGAACAAAGATTTCAAATGACGTTTTCTATTTTCTATAGAAGAGGAAGAAAGATCAATATGTCTTTCGATATCCTTTGTTTTAGTACCAATAGATAAATGATATAAGATCTTTTTATCGTTTTCATCCAACGCAATATCATTGGCCATTTTCTTTCTAATAGCTCCTAATGCTTTAGAAGAATAATAGGGAGGTTGGTGTGTAACGGTTTTAACTGCCTGTTCTAAAGATTTAGGATCTATGTCCGTTTTAACCATGTAGCCATCTGGATCGACAGATTTTAAAATGCTATTAATTCTATAATTGTCACTAAAAGAAGACATGAATATAATTTTTGACTCAGGAACTAACTCTCTGGCCAATATTCCTAAATCTTCTCCATTATAGGGCTGCTCTTCATTGGGTGGAAACAATTGTACGTCTAAAAAGATAATGTCGTACTTAAAAGAATGGACGGATTCTTCTATTTTCTGCTTCCCAGCATCATAGGTGGTTGCTGTGTCTACAATTATGGTATGGTCATCAAATACAATACGTTCTAGGATAAATTTATAGCCAAGCATGGTCATTTCATGGTCGTCTACCGCAAGTATTCTTAGTGTTTTCATGTGTATAGTTATTTTGCAATATTAGGCTTCTACGGCAGAAGTACGGGAATTCTTAGGCTTTGGACGTTGCTTTTTTAAATCAATATTGGGAATACTAATGGTAACCTGGGTTCCTTGTCCAACTTTGCTGTCTATCGCTAATTCCGCACCCATTTTCTTCACGCGCGAAATAATATTCTTTAACCCAATTCCCTTTTTTGCTTTCGTATTATCAAATCCTTTCCCATCATCTGCTACAGTTAAATGTACCACATTTTTCTGCTTCTTAAAAGTAACGGTAACATTTTCACATTGCGCATGCTTTACACAATTCTGCAGCAATTCTTGGGTTACGCGGTAGCTGTTAATCTTAATATCACTTAACAAATGATCCCAATCAAAGTGCTCGTCATAGCTAAAAGCAATCTGAAGGCCAGAGGATTTAGCCACAGTTTTTACCAAATCTTCAATGGAAAGCATAAAATTGTGCACTTTCTTATAGGCTGCGGCATTAAGCTCATGAGAAATGGTACGTATCTCTTCTTCTAATTCTTGCAATTTTACAATAAGCTCTGCCCGCTGCTCAATGGCAGAGGGGTCATTGCGTTCGTTTAAGCCGCTGAGTACAAGACGTATTCCTAGCATCTGGCCTAAAATACCATCATGCAATTCTTCGGAAACGCGTTTTTGTTCAGATTTTTTTCCTTCCTCCATTTTACCATGCTGGGCCAGCATGAGGTTGTAAATCTCCTGGTTGCTCTCTTGTTGTCGTTGTTTAAACTTTAAACGCTGGTTGCTCACTCGTTGAGAGATAATGGTAAAGACCCCAATACCCAGAATTAAAAGCCCAATGGCCAAACCAGCTAATAACTGACTGCGTTTAGAGAGGGTTTCATTTTCTTCCAGGACTTCGTCTGTTTCTAGCTGTATACGAGCAAACTTGTCTTGAATAGTACGTTCTTGCAGTTGTAGCCTGTTGTTTAATTCAAAATATGCTTTGGAGTGTTCCCTGCCATCCACGGGATCTATTTGTGAAAGAAATTCCAATGCTCTTAAAAGACGGTCATTATTGTTGGTTCTAATAGCCCATTCTTTAGCCTCTAAGGTATTTGCAACAGCTTCTTCCGTTTTTCCTTCAGCGTACAGAATTTCTGCTGCATATTGTTGGTTCCGGGCTTTTTGATAAACATTTCCCAAGCTGTCTAATGCCTTGTCAGATTTTTTAATAAGCGCCATCGCCTCTTGTGCGGTAAGCTGCTTGCTTTTAAAACCACTAATGGCCAAGCTGGTGAGACCAATAGTCAACCAGGTATCATCCCTGTTAAGTTTTTTTGCCTCTTTTTCAAATTCTTCATAGAGCTCATAGGCCTTCGAATAATCTTCTTTGCTTAAATAGGTGGAAGCTACATTATTTAAAAGGGTTAATTTATAATTGTCTTGTTTGTGCTCTTTTGTATATGGAATAAATTCTTCTGCCTTTTCATAGTACTCCAAGGCCTTATCATATTTGTTTACAGCTGCGAGGATTATCCCTAATTGATTGTAAGCTCTAAACAAACGATTATTTGCACCAATTCGTTTCAATTCTTCAATAGCAGCGATGATGTCTTTTTCGGCGCCTGCATAATCTTTCACGATGTCCTTGGCGGAAGCAATAGCGAGTAGCATGCGGCCGGGATAATCAGCATTATCGCCCAATTCAGAAGAGCGAAAGAGGGTGTAGGCCTCCTTGTAATGGTAAAAGGCACTGTCTGGTTGTTTTTTACTAAAATATGCTCCTAAATCCCAATGTGCTTCCCCCTGTGCGATAGGATCTCCAATGGCCTGGGCGAGGCGCATCAATTCCTTATTGGTTTTTTTAAAATTTAGGGTGTCCGCCAGTTCTGAAAAGGCCAAAGAAATTCGGGAGAGATTTTTTACTTGATCCGCTT
>CAZRPJ010000002.1:0-123839 GCA_964601965.1 uncultured Croceivirga sp.
CCCTTTTCGTCCCAAATCTTACCATAAACTTAACCTACTTATGCTATGGCAAAACTAAATTACTGGTATTGTGGGAAATAACAAAGAATTTTTAGGAAATTTTTGATAGTGAAGACTGTGTTCGCAGCTACTATTTTAACATAATTCGTTGGCGTTCAAACATAAAGAAGGCGGATGTTACTCCGCCTTCTTTCCCCAAATCTTACCATGAACTTAACCTACTTATGCTATGGTTCTCCAAATGTAGGCCAAGCTGGATGTAGCGCATATAGCTTTTAGATAAACGTCTATTTAATTGGTTGAAATGCCAAAGAAGAAATTTTGGACTATAAAAGGTTGAGAAAAGGAGTACAAAAAAGAAAGAATGCCTTGTAGAAATAAAAAAGGTGGAGAAGTCTCCACCTTTTTTGCCCCAAATCTTACCATGAACTTAACCTACTTATGCTATGGCAATTACTAAGTTAAATTGACCACTGCCTTAAAAGTTAAAAAGACGGTGAAGTGTCATTTTCGTCGATGAAATACCCATTTTGCCCGATAAAGTGTTAAAATCAGTAGGCCCTTTCATTTTTACCTTCGTAGAAATTGATAAATGCTCTGTTCACTACGCGGTTACCACCAGGGGTAGGATAGTCACC
Source organism: uncultured Croceivirga sp. (assembly GCA_964601965.1). Classification (GTDB taxonomy): domain Bacteria; phylum Bacteroidota; class Bacteroidia; order Flavobacteriales; family Flavobacteriaceae; genus Croceivirga. The sequence continues at coordinate 639 of CAZRPJ010000002.1, forward strand.
AGTAAAGTACCAATCTCCAAGATTTTTAGGACAAGCAGCGTGAAGGCTTTCTATAGTTTGATAAATGATTTCCACTTTCGCATTAATCTCCTTTGGGCTAAGGATTTCTGCAATTTTTGCAGAGATTTCTTTATCTGTAAAAGGAGCGTAAAGTTCCTGTACAAAGTTCACCACTTTGGAATCCTTAAGTGTAGTTTGATGGATACACTTCTCATAAATTTCATCAATAATATGCGAGGTTCCCCTGTCTTTATGTAATGCAAGGGCCGCTCTAAATGCCACAAAATCTTCAAGTTTGGCCATATCAATTCCATAACAATCAGGATAGCGAATTTGAGGAGCAGAAGAAACCACTACAATCTTTTTAGGTCCAAGTCTGTCTAACATGCGCAGGATACTCTTTTTTAGGGTAGTACCACGCACTATGCTGTCGTCAATAATCACTAAGTTGTCCGATGGTTTTACAGATCCATAGGAAATGTCATAAACATGCGTTACCAAATCATCTCTACTACTATCTTGGGTAATAAAGGTTCTAAGTTTGGCATCCTTAATGGCTACTTTCTCAATTCTTGGCCGAACGTCTAAAATTTTATTTAGGCTTTCCTGAGTGATGTTCGTGCCCAAGTTTAAGATTTGCTCTTCTTTTTTTCGATTCAGATAGTTCTGTGCCTCTTTCACCATCCCCAAAAAAGAAGTTTCTGCGGTATTTGGGATGTAAGAGAAAACGGTATTGGTTAAATCTCCATCAATGGCTTTTACAATTTCTGGAAAGACTAATTTTCCAAGAAGTTTACGCTCTTGATAAATTTCTTTGTCACTCCCTCTTGAGAAATAGATTCTTTCAAAGGAGCAGGCTTTGCGTTCTCTTGGTTCTGTAACTTGTTCTATGTGAACCGATCCATTTTTCTTAATGATAAGCGCATGGCCAGGATCTAATTCAGCAATGTCTTCATACTTTACGTTGAAAACGGTTTGAATGGCAGGCCTTTCAGAGGCCACCACTACCACTTCATCATCTTGGTAATGATAACAGGGCCTAATACCTGAAGGATCTCTTAGCATAAAGGCATCTCCATGTCCTAGCAAACCACCCATAGTATAACCACCATCCCAATTCTTAGAAGACTTCCTTAAAATTTTGGCCACGTTTAATCGCTCTGCAATATGCGGGGAGGCTTCTTTTTTACTAAACCCTTCTTTTTTAATTTCCTTGTAGAGTTTTGCAACGGCATCATCTAAAAAGTGCCCTATTTTTTCCATCACAGTAATGGTATCTGCCAACTCTTTTGGGTGCTGTCCTAAATCAACCAAATTGGCAAATAACTCGTCTACATTGGTCATATTAAAGTTACCAGCCACAATTAGATTTCGGTGCATCCAGTTGTTTTGCCGTAGAAAAGGATGCACACTTTCTATGCTATTCTTACCAAAGGTGCCATAGCGTACGTGGCCTAGTAAAAGTTCTCCTATGTAAGGAATTTCTTTTTTCTGTAGGGCAACATCATCCCAATATTGAGGGTTTTCCGAAATGGTCGCATTAATACGATCATTAATTTGTTTAAAGATGTCTTGAATGGGTTGTTTCTCAATAGAACGAACACGACTTATATAGCGTTCTCCTGGAGACATGTCTAATTTTATGCTCGCAAAACCAGCGCCATCCTGCCCCCGGTTATGTTGTTTTTCCATCATGAGGTACATTTTATTTACCCCATAAAAAGCAGTCCCGTACTTTTCTTTATAATACTCAAGCGGCTTTAACAATCGTATTAAAGAAATTCCGCATTCGTGTTTTATTGGATCACTCATCCTATAAAAGTAAAAAGCCCCGTTTTGGACAGGGCATGTTTTTATTCTATTTCTATATTAAACTGTGTGAGTTCTTTAAACTGTTCCAGCCGATGCTGTACTTCTTCGAAATTTAAACTCACCATTCTTTCTGTACCAAACTTTTCTACACAGAAGGAGGCTAAATTAGACCCTTGTATAACCGCGTTCTTTAGATTTTCAAAAGAAATGTTTTTAGAGGCTGCCAAATAACCTGCAAACCCTCCTGCAAAGGTATCCCCCGCACCAGTGGGGTCAAACACCTCTTCTAAAGGCAACGCCGGTGCAAAAAAGATCTTATTCTTATGGAACAATAACGCCCCATGCTCTCCTTTTTTAATGACCACATATTTAGGTCCCATTTCCTCAATTCGCTGAGCCGCTTTAACCAACGAATATTCGCCAGTAAGCTGTCTTGCCTCCTCATCATTTAAGGTGATCACGTCTATTTCTTTTAAAACCGCTAACAGCTCGTCTAAGGTGTGGTCTAACCAATAATTCATGGTATCTAATATGATGAGCTTTGGTCGCGAATTCATTTGCTTAATTACACTCATCTGAATGCTGGGGTGCAGGTTTCCTAGCATCACCACATCTGCGTCTTTGAAATCAGCAGGAACTTTCGGATCAAAGTCTGCCAATGTATTAAGTTCCGTGACCAGGGTGTCTCTAGAATTTAGATCGTTGTGGTATTTGCCCTTCCAGAAAAAGGTTTTTCCTCCAGGAACAATTTCAACACCAGAAAGATCTATGTTTTTGCTTTCAAGTAAATCGAGGTATTCTTGATTGAAATCGTCACCAACTACCGATACTATGCCGGCATTTACATTGAACTTAGAAGCTGCTAAACCAATGAATGTGGCAGCGCCTCCCAAGATTTTATCTGTTTTTCCAAAAGGTGACTCAATGGCATCAAAGGCGAGGGTGCCAACGATCAACAATTTGCCCATATTTCAATTTTGCTGCAAATATACTTCTATTTAAGGATTAAACAGAGTCTCACACTTCTCTATAAGGTACAGCAAAATTTGCAAAAAAATTCTATGAAACTTTGAGGGCTATTTCCTGCCAAAATCAGCAGGTATTTCTCCCCAAGCCTTGGTCTCCCATTTTACAATGGGTGTTTGATGGCGGTTACTTTTTAACCAATCTTCAGCACGTTTAATAAGCTCAAAAACCGCCTTATTATTTGGGGTCTGTTTTAAATTGGTATTACACTTCTTTTTGCGCACCCAACTCATCGCAGTTCTGGAGTCTGAATAAATAATACGGTCACTTCTTTTTTGTTTTAAAAAGGCCAATCCATGTACAATGGCAAGAAATTCACCAATATTGTTCGTGGCCTCATCAAAAGGGCCTTGTTTAAATAGTACTTTTTTGGTGGCAGTGTCTACACCTTGATATTCCATTTTACCAGGGTTCCCACTTGATGCGGCATCTACAGAAATAGAATGTAAGTTGGGGTCCCCATAGGTTAGTTTTTCAGCGGGACTAAGCTCTTTTTTCCCCTGTTTTTTTCCTTTAAAATCTTCGTAGTTGCCATTGTAGGCTTTTTTTGCTTCTTCGAACGAACTAAAAGCCTTGTATTGGGCTCCTTTACTTCCCTTAATTTGCGCAAAACAATCGTCCCAAGATTCATAGATGCCAGGACGTTTCCCTTTCCAGACTACATAAAACTTTTTCTTTTTAGCCATGATGTAAGAGTATGTCTTCAATGACTTTAGGGAAGTGTTGGTATTCTAACGCATGTACTTTTTCTGCAATGGAAGCCGCAGTATCTTCTTTTTGGAGGGCAGTAGTGCTTTGGAAAATAATAGCACCTTCATCATAATGTTCATTCACATAATGAATGGTGATGCCAGTTTCCTTTTCTTCAGCTGCTTTCACAGCTTCATGTACATGAGCGCCATACATTCCTTTGCCACCATATTTAGGAAGCAAGGCAGGATGTATATTGATTATTTTATTGGGGAAGGCTTTTACTAGCTCTCCAGGTATTTTCCATAAAAACCCCGCCAATACTATGAGGTCTGGTTGAAGGCTATTTAATAAATCAAGTACCACAGAAGACTTGGAAAACGCATCACGATTAAAATAAAGAGCTGGAATTTTTAACCTACGGCATCGCTCCAAAACAGGCGCATCTGGATTATTGGTAAGGACGCAAGAGATCTTAATTTTGCTAGAACTGGCAAAATAATGAGCAATGTTCTCCACATTAGACCCTGAACCTGATGCAAAAAGGACAATCTCCTTCATTCTTTTGTTTTAATGAAGCCACAAATGTAGGGGGATGACGGTTAAGACTGTAATTTCCAGCACATTTTATCGACAAATGGTGTATTTAATCCAAAGTTTTTTATTTTTGCCCACGTTTAAATTTAAAAACCAATAAACTATGTCAGACATTGCATCAAGAGTAAAGGCCATCATCGTTGATAAATTGGGTGTTGATGAGAATGAGGTAGTACCTGAAGCAAGTTTTACCAACGATTTGGGTGCAGATTCTTTGGATACTGTAGAATTGATCATGGAGTTTGAAAAAGAATTCGACATTCAGATCCCGGATGACCAGGCTGAAAATATCGCAACAGTTGGTCAGGCCATCAGCTATATAGAAGAAGCAAAGTAATCTATGATATTTTACTAAAGAGTACTAATTATCCATGTGGTAAAACAATATCACATGGATAATTTTTTTTAATTTCAAGCTAAATAGTGGTTCTATGCAATTAAAACGAGTCGTTGTTACCGGTTTAGGAGCCTTAACGCCTATAGGAAACACCATAGATTCTTATTGGGAGGGACTCAAAAATGGGAAGAGTGGTGCAGCACCTATCACCTATTTTGATACTGAGAAATTCAAGACCAAATTCGCTTGTGAGTTAAAAGGATATGATCCACAAGCATTCTTTGATAGAAAAGAAGCCAGAAAGTTAGATCGCTTTGCGCAATATGCTTTGGTTTCTTCAGATGAGGCCATTGCAGATGCCGGCTTAGATCTAGAGAAAGTAGATAAATTTCGTGTTGGCGTTGTTTGGGGAGCTGGAATTGGAGGCTTAGAAACTTTCCAGAATGAAGTGGTTGGCTACGCCCAAGGCGATGGTACACCACGATTTAATCCCTTCTTCATTCCTAAAATGATTGCGGACATTGCCCCAGGAAATATTTCCATTAAACATGGATTTATGGGTCCTAACTATACAACTGTATCTGCTTGTGCTTCCTCTGCTAATGCACTTATTGATGCGCTTAACTATATTCGTTTAGGGCATTGTGATGTGGTAGTTACAGGAGGTAGTGAAGCCGCAGTGACTATAGCTGGGATGGGTGGTTTTAATGCCATGCATGCACTTTCTACTAGGAATGATAGCCCGGAGACAGCATCGAGACCATTTGATGCCAACAGAGATGGTTTTGTTCTAGGAGAAGGAGCAGGTGCACTTATTTTAGAAGATTACGATCACGCAGTGGCGCGAGGCGCAAAAATTTATGCCGAAGTTTTAGGCGGCGGCCTTTCCAGTGATGCCTACCATATGACGGCACCACATCCAGAAGGAATTGGCGTTGTGCGCGTTATGGAGAATTGCCTTAAAAATGCCGGTTTAAAAGCAGAAGATGTAGATGCGATTAATACGCATGGTACTTCTACTCCTTTGGGCGATGTGGCAGAACTAAAAGCGATTTCCAAAGTGTTTGGAGCACACGCACCAAATATTAATATCAATTCTACGAAGTCTATGACGGGGCATCTTTTAGGTGCTGCGGGTGCTATTGAAGCTATTGCTTCTATTTTAGCAATGAAACATAATCTAGTACCACCCACAATCAATCATACCACTGTAGATGAAAATATAGATCCTTCCTTAAATTTAACCTTGAACAAAGCACAAGAGCGGGAAGTAAATGTGGCTATGAGTAACACCTTTGGCTTTGGAGGTCATAATGCCTGTGTATTATTTAGAAAACTAAGCTAGTTCGCGAACAATATGAAGTTTAGTCCCAAAATATTCAATTCCCATCCAAAGGCGGATGGGGATTTTTTTTTGGGAATAAAGAATATTTTAGGGTATAAGCCCAAAAGTCTTGACATCTACAAAAAGGCTTTTTTACATAGATCAGTTAATAAGCGCGATGCCCAAGGGAATCCTTTAAATTATGAACGACTCGAGTTTCTAGGGGATAGTATGTTGGGTACTATTATTTCTAAACACCTTTATAATGAAGTCCCCGAAGGTGATGAAGGATACCTTACTAAAATGCGCTCTAAAATTGTAAGTAGAAAACATCTTAATGAGTTGGGAAAGGATCTAAAACTCCTTGATTATGTAGAAAGTAGAATCCCTAAGTCTCACTTTGGCGATAATATTTATGGCAATGTGTTTGAAGCTTTAATAGGAGCTATTTATTTAGATAAAGGATATGCTGCCTGCGAGAAATTCATCAATGAACGGGTTATTGATCCTTATGTAGACATCGAGCAATTAGAGGGCAAAGTAATCAGTTACAAAAGTCTTCTTATTGAATGGTGCCAGAAGCAAAAGAAAGACTTTCACTATGATGTGTACGAGGACACTGGCAATGATGAAATACGTCATTTTGCAGTAAAATTGTCTATAGGAGAACGCGTCATGGCAAAGGCAAGAGCAACCTCTAAAAAGAAGGCCGAAGAAAAGGCTTCCAAACGTGCCTATTACGCCCTACAAGATAAAATTCAATCTACCTGAAAATTAAGAAAAGGTAAACTCAAACGTTTTCGTTCGTTGCACTATAGGAAATGAATCCCTTCTTCTAGTTGAGTTTGCCTAATAACCCTATCTTTACAATTCGCTTAAGATTTGATGGCTACTGTTTATAAGATATCCGAAGAGTTGTTCGAAGATTCTTTTGAACTTATCGCGTTGCATTGTGATATGGAATGCTATTCAGTTGCTTACCAAATAAACAAATTTGCACAAGTACAATTAGAACGTGCAAAGAACGATTTGGAGATCAATGCTTGCGCTTTTCCTTTGTATGAGTATAAAGATGATGTAAAAGGAGAGGAGTGGTATTTAATCACTAACAAAGTGCGTGAAGAAGTAAAAGACAATAACACGGGTTTTTTTCAAAACGAGACAACCGTAAAAATCAATCATTTACTGGAAGAACGAAAGGAAATAGACTATCTTCTTAAGTTATATCCAGAAACGGATGCCGCATTGCAGCATACGGTTACTTCCTTACGAAATATACCCACCGTACGTTTGGCTTACCAAATCAACGCAGACCAACTAAAATCAAAAGGAAACCTAATTTTTTAAGAATGCCTTCAAAAAAGAAAACCAAAATTGTAGCAACGCTAGGGCCAGCTACCAGTAAGAAAGAGGTTTTAAAAGAGATGATGCTCGCTGGGGTAAATGTTTTTAGAATAAACTTTTCTCATGCCAACTATGACGATGTTAAAGAACGGATTGCTTTAATTAGAGAGTTAAATGAAGAATTAGAAGCCAATACCGCGATACTTGCAGATCTTCAAGGACCAAAACTACGTGTAGGCGTAATGGGAGGTGAAGTGGTTGTAGCTCCGGATGACGAGATACTATTTGTAACCGGTGAACCTTTCGAGGGAAATGCTGAACGTGTCTACATGAACTACGAGAGTTTTCCGCAGGACGTGAAGCCTGGAGAACGCATTTTACTAGATGACGGGAAGCTCATTTTTGAAGTAATTGAGACCAATGGAGAAAATGAAGTAAAGGCGAAAGTTATTCAAGGGGGCCCTCTAAAATCTAAAAAAGGGGTAAACCTGCCCAATACCAATATTTCATTACCTGCCTTAACAGAAAAAGATGTAAAAGACGCCATTTTTGCAGTACAACAGGAGGTAGATTGGATTGCACTTTCTTTTGTTCGTTTTAGTCAAGACCTTATTGACCTTCAGAACTTAATAAAAGAGCACTCAGAACATAAAATTCCAATTATTGCCAAAATTGAAAAGCCTGAAGCAGTAGACAATATCGATAAGATTGTTGCCTATTGCGATGGCCTAATGGTAGCTAGAGGTGATTTAGGGGTAGAAGTTCCAGCACAAGAAGTTCCCCTAATACAAAAGCAATTAGTGTTGCGTGCTAAAAAAGCTAGAATTCCCGTAATTATTGCCACGCAAATGATGGAAACCATGATTACCAGTCTTACACCCACAAGAGCTGAGGTGAACGATGTGGCTAACTCGGTTATGGATGGTGCAGATGCGGTGATGTTGTCCGGGGAAACGTCTGTGGGGAATTATCCTGTGCAGGTTATTGAAAAGATGTCTAGCATTTTAAAAAGTGTGGAAGCTTCAAGTCTTATTTCAGTACCACAGAATCCTCCACATATTAAAACTAAGCGTTATATCACAAAATCAGTCTGCTATCATGCGGCCTTAATGGCCAATGAAATACAAGCGAAGGCTATTTCAACACTCACTAATAGTGGATATACCGCTTTTCAAATATCGGCTTGGCGCCCTAGTGCTCATATCTTAGTATTTACCTCTAACAGACGTATATTAAATCAGCTAAGTTTACTTTGGGGGGTAAAAGCGTTTTATTACGACCGTTATGTTTCTACGGATGAGACTATTGAAGACGTGAACAAAATAGCTTGTAAGAAAGGTTTTTTAGAGGCCGGAGACATGCTTATTAGCTTAGCCGCTATGCCAATTAAAGACAAAGGAATGGTCAATACCCTAAGAGTAACGGAAATTGATTCTTGTAATTTTTAAGCGACTTCGCGCTCAAAGGCAATAAAGTTGACCACTTGCCCCTTTTTGTTCTTAATTGGGGCTCCTTTAATCCAACAATTGTAAGTAGAACCATCTTTGCGGTAGTTAAGAACGGTTTCTTCAAACGGCTCTTGGCGCTCAATGGCTTGTTTGATTCGTAATGCAGTAGCCTTACACGTTTTTGCTCCTTGAAACATTTTAGGCTTTTTGCCTAAAATTTCATTGGGCCTATATCCATTCATATCATAGATATGATCAGAGGCGTGCACAATATTTAGATTGTGGTCTGTTACAACAACAATAAAGTTATTTTCAAGAATTTCTTTTTCAAAAAAGTCTAGTTGACCCCATTTTTCAGAAGCGGCCATAGACTTCAATGCGTTCACTTCTTCCAATCCTTTACATAGGATATTGAACTTTGAAGAAAATAAATCCCATGAACCCAAAGGAAGGCTTTTTACTTCCTGGGAATCATAAAAATTTCTTGCTGCGGTATCGTAAGCTTTCATCTCTTTCACAGTTCAATACTAGGAAAACCAGCAACTTAAATGAAATTTATAACATCAATTAACAGTTCTGTCAAACCCAAAACGCTCATTGTGGGAAAATTAGGATGTAAGACTAAACAAAAAAATGGACTAATTAGATGAAAAAATAAGATTTAAAGCTCGAAAGCACACCATGAAATTGCAGTATTACGACCATAAATTAGAGGCTATTTTGGGGTTAACCGATGATATTAAACGCGACTTAAATAGGTTCTCACACACAGACAATACCATTAAATTTTTATGGAATAGAAATGAAGAAGCCGTGCATTTTCAAGTAGATGGATTAGACCTAGAATTGCAACCAAACCAATTGGTAACCGTAACCTATTTACAAAACGTTTCTTTTGAATCCAGTCAACACCCTATTACAGCTTTTCTTTTCAATAGGGCATTTTACTGTATTGCAGATCATGACAGTGAGGTATCTTGTAATGGGATACTTTTTTTTGGGACCCAAGATTTACCCATCATTCAAATTCCAGAATCGCAGTTAAATCGGTTTAACCTGCTTTATGAAGTTTTTGTGGAAGAGTTTTCTACCCCAGATAAGATTCAAGGAGACATGTTGCAAATGCTCTTGAAGCGTTTAATAATTATGAGTACTAGACTGGCAAAAGAACAGCTCATTGTGCGGGAATTGAATAACGAACAGATAGAAGTCATTCGGAAGTTTAACTTTTTGGTAGATATTCATTACAAGACCAAACGAAAAGTGAGTGATTATGCGGCCCTATTATTTAAATCTCCAAAAACACTTTCTAACCTTTTTTCTATTTACAATCAAAAATCACCTCAGCAAATAATTCTAGATAGAATTGGTTTAGAAGCCAAAAGACTTATTCATTTTACAAACAAACAAAATCAGGAAATTGCCTATGAACTTGGGTTTAATGATCCTGCACACTTTAGTCGTTTCTTTAAAAGACTAACCCATATGACGCCTTCTGAATACCGGGAAAAACAAGCATTGTCTATCTAAGGGAAATTTTGGCAAGCAGTCGGGAAATTACTGCTAACACTTACCTCTTTCTGCGCTGCATCTTTGTACTATAATTAAAAAACAAGTACAATGAATACCGCAGAGAAATCAATTTTTAACCTCATAGAAATATTTAGAACCTCTAAAAAACCTGCAGTTAAATTGATCACTGCAGAGAATCATTGTGACCTAAAACAGCATCATGATTTCTATTGTGAACTAGAGAAACCCTTATAAACTAAATGATCCCAATAACAATGTTTAACCCATCCTCAAAGAGGATAAATAAAAGAATAATATGAGCACATTTAATGTACCTAAAAGAGAAGAAGTAAGTAGTAAAAATCAAGCGATTTTTGATCAGTTAGAAAAAAGTGTAGGATTCGTACCTAATTTATACGCTGCCTATGCACATTCTGAAAATGCTTTAGCCAATTATTTAGCCCTATCTGGTGCTAAAACAAGCCTTACTGCCAAACAGAAGGAAGTTGTAAACCTAGCGGTTAGCGAAGTAAATGAATGTATTTACTGTTTGTCTGCACACACTGCGATAGCAAAAATGAATGGTTTCACGGAAGATCAAATTTTAGAATTACGCGGCGGGCAAGCTTCTTTTGATACGAAGCTAGATGCCTTAGCCAGATTAGCCAGAAATATTACAATCAACAGAGGTGCCACGGAAGAAGCAGTCATCGAGAACTTCTTACAAGCCGGTTTTACCAAAGAGAACCTCATTGATACCATTGTTTTAGTAGGCGATAAGACTATTTCTAATTACGTACACAGAACAACAGATGTACCAGTAGATTTTCCGGTTGCACAACCACTAGAAACTGTAGAAGCTTAATTAAGAATAAATTTTTAAAATCAAATAGAATGAGAAAGTTAATAACCTTAGTAATTGCAGTGATGGGTCTTACCATGGGGGTACATGCTCAAGATGCAATGATGGAAAAAGGCGTAAAAGTAATTGCCTTAGAACAGACTCCTGGAGAGTTCACTGAAAAAACAAAAACAGTACCTGCTGGCACTTATGTTTTTGAAATTGCCAATAATGGCGTAGATCATAATGTGGGGTTTGTATTGGTTGAAAAGGGGAAAGATATTAGCAAGCCCGAGAACCATATACAGACGGCTTATGTAACAGCTCCTGTTGGAACCAATGAAACACAGACTTCAAAACCAACAGTGTTGGAAAAAGGAGAATATGTGTATTTCTGTCCGTTAAACCCAACGGCTACAGACAATACTTTGATCGTGAAGTAGAACGATGTTTTGAAGTTTGGAAAAAGCTGGTTTTTAAACCAGCTTTTTTTATTCTTTAATTTTTAACTCACCAAAAATGGAAGGGGCTACACTTCTAGCAAGATGTATGGGCCAATCGTTTTGGTGTAAATGACTTTCCGTAATGGCGCTTTCAAATAAAAGATAAAGTCCGCCAGATATTTTTTCTGTTTCAGCTTTGGAAACATGTGCAATGTTATCGCCAACAATAGCTCCTAAAAACAGTAAAAATTCCTTTTTATGCTTTTGGATTACAGAATGAATCTTTTGGTCTTTGGGACTTAACTCTCCCAGTGTTTTTTGTCCCCAGCAACCATAAAACTCTCCTTTTCTGTAGAGATTTCTTAAGTAATCGAAAATTGCGAGTAATTGCATTCTGCCTACATCTTTACTTGCAACAAAAGCAGCTATTTGCTCCATAAACTGCTGGTGTCTCCCATTGAGATAGGCAATGCAGATGTCTTCTTTTGATTTAAAGTGGTGATAGAGAGTTGCCTTGGCAATGGCGGCATTCTCTATTATTTCATTGATTCCCGTAGCATTATAGCCATTTTTATAAAATAAGACGTCTGCTACTTCTATGATGTGTTGTTTAATATTTGGCCGGTGCATATTCAAAAATAGAGTGCACCAGTGTCGTTCCTACATTTAAATTAAAAAGCTATCCACATTTTATTGACATACTGCGTTTTAGTCTTCCTTACTCACCTAAAACTTTAAATATTTTTTAGGGATTGTTTAAGGGCGCATAACCCCTCCTGGGCGTAGCTTCGCAAAAAAAATTGCAGGTGATAATTGACCTTCTAACATCTATGCTTTGGAGCGCTTCTCCTCTTGGAGAATCTAAAGTGGGTATCCCGTACGGTATTGCCCAAGGGGTAAACAGTTACCTTGTTTTTATTGGATGTTTTTTGGCAAATCTGTTAGTTTTTCCACTTATGATGTTCTTTTTAGAGAACATCAATAACCGACTCATTTCATGGAGACCCTATAAAAAAGGGGCGCTTTGGGTGGCAAAAAGAGCAAAGTCAGGGACAGGAAAAAAGATTCACCGATTCGGATTTTTAGGACTTGCCTTATTTGTAATGCTTCCAGTTCCTGGAACTGGAGTATACGCAGGAAGTATTGCAGCGTATTTGTTTCAAATAGAGCGAAAACGCGCTTTTGTGGCCAATGCTGTTGGGATTTTCTTTTCTTCCTTAATTATTTGGAGCATTTCTGTCTCCGTTTCCTCGCTATAATTAAAGTAACCTCATGGCTTGAGGATCCCATTTCACTGGTTTCTTCTGATAGTAACTTTCATTTGCTAATAAAGCTGCACCTGCTGCTCTTAATCCAAATGTAGGATCCTGTATGACCTTTCCATTTTCGCGAATAGCCGTGAAAAAGTTATAAAAATGATCATGATGCGAACCTTTATAGTCTTTAGGTGCTTCCCAGGTAGTAGCCCCTGTATTTAAGGCGGCTTTTCTGGCTTGTGATGTTCCCTCAGAGAATCCTTCTTTTATTTTATTTTGCGTAGCCTCCGTATAGGCAACCATAGAATACGAACTTGGATTCATCTCTAGTTTAGACCTACGAACGGTAACAGAATTCCAACCTAGTTCCATTTCTCCTTCGGTACCAACTAGTTTAAAGCCTGAACCACCGCCAGAACCGGCAATAAAGTTTATTCTAAAGGAGGCATTAAAAGCCGCATGCGTGGCTGTTTTAGGAAAATCATAGAGCGTGATGCTTACATCGGGCACATCTCTACCATCATTCCAGTAACGCAAGCCTCCTGTGGCATAAGCACCAACCGGGCCGTTAGAGTCTAGAATATAGTGTAGTGTAGAAAACGCATGAACAAATAAATCACCGGCAACTCCAGTACCATAATCTTTATAATTCCTCCAGCGAAAGAAGCGCATGGGGTCATAGGATACCTTTGGAGCATCGCCTAGGAAAGTATCAAAATCTACGGTTTCTGGGTTATGATCTGGAGGAATAGGGTATTGCCATGCCCCTTCGGCAGAATAGCGGTCGTTATAGAAATCTAAAAGCACCAAATCGCCAATAGCGCCCTCTTGGTATAACTGACGGGCTTTTTCATTGTTGAGCGAGGCCATTCCTTGACTCCCTACCTGGCAAATTTTACCACTATTTTTTTGAGCGTTTATAATTGCTTGACCGTCTTCCCATTTTTGCACCATTGGTTTTTCACAGTACACATGTTTTCCCGCTTTTAAAGCTGCTATGGTAATTTTCTTATGCCAATGGTCTGGAGTAGCCACAATAACGGCATCAATATCTTGGCGTTCTAATAATTTTCTATAGTCCCGGGTTGTAAAAATAGAATCTCCCCAAAGTTCCTTGGCGCGTGCAAGTCTGCCTTGATAGAGATCACAAGCAGCAACAATTTTTACACCACTAACAGAAAGTGCCGCACGGGTATCATAGATTCCTTGGATGCCCGCGCCAATTAAGCCAATATTAATCTGGTCATTTGCGGTGAAATTTCCACGGTATTTGGGTGTTTTTAAATAAAGATGCGAACCTTGCGAGGCAGAAAGAATTAGAGGTGAGGCGCTTACCGCAGCTGAAGCAATGGAAGCTTTTTTAATAAAAGATCTTCTAGAGTGGTGTTCTTTTTTTAATGACATATGGAAGGTGTATGGTGAACCTTCAAGTTACTCTATTTTCTTTGGTTTTTGTAATTCCTTTTAAAAGTCAAATTTTAGCTGAAAGGAAATGGTCTCTTCTTTGGCGGGTTTTGCAGCGGGTTTTTTTTCTGTATTCAAATTAGCCAATGAGATGCCCAAGAGGCGCACAGAATTTTGCATGGGAGATTGATACAATAATTCTTTTGCGGTCTCAAGGATAAGCCCTTTTTCTGAAATAAAATAGGGCAGCGTTTTGCTACGTGTCTGTAAGCTAAAATCACTGTATTTTATTTTTAGGGTAATTGTTTTACCGGCAATTTTAGATTTCTTTAATCTACGCTCTAGTTCTTCAGCAATATTCTTTAAGCGCTCAAGCATGAATATCTCACTACTTAGATTTTCACTAAACGTACGTTCTGCTCCAACAGATTTTGGGATTCTTTCTGGTTTTACTTCGCTATTGTGTATTCCGCGCACAACATTGTAATAGTAAGCGCCACTTTTCCCAAACTGTGCTTCAAGAAAATCATGAGATTTTTCCTTGAGATCTTTCCCTGTAAAGATGCCCAACTTGTACATTTTTTCTGCAGTTACTTTTCCTACCCCATAAAACTTTCTTATTTCCAAGGCTTCTAAAAAAGAGAGAACTTCTTCAGGGTTCACCGTTTTTTGTCCATTTGGTTTGTTATAATCGCTGGCCACTTTGGCGATGAATTTATTGATTGAAATTCCTGCGGAAGCGGTAAGTCCCGTTTTTTCAAGGATCTTTTGTCTTATTTCTTGAGCGATTAAAGTGGCAGAGGGATTGCCCTTTTTGTTCTGAGTAACATCCAAATAGGCTTCGTCTAGAGAAAGGGGTTCTACCAGGTCTGTATATTCAAAAAAAATAGCTCTGATGATTAGGGAAATTTCTTTGTATCGATTAAAACGCGGTTTTACAAAGATGAGTTCTGGACAATTCTTTTTAGCAAGATACCCACTCATGGCACTACGTACTCCAAATTTCCTTGCCTCATAACTGGCAGCAGAGACCACACCTCTTTTTTCACCCCCGCCAACTGCAACCGGTTTGCCCTTGAGTTCCGGATTATCATGTTGTTCTACGGAAGCATAGAAAGCATCCATATCTACATGAATAATTTTACGTAATGGGAAATCTAAGGCCATCCCCAAAATTAGGTTATATTTAGGTGGATGGAGCAATTAGAAATTGAACGTAAATTTTTGGTAAGATCGTTGGACTACCGAGAGGTCGCCGTCTCCAAGAAGCGAATTGTACAGGGATTCTTAAACACACATCCTGAGCGTACCGTTCGGATACGTGTGGCCGGTGAGAAAGCATTTATTACAGTAAAGGGGATAGGAAACAGCAGCGGAACCACGCGTTTTGAATGGGAAAAAGAAATACCTGTTGCAGAAGCGACCAATCTTATAGATCTCTGTGAACCTATTGTTATTGAAAAGATCCGGTACAACGTTTTACAAGGCGATCATTTGTTTGAAGTAGATGAGTTTTTAGGTGAAAACAAAGGATTAATAATCGCTGAAATAGAATTGAAACACGAGGATGAAGCATTTGAAAAACCAGCTTGGTTAGGAAAAGAAATCACCGGGAACACAGCCTACTACAATTCGCAATTAAGTAAGAAACCCTATAACCAATGGAACGATTAAAAACTAGTTTATTAGTACTCTTTCTAGTACTAATGGCTTGTAATAGCGCAGAGAAAGAAGCCCCCAACTTAGAAGTAGAAACGCCTAAAAAAAGTGTGGCGGCGGTAAAGCAGGAACTTACCGAAAAAGGGTTTCAGATTTTTGATTATATAGACGAAGAAACCAAGGATACTGTGTTAATGCAACAGTATTACATTGCTTTCTTAAAGCGTGGCCCAGAGCGGTCTCAGAACAAAAAAGAAACAGACAGTTTACAAGCCTTACATATGGCACATTTAGGCCGTATGTACGAAGAAGGTTATGCAGATATCTCTGGCCCGTTTGGAGATGACGGGGAGATACGTGGGATTACAATCTACAATGTCCCAACACTACAAATGGCCGATAGTTTGGCCAATCTAGACCCTTCCGTACAAGCCGGTAGATTAGTTATTGAAATTCATCCTTGGTGGGCGGCAAAAGGGTTTCCACTCCGGTAAGTGGAAGAAGTCTCATAGCGGTTCTATCTGTTCCGCTTTTCTTAATTCTAATTTTGGTCCAGCTAGTCTGAACCCTTTCTTTCTTTTTGCTAATAGCTTCATTAAAGGGGCAATTGAACCTATGAAAAAGAGTACCCCGCCGCCCAATAAAATATGAATGGGGTTATAAAACAATTCGCCACTATTTAAAACAGCAAGTATTAGAATAGTAGAAAATGGAAAGGATAACGCCAATATTCCAATAGCATAGTTGGTATTGAAGGTTTTCTTTTCTTTTGTATGCTCTAGACTATCTACCACAGAAATATGTGCGAAGGGCCAAAAACTACAAGCACTTAATCCAAAGGAGAGGTAGAGTAATAATTCATTTGATAACGTAAAAGGAAGAAAGACAGCTACACTACCTATAGCACTAAAAACAAATGCTGCTCTAAGGCTTAATAACGAAAAGATGGTGATGAATTGCTTTCTTTTAATATTTACTGCGAGGCCTATAAACAACAAAACTAAGGGTGTCATAAGCACACTTAATTTGCCTAAAGTATCGCTAAGTACTTGAGGCAATGAATCCATGTTTAAACCAAAGAATAGAAGGAGTAACGCAAAGGCAATAAATATATTCACTGGTTCCGTCACCAAGGTTTTTAACAATGACATAAGCTTAGCCTTGCTATTGGTAGATTTTTCCTGGTTTCTTTTGTAAAACCATTGCATGGCAACGAGATATAAAATGATTAATACAAATACTTTATTTCCCAGATCTGCCATGGCTGCTTTGGCTAAAAAATCTTCTCCTAAAAATTCTAAGACAAAAGGAAAACAAGAAAGCCCTGGTGCTAAAGAGGGAATTAGAAGTCTTGCGGTACGGTATGAGCTGGAGTCTTTTTTGATACCAACCCACTGTAAAAGAAAGGGAGCAATAGCAAAAAGCAAGAAATTTAAAAGCAATGCAAAAACCGGAAGCAATAGTAACTGAGCTTCTACTTTTATCCCTAGCAAAGCAATAAAAATAGTGGCCGGTAAAGCAAGGTTAAGAATAATCTTTTTTATTCCATTGACTTCTTGTGGACTGCTAAATTTTGTCTTTAGCAGCACCCCAATACCTATAAACACCAGAAAGACTAGTGTTTTTTCTAATCCAGCTTCCATAAATTTAAACCAGCACTTTCGTTATGGCATCTACAAAAAGTTTCATTTCTTGCATGGTACCCATACTTACCCTGCACCACTTTTTGCCCATAAATTCAAATGCGCGTACACCTACTTTTTGTTCCGTCATTTTTGTTAAAAAGGCTTTTCCTTCCATCTCTATTGGAAAGATCATAAAACTTGTGTGCGATGGAACTGGGTTAAATCCTAGTTCTTGTAGACTTGTAAAGGTGTACTCTCTGGCAGCAGCGTTAAGGGTTCTTGATTTCTCAATAAATTCTGCGTCGTCCATAGCGCCCATTGCCGCATAAACAGAGGGATAACTAATACCCATCCCAGCTCTTGTAATGCGCTGTAAGCTGTTTAATGTAGCTTCTTGGGCTACGGCGTAGCCGACGCGTAATCCTGCCATTCCGTGTATTTTAGAAAAGGTTCTGGCGATAATTACATCTTTCCCTTCATTAATCAAAGAGACCATACTATGTTTGGCACCTTCTTCTAGAAACCATAAATAAGCTTCATCTACAAAAACAGGGACTTTTTCTGAAACCCTACTACAAAAATCAAGAAGGGCTTTACTGTCTGTTATGGTCCCAGTGGGGTTGTTAGGATTGCAGATGTAAACCAATTTGGTGTCTTGGTCAATAGCCTTTTCCATGGCATCTAGATCATGAGACCAATCGTCTTTTAATGGAACTGGCTTCCAAGTGCCTCCCGCTGCTTCGGCAACTCTAATGAGCGACATATAAGCTGGATCTGCAGAGACCACATTCCCTCCATTCATAAAAAGAACCATGGCTGTTTTTTCTAATAAGTCCGATGAACCTGGACCCATCATGATATTTTTGGGAGAAACTCCTTCAAAATCGGCAATCTTGTCTATTAACTGAAAGAGTTCTTTCCAGGCATATCGGTTCCCACCAGAGGCGGATTTTTGCAAAGCCTCCAACGCCATAGGTGATGGCCCATACGGGTTTTCATTCGCATTTAATTTTGCTTCAAGCGGAGGAAACTCCTCAGCAGTTTCAGGAAGAAATTCCTTAAAGAATGGGCTATACACAGCGTTGCCGGCAATGTCCAGGGTTAACGGAACTGAAGGCGTGTTTGAAAAACCTAAATATGGTGCGGCCATGATTCCTCCAGTAGTAAGCATGGAAGATTTAAGCCAATTTCTACGGTTGATTTTAGATGTTTGCACGTGATGGAATTTTTAGAATTAGCACTACCTCCAAGGTACTGGCAAGGCTTAAAAATTCCTATGGTAAAACCATAAAAATCAACTACTTAAATTATTAATTTGAAAAAAATGAGGGTCTTAAAAAATGAAGTTCACAAGTCTCAACAAGAAAAATTGCCTATAATGCAGATTTAAATTGTTCTAAAAAGCGTACATCATTTTCACTTAAAAGGCGAATATCTGAAATCTGATATTGTAAGAGCGCAATACGGTCTATACCCATACCAAATGCAAAACCAGAATAGATCTCTGGGTCAATCCCGCAGTTTCTAAGCACATTGGGATCTACCATTCCACAGCCCATAATTTCTAACCATCCCGTTCCTTTGGTCATCTTATAGTCTGTTTCGGTTTCTAATCCCCAATAGACATCGACTTCGGCACTGGGTTCTGTAAATGGAAAATAAGATGGTCGTAATCGAATTTTAGATTTGCCAAACATTTCCGTTGTAAAATATTGAAGTGTTTGTTTTAAATCTGCGAAAGAAACATCCTTATCTACATACAACCCTTCTACCTGATGGAAAAAGCAATGAGATCTTGCCGAAATAGCTTCATTTCTATAAACTCTTCCCGGTGAAATAGTTCTAATAGGGGGTTTGTTCGCCTCCATATAACGTACTTGTACAGATGAAGTATGGGTACGCAAAAGAATGTCTGGATCTGTTTGTACAAAAAAGGTATCCTGCATATCTCTTGCAGGATGATATTCTGGAAGATTTAAAGCGGTAAAATTATGCCAGTCGTCTTCTATTTCAGGTCCTTCAGAAACATTAAATCCTATCCTAGAAAAGATGTCAATGATCTGATTCTTTACAATACTGATTGGGTGTCTAGATCCTAAGGAAATTGGGGTGCCGGGTCTGGTAAGATCTCCAAACTTGCCAGCTTCGTTTGTAGTAGATTCTAAGGCTTCTTTAAGCGCATTTACTTTATCGGTAGCGGCTTTCTTTAGTTGGTTGATGGCTTGCCCGTATTCTTTCTTTTGATCGTTGGGGACATTTTTGAAATCGGCAAATAATTGCGTCAATAGTCCGTTCCTTCCAAGAAATTTAATTCGGAATTCTTCAACTTTTTCTTTAGAACTGGCCTGAAATCCTTCAACCTCAGCAAGATGTTCCCTTAGTGTATCCAGCATTATTAGGTGGTATAAGGGCGCAAAATTAACAATTTGTAGTAGATAATAAAGGCTTTTCCCTTTAGACTGGCAATTTGCTTATAACCAATGAACCTTGCCATCAGCAATATCATACATGGCGCCCACGATTTTTATCTCACCCATTTCTTCCATGTCTTTAAGAACTGGACTTTGATTGCGAATGTTTTCAATGGTAAGAGCCACATTTTTTTCTGCCACTGCATTTACAAAATCTGCATTCTTAGAAGTTCTATCAGCGGCTTCTGTGGGCTCTGGTACGGCATCTACGGCAGCACGTATTCTACTTAATAAAAGGGTTAGATTCCCTAATCTAGCATCATCACAGGCTCCTTTTACAGCCCCGCAAGAGGTATGCCCCAGTACTACAATGACCTTTGTACCTGCCAGTTTACAGGCGAATTCCATGCTTCCTAAGAGGTCTGCGTTTACTATATTCCCAGCCACTCTAGCACTAAAAATATCACCCACACCTTGATCAAAAACAAGTTCTGCAGAAACTCTAGAATCTATACAACTTAAAATAGTGGCAAAAGGATATTGGCCTGTAGTGGTTTCTTTTACCTGCTGAATAAGGTCCCGATTTTGCATGCTGCTCTGCACAAATCGTTTGTTTCCCTCTTTTAAAAGGGTTATTGCCCCATTAGGATCGAGTGCCGCCTGGCTTTCTTTAGTTTGTGTAGTCATTCTATTGTGTTTTTTTCTTGAGGTTAAAGAATTCAATAAAGCTGGGCGGGTTTTCTACCGTTCCTCTTTCTGAAATAAGTTTAATATCAATATCTCTATTTTTCGCCTTTTCTGAAAAGTCTTCTAAAATTTCAATGATATCATTATCTAAGTAGCGCGTTTTACGAACATCTAATTCTAAATAAGAATTCTCAGGGATGTTGTCTAATTCTTTTAAAATGGCACCTTTGTTAAAGAAAGTAACCTCTTCTGCGAAAGTCATTTTTAAGCGATGTTTCCCATCACTCTTATCTTCTATATGCAAGAAATGCGAGTTTTGATAGCTCTTTATTAAGATTACCACAATGCCAACGGCAAGGCCCATTCCAATACCGACCAATAAATCGGTAAATACGATTCCTACTACCGTAACCGTAAATGGAATAAACTGTTTCCAGCCTAACTGATACATTTTCTTAAATAAGGAAGGTTTGGCAAGTTTATATCCTACAATGAATAATACGGCTGCTAATACTGAAAGAGGAATCTTATTTAAAAGGGTAGGGATAAGCATGACCGAAATAAGCAAAAAGAAACCATGAATGATCGCAGAAGCTTTGGTACGCCCTCCAGATTGGATGTTAGCAGAACTTCTCACAATAACTTGAGTAATAGGAATACCCCCAATCATCCCAGAAAGAATGTTTCCACTCCCTTGTGCCAACAACTCTCTATTGGTAGGTGTCACTCGTTTCTCCGGATCTAATTTATCAGTAGCTTCAACGCACAATAAGGTTTCTAAACTCGCTACTAAAGCAATAGTAAAGGCGGTAATCCAAATTTCAGTTTTACCAATTGCGGAAAAATCTGGAAAACTAAATTGCCCAATAAAGCTGTTAAAACTATCGGGTACAGGAACAGCTACCAAATGTTCTTCTGTAATAGTAAGGCTGCTATCCTTGGTAAGGATATAAAAAATAATACCCACCACTACAGCCACTAAGGGACCCTGAATCAATTGAAATATTTTGCCTTTTTTAGAAAGGACATTATTCCATAAAATTAAAATGGCCATAGCAATGATCGCAATCACGGTTGCTCCGGCGCTATAGTTTCCGCTAATAATTCCACTAATTGTATTAAAGATCTCTGAGAACGTATTTTCACCATCTATTTGCAGGAATGCAAAATCCCCTTCAGGGTCTTTATCATAGCCAAAAAAGTAGGGAATTTGCTTTAAGATTATAATGATTCCTATACCTGTGAGCATTCCTTTAATTACGGAGGAAGGAAAATAATATCCTATAATCCCTGCTTTTAGAACCCCAAAAATTATTTGAATAACACCTCCTAAAACAACGGCTACTAAAAATGGCTCATATCCAAGAGAATTGATTGCAACCAAAACGATGGCTGCTAACCCAGCAGCAGGGCCACTGACCCCAATTTGTGATCCACTTAAAAAACCCACTACAATCCCACCAATAATACCCGCGATGAGCCCTGAAAATAAGGGCGCGCCACTTGCTAAAGCAATTCCCAAACACAATGGGAGCGCCACAAAAAATACTACAATACTTGCAGGGAGGTCTTTTCTTAAGTTCTTAAGCATAGATATTGGTTTTAAGACTTCGGTTGTTAGAAGGCTGTTTTTGCTTGTGACAAAGTAAGGAATTTAAGCAATATTCCTACTTAGCCTCGTAAATATAACAGTAATACTTTCAGAGTCCTGTTAATGGAATTCAAAAATCTTTTAGCTGTTTTAAGCTTTCGGAAGGCATCCAGCCTGTTTGCCCATCGGCAATTCTAATTTTAGACCAGCTTTCTAAGGATTCTAAAACGTTGACCTTCGTCCCCTCATGAAGCGCAAATACTTTTTCGCTTCGTTCGTTGGGTTCAGAGGTAACAACTACTTCTCTATCAAAAATAATTGCGGGATTCTTTCCACGTTCATCACGTATTCCCAAATACCCCATCACCACAGAAAAGATGGCAATACACAAGGCAGTATTGGCCAGAATAAAAGCAATTCGTTTGTGGGTTGCCGCGTATAAGATGTAGTATATAATAAAGCCTAATACAAATAAGACAATGGCGAAAACCGCCAAATAACCCCATTGATCTGGGGTAAGAAAAAGAACTATGGAATCATGCATTCTAGCCATTGCCGTTTTTGGCATTTCTTCAATAGCATCTAACCGCATGTTTTTGGCAAAACTTAGGTTGTTTTCAATCTCCCTATCATTAGGTTGCAGTAATAATGCTTTTTCGTAATAATAGATGCTAGGTCCTATTTCATCTAATTTATAATGGCAGTTGCCTAAATTAAAATAGAGTTCAGCAGAATGTTTCCCATTCTTTAAAATGGTTTCGTAATGTGCTATTGCCTTTTCAAATTGCCCTTGATTGTAGGCTTCTGTTGCTTTTTTAAAAAGCACTTCATTCTGGGCAATAGCCAGAACTCCCCAAAATAAAAACACCAACGCAAATAAGACTTTTTCTCTTCTCATAGTTGTTTGTCTATTTTAGAAATTACCTCACTTGCTTTGCTATAGTCTTCTTTCATCTGAACTTTGGTGATAGGGCTATAGCGTGCCATTTCACAGCTCTGTAACAATGCAATAAATTGAGAAATGGTGGATTTATCAACTGTTTTATCTGTTAACAGCGCTACTATTTTTTCCTTACTAAACTCAGAGGTTTCAATCTTAAGCTTCGCCTTTAAATAATTATGGAGTGCTTTTTCCAAGGCTACATAAAACTCTTCTTCATTATTCAATTGTTTTTTCGCCGCAGAGAGATATTTGCGCGCCAACCTATTCGCCAAACGCAAACGATTGCCTTCCACATCCGCATCGCTTTCTTGCTTCTTTTTACGCAAGAAAAGCACCAAAGGAATAAGTACTAGCGGTCCCATTAAGAACCATATAAACTTTTGAGACCCAAAAAACCGCCTTGTAGAGATGGCTGTTAAATTGGCTTGTGTTTTTATAAAATGAAATTGTCTTCCCGTGGTCACTGCAATTTTTTGTCTACCCGTAGTGCCAGGAGATGCCTGGGCGTTGTCTGTGGGGCCTTCCATTACATTGATGGTAATCTCTTCTGAATTAAGTGTTCGATAGCTTTTGGACTTAGGATCGAAATAACTAAACGCGATACTGGGGATAGGGTAACGCCCACGGAAGGAAGGGACAATCGTGTAATTATTCACTACTTTTCCTTGCATGCCAGAAAGAGTGGTACGCACGCTTTCATCAAATTCTGGTTCATAGACTTCTAAGGCACTTGGCAATTCAGGCTCTGGTAGTTGAAAGAGTTTTAAATTTCCTTTACCACTTACTTCCACTTTGGCTTGTAGAGATTCCGAAGCATTTAGCGAAGTTTTACTAGTAGTTACATTGAATTCAAATTGTCCAACTGCTCCTGTAAATCCTTCTGGTTTTCCTGCTTCCGGCAAGGCTTGTACGTTAAGTGTGCGTTTCCCCGCTGAAACGGTTTTACTGGCTTGTTTGTAAATGCGACTGCCAAAGAAATCTCGTCTATTTGTAGGCACATCTACATAAATTTCAAGAGAGAGGGGTTCAATTTCTAGCTTTCCTGCTTTTTGAGGGTACAAAACCACCCGTTTTAAAATAACACTGCGATAAGGTTTTCCTTGATAGGTTTCATTCACCGTGTTGTATTTGGTTACTGGGATATCTTGGCTCCAGAAATTATTGTATTTAGGACTGTCTAAGGGCCTAAAATTGGTCACAGAAATATTAGAGCTAATAAAAAGCTTGTAAACAACGGTGACTGCCTCGTTTAAATAAGGACTTCCTTTAGAAACTTCTGCGACTAGGTGTAGATTTTCATCCGCGACATCATCTGCAGATTTGGGGGCATTAGGGTTGTCTACTGCAGCGGTAATCTGAACCGTTCTTGGTAGTGTTTTATAGGTTTCACCATCTATTTCAATGGTTGCCTGACCAATTTTATACGAACCCTGAGCGGTAGGTTTTAAAATATAGGAATACGTCTTAGAAAAGCTACGTTTGCCATTAACCCAAGAAGAGGAGATGGATTGTGAGGGTCCCATAACCACCCGGAAACCATCAAAAGAAGGCGGATTAAAATTGTCTCCATCTTTGTTCATAGCAAACTCTACCCGAAGGCGTTCATTGATTCCCAGCTTTTCTTTGCTGACTTTCATCTCAAAAGTAACGGCATCTTCTTCCTGTGCAATGAGTGGTTGTACTTGCACAAGAAATGCTAGAAGGAATAGACTTGCTATGTACTTTCTTAGAATCACTACCAGTCTTTCTCGTTTTTTATTTTTTTGCCTTTTACTTTTTTGGCATCAATCTTTTCTTGCACTTTTTTCTCTTCGTTCTGCATGGCCTCTAGCAGGTTTTGAATCTGCTGTTTGGATAATTGATTTGGTCTAGGACGCGGCTTTTTCTCAGGTTCTTCTCCTTGATTAGGTTGTTTTTTCTGTTCCTCTTTTTCTTCTCCGTCTCCTTCTTTATTCTCTTCGGGCTTTTGATCTCCTTTATCTCCTTCATCGCCTTGATCCTTGTTCTGATCGTCTTTTTGATCGCCTTCCTTGTCCTTATTCTGATCGCCTTCGTTGTTTTGATCTTGATTTTGTTCCTGGTTCTCTTTGTTCTGATCCTTATTCTGATCGTCTTTATTTTGATCGTTGTTTTGGTTTTCCTGATCTTTTTTCAGCATTTCCTTAGCAAGGGCTAAGTTGTATCTGGTCTCATCATCATTAGGATTACTTCTTAAAGCTTGTTTGTAAGCCTCTACGGCCTTCTCGTATTCTTTATTTTGCATAAAAACATTCCCCATATTATGGTATGCTTTATGTTTTGTAGGCTTTTCGTCGGCTTTTTCTCCCGCTTCTTTAAAACGTGAGAAGGCTTCTGCGTACTCTTCTCTGTTGTAATAAGCTCTTCCTAAGTTATAAGGGGCCGCTGTATTTGTGGCACTTTTAGAAATGGCCTTTCTATATTCTGCTTCGGCATCAACGAAATTGTTTTGTATCAATTCTTGATTAGCATCATAGGTGATATTCGTAGACTCTTTAAAATCTTTTTTAAGATTCTCCTCCTTCTCTTCAGCATCTTGCGCCCAAAGAATTACGGAGCTCCACAAGAATAATAATGTTACGCCATATTTATACATGCTCTTGTTCATTAAAAAGGTTCAACTTTTTAAGCCACTTTGTCTTTCGGTCTAAAATAAAAATGTCTAAAAATAGAAGCAAGGCCGCGATTCCCAAAAACCATTGAAATTGATCTTTATACTCTGCAAATTGTTTGGCCTCGAACTCTTTTTTATCCATTTTTTCAAGCTCTTCTTTTATAAAATTTACAGCATCTTCTGTATTAGAACCATTTATGTATTCACCACCACCTATTTGCGCAATTTGGGTGAGTACCGCTTCATTTAAACGACTAATTACAACCTCTCCTTCTTGGTTCTTTTTTAAGCTTTCTACAACGCCATTTCGTTTAATTGGGATGGGCGCACCTTTTGTTTTCCCTACACCAATGGTGTAAACTTTAATTCCTTGACTAATAGCCGCTTCTATAGCTTCCAGCGTATTTCCTTCTGAATGATCTTCCCCATCTGAGACTATAAAAAGCACTCGGTTGGTTTGTTCAGTATCATTGTAATAGGTGGCGGCCAAGTCTATGGCAGAGTTAATAGCCGTTCCTTGAGACGAAAGCATGTCTGTATTCATGCTTTGTAAAAACATTTTTGCGGCTCCGTAGTCTGTAGTAATTGGTAATTGAGGGAATGCCTGGCCTGCATAGGCAATAATCCCAATCCGGTCGCTTGCAAGCTGGTTTATGATTTCTGAAACAAGGCGCTTGGATTTTTCTAAGCGGTTGGGCGCAATGTCTTCTGCCAACATACTTTTAGAAACATCTACCGCAAAAACAATATCTACCCCTTCACGTTTTACGGTTTCCAGTTTAGTGCCAATTTTTGGATTGGCCAGTGCCAAGACCAAAAAGGCCAATCCCGCTAAAAACACCACTAGCTTTAGTGTACCCTTGAATCTAGATTTTTCCGGGGCTAGTCTTCGAAGCATAGGGGTATTAGCAAATTCGCGTTGTTTGCTTCTTTTCCATACTTGTACCATTAAAAAAAGCAACACCAGTACTGGTATGACACCTAATAGATAGAAGTATAAAGATTCATCAAACTGCACCATCGTTCTTATATAAAACTTTTAAAGAGGGTATTTCTTAGTCCCCATTCTACTAACAACAAAATTCCAGCCAAAAAGACCCAGGATCTAAACTTTTCCTCGTATTTGTAATATTTAAATTCTTCTATTTCTGTGCGTTCTAGCTTGTTTATTTCATTGTAGATTTCTTCAAGCTTATCATTGTCTGTAGCACGGAAATATTCGCCTCCTGTAACTTCTGCAATCTCTTGCAATAATTTTTCGTCAATTTCTACTTGGCGCATTCCATATTGAAAGGACCCATCTCGTTTGTATGCAATAGGAGTGAGCGCATTTCCATTGGTCCCTAAACCAATGGTGTAGGTTTTTATATCGTATTCAACGGCTAAATCTGCAGCCGTTTGTGGTTCAATAAATCCGGAATTGTTAACTCCATCCGTTAGTAGAATGATCACCTTACTTATTGCCTTACTTTCTTTTAAGCGGTTTACGGAGGTTGCCAAGCCCATACCAATGGCGGTGCCATCTTCTAATTGCCCATAAATGATATCATTTAATGCCCTAAGCACGATAGACTTGTCACTTGTGATAGGGGTTTTGGTATAACTCTCACCAGCATAAGCCACTAATCCAATACGGTCATTGGGCCGTTTTTTAATGAAATCTGCGGCTACTTCCTTCAAGGCGGCCAAACGGTTCGGTTTTAGATCTCTCGCTAGCATACTTGAGGAGACATCAATGGCCATTACGATATCAATTCCTTTGGTTGTTTTAGTACGTGTAGAGATATCTTCTATCTGTGGTCTGGCCAATGCAGTAATAACTGCTGCCAGGGCTAATAACCGCAACGCAAAAAGAACAGGCTTAAGTTTAGCAAGCCAGGAACTAGAATAAAAAGCCTTTGTACTTGAAAGCTTCACGGAGGCCACTTGTTCTTTGCGCGTAAGTACATACCAGAGAATGGCTAGTGGCAATGCCAATAATAGCCAAAAGAATTCTGGATTCGCAAATTGAACATTGTCCATCATTAGGCTTGTGTTTTTACATCTATGGAAGCAGTGATGCGCTGAATAATTTGCTCAGCATAGTCATCACCATCCATCCAAGTGAGTATTATTTGTTGTTGAAAACCTGCACCTCCGAAAAGAAATACCGCATATTTAGTTCTTACTGAGGTATTTGATTCTGGGGCCTGCATTTGATAAGAACCATAGGTTTTAAGGCCTTGCACCCCACTTTTTGTGAAAGCCTCTTCATTTTTCGCAATCAAATTTCTTGCTCCCTTTTTTTCGAGGGCTACCAGTACGCTTTCTACAGATTTTTCGAAATCTAATTTCTTTCCATTCGAGAAAGACATTGCAGAAACAGAAGCAGAGAACATGCCAGAAACATTGGTCATGCCAAAAATTTGCGCGCTTTGTATGCTATCTGCAGGATTAAATTCTCCCAACTCTTTTCTTACTAAAACTTGTGGAGTTTCAATATCAATAGGAGGGTACCCATAGGAACTTTGCACCCATTCTCCTTCTAAAAGTGCTTTGGTAGGATGCCGTAGTACGGTATCTTTTACATCTTTAAATCCAAAAACTGCTACAGAGGCCCCCAAACCAAGTACCACGATGCCAGCAAAAATCGCTGCCGCGGTATAAATACGTTTTCTTCTTTGTTTACGAGCTAATTCCTCGAGGTAAGCTTCGTCCTGAAGGAGTTCTTCACCCTCTGGCTCAGGAAGCGCTTCTTTGGTTTTAACTACTACGAATTCCACCGCTTTTCGGTCTTCTTCAGCAACAGTCATTTGAGGTTTGGACTTTGCAAATTTCACCAAATCGGCAGTTTGCAATACTTGTTTAAACTGTTGAAGCGTTTCATCTTCTAGCTTTAACTCTCCAGCGTCTTTCAATAGTTCTAAACGTTCTATAAGCTGGTCTGTGGTACTTTCCAGGGCAGAAACGTGCACCTCCTCCTCCAAATAGGAACGCACAATATTGGTGAGTTCAGAATAGTATTTCTTAAACTCATCTTGGATGAGGTATCTTGAATTTTCGAGTTCTTTTAATTGTAATAATGCCCGATCGTAGGGAGGTAGTAAGGCTACTTTTTCCTCTTCTGTAAGCGGTTTAGGTCTTAGAAAGAACCAATAAACGAGGCCCCCAATAACGAGCAATCCAATACCAATAATCAACAGCCATTTCCAAAGCTTCGCATAGCTTCGATCTACTTTTACCAAAGGCTTTATATCAAATAGCTTCTGTTTGGTGGTATCTACCACAACATCAGCCACCGCAATCCTAAAAGAATCGGTTAGAAAAGGTTCTTCATTAATTGCGATACGTTGTGGGGGGATAATGTAGGTACCACTATCAAATTGGGTGAGTGCATAGATACGTTGTAAAGTAATTCTATCTTTCTTTTTAGTGGTATCTATCTTTAAGGCTTCCACCATTTCCAAAGGTGAAAACGTTTGCTCTTGCGGGAAATACACCAGATTTAGTGAATCTGTTTCTACCGTTATTTTATATTGAATTTGTTCTCCAATTTTAATCTGGGCAGTGTCTATTTCCGCCTTAACTGTAGATTGTTGTTGTGCATTAATAATGTTGGAGCATACCAAAATACAGGCACTTAGCAAGGCCTTTTTAAACAGTGCTTTGCATTGTTTTAAATATGTACGTTGGTCTTCACTCATTATCCTCTACGCTTAAAATAACCCAACAATTTTTTCACATAGCTTTCATCTACCCGGCAGCTAATGATCCCACTCCCAGATTTGGTGAAAGCGTTATTAAAATAATCAACACGCTCCATATGGTAGCGCCAATATGCGTGTCTCACTTTACCGCTACTCGTATTTACCAGTTGTACCGACCCATCTTCCGCATCTTGTACTTGGATCATACCAAGGTTGGGAATATACTCTTCCTTCTCATCATATACCCTGATGCCCGTAACATCATGTTTGTTCCCTACAATGCGCATGGTGTCTGCATAGTCATCTGCAATGAAATCTGAAAGCACAAAAACAATGGCTTTCTTTTTCATGACATTGGTAAGAAACTTTAAGGCTTCTGCAATATTGGTTTTGTTACTTTTTGGCTGAAATTCTAATAACTCTCGGATAATTCGAAGAATGTGGCTTTTTCCTTTTTTAGGGGGAATAAACAATTCTACCTCATCCGAGAATAAAATAAGTCCTACTTTATCATTGTTCTGCAATGCTGAAAAGGCCAGCGTCGCAGAGATTTCTGTAACTACTTCTTTTTTAAACTGGTTCGCGGTACCGAATAATTCTGAGCCACTAACGTCAACCATGAGCATCATGGTTAACTCTCGTTCTTCCTCAAAGACTTTTACATAGGGCTCGTTATAACGCGCGGTAACATTCCAGTCTATGGACCGTACATCATCACCGAATTGATATTGACGTACTTCACTAAAGGTCATTCCCCTTCCTTTAAACGTAGAATGGTATTCACCTCCAAAGAGATGGTCAGACAATCTACGTGTCTTTATTTCAATCTTGCGTACTTTCTTTAAAAGCTCTTTTGTATCCATTTCAGTTAAGGGGTTACCTTTTTAACCAAGCTAGCAGGTTAGAATCGGGGGTATGAAACAAGGAGCTATTTAAGGGACCTCTACCTGATTTACGATCTTATTAATAATTTCTTCGGAAGTAATATTTTCTGCTTCGGCTTCATAGGTAATTCCTATTCTATGCCTTAAAACGTCATGCACTACAGCTCTCACATCTTCTGGTATTACATACCCTCGTTGTTTAATGAATGCATAACACTTGGATGCGGTAGCCAAATTAATACTTCCCCTGGGCGAAGCACCAAAATTGATGAGCGGTTTTAATTGCTCTAAATTGTATTTTTCAGGATAGCGCGTCGCAAAAATGATATCTAAGATGTACTTCTCTATTTTCTCATCCATGTACACTTCGCGAACGGCACTTTGCGCATTTAAAATTTGCTTTAAGGTAATCACCGCTTTAACCGGTTCATGCCCTCCTTTTAAGTTTTGTCGTATGATTAATTGCTCCTCGGTTAGTTTTGGATAATCAATAACCGTCTTTAACATAAAACGGTCTACCTGTGCTTCTGGTAAAGGATAGGTCCCTTCTTGTTCTACAGGGTTTTGAGTAGCCATCACTAGAAAAGGTTTGTCTAGCTTAAAAGTTTCGTCGCCAATGGTCACTTGTTTTTCTTGCATCGCTTCTAATAAGGCAGACTGCACTTTGGCGGGGGCACGGTTAATCTCATCTGCTAGCACAAAATTTGCGAAAATTGGACCTTTCTTAATAGAAAAGTCGTTTTCTTTCATATTGTAAATGAGCGTTCCTACAACATCAGCAGGAAGCAAATCTGGCGTAAACTGTATTCTACTAAAACTGCCTTTTACTGCTTTGGATAAGGTGTTAATAGCGAGGGTTTTGGCTAACCCAGGCACCCCTTCCAAAAGGATGTGCCCTTGTCCTAAGAGCCCAATTAAAAGGCGTTCTACCATGGCCTTCTGACCCACTATGGCCTTGTCCATCTCTTGTTTTAGCAGGCCAATAAAAGCACTTTCTTGTGCAATTTTTTCATTTACTGCTGCAATATCTATCGTAGTATTTTCTTCCATAAAGACTTGATTGTCAGGTCTGGTTTTTATCAAAGCGCAAAATGAAAATTTATTTAAAAATGCCCTGTTAATTATTGGTTAAAAAAACTTGCGAACCCCAAGTTTTATGACCCCTTTAAGGGATTTATGTTTATTTTCACAACCATGTCAAAATCCAATTTTTATTCTAGAATTGTTGCAGGCACTATGACCTGGGGCAGTTGGGGGAAACAGCTTTCAACCGCAGAAATGGCGGATCTTATACATCATTGTTTAGAAGTGGGTATTACCACCTTCGACCATGCAGATATTTACGGAGACTATGGAACCGAAGCCCACTTTGGCGCAGCGTTTTCAGCCAGTGGCGTTGCTAGGGAAACCATTCAGTTGGTTAGTAAATGTGGGATACAAATGACTTCTGGTAGACCAAATTTGGTAAAACATTATCAATACGATGCGGACTATATTATTTGGTCTGCGGAACAATCCTTAAAGAATTTAAACACCGATTATTTAGATCTTTTTCTTTTACATCGTCCAAGCCCATTATTAGAAAGTAATGAAGTAGAAAAGGCAGTATCGCATCTAAAAGAACAAGGAAAAATTAAACAATTTGGTGTGTCTAATTTTAGTCCATCCCAAATTGCCGTGATTACCACAAATACCCCTGTAGAAGCCAATCAAGTAGAGTTTTCTTTAACGCACACGCTGCCCATGGAAGATGGCACTTTTGATGATTGTTTGGCCAATCAACGCATGGCCATGTCGTGGAGTCCCTTAGGCAACTTTTTTAGGGAAGACAATCCTCAAAATGAACGTATTTCAGAGCTTATGAAAAAGCTAACCGAGAAATATGGCGCCAATGAAAGTCAGTTGCTGCTTGCATTTATTTTAAAACATCCGGCAAAGGTGTACCCCGTAGTAGGCACTACCAATAAACAACGCTTGACCGACTCGATAAAGGCGGCTTCAATAGATTTAGAATTACAAGATTGGTTTCTTTTACTAGAAGCCGCAAAAGGAACTCCCGTTCCTTAACCCATACAGTTATGAAAACAGCTTTAATTACAGGAGCCACAAGTGGTATTGGAAAAGCCACCGCAGAACGGTTTGCAAAAGAAGGAATTGCCCTTGTTGTATGTGGGCGCAGGCAAGAACGCCTTGATGAATTGGTTGAAGAATTATCCAAACAAGTTCCCGTACATTCCTTAACGTTTGATGTTAGAAATAGGTCGGATGTAGCGACTGCTATTGCTTCTTTACCAAAGGATTTTTCACAGATAGATATTTTGGTCAACAATGCGGGGAATGCCCACGGTTTAGACACCATTCAAGAAGGAAATTTAGACGATTGGGATGCTATGTTAGACATAAATGTTAAGGGATTATTGTATGTGTCTAAAGCAATCATCCCTGGCATGATTGAAAGAAATGAAGGGCATATCATAAACATTGGTTCCTTGGCTGGGAAAGAAGTGTATCCTAAAGGGAATGTGTATTGTGCTAGTAAACATGCCGTAGATGCCATTAATCAAGGAATGCGAAAAGATTTAAACGAATTTGGTATTCGTGTGGGTGCCATAAATCCAGGATTGGTAGAAACAGAGTTTAGTGAGGTGCGCTTTAAAGGAGATAATGATCGGGCAAAGACTGTTTACCAAGGGTACAAAGCTTTACAAGCCGAGGACATTGCAGATATCATACATTTTGTAGTGACCCGTCCTTACCACGTCAATATTGCAGATCTTCTAGTGTTACCTTCTGCCCAAGCCAGTTCTACCCTATTGAAGAAAACCTAATGATTAATAAACGCCTATTGGTAAAAAATCTTCTGGCTCATAATGACGAGAACAGTTTTTATGACAAGAAAAGATTTATATCCATTGGCGAAAAAGAGGGGAAAGCAAAATTCTTAAAGCACGTTTGCGCCCTGGCGAACAGCAACCCAACAAATAACTCTTTTATTGTTGTAGGGGTGGAAGACGAAGACAATAAAATTGTTGGTGTTGATTTTTTTGATGATAGTAAAATTCAAAATTTAGTCAATGCGTATCTAGATAATCCACCAATTATCTCCTACGAAAACATACCCTTTCCCCATCTTCCTGAAGGGAAGGTAGTAGGTCTCGTCACCATAAAATCTAATGGAAAAGTTTGTGCGCTAAGAAAGAATATCTGGAAATATTATGGGGGTGCTGTTTTTTTTAGAGAAGGCAGTATAAGTCTTCCCAAAGCTTTTGACATCAAGCTAAAAGACATTAATTCAACGAAGGTTGCTACCATTGAACAGCATGCTAGGAACAATATAGAATTAACCTTGGATGGGGTGATTGATTTTATAAATAATAGGCATGCCGATTTAACCAGTGATTACAAAGTTTTTAAAGAACAGTTTGTGGTGTGTTGGGCGGGGCATCGGAAAAAAGTAAAAAAGAAAACGTATTATTCTCGTGTAGATATTGAATTAATTAATGAGCAGGTAAAACTCTTCTATTCTGCTTTAGATGAGGTAACTATTCACTTTACAGATTCAACTTTTACCACCTTGGAATACGTACAGCTTGGGCTGGGGAAAGAACAGAAATACTATCCGTTAGAAGAAGTGACCATCACTTTTAAAGACAACGGAAACTATACCATTGCTAGTGAGCTTGTATTTGAACCTCCACAATTTGATAAGAAAACCCTGCATCATATCTACAATAGCAACAATGCGCTGGTAAAAAAAGTTGAAAAAAATATTAAACTTACTCCTTCTGAAAAATCGGATGTAAAACATCTGCCAGACGCCTACCTCATTTGTTATTTAAACGGATTTGAAGAAGCCAAAGAGCAAATGGATCATGCCGGCCCAATTCTAAAGCAATGGGACAGACAGGTGTATCAGTCCTTAAAACTTGCACAAAGAATTTTGCGCAAGGTGCGCTACAATTGATCTATTTTCTTTAACCATAATAACTGGTATGGACGCACTGCCAAGTGCTTCTTTTTGAAAGAAATTCTTTGGTCTTCAATAATATCAAAAACCTTATTGTGAAAACTGTAGCCCAATTGATTTAAAAATCCCGACTCTATTCGTTGTTCATGTTCATCGAAATTACAGATCACTAAAACGCCATTGTTGTTTTCTGCGTTCCGCTCATAAATAAATATATGTGGATTTAGGGTGTCATGTAAAACGATGTTCTCCTTGTCTGCAAAGGCAACTTCACGTTTTCTTATGCTAATAAGCGTTTGTAGTTTATGAAAAATACCGCCCGCAATGGAGGATGCATCCGTATAATCTTCTTTAGATTTCCAATTCCTTTTTGGTCTATTTACCCATCTATTATCTTCTTTTTTCTCTGCTGATTTTAAAAAGGAATAGTCGTTAAGAGTACCAATTTCATCGCCCGCATAAATCATAGGCACACCGCCAAAAGAGAGTATAATTCCATGCAACATGGAAATTTTAAGCAGCGCATGTTCAATCATCTGCGGGTCTTTGGTTTCAAGTCCTTTTTCTAAACCAAGAAGAGAGGCGGTGCTGCCAGAGATACGCCCATCCTTAGTTTTAGGATTGTACATAAAAACGAGCCCTTTCGCAGGAGACCAGTCGAGCCCTTGGCAGTAATAATCCAATAAAAAGCTCCGATGCGATTGTGGGTGTAACCCCAATTCTCGAATATATTGATCACTAATTCCCAGTCCAATATCATCATGACACCGAATATAATTTATCCAACTAGCAGTGGCAGGTTTATGAGGAAGATTGAACAGACTCTTGTAAAGCAAGTTTGTTTTTTTGGTGGCTATGGCGTCCCAAAGTAATGCCATTAGAGAGGCGTTGTACGCCAATTCACACTCATTGCCCTTGCGGCTCCCCTCTCCAAAATATTTAACAATTTCTTCTGGAGCAACAATGGCCTCTGCCAGAATAATGCTGCCTGGAGCTACCACTTGCAAGCACAGTTTAAAAAGGCTAATGAGTTTATGGGCTTCAGGTAGATTCTGAGAATTTGTTTTTAGTTTTTTCCATAAAAAAGCCAAGGCATCAAGCCGAATTACATCGGCCCCCATGTTAGAAAGCTCAACAAGATTTTCTAACATAGCCAAGAAGACCTTTGGATTTTGATAATTTAGATCCCATTGGTAGGTATTAAACACCGTCATAACCCAGGAATTCATTTCAGGAATGAATGTAAAATTCCCAGGGGCTGTTTCAGGAAAAACTTCTTGCATATGTTCCTCAAAAGCATCTGGAATTCTACGATCAGGAAAGGTGTAAAAGAAAGATTTATAAGTAGCGTCACCCATTTTTGCTTTTGTAGCCCATTCATGTTCATCAGAGGTATGGTTGGCAACAAAATCTAGCATTAAAAACATGTTCCTTTTACGCAGTTCTTTGGTGAGCGCGGCTAAATCTTCTTTGGTTCCCAGCTTTGGGTCTATTTCAGTATACGAATTTACCGCATAGCCGCCATCATTTTCCTTGCTTGGTCTGGTGGTAATAGGCATTAGATGCACAAAGTTGACGCCTAAAGATTCAAAGTATGGAAGTTTTGATTGTACCCCTTTAAGATTTTTATTGAAGAGATCTACATATAATTGCATACCTACCAACTCTTGGGATTGATACCAATCAATCTTTTTCATTCTCTCGGCATCTTGCTCTTTTAAGTGCGTAGGTCTAGCATGATAAAGCTGCCTTAATTTTTGCAGAAGAATCTTGTATGTTTCGGCATGCAGAGTTTCTGGGTAGAGCGCAAAAAAAAGGTCTTTTAGGATACTGGCATTGCTGTAAAGACGAAGATTAAAAAGTTCGTCGTTCCCTTTGGCGTTTGCATGGGTAGCCAGCAGGTCCTGTAATTGCGATTGGTTCATCCTATTCCTCCAATTGGGTTAAA
Organism: uncultured Croceivirga sp.; assembly: GCA_964601965.1. GTDB lineage: Bacteria > Bacteroidota > Bacteroidia > Flavobacteriales > Flavobacteriaceae > Croceivirga. The sequence goes on from CAZRPJ010000002.1 coordinate 36,706, forward strand.
TTGGGTAGTGCGTTAATAGCCCCATACTGGGTAGTAGTTATGGCCCCAGCCTTATTGGCTATGGCAATCATTTTTTTAAGGCCTTCTGTATCTGAAAAGATAGAATTAAAATCTTGAAGTCCTGCAATTTGATAGAGCAGACATCCAATAAATGCATCTCCAGCACCTGTGGTATCTACAGGCGATACAGACACACTAGGGACTATGGCCGTGTTGCCATTCATACTTAGATAAGTGCCATCTTTTCCAAGGGTAACAGCAATGATCTGTACTCCAATTTCATGAAGTACTGGGCAAGCTTCTTCTACCGAATCCTTACCTGATAAGAGCAAAGCCTCTTCCAAACTAAATTTACACAGGTGTGATTTTTCTACATAGGGGAGGCATTTTTTTATAAAAGTAGCCTCATCATCTTTCCAAAGATCTGCCCGGTAGTTAGGATCAAAACTAATAAAAGACTCCTTCGTTAAGGCATCGAATAAATAGTGGTTGTACGCTGTTTCCATTTCACCACCCAGAAGTGCCGTGGCAGCTCCAAAATGAACCAAGTTTCTTTTAAAATTCTTTTTTATAGAAGAATCGTAGACCAATTCCTTATCGGCTCCTCTATCAAAAACAAAATCTCTTTCTCCATCGCTCGCAAGGGAAACGAACGCCAAGGTGGTGAAGGTATTTGACCGTTGCGCCATGGAAATATCAACGCCTTCTGTTTTTAAAACATCGAGTAGATAGGTGCCAAAAGGATCTTTCCCTACACAACCAATAAAATAGCTTCTTCCTCCAAGTTTAGAAATGGCGCATGCTACATTGGCAGGGGCCCCTCCCGCCTTTTTGGTAAACTGGACCGCCTTAGAAAGATCACTGCCTTGATTTTCTGCAACAAAATCTATTAACAATTCGCCAATACAAAAAACCTTTGTCATTAGAATAGCCTGGATATTTTATCGAAAGGTACTGATTTTACTAAGAATGATGCCTGCTAAAATCTTTACTTTAAAATAGTGTAGTTAGGGGCAAATGTTTTTAATATTGCCAAAAAAAGGTACATGCGTACGCTGGTCATAGGAGATGTTCATTCTGGATTAAAGGCATTAAAACAATTACTTGAACGTGCCCAAGTGAGCACATCAGACCATTTAATTTTTTTAGGGGATTACGTAGATGGATGGAGTGAAGCTTATGAAACGGTTGATTTTCTTATTGAATTAGAACACTCCCATCATTGCACTTTTCTAAGAGGAAATCATGACGAGTTATGCCGTGAATGGATGCTCACAGGTAAGGAAAACCCGCAATGGCTAGCGCACGGTGGGGTAGCGACTCGTGATTCCTATTTAAAAGCGGGCAAAGAACATTGGAATCCTCATTTGGCCTTTTTTGAAAGGATGAAAAATACCTTTTTAGATACTGAAAACCGGTTGTTCTTGCATGCAGGATTTACCAATCTTAAGGGGATATCCTACGAATATTTTGAACAGTTATTTTACTGGGATAGAACACTTTGGGAACTGGCAAAAGCCGTTGACCCCACGATGTCAAGAAATAGTGAACGCTACCCAAAACGCTTGACCAACTATGAAGAAATTTTTATTGGTCATACCCCACTTTCAAAAACGAACTTGGTAACCCCAGCCAATTATGCAAATGTTTGGAATGTAGATACCGGGGCTGCATTTAGAGGGGCGCTAACAATGATGGATATTTCAACCAAAGAATTTTGGCAAAGTGACCCTGTTCATACCTTTTATCCTGGTGAAAGAGGCAGGAACGAATTTTAGGGAGAAGGGGCTAAAACTTCCCTGCTTTATGTTCTTTTTGCCATTTGACAAGCGCTTTCCATTTTCCTTCAGATGCCATTTTACCCTGCATGGGCCATGAAGACGGATCATGAATACGATATCTGTCGCCTCCAGAATTTAGAATTTCCTGGCATGTAGACACTGATGTTTCTGAAAGGGCCTTCCAGGTAGTTATAGAAGATTCGTGAAATAAGCTTTCAATTTTAGGTCCTATTCCTTCAACAATTTTAAGATCATTTTCTTTTACACGCTTACCAAAAGCTGCTTTGGCTGCATTTGCATCAAAGCTTGGTTCCTGAATGGATGTTTCCACTACCTGAGCTTTTGTATTATGTACAGGTTCTTGAGCGTTTGGAAGTTTATTCATACACGCTTCGAGCTCCTTAGTAAGTTGGGAATTTTTTTCTTCCAGATCTTTCAATTGTTCTAGGCGGCTTCCTTGTTTGCTTCCTAGGAAGTACCCAATAAGGATACCCACTATTGCAACAAGAAGCAGCACAAGCAGGGTTGTTGTGTCTGTAAAATCCATCGTTGTTTACTTATATAAGTCCGTAGTTCTTAAGGTATGAAAAATCGTGTAGAAATGTTAAAATTTCTTAACAAAAGTGTTTATTTAGAGCAAGTTGGCATCTGAAATGGAAGTTCATTCCGTATCTAATGAAACGAGATAAAGAACATTCCTTACCAGTTATACAGTTTTTTATACAGGAAATACGAATAAAGCAGAGAATGCCCTTAAAAATTAGGAAATTCGAGTAACAATATAGGTAAATACCCTATTTCTCCCGACAAAGTTCCGGCATTGAAATAGGGTTTACGATAGTTAAGTTTGAGTTAGTTAAGTTGGTTTAAAACCGTTGCAATCTTTAGGGCAGCGGTTTTTTTTATAAATCAAATTTAATACCCTGCGCCAATGGCAACTCTTCTGTGTAATTAATGGTATTGGTTTGCCTTCTCATATAGATTTTCCAGGCATCGGATCCACTTTCACGACCGCCTCCGGTTTCTTTTTCTCCCCCAAAGGCACCTCCGATTTCTGCTCCCGAAGTCCCGATGTTTACGTTTGCAATACCGCAGTCGCTTCCGGCAGCAGAAAGAAAACGTTCAGCTTCTCTTAAATTATTGGTCATAATTGCAGAAGATAATCCTTGTACAACGCCATTTTGTTGTTCGATGGCATTCTCAACCTCCCCATCATATTGAAGAAGGTATAAGATGGGCGCAAAGGTTTCTTCCTGAACAATTTCAAAACTATTTTTAGCTTCTACGATAGCAGGTTGCACATAACAACCACTTTCATACCCTTCTCCTGCTAAAACCCCTCCTTCTACCAAAACGGTTCCACCTTCATCGGTTACTTTAGATAGCGCCTTTTGGTACATAGACACAGCGTCTGTATCAATTAATGGACCTACATGGTTATTTTCATCTAGAGGGTTGCCTATTCTCAATTGCTTGTAAGCATCGACAAGGGCTTCTTTTACTTTGGCGTACACATCTTTGTGAACGATAAGTCTTCTAGTAGAAGTACAACGTTGCCCTGCAGTGCCAACCGCACCAAAAACAGCACCAATTACAGTCATTTTAATATCGGCATCTGGTGTCACAATGATGGCATTGTTTCCGCCTAGCTCTAAAAGTGATTTACCCAATCTCGCTGCGACTGCTTGTGCAACTATTTTACCCATTCTAATGGAGCCAGTTGCAGATACTAACGGAATACGTTTATCATGTGTCATTAATTCTCCTACGGTGTAATCCCCGTTAATTAAACAAGAAATCCCTTCTGGTAGTCCATTCTCTTGAAGGACTGCAGCAATAATATTCTGACAAGCTACCCCACATAGTGGCGTTTTTTCTGAAGGTTTCCAAACGCACACATCACCGCAAATCCATGCCAGAGCGGTATTCCAAGACCAAACGGCTACTGGAAAATTAAAGGCAGATATTATACCCACAATTCCTAATGGGTGGTATTGTTCGTACATGCGATGACCGGGTCTTTCTGAGTGCATGGTGAGTCCATGCAATTGTCTAGAGAGCCCTACAGCAAAATCACAGATATCTATCATTTCCTGAACTTCTCCCAGACCTTCTTGATATGATTTTCCCATTTCGTAGGAAACTAATTTGCCAAGAGGTTCTTTTACCTCTCGTAGTTTCTCTCCGAACTGGCGAACAATTTCTCCTCTTTGAGGAGCAGGAATTTTTCTCCAATATTTAAAAGCATTGGTTGCAGCGCCCATCACTTTCTCATAATCTTCCTTAGTGGTGGTGCTCACCTTGGCAATTAATGAACCATCTACTGGGGAATAAGAGGCTATAAGTTCGCCTGATCCAAAGGTCTCAGAACCTGTAGCTGTTCCTGAATTAATATCTTTTATGCCCAGGGTTTGTAAGGCTTCTTCTATACCAAATTGCATGGCTGTTTCTGTCATTTGTAACTTCTTTGGAGGTGTTTGTTATAATTGCAACAAAATTACGAAGATTCAACTTCTCGTAATGGAGTTTAGATTAGAAATAAAAGAATACCGATTAGTGCAGGCATTCCTTGAATAAAAAATATTTTCTTGGAAACTGATAAGGCGCCATATAAACCAGCGACCAGCACACATCCCAAGAAAAAGAACGCAATGTTCTTAGACCATTGAGGATCACTAACAAGTAAGGACCAAACTAAGCCCGCGGCCAAGAATCCATTATACAAGCCTTGATTGGCAGCCATAGATTGGGTTGGCTTAAACAATTCTTTTGGAAAATTTCTAAATACTTTGGGTCCTTTAGTTGTCCATGCAAACATTTCTAAATAAAGAAAATAGAGGTGCAATACTGCAACCAATCCTACTATAATTTTTGCTGCTACAATCATTTTTATTTTACAAAGCGTTCATCTGTAGGCATTACCGTGCCACAATTATTACAAGTTCTTAGCTCTTTAGAGCCATAGAAATGCCGAAAATGTTCAAGAAAATCCTTCTCAATATCGTGCAATGTAAAGTAAGCCTCGTACAATTTATGATTGCAAGTATCACAGTACCATAAAAGGCCATCGTCTACATTCATCTCGGCACGTTTTCTTTCAATTACTAAACCAATAGAGCCTTCGTGTCTAACCGGGGAATGTGGAATTTTGGCTGGGTGCAAGTACATGTCTCCTGGGCCCAATTTCATAGTTCTTTTTTGTCCGTCTTCTTGAATATGTACTTCAATTTCACCTTCTAATTGATAAAACAATTCTTCAGTTTCATTGTAATGGTAGTCTTTTCTAGCATTTGGGCCCGCGACAACCATTACTATGTAGTCCCCTGCATCTTTGTATAAATTTCTATTGCCAACAGGGGGTTTTAAGGAGTCTCTATTTTCCGCTAGCCAAGCATTGAGATTAAAAGGAGGAGCTATTGCCATCGATACTTTTTAGGAAAGGTACAAAACCTCCCTTTACAAAAGAAAAGGCCCACTATTTAGTGGGCCTTTTAACCATCAAAACACTTATTTAAATCACTTAATATATACTAAGAGTATGTTATTTTCTAAAGAAGATTTGTGTGTAATAGGGATTACCTTCAGCATCATAAGAGATACTTAAAGTAGAATGAGTAAAATCTCCTTCTATGGTAGTTTTATGCGAGTTACTTTCTAACCAACCAGCCATTGCATCTTCTACACTCATATAGTCTTTAGCGACATTTTCTGCTACAAAATTGGCCGAGGTAATTTTAGCAATACTAGAAGCTCTGGCGTTGAAATTATCATGACTTAATTCTCCTTGTGCGATCATATATTGGTTATGATCTAAGGCAAACTCATAAGATTCTGCACTAAATTCTAGGGCATCTAGTCCAATAGAAATTCTGTGATCGTTAATTAAATCGAAGAGTTGTTGTTCTTGGTTAGTAAGTTGTACAACTAAGTTTTCACTCCCTTCTTCGTTAAACAACTGTTCCTCTTCTGCAACAGATGTGGAGGAACAAGAAGTAATGATTAATGCCAAAGTGGCAAGTAGTATGGTTCGCATGGTCGCTGTGTTTAATTTAGCTTTCATTTTCATTCATCATTTGTTCGGCTAAAGTAGGTTGCAACACTTCCTACCAAAGAAAATCTCTTTTAGTGTGCAGATTTTTTCGTTGAGCTGCAGTTTCAAGTATAATAAGGCCTAATCGATTAATGACCCCTTGAATTTCATCGAGAAAAACAGGTATTTTATGCGATTTTTTACCGCTAAACCCTGTTAGGTCGCCGTTGACCGATACCAAATTGAAAAGAAGAAAGGTAAAAGGTAGAAAAGTGTAGATGAGAAGTACCAAGGATTACCTTTCAGTAGGCTCTTCTTCTTTACTTTTAAAGACAGCACTAAAAACAAACGCTCCAATATCTCTTACAGGAGCATAAAGCATGGATTCTTTTTTGGTTTGTTCGTTTACAATTTGAAAAGAGGCATTAATCTTTTCAAAGAACAATAAGAATGCTCCTAGGATAACAGCTACTTTAAGGGCCCCAAATAGTGCGCCCGCAATTTTGTTTAACAAACCGAGCATCGCAAAGTCCGCAATCTTGGTCAACAATTTTCCAGCAAAGTGAACTGCCAGTACAATGGCTATAAAGGTGATGACAAAGGCAGTGATCTTGATGTAGCGATCTTCCCATTGCATATTTTGAGATAAGTAATCACCAGCGATATAGGAGAAATGAATAGCACCAAAGATCCCCGCAATTAAGGCAACAAGGGAAGCTAATTCTACAAAAAGACCATTTACTAGCCCTTTATACAGACCCCATAATAGAAGAATAGCAAGAACAATATCAACAAAGTTCATCTCACAAATATAGGAGATTGCTTTGGGCTCTTATTTATTTTATGAGAATCACTTTTCAAAGAGATCCTGATGAATCGCCTTTTCTAGTTCTTTGGCATCGAGCTCTAAGACTATTGGCGCTCCACCAAGTATACTAAGAAGGAACAATACTGTACTCATTCCCACACCAAAGATCAAAATGATCCAGAGGGGAAATCCTAAGATGCCCAATAGCGTGCAAAAGACTAAAACCGCTCCTAAAACCAAATAATTAGAACGTAGTTTTTTGGGAACATTAGGCGTACTTAATTTGGTTTTCGAAGTACTGGGTAATTCTTTGGGGAGTGTTACTGTTGTATCCATAACATTGTCATTTAATAATACACCACAAAGTTAAGTAATTGATAAACAGATATTTAAATATAAACGTATAATGTGTATTTGGAAAATATTGCAGGATAGATGACCATTTTTCCATGGTAAACAGTCCCATAAAACCAAGCCTGCGTACCTTTGTTCTAATGGCAAGAGATAGTGTATTAAAAGAACGATGGGAGCAGCTGGTTGAAAAATTATCAGCACAATTTTCAGATGGAGATCCATTAGAATTAGACGGCATTATCTATTTGGTAGGGGTGCAGGAACTTGGGCAGTTGCATAGAACGTTTAAGAAAGATGAGAAAGTGAATCTTATGCATATTGCTATTTGCCGTTTGTTAGAGCCTTATGGGTACTATGAATTCGATCATTTTGATGATGCGGGTTGGCCCCACTACACTATAAAAGAACAATTACCTCCGTTAAAATCAGGAGAACAGACGGTACTTATGAAGGAGGCCTTAGTTACATACTTTCTAGAAAAAGAATACATTTCTTAATGGAACTTAAAAAACCATATTACGCAGTAATATTTACGAATCTTCGTAAAGAGGGTGATAACGGCTATGCTGAAATGGCGCAGCAAATGGAGGCATTAGCCAAAGAGCAACCAGGGTATTTAGGTTTTGAAAGCGCCCGCGATGGTTTAGGAATTGCCATAAGTTATTGGGAGTCTTTAGAGGCCATTGCCCGTTGGAAGGCACAGGCAGATCATCTTCAAGCGCAGAGCAAGGGAAAATCACTTTGGTATAGTTGGTACAAAGTGCGCATTTGTAAAGTGGAACGCGAATATGATTTTTTAAGCGCTTAGCCAGCGGTATCTTTTGAAGTCCTAGGACGATGGCGTACTTTTGAAAGTAAAATTGCTGCCCTATGAAGACCCCACACCGTTTTTCTAATTTAGATAGAGAAGAGACCATCAATGCAATGCAAGATGAAACGTTTGATCTTGTGGTGATCGGTGGCGGAATCACCGGAGGGGGCATTGCGTTAGACGCAGCCTCGCGTGGTTTAAAGGTAGGCTTATTAGAAAAGGGCGATTTTGCCTCTGGGACCAGTAGTAAATCTACGAAACTCATACATGGGGGTCTGCGCTATTTAAAACAGTTCGATTTTTGGTTGGTGAAGGAAGTGGGTTCTGAGCGTGCCATTGTACATAAGTTAGCCCCACACTTAGTGCTTCCTGAAAAAATGTTACTCCCATTAATAGAAGGAGGTTCTTACGGTAAATGGCTTACTAGCATTGGCTTAAAAGTCTACGATATTTTAGCCCAAGTTACTGGGGAGGATAAGCGCCAGATGTTAGATAAAAAAGAAGCACTTAAATTAGAACCGCTCCTCCCAAAAAAGATACTAAACGGTGCTGGGTACTATGCAGAATACAGAACGGATGACGCCCGACTTACAATAGAAAACATAAAAACCAGCCTAGATTATGGCGCAAAGGCGCTTAATTATGCCAAGGTTGAAGATTTTATTTATGATCAAGAACAAGTAGCTGGGGTAGTAGTAAAAGATGAAATTTCTGGAGCTTCCTTTACGCTAAAATCAAACTTTGTAATTAGTGCAGCGGGGCCATGGGTAGATGAGTTGCGTACCGTAAACAACTCTAAAAAGGGAAAACGATTGCATTTAACAAAAGGGGTGCATTTGGTATTCCCTTATGAAAAGCTTCCGGTGAAGCAATCTGTTTATTTTGATATCCCAGACGGACGAATGATGTTTGCCATACCAAGAGGTAAAATAACCTATGTAGGAACAACGGATACCAATTACAATTTGGATAAGGATGATATAAGGACAGATCTTGCCGATGCTATTTATTTAATTTCTGCAGTTAACAATATGTTTCCAGAAATTGAATTGGAAATGGACGATATTATTTCTTCTTGGGCGGGCTTGCGTCCTTTGATACATGAAGAGGGCAAATCTGCTTCAGAATTATCTAGAAAAGATGAAATTTTTACTTCGGATTCAGGGCTTATTAGCATCGCTGGAGGGAAACTTACAGGCTATCGTAAGATGGCGGAGCGCGTGGTGAATCGCATCACTAAAAAGTTGGAAGAAGACCATCAACAAGAAACCACTCCTTGCCATACCGATAAAATACCACTTTGCGGAAGTGATTTTAAAAAGTACAAACACGTAAAGAAATACATTACTCAGGTTTTCAATGAACTTAAGGAAGATGGTTTTAGCGAATATGATGCTTGGTATTTAGTAACTACCTATGGGAAGCAAACAGACCAAATCTTAGAATCCTACGCTTCCTTTAAGAATAAGGATAATGCATTGCGTATGCTACGGGCAGAATTACACTTTGGGATTACGCATGAGATGGTGTGCAATCCTATGGATTTCTTCATTCGAAGAACCGGGCGACTGTACTTTGATATTGAGAGTGTAAGGACATATCTGCCTGCAGTTCTAGAAGATCTAAAGAAGGCTTTTAATTACACCGCTGAACAAATTGCTTCTTTTAAAACAACCATGGAAGAAGAATTGGAGCTGCATTCCAATTTTTCTTTAGAAAGAGAGCAGCTAGTCTAGTTTTTCGGTAAGCTTTTTAAAGATCTTTTTAGGGTCCTTTCCATCATATAAAATATCATACACGGCGGAAATTATGGGTGTTTTTGCCTTTTTTGCCAACTTTTCTATCAAAAGATGGGCACTTTTGGTTGCGTAGTAGCCTTCTGCCACCATATTCATCTCCATCATGGCACTTTTAACAGTGTACCCTTTGCCAATCATATTACCAAACATTCTATTTCTACTAAAAGTAGAATACCCAGTCACTAATAAGTCTCCCAAATAAGCAGAATTATTAATGTTGCGTTTCATCCGATGCACTTTTCCAATAAATCGTTTCATTTCTCGGATTGCATTGCTCATTAATACGCTTTGAAAATTATCGCCATAACCAAGACCATGAGCAATTCCGGCTGCTATGGCGTAGATGTTTTTTAGCATAGCAGCATATTCCGTACCTATAATATCATCTGATATTTTAGTACGGATGTAATGGCTTTGTAGGTGAGTTGCTAATAATGTTGCTTTAGATTCATCTGAACAGGCTATAGTGAGGTAAGAAAGCCGTTCCAGTGCCACTTCTTCTGCATGGCATGGTCCGGTGATTACCCCAATACTATCATAAGGAATAGCATATTTGTCATGAAAATGTTCGCCGACAATTTTTCCAGATTCTGGAACAATTCCTTTGATTGCAGAGAATATTGTTTTGCCTTCTAAAGAAACCGTAAGCTTCTTTAATTCCGCTTCTAAAAAAGCCGATGGAATTACAAAAACTAACAATTCACAACTGTTTACCGCATCATTAATATTGTTAGTGAGTTTTAAATAATCAGTGTTGAGTTGTACCGAACTTAAATAATTAGGGTTTTGGCCTTCTCGTTTAATGTGTTCCAGGGCGTACACACTTCGCATGTACCAGTGTACCTCATCTAAATTTTCTGTCAACATTTTTACCAAGGCTGTTGCCCAACTACCACCTCCTAAGACCGCTATTTTCAATGCAGTGTTACTTTATTTAGTTATGTGTCAAAAATAAGACAACAAGAATAGATCATGTTATGTGTTGATTATCATACAGTTATAATTTTTGGCATGATGCTTGGTTTCCATGATATGTAAACCATTAAAACCAGAGCATATGAAAACGAGAAAACTACTTTTTGGGTTATTAGGAATAGGATTTTTAGCAAGTTCTTGTTACACCGAAGTGATTTTGGAAGACGAGATCATTGTGGAATCTGCTTTTAATACGGATCAGGCTTTACAGGCATACGATTTATGGTATGTAGATATCAATGCCACTCAGGGCAATGGAAGTATCCCGTTTTTACAGCGTGCTTTTACCATGTCTTTTGTAGATGGAGTGGTCTTTGCAAATAACAACATTGCGGGCATTGGAAAAACAGGAAATGGTTTAGGAATCGATGTAGGAAGCTACGGAACGTTCAGTGGAGTAGTAGATATTGATCATGATATTGATGGCGCATGGACTTTTGATGTTTTTGCAGTAAATAATAATACCCTAAGACTGTACAATAGGCGTACTAATACTTCCTATTTCTTAGATGGATATCAAATTAGAAATTTTGACTACGATCGACTTTTCTATGAAAATATCGAGTTTCTATTGCAGGAATTTGAAGCCTGGGAGAAAACTTTTACAAGTGAAGTAGGTGCCGTAAATGAGTTCGATGAAGAAAACTACTTGCGTTTCTTTTCAGACAATGGGGGCTATTTTCAATCTTCTATAGATGCCGTAGGGACTCCAATCTCTAGGCTACAATGGGATTATGAAGGAGATTATGCCATTTTTGACACGAACGATGAAACGCTTAAAACTTTAACACTGGATTATGACTACCTAGGCAATGATTACTTTGAGCTATACGTTATTGATGATAGCACCGTAGAGCTGTATCATGTAGCCAGCGAGACAGTGTATGAGTTTACGGGTAGAGGTTTTGTACAGTATTTAAAAGCTCCCAACAATAATGGTAGGGAACGTACCAAAACTTCTAGAAAGAAGATGTCGGTAGATCGTAAACGAAAAATGTAAGGAATTGAAATAGTCTTCGACTATACAAATAAGTTTTTTGGTTGGTTATTTAGTTAGGAATCGCCCCGCAGCAGTCTTGTTCGGGGCGGTTCTTTTTTTAAAAAGATAGTAGACTAGGTGCGCATCTTTTTTTGGAACTCAGAAGGGTTTTCACCAGTCACTTTTTTAAAAACTCTCGTAAAATAAGAGAGACTCTCAAAACCAGATTCATGAAAGGTCTCACTAATATTTTTCCCTGCCAGCAATAGCCGTTTAGATTGGGTAACCCGGTATTGATTTAGAAAACGGGTAAAAGTGGTTCCAGAGACTTTTTTAAAATACCGGCAGAATGCTTCGTTGGTGAGATTTAAAAGAGACGCGGCTTCGGCTACTTCAATTTTACGTTGGTAGTTTGCGCTAATATATTCATATACTTTTTGCAAACGCAGTTGTTTGCTTTTGAGCCTATCTGATAGGACGGGGTGTTCATGTAAAATTTCAAATTCACTGCTTTCAGACAAGAGTTTCAGAATGTTAAATACTTCCAGAAGCTGTTCAAACGGACTCATTTGATAAAGTTTTTTCATGCATTGCCCTACCTCTAGCTTAGTAGCACCATAAAAAGCAAGTCCCTTTTGAGAGTTCTCTAAAAGGTCAGGAATGCGCGGCAACTCTGGAAGATGTTGCAACACCTGGTTGCAAAAATCTGGACTAAAATGTAAGACCTCCTTTAAATAGGTGGTTTTAACACCGTAATCAAAATTTAGGTGCGGAACATAAGATCCTATGAGGACCAAATCACTGTCTACATAGGTAGAGATGTGTTCCCCTACATGCCTGGTGCCTGTGGCACCTTCAATATAAACTAGCTCATATTCTGGATGAAAATGCCAAAAAAAGAGGTCGCTTAATTTGGGATCATGTAAAAGGCGAACAGAGGCTTGTTCTTCAGGGCGTATGTTCTCTAATTGTACCTTCATTTTAATTAAAATAGCAAATAATTATAAATATTTTATATAAAAGATCAAAATAGTTAAAATACTGATCAAAATACTGCTTGTTAGCACATCCTACTGCATATAGTTTTGTCTCATAATCAAAAAATACTAGGTATGAAGCAAGAGGTAAACTTAGAAATGGCCAATAAGGCACATGAAGAAATTCCAGGAAATCCATCTACGGCAACGAGCAGTAAGCAAAAATTAAATGATAGAAGTAATGGTCAAGCATTACGTGTTTTATCTGAAGAAGATTGGAAATTTTGGATAGAGAATGGATATATAGTGATCAAAAATGCGGTGCCAAGAGCTCAAGCTCAAGAGACGGCTAACTTCTTGTGGGAATTTGATGAGAAGGACCCTAATGATCCAGAAACTTGGTATGCTCCTCCAAGAGCGGAAATGAAGATGAAGGAATTAACGGGCACCGGTATGGTAGAAGTGTACAACCATCAACATCTTTGGAATAACAGACAGACCCAACGCGTATACGATGCCTTTGTAGATGTATGGGGAACAGAGAAATTATGGGTAACTATTGATAGGGCCAATCTTAATTTCCCGCAAAGACCCGGAGAGAATAAAAAAGGGTTTATTCACTGGGATTATGATCCAGAAACAAGACCGCAGAACGTACAAGGTGTTTTGGCTTTAGCAGACCAAACCGATGAGAATATGGGTGGTTTTCAATGCATTCCTTGGCTGTACAGAAATTATGATACTTGGAAGTTATCTCAGCCAGAAGATCGAGATCATTTTCAACCCGATGTAACAGGGCTAGAGGATGAAATTGTAAAAGTAAAAATGGAGGCTGGAGACTTATTAATTTTCAATAGCACACAGCCGCATGGGATACGCCCCAATAAATCAGGAGACAAAGTTCGTATCGCTCAATATATTTCAATGATGCCTGCTGAAGAGGATAATAAAGAAATGAGGGATTGGCGTATACATTCTTGGAAAAATAGAGTGGCTCCAGAAGGCTATGCTTTCCCAGGAGATCCTAGAAATTGGGAACGCGATAAATACGACTCGGCAAATCTCACCGATTTAGGAGAAAAGCTACTAGGATTAAAGGACTGGTAACACAAGGATGGATCTAAATTTAACCAATAAGGTGGCCCTGGTAACAGGGTCAACCGCTGGTATTGGCCTGGCCACAGCGAAAGGTCTTTTAGCGGAAGGTGCTTCGGTGATTCTCAACGGACGATCACAGCAAAAGATTAATGAACTCATTAACACTTTATCAAAAGAATATCCAAACACTACCGTAAGCGGGATTGCGGCAGATTTTGAAAAACCTGAAGATGTGCAAGCCCTTTTTGGTGCCATAGACCATGTAGATATTTTAATTAATAATGTTGGGATATACAAGGCAGCCAATTTCTTTGAAATGGACGATAAAGATTGGTACCGACAGTTTGAGATAAATGTGATGAGCGGTGTTCGACTTTCGAGACACTATCTTCCTAAAATGTTAGAAAATAAATGGGGACGAATTTTGTTTGTTTCCAGCGAATGTGCAGAATTAGTACCACCAGATTTATTAGCGTATAGTATGACAAAAACGGCCATGCTAGCCATTGCAAAAGGATTGGCACAGCTTACTAAAGGAACTATGGTTACTGTGAATGCAGTTTTACCAGGATCTACGCTATCTGAAGGAGCAGAAGAATTTTTAGCTCAAGAAGCCAAAAAATCTGGGAAGACTGCCCAAGAGGTGGAAGCGGATTTCTTTAAAGAAGTACGAACCAGCTCATTATTACAACGTTTTGCTTCGGTTTCAGAAGTAGCCTCTACAATGGTATACTATAGTAGTCCGGTAGCAGCTGTAACTAACGGCGCTGCGATAAAAGTAGAAGGTGGCAGTACGGGTGGTTTAATCTAAGAAAAAGGGTATGACTACAACGAAGAACTTAAGACATGTGGTGATTTTTAAATTTAAAGCCACTACCAGTGACGAGCAGGTACGTGAACTTCATTATCAGTTCGCTGATTTACGAAATCATATCCCGGCAATTCAAGATTTTGAATGGGGTTTAAATGACAGTCCAGAAGATCTCCATCAAGGATTTACACATTGCTATCTCCTCACTTTTGCCTCTGAAAAGGATAGGGATACCCAGTATACTCCCCATCCAAAACACCAGGCTTTTGTAGCAAACCTCAAACCACATTTAGAAAAGGCCTTTGTGGTAGATTATTGGTCTAGCCCTTTACCAAAGGAGGGATAAATGGATAGCATTCTTAGTTAAACTGTTATATTTTATATGAATAAGAGCAGGCTAAGGAAATAGTTCTATTTTTGCCGGCTTCAAACAGTTAGGCATGCGCAAATACCTTAACCTATTCGATTTTAAACAAAAAGTAGACTATAAAACGGAACTACTTTCTGGTCTCACCGTCGCGTTGGCATTAGTTCCAGAAGCGATTGCCTTTGCATTAATTCCTGGTTTTTCTCCATTAACGGGCCTCTATGCAGCCTTTGTTTTAGCCTTGGTTACTGCCATTTTGGGTGGTAGACCGGGAATGATATCAGGGGCAACAGGAGCAGTAGCGGTCATTTTTGTTGGGCTTATTTTAGAACTTAAAAACACTTTTCCAGGAATAGAGCCTGTGACCATTTTAAATTATGTTTTCGCTACTGTAATTCTAGCTGGGGTGTTACAAATTTTGGCTGGATTACTACGTTTAGGAAAGTTTATTCGCCTCGTTCCTCATCCGGTAATGTTTGGATTTGTAAATGGGTTGGCGATTATCATCTTCATGGCGCAATTCCCTAATTTTTATGACAAGACTACGGGAAATTTATTGACGGGTCCTGCTTTATATTCTATGCTTGGTTTAACCTTGCTTACAATGGTAATCATCTGGGGATTTCCTAAAATAACGAAGGCTGTTCCTTCTTCTTTATTAGCGATTGTAGTGGTATCTGCATTGGTTTTAGGATTTGGGATAGACACGTTAACAGTGGCCGATATTATGCCGGAAGGGGAGAGTATACAAGGTGGTTTTCCTCCTTTATCAATTCCGCAAGTTCCTTTTAGCTGGGATACTTTTATGATTATAATTCCATACGCGGGTATTGTTGCAGGAGTTGGGCTTATAGAAAGTCTCTTAACCTTGAATATTGTAGACGAAATAACTCAGACTAGAGGGCGCGGGAATAAGGAATGTGTAGCTCAAGGTACTGCCAACATCTTATCTGGATTTTTATCTGGGATGGGAGGCTGTGCCATGATCGGGCAAAGTTTAATTAATACTTCTTCCGGCGCACGAGCACGTCTTTCTGGAATTACGGCGGCCGTCATGTTGCTGGTTTTTATCATGTTCGGTAGTAGCCTTATAGAACGTTTGCCCATGGCTGCTTTGGTAGGTCTTATGTTCATGGTGGCCTTGGGAACTTTTGAATGGGCCAGTTTTAAAACCTTCCGTAAAATGCCTAATTCAGATGTAATTGTAATGGTTTTGGTAACCTTAATAACCGCAATTACCCATAATTTGGCAGTAGCCGTATTGCTAGGAGTGATTATTTCTGCCCTTGCGTACTCGTGGGAAAATGCGAAACGTATTCGAGCCAGGAAATACCTAGATGAAAACGGTGTTAAGCATTATGAGATTTATGGACCCTTGTTCTTTGGATCCACTACCTTGTTTGCTGAGAAATTTGATGTACTTAATGATCCCCAGGAGGTTATTATTGATTTTGAAGAAAGTAGGGTAGCAGATATGTCTGGAATAGAAGCCTTGAACAAAATAACAGAACGCTACAAGAAGGCTGGTAAAAAAGTGCATTTAAGACACCTCAGTAAGGACTGCCGCCGTCTACTGCAAAATGCAGAAGAGCTAATTGAGGTTAATGTATTAGAAGATCCAACCTATAAGGTAGTAACGGATAATGCCTAAAACACTGGTAGGTTCAGGGGGCTTTATGGTACTTTAAAGATTGCTGGCGGTTTCCCCCAGGCAGGATTGGAGGTAGAACGCAACACCTTAAATTCTGAATGAATCCCGCCCACGCTATCTACCTTTTTTTGATATACAATAGTTGGAATATTGTGATGCCTGATTACATAAGAGCACATAAAGCAAGGCTCATGGGTAGAATAAAGAATGCTATTTTCCAATTTTGAAAGATTTCCACGGTTTATAGCATCCTTTATTGCCAAAATTTCAGCATGTTGCGTCACGTCCTTACTTGCTTTTGTATTCTCACTTGCTTCGCCAATGATGGTGTTATCTAAAACTAATAGGGAACCAACGGCGGCCTCGCCGTTCGCTTTGGCCTGCTCAGCCAACTCCATGCATCTATTTAAAAAAAATTCGTGATTTTTCATCTAGGGATTATAGGGTGAATAATCGAGAAATTTATAAGAAATAGCGTGATGATTTTCTGTCTGCACCCATTTTTCTGTTTTAAAAAGCCAGTATCTCCCTGTATTACCAGATTCTTGGGCAAGCGCTGCATCTGTTTGGTTAAACAGGAGTTCGCCTGTGCCAGACAGTTGTAGGGTAGTGCCTGCGTTAAAATCTATCAATGTAATTCCTGTTAGGGGGTTCTCATATATATTCCCCAGTGAATTAAACATGCTATTTCCAGGATAATCCGGGATTCTGAGAATATTGTCTTCTAAAACTTCAACGAACCCTTTTTTTCCTCCTCTATGAGAGCTATCCATAAATCCATTCTTACTGCTAGTTGCAAGGTAAAAGGTGTGTGCGTTTTTAATGGTTTTTAAGTGACTTGGTTGAAGTGATACACCCTTTGTGATCTTGGAGGTTCCCTCTATATCTGTAGGGGCAGAAATCATTGCTGCTTGGATATATTTTGGGCAATTTCCATACGCTTCATTCACTGTGATGGTAAGTAAATTCCCAGTCTGTAGTATGGTTCCGTTTACCCGATATCTAATACGCAAACCATGATCAATAAATAAGGTGCCAATAGAGTTGTTCTCTTGAATATTTTTAAAAAAAATATCAGAAGCACTACTTAATAGTTTGTTGAGGTTTATGGTAAAGGTTTTAGTCCCTTGAACTTCAATAAATCCTTTTTCTCCAAAAAGTATAGAAGACCAGGGTCTTCCGTCCTTATCCAAACTGGCAATTACCAGGAAAGGTTGATTCATCATAAAATCCATAGCCCCAAATTGAATGGATTCTTGTATCACCCGACCCACTCTTTTAGCCATTTTTTCTTCTCCTGCTAACTCTTGAACTGCGCGTTCTCCATTATGAAATATTGTTTTTTCCATACGTAAGAAGTAGTATCCCCTGAACGAATAGGCCCAGGGGATATATGGGATTTATTGTACGTTCTTTGATAAAAAGGTACGAATGTATTGGGCAATTTCGTCTCCTTTTTCTTCCAAGGCAAAGTGCCCCGTATTTAAAAGGTGAAACTCAAGATTTTTTAAATCTCTCTTGTAAGGGTGGGCCCCATCTGGCGGAAAGATGAAGTCATTTTTTCCCCAAACTATAAGCATTGGCGGCTGGTATTCTCTAAATAATTGCTGCCACCCTTTGTACAAAGGAACATTTGTACGGTAATCATAAAATAGTGCCAATTGTATATCGTCATTTTCAGGTCTGCTTAAATGCCTAAGGTCTAACTCCCAGTTATCTGGACTTACTTTACTAGAATCTTGCACGCCGTGTAAGTATTGCCATTGTAGTCCTTCATAAGAATGAAATACCTCCAATGCTTTTCCATTCTTTAGGGTGTAATCGTTCCAATATTTCTTTATTGGAATCCAAAAGTCTTTAAGCCCTTCTTCATAGGCATTGCCGTTTTGAACGATAAAGCTTTGCACACGTTCTGGGTGTTTCTCAAATAAACGATACCCTACAGGAGCACCATAATCCATTACATAAAGAGAATATTGATCAATTTCTAAAGTGGTCAATAAATTATCTATGATCGACGCAAAATTTGCGAAAGTATAATCGAATTCCGCCACGGGAGGTTGTTCACTTTTTCCATAGCCAGGATAATCAGGAGCAATTAAATGGTATTCATTGGAAAGCGTTCTCATTAAATTTCTAAACATATAAGAAGAAGTTGGATAACCGTGTAAAAGAACTAGCGTGGGAGCGTCCTTAGGCCCTGCTTCTCGATAAAAAATTTCTACCCCATTTAGTGTAATGGTTTTGTGTAATACGGGGTATTCTTCTGTAGTTGTCGCTGCCAAAAATGCAGTTGGTGTTGGGGTGGCGTACGCCGTCCCAAAGATCGATAGTGCGAATAAAAAGATCGCTGTAAAATTGGTAATGTTCATTCTTGTTTTCATGTTACTAGTATTTGTGGGCTAGGCCCGTTTTATAATTACCGAACATTCGGTAAAATAGTATAATAAATTTTTTTAGTTAAGGTATCGTTCATCTTCAGTGATGTCTAGGTCATTGATACTTGCGAAACGCTTTTTCATAAGGCCATTTGTATCAAATTCCCAGTTTTCATTTCCATAGGCTCTATGCCAATTACCAGAAAGGTCTTGGAATTCATATTCAAAACGAACAGCAATTCTATTCTCGGTATGTGCCCAATACGTTTTTTTTAGTCGATAGTTCTTTTCCATGGTCCATTTTTCCTTAAGAAATGCGATGATTTCTTTACGACCATTTATAAATTGAGATCGGTTACGCCATTCGCTATCCGTAGTGTAGGCCAATGCTATTTTTTCGGGATCTTGACTGTTCCAAGCGTCTTCTGCCATCTGTATTTTCTGTTTGGCAGTAGCTTCCGTAAAAGGGGGTAGTGGATGTTTCTTTTCCATTAGATGATGCTTATAATGTTAAATAATCTTGTTCTATTTTGTCTAGAGCGGTCAAAAACACGGAGGTGTTGCTCATTGCCTTGGCAACCACTAAACTACCCTGTACATCAATAAGTGTTTGTTGGGCTAAATTTTGGGCCATGTCGTCGTTTAATCCGCTTTCAAGAGCAAGTAATTGAAAGGCTTTCATCCATTTCCCCATGCTTTCCGAGATTTTGGCTCCAAATAAAGCCATTCCTGTTTCCATGGAAAGTGCTCTAAAGATGCAAATGGCATCCCCGTCATCGTATAGGGCCCTAATGTTTTGTAAGGCTTGTTTTAAACGAAGGTCTCTTGTTTTTGAGGTATCTACCAATACGTTATAAATATTGGTATCAATCCACTCGTCAACAAAGGTCAATACTGCTTCAGCCATCGCCTCTTTTCCGCCTGGAAATCTATGATACAAACTGGCTTTTTTCAATCCAGCGGCATCGGAAAGTTCGTTAAGGCTTGCGCCATCATATCCTTTAGAACGGAGGACGCTCATTAAACCTTCAATTACATGATAATCGTCTACTTTTTGTGGTCTCATGCCGTAAAAGTAGCAATTAAAAGTATTTTACCAAACGTTCGGTAAATATTTAACTTTTTATTGTGAAACAGCTTTTCTTCAACGTAAACTCCATACTTCGTAAATCGGGGTTCCTTTGCTACTTAGGCCAGAATGATGCCAATCACCCTCTTTAAGTTCATAGTCAAACTGCAGGCTTGCACCAACTCGATTTACATCTCTAGAGAAAAATTCAATGTTTTCAGTGTACTTGCCGTCTATGGTGGTGTACGTTCCCCCGCCAGTACCCATAAATTCTTTAGTCTCGGTGTTGTAGGCGATCCATTGAAAACGACTTCCTGAAAGTATCTTCATGGTTTTTCTAGGGCGGTCCGTAGACCGTTTTTGGAGCTCTCCATTTCGCATTCTCCCAGAAATAAGCCAAGCTCCAGCAAGATCGCCCGGTGCCCCAGCATCAATTCGCTTCCAGACCCAATCTACCTCGTTGGCGCGTAATTCATTTGCAGTAAAAGTAATTTCAAAAGTGCTTGTAGTTCCTACGCGTTCCGGGCTTTTAGTATCAAACTCTACGGTTTCGGTTAATTGATTATTATTTAAACTCCAACTGCCTCCATTAGTGCTAACAAAGGCACCACTTTCAGCCTCGTAAAAGGTGGCCACTTGGTGACCTTCAGAAAAAATCACCACGTTACGTAATTGCTTTCCATCTATTTCCATGGTGGCTTCCCAAGCACCAACCAGGGATTGCCCATACCCATTGGTAAGAATAAATAATCCTAGGGCGAAAAATAGTTTTTTCATGATATTTAGTTTAAGAATTATCTGGTAACGCGTTAAACGCGGCTCGTTTTGTTTGATACCAGGTTTGCATGGCTTCTGGATCTTTCATGAGATGCTGCATTTTTTCCATGGCTGCTAAATGAGCGGCGTCTTGTTTTTTAAACATGGCCATGCCGTGTTCTTTACTAAGCGCTGCAATTTCTTCAAAGGTGGCCGCTGTGAATGTTTTTTCGCAGGCTCCTCCTAATTGTTTACAGGTCATTGTTTTCATGCCTTGAATTTTTTGCAATCCTTCAAAAAAAAATGCTATTGTCATTCAAGAAGACAATAGCATTTTAAGTTCTGTTTTGAAAACCTTTATAAGGTTCTTAAATACTCCGCCAGATCTCTTGCCTCGTCTTCAGTTAGGTTCTGATTAAGCATGATGGCATTATTGTATTCTTTTAAAAGTGCCTGTGCAATAGGATCTTCTTTTAACATACCATCTGGGTTTAACATCATGTTCATTACCCATGCTGGATTTCTTCGTTCGTAAACGCCTTTCATCGCTGGGCCAATCATACGTTGCTCAGCCATATGGCAAGCTACACAAATAGCGTTAAAACTAGCTTCTCCACGGGCTGCCATCGCCTCGTCAATTTCATCTGGGAAGGTCAATTCCTTTATTGGGCCAACTCCTACGTTGTCAAGATCAACAGGAACCCCTCCACTAGCAACTTCGCTTTTTACTTCTTTTTTGGTACGACTTACCTCAAAGCCGTCTTTTTTTTCTTCTTTCTTACCTCCGCAACTAGCAACAAAGGCGCCTAAAAGACATAGTAGAATAAGTTTTTTCATGAGTATTCAAGATTGAACCTCTAATATAGTTAAAGAAACACAATTAATAGTGGTAAGGAGTATTTTGAAACATTTAATGATCTAATTAGTGGGAATATTACAACCATTCCTAGTTGCTTTTCTGTCATTAAAAGCTAATCGCCAAATTAAGGAAATAAGTACGACCAAAACCATACCAGTATTTAGGGGCAAAGGAAGGATCGTTTCTTAAATTATCTTGTTGTAATTGACCAAAGTTCCCATTTCTACTTTGTTCATAGCCACCTGTTCTAAATTGGGTATCAAACAGATTGTTTATGCTAACGAATAGACTTATATAGCGCCCATTTCGCAACCAGGATTTTCCTCCAATTAAATTTAAAAGATAAATAGTGTCTAATGGTTTTTGTTCTAATAAACGAGAAACATTCTCTGGGGTAGCATCTGGGAATGGAGCTCCAGTTTCTGGGTCTAGATTAAAACTTTCAGTTCTGGTAATCGCAGAAATAGAAGCGTAATTATTGTCTAAATAATTCATGGTAGCACCTATCCACCAATAGTCCGGATCTCTATATTCTATTCCAAGGGCAAGTGCGCGTTGTGGTCCTTGGGGTAGTCTTAAATTTTTAAGTTTGGCTTGTCCCAAATCTATATTTCCTGTTATGTTGATAAGATCTTCAACAGCTCCAGCAGTATCAAAATTAATGGTGACATTGGGGTTGTTTGCATAGACATATTTGGCAAGGTTTGCTGCTAGGTTAAGCTTAACCTGGGGCGAAACTTCATAACTTAGACCCAGCTCTAAACCAATATGAAGCTTGTCTAAATTAGAAATTACCTCTTGAACAAAATCAGAGCCCACGCCAGCGTCTACAAAGAAAAAATTGATATCTGTTGTGTTCTGAAACCGTGTGAAAAGACCGGTTAGTCTACCGGAAAAATTAGGCAAACGAAAGTGATAATTGAAATCACAAGACGTGATGAGTTCATCTGAAATTTCTGGGACCAAAAAATTTGTGTCTCTTGGGTTGATATAACTATTAAATGCAGTAGGTGCCCTAGTAATATACGCGGCATGTGCACGAAACCAGTGTCTATTGGTTAATTGATACGTTATGCCAGATTTTACGCTAAAGTTTAAAAAATTAATTTTTTCACCACTCCCCTCAGAGGTGCTTGGGAAGCGCTCATTTTTAAAAATTCCAGTCCGTTCAAAGGAGTGTTTTGTAATTCTACCTGAGAGAAACCCACTCCATTTCTTTTGGGCATACTCTAATTGAAAATTTGTGTTCCATTCATTAAGAAACAGCTTAAAATTATATCCAAAAATGGCATCGGTAGTTTTTTGCAATGGGCCTTCGATATCATTTCGCGTTGATGAGAAAGGATCAATATCTTCATGAAATGACGCCCCTAACAGATCCGATATTATTGCATAGTTTTTGGAGCTTACCAGTTGTAATTGAGAGCCAAAGTGAATGGTTAAGTGGGAGTTGGCTTTTAGAGATGCGTGAGTGGCAATACTCCATTGCGTATCTTCAATAACATCATTAGAGAGAAGATACGCTGCTTTGCCTTCTCTATTGGGGTTGCTGTTGGCGGCATAAAGGGATGACCAATTTAACTGCCTGTTTTTTAGAAACCCTTCTCTTGCCAAAGCGGCGTTTGTAAAATCTGCTCCTAGAGTGCTATTGATATAGAAACTAGGCAAGTATCTATAATACGTAGCATCAGGGTTTGGAGCATTAAAATAGTTTAGTCTGCTGCGCATCCGTTTGCCAGTTTGCAGGCCAATTCCGGAAGTAACAGTTAGTTTTTCTGAATTATAAAAATGATTTAGTAGAACAAAAGGTTCTTGAATGTTTCGTGTTCTAGCATTTCTTATGGTACCGTCCTGTATTCCCCAATAAGGGTTGTATTTTCTGTTACCCAGAGCAACTACCTCTTCCGTTATTGCTGCAGATCTACCTCTTCTATTCTTTGCAAAAACCCCAGTAAGGGAGATAGCATTCTTAGGATCGAAGCGGTATTCTAAGCCCGCAAAGAATGAAAAGGCATCGTATAGAGTCCCTTCGATAAATCCTTGTTTACCCCACCTTCTAGATGACGAAAAGGAATAGGCCAATCCATTTTTTTGAAGCCCGGAAGAATAAGAAGCCATAAGCCTACCCCTGTAGGTTCTATTTGCGAAAGACATGGATAAGCGAGTTCCAGGTCTTTGATAGGAGGGCCTCAAGTTATTATTGGTAGTCCCCAAGAGTCCCCCAAAACCAAAAGGGCTTAATTGCAATCCGTTTGCGAATTCTTGGTTCCTAAAAACATCATTTAACCCTCCCCAATTATTCCATTGTGGTCTTCCATCAATAAGTTTATTCATAGAAATACCATTTAAGAATACTTTTCCTTCACGACTGTCGTATCCGCGAACTCTAAAAAAGGCTTGTCCAAAATCGAAAGCGGCCCGGGTGAGGAATAAATCTCGGGTGGCTTGTAATAAACCGGTGGTCTGAACAGTGGAACCTTCATCATCGGATAATTCTGCCTCCGTAAGGCTTATTAGATGCTCGTTTCTTTCTTGAACAATGTCTTGCTCTAGACTTACTTCTCTTAGGTCAATAACACTTGTGCCATTGAGTATAGGAAGCTTTTTTTCTTTATACCCAGGACTTGAAAATTGTAAAATAACAGTGTCCGTCACATTTATTGCCGCATTGAAATACCCATTGAGGTCTGTTAGGCCTACCGTTTTATCTTCAATGCTAATGGTAGTTTTAGGGATGCCCAGGCGGGTAGAAAAATCTACCACCTTTCCTTTAATTGTAATCTCCTGGGAATAGATACATCCACCCCAAATGAAGAGTAGAGAAAATAAGAAACGCATTTTGGTTAGTGTTACTCAATTTTACAAAATATTTGATAAATAGCGGTTTAAATCGCTATATTATATTGAGTAAAAACTATATATGAAGTATCGTATCCTTCTTATTTTGTCTGTTAAACTAATCACGGATGCTAGCGCCCAAGAAGATTATAGCATTAGAACCATCGCTTTTTATAACGTTGAGAACTTGTTCGATATAAAAAATGATTCTTTAGTTCGAGATGACGAGCGAACCCCTGACGGGAACTACAATTGGACGAAAGAACGCTACCAAAAGAAGGTAGAACATATCGCTAAAGTTTTAGAAAAAGTAGGACAGGAAACAAGCAAGCGAGTTCCCGATATTATTGGCTTATGTGAAATTGAGAATAGCCAAGTTTTAGTGGATCTTGTGAGTCATCCTCAACTAAAAAAATATAAGTACGCTTTTATCCATAAAGATTCCCCAGATGAAAGAGGTATTGATGTGGCATTGCTTTACCGAACACAGACTTTTCTGCCAACTTCTATTGCGTTTCTTCCTTTGTGGTTGTTTGATGATCTAGGGTATAGGGATTACACGCGCGATCAATTAGTAGTGAGTGGTATTTTAGAAGATATGCCGTTAACCTTATTAGTGAATCATTGGCCTTCTAGAAGTGGTGGTGAACTAAGAAGCGAACCTTTTCGCATAGCAGCTGCCAAGCGCTCTAAGAGAACCATTGATTCTTTACGGCGTGCGTCTCCGAATGCCAAAATAATTAGCATGGGGGATTTTAACGACGATCCTATGGATGCGAGTTTTAAAAAAGTCCTTCAAACTCAGGGGAATCGCAAGAATTTGGATAGCACAGGCCTTTATAATCCTTTTGAAAAGCTATATAGAAAGGGAGTAGGTTCCTTAGCCTATAGGGATCAATGGAACTTGTTCGATCAAATGATTCTAACATCAAGTTTACTGGCAGACCAAGAGAATTATTTCTTTTGGAAAGCCGGGGTTTTTAAGCCTTCCTGGTTACAAACGAATGAAGGTAGGTTTAAGGGCTACCCCTTTAGAACCTATGTGGGCACCACCTATATGGGTGGATACTCCGATCATTTTCCGGTCTATCTGTTTTTATTAAAAAAGCAAAACCAAGAATCTCGCCTACCCCAACCAAGCGCCCCAAGGAATTCGGCTAAGTATTAGAAGCAATCCTGCTCCATAAAGCAATCCGATTCTTCTAAATTTTTTAGTAGAATCGTCTGTCTTTTTATGGCGCGACCAACCAATTGTAATAAAGGCAATCGCTAAAATATTGGTAAATGGATGCTCAACCGCTAAAAGTCGAGCGGCGGAATTTAGACCACCCATTCCTAAGGTTTGTAGGGCTTTAAAGCCATTCGCAGACACAAAATAGACAATAAGGCCAATCACCAATTGAAGGTGACTTAATATTAGTGCGAAGAGACTTAAACGAAGGTCTTTATCAAAACGGAATTCTTTTTTTGTGATCCATCCTATCAAGGCATTTACGGTGGCAAGTACCAAGACTAATAAAACAATGTAAGCGAAGTAAGAGTGGAGGTTTTTTAGAATTTCCATGAGCTGCGTTTTGTGCAATAAAAGTAATGAATTTATAAAACAAAAAAGGCCCCGCAGTTTCCTGCAGGGCCTTCTAAACTAAATTAAACTAAACTATATTTCTTAGTTGAAGATGTAACGCAAACCTAATTGCATTTGCCATCTAGAAGACTGGATACCAGCATCGTCTAATTCTTCAAAATCAGGATTTCCATTATCATCCATTACCCCTTGGTTAATGCTAAATACAGGAACGTCGTTTGTAGAAACTGTAGTCAAAGGACTTACATTGCTTCGTACAAATTTTAATTTACCCCATTCTTTATTTAACAAGTTGGTGAAGTTGAAAATATCTGCAGAGAACTGGAAGGTATGCTTGGTGTTACCAAAGTTCACTTTAAAGTCTTGAAGGAATTTTAAATCCACGATGTGGCTCCAAGGACCTCTTGTTGCATTACGCTCTGCATAGCCACCTCTATTTTCACGAAGGTGATCTACACTGTTGATAAAGTTATCTAACTGTGCCCATTGTGCTGCTTGCTCTTCTGGAGTACCAGAGAACTGAATTTCAGAAGCATTTCTTGGGATGTAGATTAATGCATTATCTCTAGAATCATCAATCAATAAATCACGTCCTTCACGGTAGGTAAAGCTGTAAGGCTCTCCTTGGAATCCTTGGTAGAATAAAGATAGCGTAGTCGCTAAGTTTTCATTCCAATCCAAACGGTAAGAAGCATTTGCTACAATTCTGTTACCAATGGCGAAGTCTGAACGTGTTACTGGTAAATTTGAGTTTTTACCATTTACAGTTTGAATGTTTCTCCACTGAGAACTGTTTTGTGATGAAGTACCATCAAAAATCTTATTAGATTCTCCGTAAGTATAGGAAACAGAACCTGCAAAACCATTTTCAAACGGCTTGCTTAAAGTGAAAGTCACGTTTGTTGCGTTACCGCCACCTGTGTTAGAAGCTAAAATAATTCTACCGTAGGTATCATCGATCTCTGCACGTCTATCATAGAAAGGACGGTTGTCTGCACCTTGGTAGAATCCTACAGGACCCCCTAGGTTTAAGTTCTCATAGTAGATATCTTGAACAACATCTGTGTATAAGAATTCTGCGGAAGCCACTAAGCCCCACCAAGGTAATTTTTGATCTACTGCAATGTTGTATTTCATTACCTGTGGTAATTTAAAATCTTCTGCTACTAAATCAATGTTACCACCTAAACCACCAGAACCTGGAGCAGGATCTTCGAATTGGTTGTTAATGTCTGCAACAAAGGGTTGGCCAAATTCAAAGTTAAATCCACCAGTAACGCCATTGTTGTTGTAAGTACCACCAGGCCATACTAATGGAAGACGAGAGGTGAAGATACCAAGACCACCACGTACCTGAGTAGTTCTATCTCCATTTACATCCCAGTTAAATCCAAGACGAGGAGAGAAAACGGCATTGCTAATTTGCTGCCCTACACGACCTCCTTGTAAATCTTTACCAGCAGCTTCTAGCAAGCCAACAGTTCTGGTATTGAAATCTTCGTTTACAGGACCGTTTTTCCATACTGGAATATCAATACGTGCACCCATGCTTACTCTAAAGTTGTCTGTAACGTCAACTTCGTCTTGCACGTAGAAACCATATTGCTCAGTTTCAAAATCAGCAGAACCATCAGATTCATCACCTACAGCACCACTACCTACTAGAGAATAACCATGCTGATACACATCTGCATCTTGTCCAGTTAAGAATTGGTTTAGACCTGTAGATAATAAGTTTCCATCATCATCGAACTGATCTTCGAAAGTGTAATCTCCGTAGTTAAAGGCAAAGAATAAGTTCTTTACAGTTGCAAATTCTAAGTTAGCCCCTAAAGTAATCGTATGACGACCTGCATAGATATTGAAATTGTTAGTAATTGTCAGGTAATCCGTGTTCAATAAGTTCGCAGTTGAGAAAGGCTCAGAACCAAAAGAAATGGTACCATCACCATCTTGAATGTCTACTGTTGGGAACGGATCTCCAAAAGGATCTCTATCATCCCGTACAGCAGTGTAACCAATTACTAAGTTGTTGCTGTATTTGTTGCCAAATCTTGAGTTCAATTCTAAGGCTGTAGAGTTGGTATTTGACTCGAAGAATTCAGAACCATTAATGAAACCAATGTTACGGTTCCCAGAATTACGTGCTTCAAGGTTTTCTGCACCTACGTAGCTATGACGTAAAGAAAGGTTGTGGTTCTCGTTAATGTTCCAATCTAATTTCGCAACTAAGGTGTTACTTTCAAGAGTTCTTGTGTTGTTGTCAAAAATTCCAGGGTTGTAACCGTATGTGCTCTGTAAGAAACTGCTTAATCCAGCTAAGTCAGCTTCAGAAGAACGTCCTGTATAGTTACTAAAGTTAAAAGGTTGTGGAATTTCTGTTTCACCTCGCTCGTAGTTTACGAAGAAGAACAGTTTGTCTTTAATTAGCGGCCCGCCTAAACGAACACCATACGTATTTGCAGAGAATTCTGCCAGTTTTTCTCTAGACTCACCATCGCCAACTAAGTCTGGTGGCGTTTTTCCGGATAAAGACTCACCTCTTGTGAAGTAGTAAGCAGATCCTTCAAATTCGTTTGATCCTGAACGTGTTACTGCGTTGATAGAACCACCAGAGAAACCAGACTGTCTAACATCAAAAGGAGCGATGTTAATCTGGAAAGTCTCAATAGCATCTACAGACAAAGGGTTTACCCCTGTTTGCCCACCATTGGTTCCTGATCCAGCCAATCCAAAAACATCATTGTTCACCGCACCATCAATATAGATTGCGTTGTAACGGTTGTTCTGACCAGCAAGTGAAATGGAGAAACCATCATCTCCTTCAGACAGCTGCGCTTGAGGTGTTAAACGCACAAAATCTGCAAGCGAACGCGAGGCTGCAGGTGTAGTAGCCACTTGTCTTTGCGAGATATTGGTTTCTGCCCCTGTTTTGTTCGCACCAAAGATACCACTGGATACAGCTGTAACCACCACTTCATCTAAGGCAGTTGCTGATTCTTGTAACGCAGTACTAATTCTTTCAGTAGAACCAAGGTTAAGGAATACGTTCTCTTTTACATCATCATTGAAACCTACATAGGAATAGGTAATTTGGTAAGGTCCACCGTTTCTCATACCAGAGATTCGATAGAATCCATCAAAGTCGGTAGCAGCTCCATACGTGGTTCCAGAAGGAACGTGCACCGCAACAATACTTGCTCCTGGTAAAGGTTCACCAGCAGCGTCTGTTACCTTACCCCCTAAAGAGGACGTAGTAACCCCTTGTGAAAATGCAATCGTAGTAACCAAAAGGGCCACAATTGCCAAGTAGATTTTTTTCATTTTAACAGTGTTTAATTGTTCAATTAGCACTGCAAAAGTCTGTTAAAGGGAACGCCCGAACGTTAACTAAACGTTAAGAAACTTGGAAAACATTAACAGTAAAATCCTTGAATTTGAAGGGTTTATTCCTGTTTTGACTTTTAGAAAAATGTACTTAAACTTTAAATTTTTGTAAAAGCTGTAAAGTAGAGCTATCGTGGTTGCTAATTTGTGAATTTTCAATATCAGAAAGTATGGTTTTGGCAAGTTGCTTCCCAAGTTCTACTCCCCATTGATCGTAGCTAAAAATATTCCAAACAATACCCTGTACAAATATTTTATGTTCATACAGTGCAATTAAAGCGCCCAAACTTGAAGGGGTGAGTTTGTCTATTAAGAAAGTATTCGTGGGTTTGTTACCTGCAAATAATTTAAACGGCACTAAATTTTTTATTTCTGCATCAGACAACCCGCTGTTACTTAATTCTGCGCGTACTTCTTCTTCTGTCTTACCATTCATCAGGGCTTCTGTCTGGGCAATAAAATTGGCCATTAGTTTATTATGATGATCTGAATTTCCGTGCAGGGGCGATTTAAATCCAATGAAATCTGTAGGAATTACTTTGGTACCCTGATGGATTAATTGGAAAAAAGCGTGCTGAGAGTTGGTGCCCGGTTCTCCCCAAATAATAGTGCCTGTTTGGTAGGAAATTTTATTTCCTTCCCGGTCGGTGCTCTTTCCATTGCTTTCCATGATACCTTGTTGAAGGTAGGCAGAAAAGCGATGCAAGTATTGTGTGTACGGGATAATGGCCTCTGTTTCTGCCCCATAAAAGTTATTGTACCAGATGCTTAATAAGGCCAAGGTTACTGGGATATTTTCTTCTAATGGGGTTTCCTTAAAATGCTCGTCCATTTCTTGAGCACCATTTAACAATGCTTCAAAATGTTCCCAACCTAAGGCTAAGGCAATAGAAAGCCCTACGGCGCTCCACAAGGAAAATCGTCCTCCAACCCAATCCCACATTGGGAAAACGTTTGATTCTGAGATTCCAAACTCATTAATTTTTTCAGAATTTGTAGATACCGCAGCAAAATGTTTTGCAATATCTTCTTGCGTTCCGTTTTGTAAGAACCACTCTTTTATAGTCAGGGCGTTCGAAAGTGTTTCTTGGGTTGTAAACGACTTGGATACTACTATAAAGAGGGTAGTTTCCGGATTTAAATGTTGTATGGTTTCAACCACATGATCACCGTCTACATTGCTTACAAAATGAATGTTCAAATGGTTCTTATAGTAGGCCAAAGCCTCCGTGACCATCACCGGACCTAAATCTGAACCGCCTATTCCAATATTTACCACATCCGTGAAGGCTTTACCGGTATAGCCTTTGCGTTTCCCAGAAAGGATGGCTTCGGTAAAAGATTTCATTTTTTGGCGTACCTCGTAAACTTCAGGAATTATATTAACTCCATCAACTAATACCTTGGCCTCTTCCGGGGCTCTTAAGGCGGTATGAAGGACCGCACGTCCTTCTGTTTGGTTGATGGTTTCTCCGGTAAAATAAGCATTGATTGCTTCTTCTAACTGTACCTCTTTGGCAAGTGCTAGTAGCAACTCTTTTGTTTCCTTGGTGATGTTATTTTTGGAATAATCTATAAAGAAGTCCTTCCAGGAAATGGAGAACTCCTGAGCCCGCTCTGGGTGTTCTTGAAAAAGGTTTTTTAATTGGCGGTCTTTATAATTCTGAAAGTGGGTTGCAAGCGCATTCCACGCTTCGGTTGTAGTAGGATTAATTTTCGGTAAGGCCATTTTCTGTTTCAAGAGTTAAGAGATTCTCGTCTAAAGGGGTTTCAAATTTTAGGCAATCTAACTGATACTTTAAGTTCTCAATATGGGCTAAATAGGCGGTTCTTAAAGAATCTGCAATGGGTTCTGCTGCAGGCAACTTTTCTTTAAGCGGATCTACTTGTCTACCGTTTTTCCAAAAGCGATAACATACATGAGGTCCTCCGGTATTCCCAGTCATTCCTACCCAACCAATAACGTCGCCCTGTCTAACAAATTCGCCGGCTTTTACCTTTTGGGCTTTCATATGCAGATACTGGGTACTGTACATGCTATTATGCCTAATTTTCACATACTTCCCGTTGCCCCCTCTTCTTCTAGATTCTGTTACCGTTCCGTCTGCGGTTGCTACAATAGGGGTGCCAACAGGAGCAGCATAATCGGTCCCTTTGTGCGGGCGCACTTTATAACCGTAGTATGCAATACGTCTTCTTAGGTTATATCGAGAAGAAAGACGGTACCCAAATTTAATGGGTGCGCGTAGAAAGGTACTGCGCAGATTATTACCATCTTGATCGTAATACTCTAAAATATTTTTAATGGAGTCTGAGACATATGGGAAGGCATAAATGGGTTTTCCTTTATGTTCAAAGTAGGCCGCTTTTATGGCTCCGCTTCCAGCATAAATAGTATCGTTTATAAATTTTTCGTCGTACACTATTTTGAATTTATCTCCTTTTTCTAGTCTAAAAAAGTCAATAGTCCAAGCGTAAATTTCAGACAGATTAATGGTTACAATGTAATCTACCCCTAGGCTGTCTAATTCCATAGAGAGGCTGTTATTGATGGTGCCGGAAACCTCTTTTTCAACAAATTTTACATTCTTACGTCCTTTATAGGCAGTTACCGAATCTCTTAGATCTACTACGGTATAATTAATTTTATCGTTTTGGTAGATAAATACCTGAGCAGTTTCTAGGCTGTCTTTTCCCTTTAAAATAAGGTAGGGTTTGCCAACCTTAATTTTTCGCACATCAAAAGTATCTCTGTATTGCTCAGAAATGGTCACCACTTTAGGATAGTCTACATGGTTCTTAAGCATTAATTCACCAAAGCTATCTCCCCATTTTACAGTGTCTCTAACAACGTTGAATTCGTCTAGATTAAAACCAAATTGTTTCACCACCGGAGGTTCTTCTTCGATAGGTTTTAATGAATTTTCTGCCACCTTTTTATCTTCCCCACAGGCAGCCAAGAAAAGTATGCTAAGCGCTGCACCCCAAAATTTTTTCATCATCCTAAACTGTTGTTTTGGGGATTAAAGATATGTTCTACCCATTGCTTGCCCCAATTGTCCATTTCTTCTTTGGTGTGCAAAGTTGGGAAAAATATTATTTTCTGGAAACTTGGGGGTAAAAAGTCCTTCCAATTTGTGCCTCCAGTAGCATCTACGGTTTGTTTGTCTTTGGATAAATATCGATAGGCAGATCCCATATGCATGAGCGGCCAATTTACGTTGGCATTGATATCCATGTGCTTTAAGGCTTCTAGTAGTTTTGGATGCTCCGATGCGTTTTTTAGAAATTGATTGCTTTTATGAAAGAGGGTGTTCTTTTCTACTTGTTTGGCAATACGTACAAGGCGAGGGGTGTATCTATATTCAAATTGCTTGAGGGTTAAGGTCTTTTCTCCTGTACTGAGATCAGTGGCTCCTTTTTTCCAATAGATATGTTCATAAAGGGTTTCAATAGTATCACTTTCTGAAAAAGAATCCCGTTCTGATGGATGCACTAGATGTTCTAGAGGAGTTGAATAAATTTCAATCATTCGATATTGAACAGATTGAAAACCACTGGCGGGTAACAAAGCCATGCGATAGCGTAAGAACTGTTCCCGTTCCATTCCATTAATCATGATACTAAAAGAAGAAATCAACGCCTTATAATAGCTGTTAATTCTGGTAACACGGTTTAAAAAAAAGGTGGCGTCTCCAGATTTGTCATCTACCAATTGTTGCAATTCATGAAGGATGAGCTTAAAATAGAGCTCTGTTATTTGGTGGTACATGATAAATATTTCCTCATCTGGGAAATACGTTCTGGGGACTTGCAGACTTAATAAAGTATCTAAATGAATATAGTCCCAGTAGGTAAGGTAACGTTGGTACAAGAGCCCATCTAAGTAAGAACTTAAATCTTGGCCTGAGTTCTTAAATTTTTCTTCTAGTTTGTTGATTTGGGATTGGATACGGTCATCTTTCTTCATGGGTTAGGTTCAATCCATAATAATTTTGAACTGGTTGCGCAGTCCGTTGTAGCCATCTAAATCTGCTTTAATGGAACCTACTGCAAGATCTGCTTTTATGCGTACCGGAATTTTATTGTGATCGTTAGATACCCAAAGTGTTAAACTCTCTTGTTCTTTAAACACCCGCCCGGAGAGCACGTAAGGTCTAAATTTAAGACATTCTACTTTACCAAATTTTGTTCGTAGGATTTCTGTTCCTAGATACTTCAATTTAAACTTGTAAACCCCATCATCATCAAAAAGCATGTCCATGGTAAGTACATCGCCTTTTTCAAAATCTTCCGCTCCGTAGGTGTTTCTTAAATAATAGGAAGCAGATAGAAGGTCTTGAATCTGCTCGTTTACGGGAAAATTAAATTCTTTCTTGTTTTTATTGTCTTTTAAAAGGGCAGAATCCTTTTCGTAATTAAACCGTATTTCAATATCCTTGGTATACCCACCTTCATTAATTTTTCTAATAAACTTATACGGTTTGCCGTCTCGTTTGTCAAAATAACTTTCATAAGTATCATCTACTTTAAAGAAGATACTTGCAAAGCCAGTGGTTTTTCCCTTGCCAACTACGTGGTATACCGGAATAGAATCTAACTTTTCCGAAGTAAGTTGCAGGGTGGCATAACTAGCATTTAGAAAGCCATAATGGATTCTAAATTTTAGCCACTCGCCAGCTTTATAAGCGGGCCGCTGCTGCGCCATCATTGCCAGCGTTAGTAGTAATGCGATGAATGTAGTACTCTTTTTCATAGGCGAAATGGGATATAAAATTACTATTCTTATACGGTCTTCCGCTTCTTTTACAATAACTTAAACAAAAGTTATTCCAATCTATTGTACAAAAAAAGCCCCGATGTTAAGCATCAGGGCTTTTTCTAAATA
Organism: uncultured Croceivirga sp.; assembly: GCA_964601965.1. Lineage (GTDB taxonomy): Bacteria > Bacteroidota > Bacteroidia > Flavobacteriales > Flavobacteriaceae > Croceivirga. Next base: position 70,907 of record CAZRPJ010000002.1, read on the forward strand.
ACCAACCAAACTTTAAATTATGAAAAACCAATACTTAAAGTCGAGAGGGAACCACCCCTCACCACACAAATATAGGCCTCGTTTCTACGCTAAATAGGTTTTTAACCAACTTTAACGAACCACAGTTTGTCTTTTAGAATTCCTTAATAAAATTGGTGTTAAAACCAGAACCCGACGCTAAAAAAGACAGTAGTATCGTTGATTTGTGGAGAGAAAGAATAGTAGACTTGAACCGGACCAATAAACGAATCTAAACCATAGCCAATTCCATAGCCGGAAAAGTCAGGAGCTGTGAACCATTCTCCGGTTCTAAAAAGATCATCCTCTACATTGGCCACATTCGCAGCGAATAACAAATGACTTTTAGGAGATAGTTGATAATCTAGACGCGCATAGGCCTTAACATAACTATTTCCTGGGAGGCTTAAGAACTCATACCCAAAGAAAGGAATGAAATTATTAATGAGGTCATTTCCGAATCCCCCTAAAACAAAGTCGAAAGAGGTAACAGGGGAGGTGCCCAATTTAAATCCCCCTTCGGTCTCAATATTTAAAGCCAGTTTTGAAACGGGTTCAAAAGCAAACCCCATTCGAGCTTTTGACACCGAAAAAGACCTGAAATTATTATTGAAATCTGATGAAAACAAGTACCAATGAAAATCTCCATCGAAGAAGAGGCCTTTTCTTGGGAAATATTTATCGTCATAGGTATCTAGTACCAATCTCCCATAAGTGTTGAAATAATTACTGTCTTCAAAGAATACACGGCCTTCTTCTGTGGGTTCAAAATCTGCATTTTCATCGGGCGGTAAATTGCTTAGCGTACGCGTACTGTAACGCAATAATTTATGTTCTAAACCAATTCGAAAGGCAAACTCTTCGCGCAGCACTGTTTGTAAATATATCTGGTTGGTAAGATCTGTAACATCCAGGCTTATTTCTCCAATATTAGGATCGTCTCTAACATCAAAATTGGTTCTTATAACATCAAAATCGATCTCCTCATCAAAGTCTGTAAACATAGAATTAATACCAAAACTCCAATAGAAACCTTTGTCTAGGTAATACTGAAAATTGTAACGTACATGATCCCCTAGAATAATATCAAAAGAAGCCACGTCATCTCTAAAAAGAAGGTTCTTTTTAGTGAGATTTATGAGCGCTGCACTTTTGAATAAATCATCATAATGCGCCCCCATTTTAATGTACATGGTATTGGGGTTTTCCCGAAGATTTAGAACTAGATCGGTTCCTAGTCCGTTAGAAACCAGTTTGTATCGTATGGCTTTAAAATTTCCTGTGGCAGAAAGATTACCCATGCCTTGACGAAGCTTTTCGAAGGATATTTTGTCACCTAAGTTAAACCGTAGTTTCCCTTTTATGTAGGCACGAGTGTAGTTTTCATTTCCCGTTAAAATAAGTCGGTTAATGGTTAAGCTGTCTTTTGCTTTAGTGGGTTTTTTGACAGGAATTTTCTTGGCAGGTTGGTTTTTAAGGGCATTTTGTAAAGCAGCCATTTGTTTTCTTGCTTCAATGGCACCGTTTTCAATTATTTCGTCCCTTCGTTCAAAATCAATAACAGAAAAATCTTTAATATCTGGTTTTAAATAAATATCGGTCTGTGCAGCCTTAACAACCATATCTTTTACGGTACGGTAGTTATTTATTTGAACAAGAATTTCTGTTGCAGAAGAAAGATCTTCTCTGTTGGCTAATGCATCTTGAACATCTACACCAATGATTAGGGTGGCCCCTTTTTCTTTTAATTCATCAATTGGGTAATTATTAACCACCCCACCATCAATTAAGATTTGATTGTCCACCTCTGAGGGCTCGAATAAAGAAGGGAGGGTGCCACTGGCCATGATTGCTTCCGGCAAGTACCCTTGGTCTAACAAAATGGGTTTCCCCGTTTCAATATTTGTAGCAATACATAAAAATGGGATGGGTAGTTTATTAAAATCTTGAATGTCTTTCACGTGATAAAGAAGGCGAACGAACTCGTTGTAAATATTTTGCCCACCGGAAATCCCTTCTGGGAAGGAGACCTTAAAATTGTCGAAAGGAAGGCTCAGCGCATAACGCTCAGAGTCTTCTTTTTCATAAAAGGTTTTAGCACTTCTTGGTACAATGTCTTGAATGAGTTTGGTAAGGTCTGTTGCTTTAAAAATAGAATCTAGTTGATGGCCAGAATAGCCCGAGGCATAAAGCCCCCCAACAATGGCGCCCATACTTGTTCCTCCTACATAATCTATTTTAATCCCTAAACTATCTATTACCTTAAGCGCACCAATATGGGCTAAACCTTTAGCGCCACCACCACTTAAAACCAACCCAATTTTTTGCTCTTGGGCAACGATCATTTGGGTAAATACAAACAAAAAGAGGGCTATTAGTTTTTTTGGCATTGGTATTTAATGAAACGATTCATAGACTTTTTTTGCTTTGGCTCTACCAATGGACGTGGTTAGTTGTTCTAAGGAAGCTTCTTTAATTCGTTTAACAGATTTAAATTCCTTTAAAAGTTCTTCGGCGGTTTTTTGACCAATACCTTCAATAGCCTCTAGTTCTGTATTTATAGCTGCATTGCTTCGTTTATTTCTGTGGAATGTAATACCAAAACGGTGGGCTTCATTCCGCAGCTGTTGAATGATTTTTAGTGTTTCAGATTTTTTATCTAAATACAATGGAATGGGATCTTCAGGGAAATAGATTTCTTCAAGTCTTTTAGCAATTCCAATAATGGCAATTTTACCACGGAGCCCTAAGACATCAAGGCTTTTTAGGGCAGAAGAAAGTTGTCCCTTACCTCCATCAATGACAATGAGTTGTGGCAAGCTCTCTGCTTCATTCAATAAACGACGGTAGCGTCTAAATACTACCTCTTCCATAGATGCAAAGTCATCGGGCCCTTTCACGGTTTTTATATTAAAATGCCGGTATTCTTTTTTACTAGGCTTTCCATTCTTAAAAACAACACAGGCCGCTACGGGGTTATTTCCTTGAATGTTAGAATTGTCAAAACACTCTATGTGCCTTGGCTCTTCTGAAAGTCGTAGGTCTGCTTTCATTTGAGCCATGATGCGTTTGGCATGCCTGTCTGGATCTACTATGCGCATTTGCTTAAAGCGTTCTTGACGAAACATCTTTGCGTTTTGCAAGGATAAATCTAGTACACGTTTTTTATCTCCAAGTTTGGGGATGGTTATTTTAACAGACGAATCGAGTGCTACTGGAATTGGCACATAAATTTCTTTGGATTCTGAGGAGAATCTTTGGCGAAGTTCTATAATGGCCAATCGTAAAAGCTCTTGGTTGTCTTCATCCAGTTTTTTCTTGATCTCCATGGTATGGGAGCGGATAATGGCACCGTGGGAAATCTGTAAGAAATTAACATAGGCGTGTGTTTCGTCTGAATGAATGGCGAAAACATCTACATTACTAATCTTAGGATTTACAACTGTAGATTTTACTTGGTAATTCTCTAGCACTTCTATTTTCTCCTTAATTAATTGTGCTTTTTCAAATTCCATGTTCTCGGCATGTTCCTTCATTTGATGCCTGAAATAACGAAGCGAACTTTTAAAATTTCCTTTTATGATGTCACGAATATCATTGATTTGCCGATGATACTCTTCCGCATTCTGCAGTCCTTCGCAAGGCGCTTTACAATTTCCAAGATGAAATTCCAGACATTTTTTAAACTTCCCTGCTTCAATTTTTTCTTGCGATAAATCGTAGTTACATGTGCGTAAAGGGTAGACGCTTTTAACAAGATCTAGTAACGTTCGAACAGTGCGCATACTCGTGAAGGGGCCATAATATTCAGAACCATCTTTAATTAATTTCCGAGTAGGAAATATCCTGGGGAACCGCTCATTTTTAATACATATCCAAGGATACGTTTTATCATCTCGTAATAAGACATTATACCGAGGGCGGTATTTTTTGATTAGACTATTTTCTAATAATAAGGCATCAGATTCTGTGGCTACAACAATGTGTTTTATAGACACAATTTTTTTTACCATGACTCTTGTTTTACCGTACTCATGGTTTTTTGTGAAGTAAGAACTTACTCTTTTCTTTAAGTTTTTGGCTTTCCCAACATACAGTACCTGATCCTCTGAATCATAAAACTGATAGACTCCTGGATTATTCGGTATGGTGTTTAATTGAACATCAATAGGGATGTTAGCCATGAGAAAAAAGCAAAATAATTCCTGATATGAAGGTACTATGTTTTTTTAAACCTTTTTTGTCAAGAAAGGGAAATCTAGAAAATGTAATCGACTGATCTTTTTGCAGCCTTTAGCAGCGATAATCAAAAAATTTTGGCCGTTGTTGTAGGAGTCTGGCGTTAATTATTTTATAAAAACGTGTATTTCAACGGAAAAATGATGCACTTCGTGGTTATTTAATAGAAAAATTCTTTATTTTTAAGCCAAGTTATCGTTAAGACATGGAAAACTATTTAATCGTCTTGGGTATGTACCTTATTCTAATGCTTTTCTTTAGAATATTTGTAGCTGTTTCTACTAAAGAATAGCGTATAAAGGTTTCCCCCAATCCTTCTAGATCCTATTCCGTTAGGATGCATAAATTACATTTAAGAAAACAATTTTTAAAAGATCGACTGCTACTTCCAACAGCGCAGGTGGACGATTTTAGTATTCAGATAGCCAATAGGGTATTAAAATTACCCCTCTGGAATTTTTCTTTTTTTCACATTTTTCTTTCCATCGCCGAAAAAAAAGAAATTGATACGCAGCCTATAATTTCCTTACTACAAGGAAAGGATAAGCATGTGGTGATCCCAAAGATTCACGAGAAAAATAATCTACATCATTACTTGCTTACAGATAGTACCCTTTTCACTAAAAATAGCTGGGGAATTCCTGAGCCAATAGAGGGGATCTTAATCAATGAGCAGCAATTAGATGTAGTGTTTGTACCATTACTGGCTTTTGATAAAGCTGGCAATCGCGTAGGATATGGCGGGGGATTTTATGATGTCTTCCTGAAAAACTGCCGAAAAGATGTTGTAAAAGTTGGTCTTTCGCTCTTTGAACCAGTTGAAAAGATAGAAGGTATCAATGAATATGATATTCCCTTAAATTATTGTGTTACCCCTACTAACACCTATGAATTTTAGCGTGCCAGTCTTACTTGGCAAAAGCCTTTTTATTAAAGACTAAAAGGATACCCACACCTACACTTATGGCAGTATCAGCTACATTAAAAATAGGTTCAAAAAATCTAAAACTAGTACCTCCATATTTTGGGACCCATTCTGGCCACGTGGTGTCTATAAGTGGAAAGTAGAGCATGTCTACCACTTTACCATAAAAAAGTTTCCCGTAAGGTTGGTCTGAAAAAAGCGTTGCTGTCTGATTCACGCTGTCATTAAACAGCGTACCATAGAAAACAGAATCGATGATATTTCCGAAAGCCCCCGCAAAAATGAGAGAAACGGCTAAAACAAGGATTCTAGGCGATTGCTTTTTTATGATATCATACAACCAATAACCAATACCTGCAATGGCAAACAATCGAAATATGGTAAGAAACAATTTACCGGCAGATTCAGATATTGGTAAAATATCACTGAGCTTGGTACCCCATGCTGCACCTTCATTTTCTATGAATAAAATTTTAAACCATGAAAAAACTTCCACAGAATCTCCTAGTTCAAAATGAGTTTTAATGTAAATCTTACTTATTTGATCAATAAGTAAAACTACTAGGATAATAAGGAGTGACTTCTTAAGGGTCATGGATTTTAATTCAGTGCCGCAAAAATAGGTAATTAGCGGTTAGGGGAGGTTAACAAAAATATCACCTTCTACAGAATAGAGATCAAAAGTTGCGGAACCTTCTAAGACAGCTCCTTTGCTTATTTTACCATACTCACTTTTAGCTTTAATGGTCCCTGATACCTGTTGTAATCTAATTTCACCGCGTTGTGTTTTTACATTAATCGAGTTGGCAATATTAGAAAGGGTACACTTTCCATCATCCAGTTGTATTCCCAGAGAATTGTAACTGCCAGTAGCTATTAAGTTGGTGTTGGTACTATAAAATGAAACCTTCATGAATTCTGGTAAGGTTATTTTGAGTTCTATGGAGATTACTTTATGGGCGCTCAATTTGTCATTAAAATCAGAAAAGCTTGGTAAAAAAGCTGCACTTATAAAGATGTTAGCACCATCCTCTTCCATCTTAATGGCTAAATCTTTGGCGTATTCTCCTTCTAAAGAAGCCTCTATTCTAATAACGGGAGTGGCATGCGTCTTTAAGGAGACTTTAAAGCAGTCTTTGCCATTAATCTCAACAAATCGTGCTTGTGGATTTAAAATGCTCTTTTCCACAAGCTTTTGAGCCAGTCCCCAATAACTTCCAACAAAAAAGAATACTAACAGCAGATATTTGCCGCTGGCAGTCATTTTAACAGGGCTTATTTCTGCATGTTTTTAGCTTCAATGCTTAATGTAGCATGTGGTACTAACTTAAGACGCTCCTTATTGATAAGTTTACCAGTAACACGGCAGACACCGTAGGTTTTATTTTCAATACGTAGGATGGCATTTTTTAAGTCTCGAATAAATTTCTCTTGACGAATAGCCAACTGGGTATTTGCTTCTTTGCTCATAGTTTCAGAGCCTTCCTCAAAGGCTTTAAACGTAGGAGCTGTGTCATCTGTCCCGTTGTTGCCATCATTCATATAAGAGCTTTTTAATAACTCCAGATGTTTTTGTGCTTTTTCAATTTTTGCTTCTATCAATTCCTTGAATTCTGCTAAATCCTTATCGGAATATCTCACTTTAGTATCCTGCGCCATGGTTCAATGTTTTTGAATGAATAATTTTGTTTGTACATCATCAAAGGTAACTTCTGTTCCCTCTTCTAAATGTTCTTCTAGGTTAAGAATTGCAGTGAGGGTTTCGCTTTTTAAATACGCTTCGTTTCTTGCGATCGCCTTTTCTACATTTCCGTCCTTTAGAATTTTTAATTCTATTTTATCGGTCACTTCTAAACCAGATTCCTTTCTCAAGTTTTGAATTCGGTTGACTAATTCTCTAGCAATTCCCTCATCTTTAAGGGCCTCATCTATTGTAATGTCTAAGGCCACCGTTAGTGGTCCAGCACTAGCGACCAACCATCCTTCAATATCCTGCGAGGTAATCTCTACATCCGACAACTGTAATTTAATGCTTTTATTTTCTAGTTGTAGTGATATTTCGCCTTCTTGTTCAATTTTTTGGATATCTCCCTGATCTAGCCCTTGGATAGCGTTGGAAATAGCCTTCATTTCCTTCCCATATTTAGGGCCTAACACCTTAAAGTTTGGTTTTATGTTCTTCACAAGAATTCCAGATGCGTCATCTAACAATTCTATTTCCTTCACATTAACTTCAGACTTAATTAAGTCACTAACCGCCAAAATAGTACTTCGTTGCGTAGCATTCAAAACAGGGATCATTACTTTACTAAGCGGTTGTCTTACTTTGATTTTTTCTTTTTGACGAATGGAAAGCACCAAGGAAGAAATCTTCTGTGCGATCTCCATTTTTTGCTCTAGTTCCTTATTTACCATAGCTGCTTGATGCTCTGGAAAAAGAGCGAGATGCACACTTTCTACCCCCTCTTTTTGGGTAACCTTATCTAAATCTTTGTACAACTGTTCCGCAAAGAAAGGGGCAATAGGAGCCATTAATTTAGCAGTGGTTAAAAGACAGGTATGTAAGGTCTGGTAGGCCGATATTTTATCTGAACCATAATCACCTTTCCAGAAACGGCGTCTGCTTAAACGTACGTACCAATTAGATAAGTTTTCCTGAACAAAATCTGAAATTGCTCTAGCAGCTTTTGTTGGTTCATAGTCACCATACGCTTCGTCTACTTCTTTAATCAGGGTATTAAGCTCCGAGAGAATCCACTGGTCTAATTCAGGCCTTTCTGCAAGGGGCTTTTCAGTTTCGGAAAAGGTAAATCCATCAATATTTGCATACAAGGCAAAGAAGGAATAGGTATTGTAAAGCGTACCAAAAAATTTACGCTTTACCTCTTGAACCCCATCCATATCGAACTTTAAATTATCCCATGGATTGGCATTGGATATCATATACCAACGTACGGCATCTGCCCCATGTTCTGGTAAAGCCTCGAAGGGGTCTACCGCATTGCCCAAACGTTTCGACATTTTTTTGCCATCCTTGTCAAGAACCAAGCCGTTCGAAACCACATTTTTATAGGCAACCGAATCAAAAACCATGGTGCCAATGGCATGTAACGTATAGAACCAGCCACGTGTTTGGTCTACACCTTCTGCAATGAAATTAGCTGGAAACGCTTCGCCTTCATCAATAAGGGCTTTATTTTCAAATGGATAATGCCATTGTGCATAGGGCATGGAACCACTATCAAACCACACATCAATAAGATCACTTTCACGTTTCATTGGTTTCCCCGAGGAAGAAACTAGGGTAATTTGATCAACAATATTTTTGTGTAGGTCTATTCTATCATAATTGGCTTCACTCATATCGCCTACCACAAAATCCTGAAAGATATCTTCTTTCATGAATCCGGCAGCAATTGCAGCAGCCATCTCTTCTTTTAATTCTGCCACAGAACCTATCATTTTCTCTTCTTGGCCATCTTCTGTGCGCCAGATTGGGAGCGGTATCCCCCAATAACGAGAGCGTGATAAATTCCAATCATTTGCATTTGCTAGCCAATTCCCAAATCGACCTTCACCTGTAGATTGTGGTTTCCAATTAATGGTTTGGTTCAAGGCAAACATCTTGTCCCTAACATCTGTCACTTTAATAAACCATGAGTCTAATGGATAGTACAAAATAGGTTTATCTGTGCGCCAACAATTGGGGTAGCTGTGCACGTATTTTTCTACTTTAAATGCTTTGTTTTCAATTTTTAGTTTGATGGCAATCTCAACATCCACAGATTTTTCCGGAGCGGCCGTTTCTGTGTAGTATTCATTCTTTACATACTTGCCTCCAAACTCTCTTAACTCTGGCCGAAACTTACCTTGTAAGTCTACCAACGGCACAGGGTTGTTATTTTCATCTAACACCAATAGTGGGGGCACTGGAGGACTTGCCAATTTGGCAACCAAGGCATCATCAGCTCCAAAAGTAGGGGCGGTATGAACGATTCCTGTTCCATCTTCTGTGGTTACAAAATCTCCTGCGATTACGCGAAATGCGTTCTCTGGATTTTGATATGGAAGCGCATAATCAATTAATTGATGATATCGTATCCCAACTAAATCCGTACCCTTAAATTCTTGAATTGGTTTGTATGGAATCTTTTTATCTCCCGAGGTGTATGTTTCAAAGGCTTCCTCCTCTTCTGTTTTAATATACTTGCCGCTAAACTGCTTTTCTACCAAAGCCTTTGCTAAGATTACATGCATTGGCTCAAAGGTGTACTGGTTAAATGTTTTTACCAATACATAATCGATTTTTGGCCCCACAGTAAGTGCCGTATTAGAAGGGAGCGTCCAAGGAGTCGTAGTCCATGCTAGGAAAAATAAGGATCCTTCTATTTGTTGTAGCGCTTCTGGCAGGGTCTCTTTTACAGCTTCGAACTGAGCGGTAACTGTAGTGTCTGTGACATCTTGGTAGGTACCTGGTTGGTTTAATTCATGAGAACTTAAACCGGTTCCTGCTTTGGGAGAATAAGGTTGTATGGTGTAACCTTTGTAAATAAGGCCTTTGTCATAAATCTGCTTTAGCAACCACCAAACAGATTCCATATACTTAGACTTGTAGGTAATGTAAGGGTCGTCCATATCTACCCAATACCCCACCATTTCGGTCATTTTATTCCAAACGTCTGTGTAGCGCATGACAGCTTTTCTACACGCTTCGTTATATTCTTCTACGGAGATTTTTTTGCCAATATCCTCTTTGGTAATACCCAATTCTTTTTCTACCCCAAGTTCTATGGGAAGACCATGAGTATCCCAGCCTGCTTTACGTTTTACCTGATACCCTTTCATGGTTTTGTACCTAGGAAAGATATCTTTAATAGTACGCGCCATAACATGGTGAATACCTGGCATACCGTTGGCAGAAGGAGGTCCTTCATAAAAAACATAACTCTCCTTCCCCTCTCTGGTAGTGACACTTTTTTCAAAGATGTCATTCTCTTTCCAAAAGGAGAGAACTTCTTCCGCTACTTTAGGCAGGTTTAGCCCTTTGTATTCTTCAAACTTCATAGGACAACGGCGTCTCAAAATTAAGTTTGCAAAATTAATCAAATAACAACAAAAAACTGCCATTTATGCGTCGTAAATGGCTTACCATGAAGTTCGTAAGGGATTAAAGTCTCTTATGTGACTTTTTACAAAATGTTGGTGTCTTATTAAAAAACCAGTTACAATGAAAAAATTAGGAATTACTTTATTCGCAATGGCATTGTCCATTTCATTTATGGCTTGCAAGGAAACCACTAAAAAGGCAGAGGAAGCTGTAGATACTACAGAGGCTGCTTTAGAAAAAGCGGAAGAAAATTTAAAAGAAGCCGGCAACAATCTTCAAAAGGCAGGTGAAGAAGCAATGGAAAAAGCTCAAGAAGCAGGAGAGCAAGCAATTGACAGTTTAAAAGCTGCGGGAGAAGCTGCTGCAGATGGAGTGAAAGAAAAAGTGGATGCTGCTACAGAAGAAGCAAAAGAAGCACTGAATGAGGCGGCAAAAAAAGTAGAAGAAGCTACAGACGACCATTAGACTATTAGAAAGTCCTTGGCGTTTTGTCAGGGACTTTTCTTAAAAGCTATAGCCAAGTCCCACTACGAAGTTAATCCCTGGGGCAACAATACCTGAGGAATACGTACGATACCGTTGATCTGTTATGTTTTCTAACGCCAAATTCGTATGAAAGGCGTTGGTAAATTGGTATTTCGATCTAAAATTTAAGGTATACCAAGAAGGAGAGAAGGGGTTTCCATCATTGTCTTGGGCGTAAATAAATTCTTTGTTCCGTTCGGAAAATGCTAGATCTGAAAAGGGGAGTTCGCCATTATAATTCAGAAAAAAGTCTGCTTTAAACTTCTCATCTTTCCAAATAAGATGCGCATCTGCAAAGGTTGGTGCTACATGCCTTGCAGGAGATTCTAATCCAGAATCATCTTCTTCAATACCTTCTGTGAGTGTAAGATTGCCAAGAAATGATAGTTTGTCATTTAAAAAGGCTTCTGCCCCAAACTCAAACCCATAGACATAGGCATTTGCCGCGTTTTGTATGGCTTGTACGTTGCTTAATTCTCCATTGTATTCAATCTCCCGTTCGCCATTAAAGGTAAAATCACGGCGAACTAGAGCATCAACAAGGTAGGTGTAGTACGCGGAGGCTTTTAGCACCAATTTGTCTTCAAAATTTTTACGCATTCCAAAATCAATATTGTAGGCATATTCGGGTTCTAGATCAGGATTGGGGACCACTACGGAACCTGGTTCAGAGTCAAAAACCTTCCCTACATCATCTATATTCGGAGCTCTAAAGCCTGTAGATCCATTAATAGTAATTTGCCAATTGGTAGAAGGAAACCAACTTAGTCCCAAACTACCTGTTAGCGCACCTGTGATTATATCTGCTTCCGTAAAAGGAAATGGAAAGAAGGTGTCGTTAAATTTTGCATCGACCCAAACCTGGCTGTATCGCAGTCCAGCCAATAGGGTAAGATTGGGTTGGATGCCATACTCTCCGTTCACGTAGCCCGCAAAGGTTTGCCAAGTTGCTCCGTCTGGGTACCGTGATGCCGAGGCTACAGTTTCAGCAGTTTCAATGTTACGGGTACTTCCTTTAGAATTTACTTTGTTAAAGAGGTATTCCGCACCATAGTAGAGGGCAAGATCCCCAATTTTTTTATTTTCAAAATCTAGATTTACTGAGAATGCCCCTAATTTTTCTCGTGACTGGAAAAGATCAACTTCTTGAAAACTACGTTCATTTCTACTCTCTTCAAAAAACTGGTAAGCGGTTGTTAGTTTAGCGCCACTAAAAAATTTGTTCTTCCCTTTTTTTACAATCTGAAGGTTACCCATAAACCACTTTTGTGGTCCATAAAACCATTCTGCAGATCGCAAACCATCTCCAGAAGTGTTAGGGCGTATAAGCCGATCATATCTAGCAAAGTCTGAAGTTTCTGAGTAATATAATCCTAAAGTGTAATCCCAGTTAGAATTGGGTTGGTAATGGAATTTTTGAAGTAGGTTTATTTGATCATAGCCCGATGGATTCTGTACCAGTGGATTTTCATTGTTTTGCAGTACATCCATTCCATTTTCTCGTACCACAAAATTGTTTCGTAAATAAGAATCTGGTCCGTGCCGTCCCATTCTTAAATCGCCAAAATTAGAATACGTTAGGCTGGTATAACTAGCCCAGGTTTGGTGACCAAGATTAAAATCTACATGGGCAGTACTTTCATTATTGGCAGAAGAAAATCTATACAAGGCATTTCCTGAAAATGCGAGGCTATCATTAAAAGAAAAGCGAGGCTCGTAGGTAAAAAAGTTCATGACTCCACCAATGGCATCGCTGCCGTAGATGACAGAACCTGGTCCAAAAATCACCTCGGTGTTTTTTACGGTAAAAGGATCTATGGAAATAACGTTCTGTACATTTCCTCCTCTAAAAATAGCATTGTTCATACGAACGCCATCTACGGATAATAATACTCTGTTGGTTGCAAAACCACGTATCATGGGGCTACCACCTCCTAGCTGACTTTTTTGTACAAATACCTGTCCGCTACTTTGCAATAGATCTGCAGCGGTCTGGGGATTGTTAAACGCAATGGTCTGTGCGTTGATAGTGGCAATTTTCTGAGGGATATCTTTTCGCTGTTGTTCCCATTTAGAAACAGAGAGTACTACTTCTTCTAGTTGTTCTGGACTAACCTCCATATAGACATAGCCGCCACGTTTTCGTATGCTTTCTTTGGTGGTTTGCACTACCATATAACTCAGATGTTTTATGGTAATTCTTTCATTCTTTTTAAAAGGAGTTAAATCGAACACGCCATTAAGATCAGAGATGGTAGTTGTTGACTTATCTACATTAAAGACAGCGGCATTAGAAATGGGTGCGCCGGTCTTGGCATCCAAAAGGGTTGCCTTTTGAGCGCTCAATTGAAAAACAACGAATAAACTTATGGAAACTAAGATGTTCCGCATATTAATGGAAAACTGCATTTAAAACCGCCAAGGACTTGGGCGTTCTGAAATCGTGCAAATGTAATTGAAAATACAAAAGCAGTTTTTTTAAGAGTTCTTGGCGTTGATTGTTATTTAGTTTTACATTCAATAACCCATCAAAATTTATGCCTAAAAATTGTTTAAATGCCCTAAGTTCTTCCCCTTCTAAAATGGGGTTGAGTCCTGGAGATTGAACAAAGCAGCCTTCCTGAAGGTCAAAATAAGGGAATTGTTGCTCAGAATCATCAGGTTGAAAACCAAGATAGTTGGTTAGCTGCAATAAAAATAACAGGTGAAAGTTTGCACTTTCATTATGATGGTCTAACCATAAGAAGGCATATTCCAAAAAGCCAAACAAGGCAGGATTTTCCTCTTCTTCACGAATGGCAATACTAAGTGTTTCCGCCAAAAAAAGGGTAATGGAATTCTTTGGAATGTTGGCATGGATGGTTTGATAGTGGTGCAACACCTTTGCTTCAATAATACGTTCTAAAGTGCCTTTGTTTTTATGGATTGCCACCAGTTCTAGCTGAGTCATAGGTTGAAACAACGCTGGTTTCAGTTTCCCTTTTTTTGATGTTAGGATACCTTTTAGCAGGTAGGTCTTGAGACCATCTGAACGCGTGAAGGCTTTTACGATGAGACTAGTATCGCCATATTTTATGGATGAAAGAATAATAGCCTTGGTGGTAACTCGCATCTTCAAATATAAAAACCCGTTAGCTCATGATAAACTAACGGGTCTAGTTATTTTAATAAGGATCAATACTTATATCACTCCTTGTGCTAACATAGCATCTGCTACTTTAACAAAGCCGGCAATATTAGCGCCTTTTACGTAATTACAATACCCATCTTCTTCCGTACCATATTCAATACAAGAAGTATGAATGTCATCCATAATTGCTTTTAGACGTTCGTCTACTTCATCTCTTGTCCACGAAATTCGCAATGAGTTTTGAGACATCTCTAAACCAGAGGTAGCCACCCCTCCTGCATTGGAAGCTTTTCCGGGAGCAAATAAAATTTTAGCTTCATGAAAAGCATGAATTGCTTCTGGGGTAGAAGGCATGTTAGCTCCTTCTGAAACAGCCATACAACCATTTCCTAGAAGTGTTTTTGCATCATTGCCGTCTAATTCGTTTTGGGTAGCACAAGGCAAGGCCACATCACAAGCTACTTCCCAAGGTGTTTTGCCTTTGTGGTATTCTGCGGAGGCATATTTATCGGCATACTCAGAAATTCTTCCTCTACGGTTATTCTTTAGATCCATAACCCAGGCAAGCTTCTCCTCATCAATTCCATCTTTATCCACGATGTATCCGCCAGAATCAGACATCGTCAACACTTTACCACCTAATTGAAGTACCTTTTCGGCAGCAAATTGGGCCACATTTCCTGAACCGGAAATGACCACAGATTTTCCTTCAAAAGTCTCTCCTTTGGTCTTAAGCATACTATCTGCAAAATACACTGTACCATACCCAGTAGCTTCAGGTCTAATAAGAGAACCTCCCCAAGAACGTCCTTTTCCAGTAAGGACTCCTGTAAATTCATTTCTTATCTTTTTATACATTCCAAATAGGAATCCAATTTCCCTAGATCCTACTCCAATATCTCCCGCAGGAACATCGGTATTAGGTCCAATATGGCGACATAATTCGGTCATGAAGGCGTGGCAAAAACGCATCACCTCATCGTCTGATTTTCCTTTGGGATCAAAATCAGAACCCCCTTTACCACCGCCCATAGGAAGGGTGGTTAAGCTGTTTTTAAATACTTGTTCAAAAGCCAAGAATTTTAAAACGCTAGCGTTTACTGTTGGATGAAAACGAAGACCGCCTTTGTAAGGGCCAATTGCCGAATTCATTTGTATTCGATAGCCTCTATTTACGTGAATTTCTCCATCATCATCTACCCAAGCAACTCTAAAAGAAATGAGGCGTTCCGGCTCTACCATTCTTAGTAGAATATTCTTGCCGTGATAGATATCATGTTTAACAATGTAAGGAATTACAGTCTCTGCAACTTCTTGCACAGCTTGGATGAATTCTGGTTCATGTCCGTTTCGGGATTTCACCTCATCCATAAATGCTTTAATCTTTGCTTCCATAAAGGGATTGGTAAATTGTTAATTAGGGCCTTCTAAAAAGACCAAATTTTATCGAATTAGGAATATAACGGCAAAAATATGCCAAGAATATAATTCCACGCCAAAAAATTGATTTTTTTTCAATTTTATTAACCTATTGCCTGTTCCAAGTCTGCAATGAGGTCTTCTGCGTCTTCAATACCAACACTTAAGCGAATTAAAGAATCTACGACACCACTTTTTTCACGTTCCTCTTTTGGGATACTTGCGTGGGTCATACTCGCAGGGTGTCCGGCTAGGCTTTCTACGCCACCTAAGGACTCTGCAAGGGTAAATACTTTTAGGTTTTCTACAATTTTCACAGCGTCTTCAAAGGAACTGCCCTTGGGAATAAAAGAGATCATTCCTCCAAAATCATCCATTTGCGATTTTGCAATATCATGATTAGGATGATCTTCAAAACCAGGCCAATACACCTTTTCAATTTTCGGATGTGTTCTTAGATAGTGGGCAACGGCTTTTCCATTTTCACTGTGGCGTTGCATTCTTACATGAAGTGTTTTAATACCTCTTAAGGTTAGAAAGCTATCCATTGGGCCACAGACGGCACCACTAGCATTTTGAATGAAATAGAGCTTGTCTGCCAAATCTTTGTCTTTTACCACTAAGGCTCCAACCACTACATCACTATGTCCTCCTAAATATTTGGTAGCGGAATGCATTACAATATCTGCCCCTAAATCTAATGGGCGTTGTAGATACGGCGTGGCAAAAGTATTGTCTACGGCCAGGAGAATATTATGTTCCTTAGCTACTTTAGATATTGCCGCAATATCTATAACATTCATCATTGGATTGGTAGGAGTTTCTACCCAAATGAGCTTAGTATTCTTGGTGATTTTCTCTTCAATAGCAGCGACACTTTGCATGCCCATAAAGTGAAATTGAATGCCAAACTTTTCAAAAACTTGGCGAAACAAGCGATAACTACCACCATAAAGGTCATTCGTAGAAATCACCTCATCTCCGGGCTCTAATAATTTTATAACGGCATCAATGGCAGAAAGGCCACTTGCAAAGGCAAGGCCATACGATCCATTTTCTATGCTTGCTAATGAATTTTCAAGCGCTGTTCTAGTTGGATTAGCACTCCTGGAGTATTCAAAACCTTTATGACCACCTGGGGTAGACTGGGCATAAGTAGAGGTTTGATAGATGGGAGGCATTACAGCTCCGTAAGCGGCATCAGGTGCCTGCCCACCGTGAATAGTTTTACTGTTGAATTTTAGATTTTTTGCTGTCATGAAATCTTTGTTCGAAAGTTGGGCGCAAAATTACACTTTTACAGCGCGGTGCAAGGCCATAATACTCCCTAAGTGCAGCCCTTCATGAAAAACATTGAAGGCAATGGCATCTTCCACACTGTTTAAACCCACCTTTGGGGTTGTCATATATGAGTTAAAAGATGTAAAGACACCTTTATCGTACGCTATTTTTGTTTTTTCCGGAAGCTCAAAAAGCGCTTTGGCAATCGTGTCAATTTCTGTGGAAGAAGGCATTCCTTCCGGGAAACTTCCTTTTTGATAGCGTTCAACAAGCTCTTGTGAGATATGTAATGGTAAGCCACTTAACCCATAGACCAATTTTTGTTGCGTAACTACGACGTGTGCAATATTCCACCAAATATTATTATTAAAACCTTCAGGAATACGAAAGAGCAAGTCCTTTGGGGTATTCTCAAGAAAACGATGCAAAATTTTCCGGTTTTGCTGCGTAATTGTAAATAGTTGATCCATCTCACTGTGTTAAAACATATCTAATATTCTAGATATGTAAATATAATTTATATCTTCGTTCTGTGAATATAGTTGAAATAAGCAAAATCTTATCTAATACAACAAGGGTACAGATTTTAAAATGGTTAAAAGATCCGGCGGCGAACTTTCCTCCCCATCAAGATATTGATCATTTTAATGATGGGGTTTGTGTAGGGTACATTCAAGACAAGGCAGGGTTATCACAATCCACTATTTCAACCTATCTCAACGCCATGCAAAATGCCAACTTGGTGATCCCAACTAGGCATGGCAAGTGGACGTATTACAGAAGAAACGAAGAAGTACTTAAAAAGTATGTTGAAGCATTAAAAGAGGACCTGTAATTTTTTTATCTAACATATCTAGAATTAGCGAAATATCAATATAATAAAAGTAGTATGAAAGCAGCCCTAAGTTGTAACACGGAAGCCCCATCACAGAAGCAAAGGCCTGGGAGAGCGGGTTTGCTAAACTGGTTACTAAACGTTAAAATTGACGGAGCAGAAATGCTTTCTAAAAGAAAATAGCATCATGAAAACAATTGGATTAATCGGCGGAATGAGTTGGCAGTCTTCCAAGTTTTACTATGAATACCTCAATGAGATTGTGGCAGAAAAATTAGGAGGAACCCATTCTGCTAAGATTCTAATGAGTTCTGTAGATTTTGCAGAAATCGAAAAACTATCTTTTGAGGATAATTGGGAACGAATTGGACAATTAATGGCAATTGAAGCCAGTAGATTAGAAAAGGCAGGGGCTGATGTACTCCTGTTAGCCACCAATACTATTCATATGGTTGCACAGGCCATAGAAACCAGTATTTCAATACCCTTCTTACATATTGCGAGAGCCACAGGAGATGCTATCGCCGCGAAAGGGCTCAAAAAAGTGGGACTTTTGGGCACACAATTTACTATGGAACGTGATTTTTATAAATCAATTTTAGCAGAGGAATACGGATTAGAAGTAATGATTCCTGAGGCAGAAGATCGTGCTTTTCTACAAACACTAATTTATAATGAGCTGGTAAAAGGAAATTTCACAGAAGCTGGTAAAAGGGCCTGCTTAGAGATCATTAACTCACTCGTAGCTAAGGGAGCAGAGGGCGTAATTTTGGGGTGTACAGAACTACCAATTTTAATTCCAAAAGAAGAAGTTTCAATCCCTACCTTTGACACCACAATGATTCATTCGTTGGCTGCCGTGCATACTGCACTCCCGAATCTTTTAAAGTAATTACTAAGTTAAGAACCAAATAAAATATGAAGACAATATTCTACCTAGAAACCTGTAAAACATGCCAAAAGATTTTAGAAGAACTACAACCTTTAGATGGAGTAGAACTTAGAGAAATAAAAGGAAAAGGGGTACAACCAGAGGAATTAGATTTAATGCGTTCGCTCACAGATTCATACGAGTCTTTATTTAGTAGAAGAGCAATGCTTTTTCGTCAGCGCGGACTTAACAATCAAGAGTTAAGTGAGGACGATTATAAGCAGCTTATCTTAGAACACTACACCTTTTTAAAGCGTCCTGTAGTAGTGGTAGAAAATGAGATTTTTATTGGCAATGCCAAAATTCAGGTAGCTGGAGCGAAAGCTGCTTTACACGGATGAGTAAACGCGCCTTAGCCCTTTTGGCAGCCCTAGGTGCCACCACCATATATGGCATTAATCACACCATTGCAAAGGGAGTCATGCCCACCTATGTCACACCCTTTGCTTTTATTTTGCTTCGTGTTTTGGGTGCTACCATTTTATTTTGGGGAATTTCCTTTTTAGGTCCTAAAGAATCAATTGAAAAAAGGGACTGGTTGCGATTGGTAGGTGCTGCCTTGTTGGGGATGGTTATTAACATGCTCTCTTTCTTTAAAGGGTTAGAATTATCAACTCCTATCAATAGCTCAGTATTGGTTACCATAAGTCCCATTATCGTGGTAATCTTATCGGCATTTTTCCTAAGAGAGCGAATTACTAAAAACAAAGGTTTTGGCATAGCATTAGGTTTCCTAGGAGCCTTAGGCTTGGTTTTATTTGGAGCAGAATTACGCCAAGATGCACCCAATATTCCATTGGGGAACTCTCTTTTTATTCTTAATGCTACGGCCTACGGAGCCTATCTAGTGGTTGCCAAAAAATTAGTCGCCAAATACCATCCATTTACGTTAATGAAATGGTTATTTACAATCGCCCTGCTAATAAATTTTCCGATTACCATTCATGATTTCATGCAGATTCAGTGGACTACTATGCCAATGTGGGCTTATGGCGTTTTGGCTTTTGTAGTTATAGGCACTACTTTCTGTACCTATCTTTTTAATCTTTTTGCCATGACAGAACTAAAGGCTAGTACAATTGGGGCTTTTATTTATGTGCAACCGCTCATAGGAATTCTTTTTGCAATGATTACTGGGAAAGATAGTTTAACCACGGTTAAGATAGTAGCAGCTATCATGGTGTTGGTTGGCGTGTACTTGGCTAGTAGAAAACCTAAACCAAGTCCTTAGGAATTTTAGCGTGTGCCCGCGTATCTTGCTTGGTCAAGATCCTAAAATCAGGATGTTTAGGTACTTCTTTAAAACGATCCAATAACTCTACTGGAAGTGGCATTAATTTTCTTGTGGAGAGATTCATCCAGCCGCCCATTAATTCAGTATGCGCAAAATTTTTGCCAGTATGATCGTAGAAATTATGGTGAAATTCAAAAAACATTCCATCAGAACTTAGGCCCATTAAATCCAAGGAAACTTTAATAGGTTTTCCTGGAAATACTTCTCTGAAATAATACACATGTTCATAGAAAACAACCGGACCTATTTGATGGGTTGCCATATACTTTTGGTCAAAGCCCAAACTAGCTAGAAAATCAATTCTAGTATGCCCACCAAAATCGAGATATGCCGTATTTGCAAGATGCCTATTGGCATCCATATCACTCCACCTAATTTCAATTTCCTTGTAGTACATTGCTTTAACTATTATGCATGCATAATAATTAACAAAAATACGCTAGATTTGAATAGATATCAAAAGAAACACCATGAGCCAAAAAGCCTCTTTTATTAAGGACTTGTCCTTACCCGCGATTGCTGCCCCTATGTTTTTAATTTCAGGACCAAAATTGGTTATTGAATGTTGCAAAAATGGCATTGTTGGGACGTTCCCAGCGCTTAACCAACGAACCAGTGAAGGATTTGAAGAATGGCTCATTGAAATTAAAACGACCCTAGCTGCTTGGGAAGAAGAAACCGGTAAAAAAGCGGCTCCCTTTGGCGTTAATATTGTGGTACACCCAACAAATCCCAGAGTGGAGGCAGATGTGAAACTTTGCATAAAGCATAAGGTTCCTTTGGTGATAACTTCATTGGGTGCGGTACAAATGGTGGTAGATGCCATTCATAGTTATGGGGGCCTCGTTTTTCATGATGTTATAAAAAAGCGACATGCGCAAAAGGCAGCGGGTGCTGGTGTAGATGGGTTAATTCTTGTGGCTGCTGGAGCAGGAGGTCACGCCGGAACCATTAATCCAATGACCTTGGTGGCGGAAACCAAGCAATTTTTTGATAAAACAATTATTTTATCTGGCTGCATAAGTACGGGGCGTGATATTGCTTCAGCCATGCAGATGGGTGCTGATTTGGCGTATATGGGAACGCGATTTATAAACGTAAAAGAAAGTAGAGCCCCCGAAGATTACCAGCAGATGATTATAGATGCTGGTGCTAGTGATGTAACCTATACTGCAGCGATTTCTGGAGTTCATGCCAATTTTCTATCCAAAAGTTTAGAGGCTGCAGGACTAACAGCGGAAGATCTAAAAAAGGATCAGAAAATTGATTTCGGGAAAGAACTTGATACCGAACATAAAGCGTGGAAAACAATTTGGTCTGCAGGTCAAGGCTCTGCCTTAATAGAAGATACGGTGTCGGTATCAGAACTAACAGATAAGCTAAAATCAGAATTCACGGAGGCCATTGAAGAACAACATGCCTTGTTGAAGACTTTTCCAAAATAATAGGGTATAAATCTAGGATATGCCACTGGTACCATCCCACTACAAGCCACCATTTCCTTTTAGAAACGGACATTTTTCTACTATTTATGCAGGAGTTTTTAGGAAAGTAAGAGGGGTGATCCAAAAAAGAGAACGCCTTGAACTAGATGATGGAGATTTCTTAGATAGTGATTGGAGTGAGTCACTGGTGCCCAGCAAAAAACTAGTTGTACTGTTACATGGTCTGGAAGGAGACGCCCAAAGGCATTATATTGTTGGGAGTGCAAAAAGATTAAACCAGCATGGGTATGATGTATGTGCTCTAAATTTTAGAGGATGCAGTGGTGAGCCAAATAGATTGTATAAGTCGTATCATTCAGGAGCAACGGAAGATCTAGGGGCCTTGTTACATCATATATCGGCCACTAGAGATTATGAGCATCTATTTTTGTTTGGCTATAGTTTGGGAGGCAATCTACTCTTAAAATATTTAGGAGAACAGACCAACCTTTCTAGTCGCTTGAAAGCTGCTGTTGCCGTATCAGTGCCTTGTGATTTAAAAGATGCATGTGATCAATTATTACAGTCAAAAAATGTCTTATACTCCGCGCGTTTTAAGAAGCACTTGTTAGCCAAATTACGGGGAAAGCAACAGCAATTTCCAGATCAAATTACCACAGAAACTATAGAGCGTATTGAAACGCTCAAAGATTTTGACGATGCCTATACAGCACCGGCCCACGGCTTTAAAGACGCGTTTGATTATTATAAAAAGAGCAGTTGCAAGCAATTTCTAAATCAAGTAAGCATTCCAAGCTTAATTCTTAATGCCAAAAACGACTCCTTTTTAGGAGCGGCCTGTTATCCTTATGAGGAGGCCAAGAAGAACTCAAATATTTATTTAGAAGTTCCTGATTTTGGGGGGCATGTAGGTTTTTGGGGGAAGAAAAATGCCAGTTATGCGGAGACAAGAGCCTTGGCTTTTTTTAATAGTGTACATTTATAGTGTAACACTAACCAAAAATCATGAAACATATTATTCCCATTCTGGGGATTCTATTGGCGTTTTCATGTGTTAAGGATTCGAACTTTGATGAACCTGCTTCCTTATGTTCTACTTCACTTGAAGCCAATACAACGATAGCCGAGTTAAAAGCACTTTACACAGGTACGCTTTTACAAATTCAAGAAGATCTTATTATAGAAGGGTATGTCATCTCATCAGATAGAGCAGGGAATTTCTTTAATGAACTTTTTATTCAAGATCAGTCTGTGAATCCAACCGAAGGATTGCAGATTCAGATAGATTTAAGAAGTTCGTATTTACAATTTCCCGCAGGAAGTAGGCTTTTGGTGAAAACAAAGGGCTTATATCTTAGTCAGCGTAAAGGGCGTTTTGTTTTAGGGGGCACTTTTACGGCTTTTGGAACTACTTCTGTAGGGCGTCTGCCAGCTTTAAAAATACCAGAGCACTTATTTCTCAGGTGTGACGCAGCCCCACTATTGGAACCAAGCAAGCTATCTCTGGAAGATCTCGTATCTGTTTCAACTCCCCAGCTGGTTCAAATTAACAATTTAGAGATAGTTCCAGAGCAATTAGATAGTCTTTTCGCGAGTCCAAGAGTAGCGACAGAACGTACATTAATAGATTGTTTAGACCGCCCGTTGACTTTATTAAATAGTGGATTTGCAGATTTTCAGGCAGCAACCCTTCCACAAAAAAAAGGGAGTATAACCGGGGTACTTCTTCGCGAAGATGAGGTAGTTTATCTCGTGATTCGCGATTTGGCAGATATTCAATTTACAGAAGAGCGGTGCGAAGATCTAATAACTGAATTTACTTCTGAAAAGCTTTTTTTCTCCGAACTAGCCGATCCAGACAATACCTCTCAAGGGCGATTTTTAGAATTATTTCTTGCGGATACCAACCCTCTAGATCTTAATGGTTGGTCTATACGGAGGTATACGAATGCCAACACAGAAGTGAGCTCAAGCATAGACCTTAGTGGAATTGTACTTCAAGGAAATACAACGCTTGTTATTTCTGCCTATCCTGATGCCTTTACAGCTATCTACGGTAGACCGCCAGATTTGGTGGTTTCTACAAATTCAGCCGCAGATTCCAATGGAGATGATAATTTAGAGCTCGTAGATCCGTTTGGGAAGGTGGTGGATGTTTTTGGCAAAGTGGGGGAAGACGGTTCCGGGACCAATCATGAATTTGAAGATGGGAGAGCGGTGAGAATTTCTGAAATTTCGCAGGGAAATCCCACCTATACTTTTTCGGAATGGATTATTTTTAACGATACAGGTGGAGCAGGAACCGTGAACGAACCGCAAAACGCTCCAGAAAATTATACACCAGGAACTAGAAATTAAGGCGTATGGAAGCAAACAAAGAATTCTTTGATGCTATTAGAGCAGGAGATGTTAGTCAATTAAGAGTGCTTTTAAAAAGCAACCCAGACTGGTTAAATGCCAAAGATGAAAGGGGTTCCACTCCTTTGTTGCTCACTACGTATTACGGACACCTAGAGGCGGCCAAGTTTCTATTGGATGAAGGCGCACCAGTTGATGAGCAAGATAGTTCAGGAAACACTGCGTTAATGGGTGTTTGCTTTAAGGGATATGAGGCTATTGCAGCACTCTTAGTAAACGCTGGGGCTAATGTAAATCATAAGAACAGTATGGGAGCCACCTCATTAATTTATGCGGCTACCTTCAATAAAGTTGCCATCGCAAAGTTATTATTAGAACACGGCGCTGAAATTAACACAAAGGATGCCAGAGGGAACACTGCATTAGAAAACGCAAAATTGCAGGAAGCTGATGATATGATTGCTTTATTAGAGAATTTCCCTAAATGACCGCAAAAGAACAATTAGATACCATTAAACGCATTAAAGCGATAGCCGAAACAGGTTTGGTTTTTGCTGAAGGAGCGTATGATAAAGAGCGTTACGAGGAACTTAGGGCGATAAGCCTAAAGCTAATGGCTGAAATCGCTGAAGTTCCCTTTGAAAAACTAGATAGCTTTTACTTGCCAACTTTAGACTATCCTACGCCTAAAGTGGATGTCCGGGGATTTGTACTTAATGAAAAAGACCAAATTCTACTAGCAAAAGAAAGTGTAGATAGCAAATGGACCATTCCAGGTGGTTGGGCAGATATTGGCAATACACCCACAGAGGTAGCAATTAGAGAAATTAAAGAAGAGACCGGGTTGGATGCAAAAATTGTGCGATTGCTTGCCATTTATGATAAACAAAGACACCAGCACCCTGCGGAACCCTATTACATCTATAAACTAATGTTTCATTGTAAAGTAGTGGGTGGCGAATTAGAACCTGGTTTTGATATGCTGGGGGCTGATTGGTTTTCATTGGATGCCTTACCGCCACTTTCAGAAGAACGCATTTTACTGACCCAGTTAAAACAATTGTATAAGATGGTGAAGAACAATGATCTTCACGTGTATACCGATTAAAAATGGAGAAGGATTCGCTAGAGGTTGCCTTGGTACAAGCCCCATTAATTTGGGAAAATCCCGAAGCTAATAGGGCGGTTTTTAGCAAGAAGTTAAAAGCGATCAACACAGGGATTGATGTAATTATTCTTCCTGAAATGTTTACTACTGGTTTTACAATGACCCCAGAAAATAGTTCAAAAGAAGAACAGCAACGCACTTTAGAATGGATGCAAGATTGGGCGGTTCAAAAGAATTGTGCAATTGTGGGTAGTATGGTATATGCTGAAAAGGAGCTGTACTACAACAGGTTGTGGTTTGTAACACCAGATAGTAAAACATATTATGATAAGAAGCACACTTTTACCTTGGCAGGGGAAGACAAGGTGTACAAAGCCGGCACTCAAAAAGTGATAATTTCGTTCAGAGGATTTCGTATCTGTCCTTTAATCTGTTATGACTTGCGCTTTCCAGTTTGGGCTAGAAACATTGAAGACTATGACCTAGTACTTTATGTTGCCAATTGGCCCAAACCTAGAATAAATGCCTGGGATACGTTGCTTAGAGCCAGGGCCATTGAAAATATGGCGTATTGTATTGGTGTTAATAGAGTAGGAACAGATGCATTGGGCCATGAGTATTCAGGTCATTCTGCGGCGTATGATGTACTAGGTAACAGGATTTGTTACTCAGAAAAAGAAGAAACCTGCTATGCCGAGCTTTCTTTAGCTGAGTTAAAAAAGTATCGAAATAAACTGAGGTTTTTAGAAGATAGAGATCCCTTTAGTTTCCAATAACAAAAGTTTGTTCTATTTCCCAATTGGCGCGAACTTCAATGATGTCAGGAAAATAGCTAATGCGTTCAGGTTGCACTTTCTTTAAGTAACTACCTGTATCCCAACGACCATTGTCATTGGCATCAAAGATGACACGAAGGCCATATTTTCCAGGAAGTAAATTCATGAAACTAAAAGCTCGTGGTTCTCTACCAATTTGCTCACGTTTTACAGCTCCTTTTTCATCCGTCAATTGTACGATAATGGGGTAGCTTATAGCGCCGCTAATATTTAAATTCATACTTCCATAATCTGTAAACTTTCCGGTAGAAAGTTTCGCCTCTATGGTGTCATTCTGGGTGCCAAAAAAGTCTTCAAAAGCCCCTGGGAGAAACGAAATATTAAAACCCTCTTCTTCAGTAAGTTCAAAGTCGAAATGAATTTTGTTTTCAATGCTGTCTATATCTGTAGTGTATGCTACTGCTACGGAATCCTTATTAATAAAGGTAATTTTTGTAGTATCTAATTTGCGAAGCGGGGTGTTCGCTGTAATATGAAATCGATCTTCAAAGTCCATTTTCCCACTATGACTCGTGCGAATCGTTAAGGTGTCTAATGGCAATTTTCTGGTTTTCACCGTGAACGTGTCAATAACCTTAAAGGGTTCATTAGTTACCTTAAATACAATGGAATCAATATCTGTTGGATTTAACCAATAATTCAAGGTGTCCTTGTCCTCTTCTTTCTTAATCAACGTTTTTACAGAGTCAGGGAGTACGGTAATTGGTTCAATGTGTAAACTGTCCCCATTCCCAGTATACCCAAAAATGATCCGATTTTTAGCTACAAACGTTGGAACCGAAGCAGCATAGTCCGGAATTTCTTTAAATAGATTTAAAAGAAGTAAGGTATCCGTGGGAAGCGTAATGGTATCTTCTAAAAAGCCAATTTTATCAGCTCTTTGATCGAACACATTGTTTTTGCCGGCATCTTTGATGGCGAAGATTTTATAGGTTCCTTCTTTTAAATAGTTCAAGTTAAAAAAGGGAACACTGTCACCCGTATTTGCTAAATAATTGGGAGGATATTTGTAAACGGTAGAATCGTTGTACACGCTGTCTATTTCATACAGCATGACACTTATAAATTCGCTAGGATTTCTATCAAACGCATCTTTTACCACTCCGGAAAGAGACAAAGAATCAATAACATCTCCCGTAGAAAATACATAGGTTAAAAAATTGTTTGGGTTGCTCTCGTTATGATCTACAATACTCTGTCCAAAATTTATGGTATACGTAGTATTCTCTCTAAGGGTGTCTTTAAGGGTAATCTCTATGTATTTACTTGGCCCACCAGCCGGTTTAATATCTGGTATATTCTTAAGGGGTGGAGAAATAATCAGCTGATTTTGAATATCTTGCAACCGAATGTATTCGTCAAAATAGAGACGAATAGTTTTAGAATTAAAATTCTTTGTAAGATTTTCAGGCTCTGTTCTTAGTAGTTTTGGAGGCTGCGTGTCTTTTGGCCCACCACTTGGGCTTCCTCGTCTGGCACATTGCCAGCAGGCCAATACGCATAGACCTAAAAAAACAAGACTTAGAAGGCGTTTCAACAATGGCATAAGCTAAAATTCTGAGCAAAGAAACGATTTTTGCTAGAATCCATGCGTTAACTAGTGTTAAGGTACAAAGGCCATGGTAGCAATATAAATTTTTACATTTTCGGCTTTTTGAAGGGCTTTAGCACAGGCTTCCAAGGTGGCGCCAGTGGTAATTACATCATCAACTAGAAGAATGGATTTGTTTTTTATACGGGTTGGTTGGGAGACGACATAAAGCGCGGCTTCATCACTGGTTCGTGCCATTCTCTTTTTTTTAGTTTGTGTTTTTGTGTGTCTTGTCTTTTGTAAAATATCCTCCTCAAAAGAGGTTTCTAGCTGTTTGGCAAGGGCGTTTCCAAAGTTTGTAACCTGATTGTATCCTCTTTTTTTCTGTTTTTTAGGGTGCAACGGTACGGGGATTACCATATCTACTTGTAAGACTTGTTCATTTCTTAGTTGAGTGCCAAACCAATTACCAAGAAAACTTCCAATTTCTTTTTGGTTCTTATACTTTAAATAATGCAACAGGTTTTTAACAATTCCGGGAGTTGTAAAATAGAGAAGGCTGGCAGCCTTCTCAATGCGGACACGCCCATAAAAAATGCGGTCTACGGCGTTTTCTTGGGTGTAATTGTACTCGGTCAACGGCAAATCATGTCGACAAACGGTACAGAGGAGGTTCTCTCCTCTGGATAATTTAACCGTACATCCAAAACACAAGGGTGGCAATAGGATGGAGTTAATATCGTTTATTATCTTTGACGGCCAGTTCATGAACAAATCTTATACCTGCAAAATCAGCCACTTAAAGGATGGAGTCCCAAGATACCACTTTCAATTATAAGATTATCCTCGCGGCTTTAGTGGCGGTCATTATTGCTATTCTCATTGCATTTTACTACAGCTATGCACAATCTCAAAACCAATTAGGGTATTTAGAAGATGAGAAAAAGCTCCTAGTTAAAGATCTTACTTTAATGAAGGCAGAAGTAGACAGACTCTCTGGCCTTAATGAAGTAAATGATATTGAACTACAAACTTCAAAATTTCGCATTCAGCAACTTTTAGATTCCGTTGGGCAACTCAATTTTAATATTGTAAAGCTAAAAGAAGACCGGAAAGCGCTTAGGATACTAGAGGCAAGATTTGATAGTCTTAAGCTAAAGAACAACTTTCTACGCTACAACAATTCCTTGCTAACAGAAAAGTATGACCGTACGCTAAGACAAATCGAAGAATTACGCGGTAGAACCAATAATTTGGCACAGGCCGAAGCCTTAGCCCGGCAGAAAAACCAAGAGTTAGCCAAAGAATTAAAAATTAAGAGCTACCTAAAAATGGAAAATTCTGAAGGTAGCGGTTTCAGGTTACGTGCAGGAAGACCCTTAAAAACCAACAAGGCAGACGTTATTGAGAAGTTAAGAGGATGTGCTACCATCCAAGGAAACCCTAATGAAACCAATGAAGTAAAAGTCGTATATCTTCAATTTTTAGATCCAGATATGGCGGTCATTGAAGACAACGCTACCGTAGTTTCTGTTGGGGGCAATACCTATAGTAAACGGGTAGAGGTCGTATATCTGGGAAAAGAAGTTAGTTTTTGCGATGCTATTACCGTTCCTGAAGGTTCTTTAGAGCCTGGAATTTATACCCTTAATATTTTTGAAGACCAACGTCTTCTCTCTTCTTCGGAATTTCAGTTAAAATAAACGTTTTCTCTTTTTTGGCTTTGTTTTACTTTTGCCCCTATGGCAAATCATGAAGACATCTTTAAGAAGGTAATCTCCCATGCAAAGGAGTACGGATACATTTTCCAATCTAGTGAAATCTATGATGGGTTAAGTGCGGTGTATGACTATGGGCAAAATGGGGTTGAGCTCAAAAAAAATATACGCGAATATTGGTGGCAGGCCATGGTACAGCTCAATGATAATATTGTGGGTATTGACGCTGCTATTTTTATGCACCCAACTACATGGAAAGCCTCTGGACACGTAGATGCATTTAATGATCCATTAATCGATAACAAAGACTCCAAAAAGCGGTATCGTGCCGATGTTCTTGTAGAAGACTATGTGGCTAAAATTGAAGCCAAGATTGACAAGGAAGTGACGAAAGCTGCCAAAAGATTTGGAGATGCTTTTGATAAAGAACAATTTCTTGCTACTAATGGTAGAGTAGTAGGCTACCAAGAAAAAGCAAATGCCATACTGAAACGATTGGGGAAATCTTTAGAACAAGAAGATTTAGCAGATGTCAAGGCATTAATTGAAGAATTAGAAATTGCTTGCCCTCTTTCTGGCTCTAAGAACTGGACAGATGTTAAACAGTTCAATCTTATGTTTGGCACCAAATTAGGTTCTACCGCAGAGAGTGCTATGGATTTGTACCTAAGGCCGGAAACCGCTCAGGGGATATTTGTAAACTTCTTGAATGTTCAAAAAACTGGCCGTATGAAAATTCCGTTTGGGATTGCCCAAACAGGAAAGGCATTCAGAAATGAAATAGTAGCGAGGCAATTTATTTTCCGGATGCGCGAGTTTGAGCAAATGGAAATGCAATACTTTATAAAACCAGGCACGCAAAAAGAGTGGTACGAGGCTTGGAAAGAGAAACGCATGAAATGGCACCTTTCTTTAGGAATGGGCCAAGAGAATTATCGTTTTCACGACCATGAAAAATTAGCCCACTACGCAGATGCTGCGGCAGATATAGAATTTAAATTTCCGTTTGGGTTTAAGGAACTTGAAGGAATTCACTCCAGAACGGATTTTGATTTGGGAAATCACGAAAAGTATTCCAATAAAAAACTTCAGTACTTTGATCCGGAAGAAAACAAGAGTTATGTGCCTTATGTGTTAGAAACTTCTATTGGGTTAGACCGAATGTTTTTAGCGGTTTTCTCAAATTCATTACAAGAAGAAGAATTAGAAAACAATACCACGCGCACCGTATTAAAATTACCAGCTGTATTAGCCCCTACAAAAGCGGCGGTACTCCCTCTCTTAAAACGAGACGGGTTACCAGAAGTAGCTCAGAAATTGGTAGATGAACTAAAATGGGAATATAATGTTGCCTATGACGAAAAAGATGCGGTAGGGCGTCGTTACCGCCGTCAAGACGCCAACGGAACTCCTTTTTGTATTACTGTAGATCATCAAACCTTAGAAGATAACACAGTGACTATTCGCCATCGTGATACTATGGAACAGCAACGTGTGCCGATGGCTGATGTTAAAGAAATAATTGGGAAAGAGGTAGATATGAAATCCTGGCTACAGCGAATTTAAACCTATTCCATTCTTCCTTTTTCTAATAGGTACTTAGCTACTGCGTGGTATGCAGGTAACGATGTGGGGTCTATTTTAGCATTTTTTGCTTCTGGAAAAGAAGCAAAACGCACTAAAACCATTTCTGCTTTTGGATCGATGTAAATTGTTTGTCCGTATACACCGCGTGCTGCAAAAGCTCCATGCTCATTATGTGTAATCCACCACATATTTCGGTAGCTCCAATTTTTGAGTGCTTTGTAAGCTGATTTTCTAAACGCATCTTGGCTACCCCCCTTCATTATATCATCAATTAGTGATTCAGGGAGTATTTGTTGGCCGTTAAAATAGCCCTTGTTTCGTATCATTTCACCAAAAAGAGCCATGTCTCTTAGGTTTGCACTAAAACCACCACCAGCAAATGGTATTCCTGCCGCATCTACCTGGTAATAACCATCAATATGGGCACCCATGGGTTGCCAAATTCTTTCAGAAAGTAGCGCTGTAATTTTTTTGCCGGTGACCCTAGAGATAATCCATCCCAGGGCATCTGTATTTACCGTTTTATAGCCAAAAGCTTCTCCGTGTTCACCTTCTTTTTCTACAGTTTGTATATAGTCGAAGTAATTTCGTGGGCCTTCATAGGTCGCCGGTTTAGGTAATGGATTTCCTGCTGCAGAAAAAGTCCATATTTCAGCATTGGGATCTGAATAGTCTTCACTGAATTTTAATCCGGTAGTCATATCCAAAATCTGTCGGATGGTAGCATCGCCAAAAGCAGATGCGCTTAATTCGGGAATATATTCAGCGGCAGTTTTTGTTTCGTCTAATAAACCTTCAGCCACCAAAAGGCCACCTAATGTGCCGGTAAAGGTTTTGCTCACAGACATCGCGGCGTGCACTCCATCTGGAGTTAATTCTCCAAAATAGCGCTCATAAACAATGGTGCCTCGATGCAGAATTAGAATGCCATCAGTATAATTAAGACCTAAAGAACGTTCCCAAGTTAGCACTTCATCACTTCCTGTTGGAGTAAATGAGATAGAATCAATCTTAGGATCCAGTGCTTCTGCTAATTCATAGAAATTAGTGTTGCCAGCTGCTACTTGTATCGTTGGTAAAAATTCGCGCATATGACATACACTGTATCGCAATCCTGGGAACTGAAAAAAGCTGCCATCTGCTGCTGATAGGATTTTGTCTTTTTCTGGTGGAAAGCCCTGCATCCATCCCATTAATGCGGGATCAGAGGCTTCAGCAGTCAGTGGTTGCTGACCATGCATAAGGAAACCCAATAAAACAAAACAGAAACTTAGCTTACCATTCATAGCTTACAGATTAAGAATCTGCCCATTAAAATAAGTAAAACCAATGCATTTTACAATCTATCATAGGGAATGGTAATAATTACATAACGCAAATAGATGTACTTCTTCTTAATTTTAAAGCTCATAGTACTACTTTTAAACTGGAAAAAAACCTAAAAACACTATTAATATGGATCATTCACACAATGGCAATGGCGACATCAGTAAATGTCCCTTCTTTGCTGGAACAACCAAAAAGACAGCAGGTCAGGGGGTAAAAAACAGGGACTGGTGGCCCAATGAATTAAAGTTAAACATACTTCGCCAACACGGGAAAGAATCGAATCCAATGGGCGATGATTTTGATTATGCTGCGGCCTTTAACAGTTTGGACTTTAAAACGCTTAAACAAGAGGTCACAGACCTTATGACCGATTCTCAAGATTGGTGGCCAGCAGATTATGGCCACTATGGTGGATTTATGATTAGAATGGCATGGCACAGTGCGGGAACCTATCGTGTAGGGGATGGCCGTGGTGGTGCTGGTGGTGGTAACCAACGTTTCGCTCCAATTAATAGTTGGCCAGACAACGGGAACTTAGATAAGGCACGCCTATTACTTTGGCCAATTAAAAAGAAATACGGTCGCAAGATTTCTTGGGCAGATTTAATGATTTTAGCAGGGAATTGCGCGTTAGAATCAATGGGCTTCCCAACCTATGGCTTTGCAGGAGGAAGAGAAGACATTTGGGAGCCAGAGCAGGATGTTTATTGGGGAAGCGAAACCGAATGGGGAGCGAATGAAGAACGTTATGCAGATGGTGAATTAGAAGGTCACTTAGGTGCTGTAATGATGGGATGGATTTATGTGAATCCAGAAGGTCCTAATGGAAATCCTGATCCTATGGGTTCTGCACACGATGTTAGAGAGACTTTTGGTAGAATGGCCATGAATGATGAAGAAACCGTAGCCTTGGTAGCTGGGGGGCATACCTTTGGAAAAGCACACGGCGCTGCCGATCCTAACAAATATGTTGGAGCGGAGCCTCATGGTGCCTCTATTGAGGAAATGAGTACAGGATGGAAAAACTCTTATAAGTCAGGGGTTTTAGAAGATACCATTACTAGTGGAATTGAAGGGGCATGGACCCCAAACCCCACGCAATGGGATGCCGATTATTTTGATGTTTTATTAAACTACGATTGGGAACTTACTAAAAGTCCGGCTGGAGCGCATCAATGGACACCAACAGCTGCCTCAAAAGCACGTATGGCACCTTCTGCGGGAGGGAACGGTACACAAGCATTAATGATGACCACGGCAGATATCGCTCTTAAGACAGACCCTGCCTATTTAGAAATTTCTAAGCGTTTTCATGAAGATCATAAAGCTTTTGAAGATGCCTTTGCGCGAGCGTGGTATAAGTTAACGCACAGAGATATGGGACCTGTAGATCGCTATTTAGGCCCAGAAGTACCTAGCGAAGAATTGCTTTGGCAAGACCCAATTCCAAAAGTGAACTACACCCTAAGCGATGATGCTATCGCATCACTTAAGAAAATGATAGCCGCTTCTGGTTTAACTGTTTCTCAAATGGTTTCTACCGCATGGGCCTCTGCTTCAACCTTTAGAGGATCAGACAAGCGTGGTGGTGCCAATGGTGGTCGTATTCGTTTAGAACCACAACGTAGTTGGGAAGTAAATAACCCTGAAGAATTAAATAAAGTACTTGCTGTTTTGGAAGGTATTCAAGCAGAATTTCAAGGAGAAGTTTCCATGGCAGACTTAATTGTACTGGCAGGAAATGTGGGTGTTGAAGAAGCTGCAAAGAATGCTGGGCATTCAGTGAATGTACCTTTTACTCAAGGGAGAGGTGATGCCACGCAAGAACAAACAGATATTGAGTCCTTTAATTATCTAGAGCCCTTAGCAGATGGTTTTAGAAATTACATTAAAAAGGACCTGCAAGTTGCTGCAGAAGATCTCTTAGTAGATCGCGCAAATTTATTAACGCTTACAGTGCCAGAGATGACCGTTCTAGTGGGTGGTCTTCGTGTTTTAGGAGCAAATTATGATGGCTCTAACTACGGCGTATTTACAGATAACGTAGGAAGCTTGACAAATGATTTCTTTACGAATCTTTTAGATATGACCTATACTTGGAAAGCCACTTCAGAAGACGACCGTTACTTTGAAGGAAGTCATAGAATTACTGGACAAGTAGCATTCACTGGTACAAGAGCAGATTTAATTTTTGGGTCGAATACTGAATTAAGAGCCATTGCCGAAGTATATGGCGCAGATGACGCCCAAGAAAAGTTTGTGACTGACTTTGTAAATGCCTGGGTGAAGGTGATGAATTTAGATCGATTTGATATAAACTAATCGAAGCTATGGATTAGAATATTAAAGCGCTCACTTACTGTGAGCGCTTTTTTTATGCTTCTGTCCAAACGGCTAGTTCATTCCCAGAGGGATCTAAAAATTGAAATCTCTTTCCTCCTGGAAACGAAAAAATATCTACTGATATTTTGGCTCCCAAATGAAGAATCTTTTCCCGAATAGCCTCTAAACTTTCATCGTGCAATACCACCAAAACACCATTTTGAATAGGCTCTTCTGTAAATTCGAAACCGCCTTCCAAGCCGCTGTTGGTAAACGCAGTGTAGGTGGCTCCATAATCCGTAAAAGTCCAGCCAAAGGCTTCCGAATAGAATTTCTTGGTTTTTTCTAGATCTGTTGATTTGAGTTCTATATAGTGTATTGGAACGCTCATAATTGTTTTTGAATTCTGCAGGGATTGCCGTAGGCAAGCACATCATTAGGAATGGATTTGGTTACCACGCTGCCGGCACCAATTGTCACATTATTTCCAATAGTGACCCCAGGAAATATTATGGAGTTGCCCCCTATCCAAACGTTGTCGCCTATGGAGACAGGTTTTGTAGAGGTAAGGTAGTGGGTGCCGTCTTCGGTTTTTACAATTCGCTCCGAAGCTTTCAGAGGATGTTCCGCGGTATAAATTTGTACATGCGGACCTATTAGTACATTTTCGCCAATGGTGATTTTGTTATTATCGATAAAAATGCAGTTGGCATTCACGAAGGTATTGGCGCCAATGGAAATGTGTTCCCCATAATCACAGATGAAAGGAATCTCTATCCATACACCAGTACCACATCTTTCAAAAAGTGATTTAAGGAGTGAAGCACGTTCCTCTAAATTTTCAGAGTCTAAATAGTTGTATCGTTTTAAAAGTGCCCGCGCGGTATGGTATTGCTTTAACAATTCAGGATCCCTTGAATTGTAATTAAAGCCATTCAGCATTTTTTGTTTTTCCGTCACACTTTAAAAATAGAAAATCTATTTTGGCAATTCTTCCCCTAGGTGTTTTTTATAAAATTTCCAGACCTCATGGGCCACATCTCGGCCTAATTTTAGCCCCGCAACATTATCTGCTTGAACGTGATAGCCACCCATAACCCTAGAAATTCCTGCCATTTCAGCCGTTTCTGTAAAAGTGGGAAACTTTAAGGTCACAGTATCACCCAGGTGTTCTGGGTGGGTCATTGCACCAGCTACAAGTTCCACTTCCTCGCCAAACACATCACTACCAGTCCAGAGTTTTAAGGCCTCACCACAACCCCCACTGATGGTACTGTGCCCAGAGGTATAACTTGGAAATGGAGGACATAGAAAAACATCCGGCGAATAAGGGCGCCATTGGTTACCATCCATTTCTATCATTCCTTTACCTGGGCCACCCCAAGCAGTGATGGTTTTTCCACCATAATATTCATGTACTAAAGCGTAGGGACGCGCATAGTCATAGAACATTTTAGAATCCCAGGAGGCAATAAAACCATCCATAGCAACAACTTGATTATAGAAGTACATTTTAACATCATCATCTAATGTATGCGCATCTCTTCTTGAAACGTCTTGCGCAAACTTTAACCAATGCCCTGCTTGCTGCACTGATTTTGGTCCGTCTCGCATAAATTCAACGAGAGCCTTTTGTTCGTCTGTTAAATTGGCTTGAAGCGCTACCACTTCAGCAACTTCTTTTTCTAATTGTTCGGACCCCACCAAGGGCGGAGGACCTGGTCGAAATTGATCTCCTGATTGTAAGGCAATAGGTTTTACTTTATCCCAAAAAGGGGTGAGACAGCCAGGAGCGAATTCACCACCTTCGCCGTCTGAAAAATACTTTGGTTGCCACCTATTAATATCTACATTTTTGTCGGCCGAATTTACAGGTTCATAACCAACGTAATTAAAGTAAGGTTCGCCATTAGAACCTTCTTCTTCACCATATTGGTTGGCACCATCATTTTTTCTCGCTTCAATAACTGCCTGTGCAGCCAAATTCCCTATACCAACAGGAGTAGTTGGATCCGTTGAAGTGTCCAAGGGATCTAACCCCAGTTCTTCCTTCATGAATTTCTCAAACAATTCCGTATCCGAATAATAATATTCGCTCATCGCGCGCAATGCAGCATAGCTAATAGCGATTTCTTTGTTTTTTAAGGACATTTCTTCCAAGGGTCTTCTGGTAACACCTTCTAAATACACCGGAATTGCCTTTTCATCATAGCGAGACCACGCATCAAAAACTGCGGTAAATATGAGTCCCAAATACCGAGAGGTTATGGTGGGTCTAGGAGAAAACCGCTCTGTATCTAAAGCGGTTGCTTCCAACGCCATTTCTCCCCATTTATAGGCTATATTTTCAGTACCCTGGGGTTCGGTGACTTCTATTTCAGTCTTATTTGTAGCATTTTTACAAGAAATCCATACTACGGCCGCGAGGCCTAGCACTACTAGTTTTTTCATAGAGATGGTTTAATAATCAAGTCGTGAGTTTTGCTAAAGTATTAAAACTATCACCTTCAGTTTAATGACATTTATCAGTTAAGAGTTCTTCCATATTGCCTATGACTTCATCCACATTTTCTTTTGTAAAACAGAGTGGAGGTTTGCTTTTAATAACATTATCAGCAGGACCATCAGTACTCACTAAAATATGGCGTTCTCTTAGGGAGTTTTTAAGATGATGTGCTAAGGAAGTATCGGGATCTTTTGTGCCTGGCTTTACTAGATCCACTCCAATAAAAAGTCCAGAACCGCGCACATCACCAATTTGAGGAAATTGGCTTTGTAATTCACCGAAACACTTTTGATAATACTGCCCCACCTCGAAGGCATTTTTCTGTAGCTCTTCTTCTTCTATAACTTCTAAAACTGCCATACCAATAGCACAAGAGACTGGATTGCCCCCAAAAGAACTAAAGAATTCTACTCCTTTTTCAAAAGAGGAGGCAATTTCCTTAGTAGTCACTACGGCCCCAATAGGATGACCATTACCCATGGGCTTTCCTAAAACTACGATGTCCGGTAGAACATCTTGTTGTTCAAACCCCCAAAATACATCCCCCAATCTTCCAAAACCGGTCTGGACTTCATCACTGATGCAAACTCCTCCTTTTTCACGAATGGCACGGTACATGGGTTTTAGGTACCCTTTTGCTAATGGGATTTGTCCCCCGCAGCCAACAATAGGTTCTGAAATAAAAGCGGCTAGCGAGTGCTTCAAGGATTCAAGGTGTTTTTGAGCCTCACTAGCATAGGCGATTCCCGCGCTTTCGTTGTTATCGGTATATGCACCTCGGTAGGTATCAGGAATCGGTGTTTTATAGATGTGAGAAGCCTGTCCTTGTCCTTTGGCATTGCTGAATTTATAATCACTGATATCAATGCCAATTTGGGTATTCCCATGATACCCATGTTCCATGACCAAAAGATGTTGATGACCCGTATGCGCTTTTGCCAATCGAATGGCTAAATCACTAGCAGCACTTCCAGAATTCACAAAAAACACCTTATTTAAAGATTTGGGAAACTTCTCTAAAAGTTGTTCGGCATAGGCACCCAATTGGTGGTATAAATACCGGGTATTGGTATTCAATAGTGCCATCTGTTTTTGTGCAGCTTCTACCACTTTAGGATGTTGGTGCCCCACATGTGGAATATTATTGTAGGCATCCAAATATGAAATTCCGTCTGCATCAAACATATATTGGAAGGCTGCCCGTTCCATGAGAATAGGCTTGTGGTAACTTACCGATAGAATTTTACTCAAGTAAGAATTGCGATGATCGAGGACATGATTAATGGGTACACTCGACTTTTTAGGAAAACCAAGGCTACTTCTAAAATGATCTTCTACCTTTTTAGGCCCCAGTCGCAACCATTTTTCTAGAAGGACCCACGCCTTTTTTTCACTTACCGAGGCATAGTCGTTTTTAGGATCATGTACCCTTGCATAGGCTGTGTTACAAACACTGGTGCACAATCGCAT
The DNA here is from genome assembly GCA_964601965.1 of uncultured Croceivirga sp. Lineage (GTDB taxonomy): Bacteria > Bacteroidota > Bacteroidia > Flavobacteriales > Flavobacteriaceae > Croceivirga. The sequence goes on from CAZRPJ010000002.1 coordinate 108,821, forward strand.
TGCAATAAGCCAGTATAGCACACTCACCTCACTTTCTTTAAGGGGCAGCATTTTATGGTATGCCTTTAAAAGGGTTTCTGTAAACTGCAATGGATACTTAGATAAATAACAGACATAAGTAGCCGCGATGGCCAATTCATTGATGAGTTGTGTATACGAAGCATCACCAAAATCAATGACCCCGCTTACGGTAGCATCACCAATCATTATATTCCATTCATTGAAGTCTCCATGAATGCACCCCATGCGTAGATCCTCTAGATGCGGTTGAACGAAATGTTCATATTGCTGGAAAAAATAAGAAACAAGAGTTCTATTCGTGGCTCCACTAATGTATTGAATGTAGCGCTTGTTTCGCGCAACGTATTGCAAGTCCCAATTTGATTTTTTCGCTCGGTAAGCCACATGGTCAAAATCTAAAAGAGCTACATTTAACTGAGCCATGTAATTTCCAAGAGAATCCACCAATTCCTCATTTAGCTTAAGATCTCCTAAAAAAGCGCCCTCTACAAAACTTAATAGACGGGTTATCTGTAATTGACCTTCTAGAACTGTTTCTTTAACATGCTGTCCGTCTTTAAATGCGATGGGTGAAGGTGTGTTAAGGACCCCCTTGTTTTTAAGGTGTAACAACATTTCACTTTCTGCGGCAACTACTTCTTTAAGTTCAATATTGGCATAGGTCTTAAAAACATATTTTTTGTTAGCATGCGTAATGAGGTAATTTCGATTGGCATACCCATTCAGCGCTTTTACAGTACAGTTTGTAAAACCATATTCAGAACTAAGAAATTCTGGTATTGTCATGGGTATACAACAATATTATTCTACCAAAAGACTCATTGCAAAACCACCTCCGGGAGCCAGAGAAATAGAAATGTTGTCTCCATTTTTGATAGTCATATTTTCAATGACTAAGGCTTCGGGGTTGTCACGATAGTGTGCATCATCTGCATCGCGGTAAAGAAGCGCCGTGTAGGTTTTCCCTTCTTCTAAGAAATTAAAATCTATGTTTAGTTCCCGGGCATTTTCATCGGTAATTCCTCCTACAAACCAGTTACTAGTATTTCTTTCTTCTCGTGCAATGGTTACAAAATCACCTACCGCTCCGTTCAGTACATGAGTTTGTTCCCAATCTACACCAACGTCCCTGATAAATTGCATGGCGGGTTGACCTTCATAATTTTCTGGCAAATCGCACGCCATTTGAATAGGACTATAGATCACCACATACAATGCTAATTGCTGTGCTATGGTGGTATTTATTTGGTTGTTGGGTTTTGTGGGCAAACCAATATCAAACACCCCTGGTGTAAAATCTATGGGGCCTGCTAACATGCGCGTAAATGCTACGATGGGTAGATGCTCTGGAGGGTTACCCCCATCCGTAGCCCAAGCATTAAATTCTTGACCGCGCAATCCTTCTCTTGAAATAGCATTAGGGTAGGTTCTTCTTAGACCAGTTCCTTTAATGGGTTCATGTGCATTGATGGCCACTTGGTATTTTGCAGCGGTTTCTAATACTCGGCGATAATGATTTACCATGTATTGACCATGATGGTACTCTCCCTTAGGAATTATTTTCCCAACATAACCGGTTTTTACAGAATGCATTCCCAACCGATTCATTAGTTGATACGCCGCTTCCATTTGTTTGTCATAGGTACCTGTAGCTGCAGAAGTTTCGTGATGCATAATTAATTCAACACCCTTTTCTTTTCCATAAGCTGCCAAGGCATCAATATCGTAGTCTGGATAGGGCGTAACGAAATCAAAAACCCCTTCGCGATCTTCGAATCCAATCCAGCGTTCCCATCCAACATTCCATCCTTCTACCAAAACACCTTTTAGACCATTTGCCGCCGCAAAGTCAATATACTTTTTGGTGTTTTCAGTGGTAGCGCTATGCTTGCCATGCGCTTTGCCAACATCTTGCCAAACACCCTTTTCGTCCATCTCCATACCGTAGTCCCAAGTACCTTTTTCAACATGCATTTCCCACCATATTCCATTATATTTCATGGGAGTAAACCACGATACATCTCCTAATTTATTAGGTTCATTTAAATTCTCAATAAGCCTAGATTCTATTAGTTCTCCTGCGGTTTCTGTTATTTGAATGGTTCTCCAAGGTGTCTTAAAAGGCAAAGGAATACGCGCTTTGTGTCCTTGTCTTTCGGAGCCTACCAATTCTGAAGTTAGGAGCAGATTTTCAGGATCTACTTTTAGGGTCATTCCCGAGTAATTGGTTAAATCTGCCTCGTGAAAACTTAGATGAAGACCACTTTCTGTCTGCATGGTAACGGGCGTACTTACTGCATTTTCGGGAATAAAAGTGGCCGCCAGATTTGGATGATCTCTTTTAGAAAGCGCATCTATTTCAGAAACTTTGGTAGTGTTATACAGGTGCTCATAGATATCCCAATCTCCTGGAATCCACCAGGTGGTATGATCTCCTGTTAATTGAAACTCTGTGTGCTCATCCATGATGGTGAGTTCTTCAACTCCTTCTTGTTCAAGAAATTCATAGCGAAAAGCGATGCCATCATCGTACGCCCTGAAATGAATATTTAGCCTGCGTTGCAGCGCTCCTTTTTCTTGAAGTTCAATGGATAAAGCATTATAATGATTAATAACCTCACGTTGCTCTCCCCAGGGCATTTCCCACACTTCATTATTTGAAGAGGTGGTTGTTTTAAGAAGTTTAAAACCCTCTTTGAATGGGTTTTGGTCCTTAAAATCGAAACCCATGGTGGAGGTGTCAATCACCATTTCGGTCTTGCGAGTAACAAAATATGTGGGTATACCATCTTCGGTAAGCTGAAACTCAACAGCATTAGACCCGTCTGGCGATTGTATTGCAGTATCCCAATTGGGTTGGGAACAAGAAAGCAATAAAAGAATCATCAAAAATGGAAAACAAGCTTTCATAGGGAATAGTATTGTATGTATTCTCCCTAAAAGTACATTTTTAGTAAAGGGGAATCAATTCAATTTTTAAATTGATATTGCAGTTGTACGCCCGCAAAATAGTTAATCTCGTTCCCTGGGTAGAAAAAACGGGGTTCTGCACCCCCAAAACCTACAGCGTTTACTAAAACAGACTGCGCATAGTTGGTATTAAAAATGTTGTTCACCCCTGCATTGAAACCTATATTAAATGACTCCCAAAGCGTTGTTCTATACCTAAATTGAACATTTACAACGTTAAAAGAATCGCTAAATAAGGTATTAGCATCCGTTAGCGGGATCTGATCTACAAACTGGTGTGCAATATTAAAAATGAAACCATTTCGATTTCGTAAAACTAGACCTGAGTTAATACGATGTCTAGGAACTCCTGCTAAGTCATTCCCAGAAAAATCAACTTCTTCATCAATAAAATCTACAAAAGTGTGGTTGCTGTAGCTGTAGCTTAACCTAGGAATTACAGACCAAGTATTTGATAGTGAGGCCCTGTAAGAAGCGTCTAATTCTATTCCTTGGTGCCGTGTTTCTCCCGCGTTTCTACCAATGAATAGATCTTCATCCAGTCTTTCTGCAACTAATAAATCCGTGATGTTCATTTGGTAAGCGCTAAGTCCAATTCTTAATCGATTGGAGAGCAGGTTCATTACACCTCCAAGTTCATAACTCCATCCTTTTTCCTGGTTAATTTCCGGATTAATTACCCCATCAGGAGTTAAGGTTTCTTCCAATCCTGGATTAGAGAATCCTCTAGAAGCATTTGCAAACAAGAATCCATTGTTTAGTTGGTATTGCAGCCCAAAATTTGGAAGAAGTATTGGGTCAAATTCCCGTTGGGCAGAGGCATTTTCGGCACCGGTGTTAAAAAGGTCTCTAAAGTCAAATTGTGTGGCGTTGTAATTAAGTCCAACTTGTCCTTTTAATTTTGCTGAAATAGGAAAGTTATAACTACCAAAAACGTTTATCTGCGACCGAAATTCTTTATTATCACTAAGTTGCGCCCCTTGTAAGCTTCCATTACCGTCGTTGTCTCTAAATTGATTGACGAAGGTTTGCCAGTTATATTCATCTCTGTAGAGTTCTGCACCTACAGAAAAGGTACCATTCCATAAATTCCCTTGTGTAATGGAACGAAAACCAAACCCATGGGTAAACTCATCAAGAATATTAAATGGCCGGGGTTCATAATGATCTAAATAGGTGTAAAAAACACTAGTTGTTGTTCGGAGGGTTTCATTAAAATTGTGGGTGTACGAAACACCGCCAAGCGTATATCTATTGTCTTCAAAACCTCTTGCTGCTAACCAATTGGCGGCTGCTCTACGAGGGTCTTCCCTAAAATCTGTAGCATTTATTGAACTGGGAATACCAGCAGTGTAGTCTATATAATTGACGAGAAAATCTACCTTATCTTTTGGGCTTAAGCGTATGGATGAGGTTAATAAAAAGCCATCCCTTTCAAAACCGTTATTTTGACGGAATCCATCTGTGTTAAGATGGTTGTAGCTAAAATTGATATTAAAATTTTTCTCGGAATGTCTAAAAGCAAGATTGTTTTTTACCGTGTTAAAAGACCCCACCGTAAAAGCATTTCTAAGAAAGGTTTTCCCCACTTGCGGGGGTTTGGTATTTAATACAATGGCTCCTCCTAAATTGGCCCCGAGACTGGTACCTTTTGGACCCTTAACCACTTCAATCCTGCCCATATTTTCGAAGTCATATGCTTCAATAGTAGAAACGCCAGTACCGTTGGTAACGGGTATGCCATTAAAGTACATTCGCAACTTATCCGTAGAGAAAGGTGTTCTAGCTCCCACTCCGCGAATGGTGATTCTGTTGGTATTTAAGGCTCCAGACAGCACATATATCCCTGATATTTGATTAAGTCCACCTGCAAAATCGATAGGACTAAATTGTTCAAGGTCTTCAATATCCACACTTGAAGAAGGGGTAATGCCAAAGGTCTTTTTGGAGATAAATTCCTCTAGTAAAGTAACCTCTTGCAATATCGTGAGGGAATCTGTGACAGTTTCTTGTGAAACGATAACCTGAACAACAAGAAATAAGAGTAGTAGCGGCCTTTTCATAGCAAGGCCAAAAATAAGGATTAAAAGCGATAGCCAAGGGTAACCCCTCCTCTTCCAACTATCTCTGGGGAAGCATCCGTATTAAAAAGATTTCTTCCTACCCCTAAATACAGGTCTACCACAAAACCACGGGGTGTTACAAATTTCCCTCCTACAGATAAACCAAGCGCAAAGTCCGTGTAGGTACCATCTTCAAATCTTTCAATCTCTCCAAATTCATTGAAAATAGCTACATCTGAAAGGGAGTCTCCGGAGTTAAGCATTGCAAATCCTTCCACAAAAAAGCCCTTGGCATATTTTTTAGAAAAATACTGCCGGTAATAAGGGGTGATGGAAAAAGTTCTGTATTCGTCTAAAACTTCATCATCTGAAAAGCTAAAAAGTAGATTGACACCGAAGGAAGATTCTTCATTAATTAGGTTTTCGTAGGCTCCATCTAAATAAGAGAAAAGAATGAGGTTGGTAGCATTTACCTTTAGTTCATGTTTGTCGTTGCTGATCTGATCATCATCTTGACCATAACAAAAAGGCGTAAGTGCGATCAATGCGCATAGTGCAACAATTTTTTTCATAGCGTGATTTTTGGCAATGTTACTTCTAAAGTAACGATTATTTCCGAAAGGAAAGCAGAATAAAAAAGGCCCCTAAAAACCCCAACGCCATTCCAATTAAAAACAGAAGGCCGTAATAAAAAGGTCCGCCTCCAAGGAAATAGATAAATAGGGCCAAAGTGGTTGTAATAATTCCGCTAATGGCAAATGCACGGCCTAGGTTGTAGTTTTTAAGTTTTTTCGTTTTTTCCATGTGGTCACAAGAAGGTTGGTTAATTTTAGCATTCAATATAGGATCAATAAAGCTATGAAAATTGTCTCTTACAACGTAAATGGGATTCGAGCCGCAATGAAAAAGGGCTTTGTAGAATGGTTACAAACCACCGATGCAGATGTGGTTTGCTTACAAGAAACAAAGGCATTAGAAGAACAGGTAGAGGTAGATGCTCTTGAAGCTATTGGGTACACCCATAATTATTGGTTTAGCGCCCAAAAGAAGGGGTATAGTGGTGTAGCATTGCTATGTAAAACAGCACCAGATCATGTAGAATACGGAACCGGTATTGATTACATGGATTTTGAAGGGAGAAATTTGCGGGCAGATTTTGGCGATCTTTCAATCATGAGCATGTATTTACCATCTGGAACAAACTTGGCGCGCTTGGATCATAAATTAATGTACATGGCAGACTTCCAGAAATATGCAGATACTTTGCGAAAAACACATCCTAATCTTATTGTTTGTGGCGATTATAATATTTGCCATGAGGCTATAGATATTCACGATCCGGTACGCAATAAGAAAGTGTCTGGTTTTTTACCGGTAGAGCGTGAATGGATTGGAAACTTTATTAAAAGTGGTTTTATAGACAGTTTTAGGCATTTTAATAAGGAACCTCATAACTATACTTGGTGGAGTTACCGCGCCAATGCACGCGCCAATAATAAAGGTTGGCGCTTAGATTACGGGATGGTGAACGAAAGCCTTAAAGACCGATTAAAGCGATCTGTGATACTAAATGAAGCCAAGCATAGCGATCACTGTCCAATTTTACTAGAGGTTGAAAAATAACATTCCTTTTAAAAGGATCCTTCCTACTTTGCCTAATTTTGGAACTTTTTAGAAAACCAACATGAAATACACCAGAATACCAAATACTTCTATCCGAGTTAGTAAAATCTGCCTGGGTACCATGACCTGGGGGCGTCAAAATTCCGAAGCCGAAGGATTTGAGCAAATGGATTATGCCTTAGACCAGGGGATTAATTTTTTTGATACGGCGGAACTTTATCCTATACCGCCAAAAAAAGAACTTTATGCCATCACAGAAGAAATTATTGGGAACTGGTTTAAAAAAACAGGAAACAGAGATAAAATAGTCCTAGCTTCTAAAATTGCAGGTCCTGCTCCTTTTACAAAGCATATAAGAACCACTGGTTTTAGTAAAGAGTCTATAATTACTGCTGTTCACGGAAGTTTAGAACGTCTACAGACAGATTACATTGATCTTTATCAACTGCATTGGCCCGAGCGAAACACCAATTTTTTTGGAAAACGTGGTTATGATGCAGAAGACCATGATTTTTGGGAAGATACTATTCACCAAGTGCTTGAGACGCTGAGAGATTTAGTGAAAGAAGGGAAAATCCGTCAGGTAGGGTTATCCAATGAGACACCCTGGGGTACCATGCGTTATTTAGAAGAAAGCAAGGTTCACGAAGACCTGCCAAGAATGGTTACTATCCAAAACCCTTACAGTTTATTAAATAGGCTGTTTGAAGTAGGACTTTCTGAGATCGCCATGCGTGAAAAAATAGGGTTGCTGCCCTATTCGCCTTTGGCTTTTGGAGTGCTAAGTGGAAAGTACCTCGGAGAAGTAAAACCTCGTAAAGGGAGATTGACCCTCTTCCCTCATTACGACAGGTACAGCGGAGAAAATTCTACCACTGCCACACAACAATATGCAGATTTAGCTGCAGAACACGGACTTTCTTTAGCACAAATGGCCTTGGCCTTTGTTAATACACGGCCTTTTGTTACCAGCAATATTATTGGAGCTACTACCATGGAACAACTCAAAGAAAATATTGCCTCCATTGATGTAAAATTATCCGAAGCTGTGCTTGAAGGAATTGAAAACATTCATAGTAACATTCCAAATCCCGCTCCTTAATGAGTCCATTTTTTTTAAGAATTGGTTTTGGACAACTTCTCTTAATTGTAGGAGTAGTTCTGTTGTTGTTTCTTTTGACACGCATGTATCGAAAGAAATAGACCCCACTAAAACATTCAGTCTGTATTGATAGCGTAGGCTCGGTATTCATCACCGGAGGCTGTTCCCATTTTTCCCCCACCACAAGCTACTACCACATACTGTTTGCCGTTAACTTCATAGGTAGCTGGCGTGGCATAGCCCCCTGCCGGAAGTTGATCTTCCCAGAGCTGTTCTCCAGTTTTTAAATGAAACGCACGGAATTTTTCATCTTTGGTAGCTGCAATAAACAGAAGGCCACCTGCGGTAATTACGGGACCTCCATAATTTTCAGTTCCTGAAACCTCAATAGCGGGATCATTTAATTGTTCTTCATGTCCCAAAGGAATTTTCCAAACATATTCTCCGGTGTTTAAATCAATGGCATTCAAAGTTCCCCAAGGTGGTTTTACTACTGGGAAGCCACGATTGTCCTTAAAACGGCCGAAGCCTGCAACAGCATAGGGAACCTTGCTTTTGGGTTTTTCTGCCCTATGATCTACTTCTAATTCCATTCCAGAAATAAAATGTGCGATGGCATTTATTTCTTCTGAGGTTAAATTGGGCATGCCAGGCATGGCACCTTTGCCCTTTTTTACAATAGTTTTAATAGAATCTAAGGAGAAACGATCTTTTACTGTCTTTAATTCAGGAATACCTGCCAAGCCCTGTAATTCTCCGCCATGACAACGTGCGCAATGGATTTGTGTAATGGCCTCTCCAGGGTGCGATTGCCCTTCTTCTCCTTCCTTCACTTCTTTCATTCTAACAATCCAAGCCATTTCATTAGAATTTACATACATGATGCCATCTCTGGGGTCTAAGGCAGCGCCACCCCATTCTGCACCGCCGTCAGCCCCGGGGTATAAAATGGTACCCAGTGTATCTATTGGTACAAATTGTCCTTGAGAGGTAACTGATTGCAACTTTTCTAACACCGTTGGTGGATTAATATTCTGATCCTTGTCTACAAAGTCGTCTACAAAAGCTGGTTGGTTCGGCGCATATAAATCCTCTTCATTCAATTCTTGTCTGGCAAATGGCGCTGGTTTTGTTGGGAGCGGTTGTGTAGAAAAGGCAACTTCGCCTTTTAGTTTCGATTTGGGATACTGTTTTTCTTCGATCGGAAAAAGAGGTTCTCCCGTGACTCTGTTAAAAACAAAAACATGTCCGCTTTTAGTTACCTGTGCCACCGCAGGAATGGAACGGCCTCCTCTATTTATTTCCAATAAATTAGGGGGTGCCGGCAAATCTCTATCCCACAAGTCGTGATGCACAAATTGATAATGCCAGAGGCGTTCTCCAGTAGTAGCGTCCAGAGCCAAAAGGCAATTTGCAAAGAGATTTTCACCTTCTCTATCCCCGCCATACCAGTCAAAAGCCGCAGATCCTGTGGGGAAATAAACAATACCTCGTTCTAGGTCTACAGCATTCCCAGACCAACTATTTGCTCCACCAACTGTTTGGTACGCTTCTTTAGGCCAGGTGTCATATCCAAATTCTCCAGGTTGCGGGATGGTATGAAATGTCCAAACAATGGCTCCTGTGAGAACATCATACGCTCGTATGTGTCCCGGAGAAGAACCAGGGCCTTCACCTACGCGAGTCCCCATAATTATTAGATTCTCAAAGATGGCTCCAGGAGTATTGGCATAGACGGCTAATTGATTAATATCGCGGCCTAAACCGGCTCTTAAATCAATACTACCATTTTCACCAAAAGTGCTAATGGCGGTCCCCGTTTTGGCCGAAACTGCATAGAGCCTAAAACCTGACGCGAAAAACAACCTACTATCTTCATCCGTGTTGCCAGAATCCCAATAGCTTAGGCCACGATTTAAACCTAATCCCGTGTTGTCTTTATCTGTTGGGATGTATTTCCATTGTTCTTCGCCAGTAGCAGCATTTAGTGCAAAAAGTTCTATTGCTGGGTTAACTCCATATAAGGTATTCCCCACTATTAGAGGATTGGTTTGTATTTGTGTTGTTCGCCCTTGTTCTAAACCGCCACTATTGTATTTCCAAGCTAGCGTAATGGAAGCTACATTGGTGGTATCTATTTGCGAAAGCGAAGAGAAATGAGATCGTTGGGGATCGCCCAAATAGTGTTGCCAAGTAGTGCTGGTATTCTTAGAATTATCTTTTGCGCAGGAAAGATATAGCAATACACTTAAAAAGATTGCATACTTTTTCATAAGGCTGGTTTTCCTAAAATTAAGGAAAATTTCAACCAAAGAGGTAGGAGACCAAGTCTTCTACTTTAGAAATTTTGCGTACTTCTACTTTTGGATTTTTGAGTCCGATTTTAGAAGATTTGGAAACGAATATGGTAGAAAAGCCTAGTTTTTCTGCTTCCAGAATTCGTTGATCTACGCGCTGTACAGGTCTAATTTCTCCAGCAAGTCCTATCTCAGCAGCAAAACAGTATCCTTTTTCTATAGGGATATCTGAGTTACTTGACAAAATAGCAGCTAAGACGGCTAGGTCAATTGCAGGATCATCCACGGTAATTCCTCCAGTAATATTTAAAAAAACATCTTTTGCCGCTAGCTTAAAACCGGCTCTTTTCTCTAAAACAGCTAATAGCATATTAAGGCGCTTAGCATTAAAACCAGTTGTGGTTCGTTGTGGCGTGCCGTACACCGCAGAACTAACTAAGGCCTGCACCTCAATTAATAATGGCCGCATTCCTTCTAAGGTGGCCGCAATGGCTGTACCACTTAAGACCCCTTCGTTATTGGTAATTAATATTTCAGAAGGATTCATCACTTCTCTTAGCCCATTACCCACCATTTCATAAATTCCTAATTCGGCGGTAGATCCAAATCGGTTTTTTAAGGAACGAAGAATGCGATAGACATAGTTTCTATCTCCTTCGAACTGCAAAACAGTATCTACCATATGCTCAAGAATCTTTGGGCCGGCAAGCGAACCATCTTTGGTTATATGTCCTACTAGTATTACGGGGGTGTTACTTTCTTTGGCGTATTTAATAAGCTCTGCGGTACATTCTCTAATTTGAGAAATACTTCCTGCTGCAGATTCTATATAATCGGAGTGTAGGGTTTGTATAGAATCTATAATCACCAGATCTGGGAGAACCTGGGCAATTTGTTGAAAGATATTCTGAGTTTTGGTTTCGGTTAGAATGTAGCAATTACTTTCCTCTTGGCTAATACGTTCGGCCCTCATTTTAATTTGTTTCTGACTTTCTTCACCAGAAACGTATAAAGTCTTCAGGGGTAATTTTAGCGCTATTTGCAATAATAATGTGCTCTTCCCAATTCCTGGTTCTCCACCTAAAAGGGTGAGGGATCCTTTTACTAAGCCTCCGCCGGTTACACGATTTAATTCATTATCCTTTAGATTTATTCGATCTTCTCGTTCATTAGAGATTTGAGCAATTGTTAGGGGTTTAGCGGCTTGTTTTGTTGTTGAATTTGCTACTTTCCAACTGCTTTTTTCTTCTTTATGCACCACTTCTTCAACCACAGTATTCCACTGTTTACAAGCAGAACATTGACCTACCCATTTAGCGTATTGGGTGCCGCAGTTTTGACAAAAAAAGGCAGTTTTTGTTTTAGCCATCGTGCAAAATAAACGAGGCTAAAGATAGTACTTTGCGCTAAGTTGAATTAGAGCGTATTTGGGGTTTTAAGCAGAATTAATATCCAAAATCTGCTTTAATGGCATCAATCTTTTCCAAGGCCATGTCTTTTGTTAAAAAGTCAATGGGTTCCATAAGAAAGGACTTTTCAAAGGCTTTCATTGCTTTTTTAGGCTCACCAGCTAATTCAAGGTATTCACCTTCTAGGTAGAAGCCCAACATGGCTTCAGGATATTGTTTTTTACAAATGTCTGACAGTGTTTTTAAAGAGTCAAAATCATCTTTCTTTAAACTACCAGCGTAAATGGCCATAATGTCATTTAGTTCTACTTCCTTTTCAAATCCTAAGAGTTTTTCAATGGTACTGTATTTGTCTTCTAAATATTTAATTACGGGTTCATTAGAAGTTAAAATTTGCTCTTTGTATTCCCTTGGACTAATTGGGCGAAACATCTTGAAGACATTATCAAACGCTTTACTCACGCCATAAGCAGCAATTGAAATATGATCTGGAGATTCATACTCATCAAAATAATAATGGAGATTTTCTTTCTGTATAGACGCGATCGCATTGTTCATTTGAAGAATTCTATTGCGATCGTCTGTTTTACTTTTTTCAAGTACAAGATTGTAAAATATTTCTTGGTTTAAGTCAGATAGTCTAGAAGGCACTCTACTTTCCATTTCAGTAGCTAGTACTGGTGAAATAATTAAATAGGAGTTGAATAAGGACTTGTCTTTGAAAAGGAAATAGTTACCGTAATTGGCCGTGATGTCATAACCAATAAACATTTTAAAAGGTGCAATGTTATAACTTGTTTCTAAGTAAGGGATCAGTTCTGTTCCCAAGAATTCGTAGAATAATTTTCCTTTCTCAGTAGGTAGTCCTGTAGACTGTTCATAATCACAATCTTCCCAACGTAATTCATTTATTTCTTGATGTACCCCAACTATGATTGATTCTGGCATACGATGGTACTTGCTGAAAAATTTAGAGTTAGAAACCACGAGGTCAAAAAGATAATCTGCGTCTAATACCACAATTAGGGGGTATTTTTTGTCTTCAGAATAATCTTCTGGGAAGTAATAAGAGACATCTCTCCTTTCCTGTAGTTTAAATGATTCGAAAATTTCTTTTTGAACTTGTGCGTTAAGAGCAAAGCAAGATAGGACCAACAGTAGGACAATCCGTGTATTCATGGGGTTTATTGATTTGATAATCAGAGATTATCGATTTCTGTTCAATAACGGTAAGAGTAGAAAGGATATTGCGCCGAAAACAAGAATCATAAGGGTTTGGGAAATCCACATAAGCCAACCAAAGGCATCTCCTGAAGTGGTAGAAATACCGTAGAGTGATAAGGCTGCACTAACAAAAACCGGATAACCCCCAAGACCGCCAGGAAAGACCATCATTGCAAAGGCGCCAGCCACAAATGCTACCAATAATTCTGAAAGGCCCAACGTCTCAGTTCCGGGGATCGCATATTTAATGGCCCAAAACATCCCTACATAGCAGCTCCAAATAAAGAAGGTATGAAGAATAAAAAGTCCCGTATTCTTCATTTTGGCAATACTCGCAATTCCTTCCCAAAGGCCGTCTAGAAAAGATTTTATTTTAAATAAAAATCCTTGTTTTGCATGCCTTACCATGCGCAATAGTATTAAAAGGCCCACAATTCCCAGAAGTAAGATTCCAATACTGAAGCCTAAATTAACACCGTAACTTTTTAGGTAGTCTAAAATGAAATTGGTCTGTAGTACTAAAGCAATCACGATAATGCCAAGAAGCATTAAGACATCAATTACACGTTCTGTTACGATGGTTCCAAATCCTTTTTCGAACGGAACATTTTCATAGGTGGTCAAAGCGGTTGCCCTCAAAAATTCTCCCGAACGGGGTACCCCCAGATTTGCTAAATAGGCCAGCATGACCATGAAAAAATTATTCAATGGTTTTGGAGCATACCCAAGGGGCTGCAATAATAAATTCCATCGCAATGCTCTGGATACATGGCTTAAAATACCAATTGCCACAGAAATGAGAACCCATAAGAGATTCGCATTATTAATATTTTCAAGAATCTCTTCACGATCTTCTGGAGTAGTGCTGTTGTAAATAAAAAAGAGAAGTCCAATTGCAAGGGCAAATGGTACTAGGAGTTTTAAAGCCTTTTTTAAAGAAGTAGACAAACTAGTTCAATAAGTTAGTTTCTTCATTAGGAAAGACTAAAGAGGGATTAAACCCTTTGGCCTTTTCAATATCCATCCAAGCATAGGTAATTAATATCAAAACATCTCCTACAGCAACCTTGCGAGCTGCTGCACCATTCAATGTTACTTCTCCAGAACCTCTAGGTCCAGGAATGGCATAGGTTTCTAAACGTTCTCCATTGTTGTTGTTCACAATTTGAACCTTTTCACCTTGTATAATATTGGCGGCATCCATAAGATCTTCATCGATTGTGATGCTCCCTATATAATTTAGGTCGGCCCCTGTTACTTTAACACGGTGAATTTTAGATTTTACAACTTCTACTTGCATTTAGGGCAAAATTATTTAATTAAGAGCGATGTTATCTATCAATCGAACACCTTCGGCATAAACGGCAACAAACGCTCTATATTTCTTATCATTTTCAGTTTCTTCAATTGGAGCTAGGGTGTTAGCATCTGCGATTTGAAAATATTCTAATTCAAAAAGTGCATTTCTATTAAATTGGCTGTGCACCCATTCCTCTATAAGGATAGCACTTTCCGTGCCAAATTTACTCTTGGCAGTTTTCAATGTTTCGTAAATAAAACCCGCTTCTTTCCTAGTTTCTAAGGATAGTCGTTGGTTTCTTGAACTCATTGCTAATCCATTTTTTTCGCGCTCTATGGCGCAAGGGATGATAGCAACTTCAATGGCTTCTTCCTGCACGAGTCTTTTAATGATCATTAACTGCTGATAATCTTTCTCGCCGAAATAAGCATTATCGGGCAGTACTGCTTTAAACAAAAGCGAAACGATGGTTGCCACTCCGTTAAAATGACCTGGTCTAAAGCTACCTTCCATTACTTGTTCCAGTCCATTAAAATTGTAGGCTTTGGAAGTGATAGAACCTTCATAAATATGTTCCTTGGAAGGTGTAAAAACAACAAGATCTTCTGATACGGAAGCGAGTTGTTTTAAATCCCCATCTAAATCAGAAGGATAATTGGTTAAATCATCTGCGTTATTGAATTGGGTTGGATTTACAAATATGCTGACCACCACAACATCATTTTCTGCATGCGCTTTTCTTACAAGTGATAAATGTCCCTCATGCAATGCTCCCATAGTAGGTACAAGTCCTACTTTTTGACCCTTCACCCTTTTAGGTTGAAGCCATATTTGAAGCTCGTTCTTATCTGTAAATACCTGCATTTCTTGTAACAAAAGCGTGCAAAAATACTATAAATACTGCTATTAGGCATAATTTTTGTACTTTTGCAGCTACGTTTTGTCAGATGAACAAAAATTGCATGTATGACTGGTAAAAAGATATTGTTTGTATCTTCTGAATTAGTGCC
>CAZRPJ010000003.1:0-13662 GCA_964601965.1 uncultured Croceivirga sp.
CCTCTGATTAACAGTCAGATGCTCTAACCAACTGAGCTAAGGAGGAATATTTTACTTTTAGCGGGTGCAAATATAGCCGTTTCCAAGATAGACTACAAAAAAACTTTCGATTTTATCTACTTAAAAACTGCTTTGTATAAATCGTTTCCGTTGGCAAAAAGTAATAAGGCAATTAACAAGAAAAAACCAACCATCTGCGCGTACTCTAAAAACTTATCACTTGGTTTTCTTCCTGAGATCATTTCGTACAACAAGAACATCACATGCCCCCCATCTAATGCGGGAATTGGTAGAATATTCATGAATGCCAAAATAATAGAAATTAAGGCGGTAGTAGACCAGAAGGCTACCCAATCCCAGGTAGGAGGAAACATACTCCCTATGGCCGCAAAACCACCCACTCCTTTGTAGGCACCCGTAGAAGGATTAAAGATTTTCTTTAGCTGCTTGGCATAGTTAGAAAGGGTTTCTACCCCTTTATTGATCCCTGCAGGGATGGCCTCCATAAAGGAATATTCAATTTCTTCAATTTTAAAATACCCTCGTTCCTGAGCTTGCTCTGGAGTTAAGCCCAATAATCCTATTCCCAATTTGCCCTCGTCATTGATCTTGGCATTTACCACCACTTCCTGTCCGTCTCGCAATACCTTCACAGCTGCATCTTGCCCTTTATTGGCTTCTAAAATTGGTGTTACCTGATCGTAATACTGCGCTGGTTTATCATTAATGGATAGTACCACATCGCCTTCTCTAAAATCCACTCCTTCATTGTGAGATCCTTTAGATACATCTTTTACTATAAAAGGCTGGCGCATCGTAAGAAAACGAACCTTTTCTTCGTCTTCCAATAAGGTGGCAATAAAATCGACTGGTAATTCCTTTTCAATGGTTTGCCCATCGCGTTCAATGGTAATAGAATTTCCATTGATGAGTTCTAAGTAAACACTTCTAAAAGATTCTATTTTGGTGCCATCTACGGCTATAATTTTATCCCCAGTTTGTATGCCTGCTTTTTCTCCAATCTTTTCTTCTACGACCCAGACACCATCTTTTAAGCTATCCATTCTCACATATTGGTCGCCGTAATTGTAGGCCATGCCTATGTAAATGATCACCGCAAGAATAAAGTTTACCGTAACACCCCCTACCATGATAATAAGTCGCTGCCATGCTGGTTTGCTGCGGAACTCCCATGGTTTGGGTTCTTCTTTCATTTGCTCGGTATCCATGCTTTCATCAATCATCCCAGCAATTTTTACATAGCCTCCTAAGGGCAACCAACCAATGCCATAGACGGTTTCGCCAATTTTCTTTTTAAAGAGGGAAAACTTAATATCAAAAAATAGGTAAAACTTCTCAACGCGTGTCTTAAAGAGCTTCGCAGGAATAAAATGGCCCAACTCGTGCAATACAATAAGCAAGGAAAGGCTTAAAAAGAATTGTATGACCTGGATAACTATGGGATTCATAGGATAACGTTCACTTATAGCGGACAAAAGTACATCTTTAGGACTGCATTCAAAATAAATGCGCGTAATCCCTGAATGCATTTAAGAAAGTTTTGGCAAGCAAAAGGGGTGAAATAGGTTTGAAAACGGGACTGCAGCCCCTAATTTTGCAGCTATGCGAAAATTCTTTGCCAAATACCGTTTGTTCGCGGGTGTATTCTCCGTGCTTTCGATAATTATTATTGCCCTTATCTATCAAGCACTCTCTCCAAAAAAGCGTCTCCCTATTTACCAACCTAATATGGTGAATCCGGAATTGGTAGACAGCACCTTGCTGGATGTAAAAAAATACCACACCATTGCAGATTTCAAGTTGGTGAATCAGAATGGAGATACCATTTCGCAAAAAGCCTATGAGAATAAGATTTATGTGGCTGATTTCTTTTTTACCACCTGCCCTACCATTTGCCCCATTATGACGAAAAATATGGCGGCCGTACAGGGAAGTATTTTGGAAGATGAAGAGGTGATGTTGCTCTCGCACTCGGTGACTCCGCAAATAGATTCCGTACCCCGATTAAAAGCATATGCTACAGAAAAAGGGGTTGTAGATGCTAAATGGAACTTGGTTACTGGCGATAAAAAACAGATTTACGAACTGGCACGCAAATCGTATTTGGCGGTAAAAACCGATGGCGATGGAGGACCCTATGATATGATCCATACCGAAAACTTTATCCTCGTAGATAAAGAAAGGCGAATCCGCGGTTTTTACGATGGTACCAATCCAGAAGAGATAGAAAAGCTCTTAGAAGACCTAAGCATCCTTAAAAAATCATATGAGCCATAGGAATCCGTATTTTTAGCGTACTTTTGTTACTTATAATCATTCTAAATTAGTTGTTTTGCCTACCGTAGCTTCCCTTAAAACTGGTGAAAAAGGTACCATCTCAGATTTTGGAGATCCGCTTCCTATTAAACTACTAGAAATGGGGTTTTTGCCTGGGAATGAAGTAGAGGTATTACAAATTGCTCCTTTAAAAGATCCTATCTACGTGAATGTAAACGGTTCTCATATTGCTATACGTAGAGAAATGGCGCAACAAATTCAGTTAGAATCTTAATCCTGAAGGCGCCTAATGAGTAAAAGCATCAACGTTGCCTTAATTGGGAATCCAAATACCGGAAAAACTTCGGTTTTTAATCAGCTTACGGGACTAAAGCAAAAAGTAGGGAATTATCCAGGAATAACGGTTGAGAAAAAAGAGGGAATTTGCAAACTCCCCAGAGGGGTAAAGGCACATATTTTAGATTTGCCAGGCACCTACAGTCTTAATACCACTTCCCTAGACGAAAGTGTGGTAGTAGAACTCCTTCTAAATAAAAACGACAAAGATTTTCCCGATGTGGCCGTTGTGGTCACGGATGTAGAAAACCTTAAGCGGAATTTGCTCCTTTTTACCCAAATTAAAGACTTACTCATTCCCACCATTTTGGTGATTAATATGTCTGATAGAATGGATAGAAAAGGGATATCCATAGACATTGAAGCCTTAGAAGCGCAATTAGATACCAAAATCGCCTTAGTGAGCACCCGAAAAGGACAAGGTATCGATACCATTAAAGCACTTATTGCCAACTATAAAACGCTTTCTAAGAAACCCAATCTGGAGGTCGCACGTATTGCTCCGGATTATTTTAAGAGTCTAACAAAGGCCTTCCCCAAGGAGAATCCTTACAAACTATGGTTGGTTATCACGCAAGATGTGAATTTTATGCCGCTAGAAAAGGAACGCCTTGTAAGTAGTGGCTTGTTTGAAACCAAAACCAAGACCGACCTTAAAAAATTGCAGCACCGAGAAACTGTATTGCGCTATCAGTTTATCAATACCGTTTTAAAGAACACCTATTTAGTTAATCCGGAACAAGCCAAAGGCCTCCGCGCTGGATTAGACAGGATTCTTACGCATCGTATTTTTGGGTACCTCATTTTTATGGCCATCCTCTTATTAATTTTTCAGGCCATTTTTGAGTGGAGCAGCTACCCTAGTGATTTTATTGATGAGCAATTTGCTGCTTTAAGTGATTGGGTAAAAACCAGTTTACCAGAAGGGATATTAACCAATCTTATTGCTGAAGGTATTATTTCTGGTATTGGAGGAATTGCCGTATTTATTCCACAGATCGCCTTTCTGTTTCTATTCATTGCCTTGTTAGAAGAATCTGGTTACATGAGTCGGGTGGTCTTTTTAATGGACAAGCTTATGCGACCCTTTGGGTTAAGTGGCAAAAGTGTGGTTCCTTTAATTTCAGGCACGGCCTGTGCTATCCCCGCGGTGATGGCCACACGTACTATAGAAAACTGGAAAGAACGTTTAATCACCATTTTAGTGGTACCCTTTACCACCTGCTCGGCACGTTTGCCGGTCTATCTAATCTTAATTGCCCTAGTCATTCCTGAAGGGCGTTTCCTAGGGTTAAGCTATCAAGCACTCATGCTCTTGTTCCTCTATCTTTTAGGTTTTGGAATGGCAATACTGGCAGCCACCTTACTCAACAAAATCCTTAAAGTTAAAGGCCGTTCTTTCTTTATGATAGAAATGCCCACCTATCGCTGGCCCTTATTCAAAAATGTGGCGTATACCGTATTAGAAAAGACCAAGAGTTTTGTTTTCGGGGCAGGGAAGATCATTTTAGCAATTTCTATTGTGCTCTGGTTTTTGGGTTCCTATGGTGCTTCTGAAGAGTTCAAAAATGCCGAAGAGATCGTGAGCAAACGAATACAGGAAAAAGGCTTAAATGATTACAGTAAGAACTATATAAAAAATAACCTGCTCACCTTTGCTGCTGAAAAAGGGGGCGAAACGGCTAAGATTCCAAATCCTTTGAACCCTACGGCAGCACAAGATTCCTTGCGTTCTTTAAATAAAATGCTATTTGAAAAAGCCAAAGCACAGGAAATTGCGAGCTACAAATTAGAACATTCTTATATGGGCTATGCAGGCAAGTTTATTGAACCCCTTGTAAAACCACTCGGTTACGATTGGAAAATAGGCATCGCGGTGCTCACCTCTTTTGCCGCTAGAGAAGTGTTTGTTGGTACCTTGGCGACTATTTATAGTGTGGGAAATGATGAAGAGGAAACCATTAAAAACAGAATGGCAGCAGAATTAAAAGAGGATACCCAGCAACCGCTCTTTGATTTAGCTTCGGGGGTTTCCTTAATGCTCTTCTATGCCTTTGCCATGCAATGCATGAGTACATTGGCCATTGTTAAAAGGGAAACCAACTCTTGGAAATGGCCCCTGTTACAATTGGTCTTTATGAGCGGAATTGCCTACCTTGTTGCTTTAGGCGCTTACCAATTACTAAGTTAAGATGATACAACAACTCCTTGCCTTTCTAATCCTTATCCTAGCTTTAGCTTTTTTGGTGCATAAATTTATTTGGCCAATTCCTTTCCTTGCCTCAAAGAAAAAATCTTCCAAAGACTGCGGCCCAGACTGTGGTTGTAGCTAAGCGGTCTTTCTAATTTTTAGAAGAAGTAAAAAAAATTTACAAGAGGATGTAACCTTTTGTAATTTCCTGACTATATAGTTCCGAACACCAACAAAAACATGTCCAAAGACCAACTAACAGATGAGGAAATAATGGCGCAGGTAAGCCATGGAAATCTTGATGTATTAAAGATTCTTTTTGACAGACACCATGTGCATGTCTTTAATTTTCTCTACAAAATGTCTGGAGATAGAATGTTGAGTGAAGATTTGACCCAAGATGTATTCTATAAAATCATTAAGTATAGAACATCTTACAAGAATGGCAGTTTTGTCTCTTGGCTATTTACCATAGCAAGAAACAGTTTAAAAAGTCATTTTTCGAGGAATAAGGAACAACATAGTGACCTAGAAACGGTGGCGTACAAGCTGGGAGAAGCAGATACTAAAGAAGATTACTCTCACCTACACAAAGCCTTACAACAGTTAGAAGCTTCTGATAGAGAATTGGTAGTCCTCCACAGACTAGAAGGAATAAAATACCAAGAGCTGGCAGAGATTATGGAAAGTACCCCAGGAGCTGTTAAAACTAAAATGAGTAGAGCACTAAAGAAGTTAAAGACCATTTACATGCAAACCATTTAAAAATGGAAGAAACGATACAAAAATATTTAGAAGGAACCCTCTCTGAAAAAGCGCTAAAAGAGTTTGAAGCAGCGCTCAAGAATTCAGAAAGTTTGCAGCAAGAAGTTAAAGATTATCAAGCCCTTTTTGAAGCCTTTACGCAAGAAGCTCCTACACAACCCTCAGATCGTCTTGCTAAGAATTTCGAGAAGATGCTTCAAGAAGAAAAAGACAACCAGGTAAAGGTGGTTTCTTTAAATACCCCTCGTAAAAACAATAGGTTTCAATGGATGCGAGTAGCTGCCAGTATAGCACTATTAATAGGGGTTTTCTTTTTTGGAAGATATTCTGGCAAAGAAGCCATGAATCCTACCCTTGTGGAGGCACAAGAAGAAGCCCTCGCTTATAAAGAAGCTACCCTCATTTCACTTTTAGGAAATGAATCTGCAAGCAAACGAATTCAAGGAGTTCAATTAGCAGAAGAATTTGATACTCCAGATCAAGATATTGTAGCGGCTTTGGGAGAAAAAATGCTGCGCGATAACAACACAAATGTGAGGCTTACAGCAATGGAAGCTTTGGCAAAGTTTTCATACTCCGAACAAGTAAAAACATTATTCATTGAGGCCTTAGAAACCGAGGAAAATCCTAGTGTGCAAGTAGCGCTCATTGAAATATTGGGCCAGCTACAGGAGAAAAAAGCAATTGAACCTCTGAAAAGGTTATTAGAGAAAGAAGAAACACAACCCTTCATTAAAAAGGAAATTAATAATGCATTACCAAAAATTATATAAACATCAAAAAACGAAAATCATGAAAAAGACAATCACTTCAATTTTATTGGCTTTCACTGCCAGCATTGCCCTAGCGCAAACAGACTATTCTAAATCTCTTGGCGGTATCGAATGGGTAAAAATCGTCTCAAAGGCGGATATCTCTGTAGAAGTACATGACAAGAATGAAATTCTAATTAAGGGGAGCAGTCAGGTTAATTCTTCAGAACGTTCCAAAGGGCTTCGATTGGTTGGCGCCACCGGCACCGCCAATACCAACGTGGGATTCAATGTTGTACAAGAAGGGAATTCTCTAATTGTTACCAATCTTAGAAAAAACGAATCTGCCAAAATTTACCTTCCAAAAAATCAAAAGGTATCGGTGACCAGCACTTGGAATGGTGATATTAAAATTGCCGGATTTAGCAATGAGATTGAAGCCACTTGTGAATTAAATGGGGGTATGCGCTTAGATAATATCAGCGGGCCTTTAACGGCGAGTACTTTAAACGGCGGTATCGATGTAATTTTTGACACTATTTCACAGAGTTCCCCTACCTCTATTAACTCTACCAACGGTGCTATTGATGTGAGCTTGGCTTCCAATACATCAGCAGATATTTTAATGAGCAGCTGGAACGGTGATATGTATTCCAACTTCGAAATTAAAAACAATGCCACCAAGGATGGATTAAAGAAGATGTCTAGCAGAAAAAGCTCAGGTACAATAAACGGCGGTGGTGTTAGTATCTCCTTAAAATCTACCAATGGAAATATTTATCTAAGAAAAAATTAATCAACATTCATCAAAAAACGAACAGTCATGAAAAATTTACTGGCACTCAGCTTATGCCTCTCCGTACTTGCCATTAATGCGCAAAAAGTAATAGAGAAGAATCTAACGTATAAAGGGCAATTTATAGAGTTGAATACGGCATTCGCCTCGGATATTGAAGTAAAAACCTGGGATAAGCCTACTATTTACTTAAAGGCGACACTCTCCAGTGAAGAACCGGAACTTCTAACGTATTACGATCTAAAGATCCAAGAAGGAAAAGATCGTATTACCATTAGTTCAGATACCGAAGCCTTTTTTGAGGCTTACAAGGAAAAGCGTAAAAAAGAAAAGAAACGCTACTGGTGCCAGGAGTATGAATTTAATTACGTGCTGTACGTGCCTAAAAAAGCAGACATGAAAGTAAAGAGCATAAATGGGAGTTTACATTCTGATGAAATTGTAGGCGATTTTGAGGCAGATTTAATCAATGGGGATATTGAAATTAAAAAGTATGCCGGCAAGCTTGTACTAAATACTATTAATGGTGTCATTGATTTAAAGGTGGGCGATGCTAGTTTTACTGCCGAAACAATTCATGGAGATATCTATGCTCACGAAAGTCTTAAAATTACAGGAACAGACAGGCACGTAGGCCAGAAAATAAGAAGCAGCGCTTCTAACAATGCCAACCAATTAACCTTAAATACTATCAACGGAAATATGTATTTGCGCTTGTAGTAAAAACACCAAGGCATCTCCTATGAGATGCCTTTCTTTTCCCCGATGGAATGGGACTTCTAACTCCTTAAATTTTAGTAACTTTAAGAAAATCAAAGAAGTCATGAAAAAAATACTATCCCTTTTTATTCTTATCGTTGCTTTTGGCTGTGGAAGTAGCCAAAGTACATCTGATGGCCCTACAAATCTGCAGGCAGAATTAGATAAAAAAAATAGAGCGGCCATTCCCCTACTGGTTCAAATACGTCAAAAACCAGGGATTATCTTTAAGAATGGATTGCCTGCCTTGCAAAAAGCAGATAACACCATAACTGCAGTAGATCAAGAGCCATTGTATATCTTAAACAACCTAATTGTTGGCAATTCTTTTGAGGCTATAGATAATTTGGTAGATAATTATATGGTTAAGAAAATTGAGGTTATTAGTGGATCTGAAGCCTCTTTCTACGGAGCAAGAGCGGCCAGTGGTGTCATTAAAATCACCACCTTTTCTGGAGAAGAAGATGTAAAAAACAACTAAAGAGGTATTACCAAGGTTTTATCAGAAGTAATGGTAAAGGCACATTCTTTATAAGAAGGTGGGCCAAAGAGTTTCATCTTGGCATTGGAAAAAGCGACCTTTTCTTTGGGAATGCCCATCCAGTTTTTATCAAGTTTATTGTTATTGTTTTTATCGTAAAAGAGCGCAATGGCGTATTCCCCATTTGGGATATCTTTTAAGGTGACCTTGGTACCTCCTTTTCTAGCTTCACTGCTTGCGGAAGCGAATACCGATTCGAATTTTAGAAAACTCCCTGCATCGCTATAAAGCGCTACGCTGATCTTTCCTTCTGCAGCGGGCACGTTAGGGATGTCTACGGTTATACTATTTTGTGCTTGTAAACAGGTGGCTGCAAACAGCATTAAAAACCAAATACCTTTCATAAAATTCGTTTCAGGATGCAAATATCATTCGCTCGTTGGGATTCTTGACTGCAAAAGCTCAAAATATTTTACGGTTTCCAGGCTATCTGTAAGATTAAAATACAAGCGTAATGAATCACTGTGCGTGATAAGAACTTTTTGCTGGCGTAAATCATCTACAAATACATAGGCGGTACCGCCGGAAATCGAATCCTTAAACACTCCTTTTTCCTTTGCTAACCAAGAAAACCCATTCTTGCGTTCCATTTCTGGAAGCTTGGGTACAAATTCAATGCCATTTATTTGATCTAATGGTATTTTCTGTGAATAGATCCCGGAGCTTACCTTAAAGGTTTCTTCCTCAAAGCTTGTCCAGTTTTTGTAATGGAGCCCAAAAGCAAAGCAGCAACCAATAACCGTTAAAAAGATGATCCCGTTCCAGAACCAATTATTCCTTTTTTTCATTTTCTAAATCCGTTCGGTACTTATCGAACCAGGCGACCGTATGTGCAATTTTGGTGATTAAATTACTTGGCCTATTTGCAATACCATGACTTGCTCCAGGAATTTCAACCAGCACGGTTTCCTTCTTTCTCAATTTAAGCGCATGGTACAACTGCTTGGCCTCACTAGGCGGCGTTCGTAAGTCGTTCATCCCTACCATTACCATGGTAGGAGTCTCTATATTTCCAACGAGTGAAATAGGAGAAAATTTCCAGTAGTGCTCAAAATTTTCCCAGGGCTGCCCTTCATACCTGCTATTGGCATAACCGAAATAATTATCGGCTACCAGTGTTTTACTTATCCAATTCATTACAGGTTTGGCCACCACAGCAGATTCAAAACGGTTGTTTTTACCAATCATCCAAGCAGTCATAATCCCTCCAGCGCTACCTCCTGTGACAAAAAGTTGATCTTCATGAGCGATCCCCATTTTTATGCAATGGTCTACACCATCCATGGTATCGTCATAATCTTGCCCTGGATAGTTTCGGTACAGTAAATTACCAAATGCTTCCCCATAGCTGGTACTACCTCGCGCATTGGGATAAAAAACAATGTAGCCAGCCGAAGCATAGAGCTGCATTTCAATAGAAAAACGATCGCCATAATTTAAAATGGGACCCCCATGATTCTCTACCATAAAGGGATATTTTTTATTCGCATCATAGTTGGGTGGGTAGACCACCCATCCTTGTAAATCCCTTCCATCAAAACTACTCTTATACCAAACCTCTTCTACCTTTCCTAATGTTCTGTAGTCTAAGAGTCCAGCGTTTAAATCTGTAATTTTTCGAGCTGTTTTGCTCTTTGGCGAAACAATTGCTATTTCTGCGGGGTAATTAGGACGGGAATGGGTGTAAGCAATGGTGCCGTTACTTGCCACGGAATATGAACCACTCCCATACGGCCTTCCTAATGTAGTACCCCCTCGATTGTCTGCTAATTTTGTGATTTTCCCTGAAGTAGTAATATGACCTATTTTACCGTTCCCTTTGTCATCATAATTAAAGTAGAGTCCGCCACTTTTAGAATCCCAATGAATACTAGAAATACTTCGGTCTAAAGCGTCTGAAATACTGCGCTTATTACTCCCATCTGCATTCATTAAATGTAGTTTGCGCACCTGGTACGCCTGCTTTTTATCTTCATACCCTAAATACGCAATGGTTTTCCCATCAGGAGACACTTGTGGATTGTAATCGGGGCCATCACGATCTGTAAGCGCGCGTATTTCTAGGGTTTCTAGAGAAACACTATACACCTCACTATTTCTAAAGCGATACTCCCAATCCGCAATACGATTGGCAGAGAAGTATATTTTTTTGCTGTCTGGAGCCCAAGAAAGGGCACCACGGTGTTGCCAATCACCAGAGGTAAGTTGTCTTGGCGCTCCGCCATTAGAAGGCATCACAAAAAGATGATTAAAGCCCGGTTTAATATACCCTCGGCCATCTGCCTCATGATAGACTCTATCTGTAATTCTGGGAGAATCTGCCCATTTTGCCCCTTTCGGTTTTTTAGGCATTTTGGCCAATACAGGGGCCGCTTTGGGGACATTCATTGAAAAAGCTATGTGCTTCCCATCTGGCGACCAGCTTAATGAACTTGGTGAAAACGGCAACTGTGTAAGGCGTGCTATTTTTCCAGTATTTACCCAATATACATACACTTCTGAACCTTCCTCAGTGCTGCTAGAAAATGCAATCCTATCACCGCTAGGCGACCATTTGGGGCTGCTTTCGGAAACCTCGCGTGAAGTAAGTTTTTGATGCTGACTCCCGTCTGTTTTAAGGAGCCATAAAGTGCCCCAAGAGCGATCTTTCATAATGTCGAAACCCATTCGGCGGTACACCACCCATTCTCCGTTAGGTGCGATCTGCGGATCCGAAGCATATTGCAATTCAAATACATCTAAATATGAAAAATTAGGGTGTTGTGCATTCACAACAAAAAGGCTGCTTACTAAAAGCGCAAAGAGGAATAGGTGTCTCATGGTATTGAATTTAGTCGTCTTTAAAGGTAGCAGAAAGTGCTCTTTTCACAAACAACTTTGCTATACAATTATGGTTATCTTTAAAGCAATAACCCACTTTGCCAAACGAATCATGAAAAAGATAAATACGGATCGTATTCTAGGTATATCGGCCATGGTCATTAGTGTGCTTACCCTGGCTATTTTTATTTATCAAACCGATATTATGCGCGTACAGAGCAAGCTCTCTGTAAAACCTCGCCTTGATTTCACCACGAACTTTGGCGGCAATGACTCGGTTGTTAGATATCAAGAAGTCATTGAAAATAAAGGTTTAGGTCCGGCCATTGTAGACTCCATCTATTTTATTTATCGGAATAAGAGGTATCCTCTGGACATAGAAGCCTTGCTCACAAATGAGCTGCCAAAGGCGCTAGAATTTGGCTACCTCTCCCAACATTCTACTATGGGTCGTGGAACCACACTCTCCCCCAATGAAGAACGCCCTATTTTCACCTATCATGTTCCTTTAAAAAATGTAGATAGTTTGTACGCCTACCTGGGAATGGAAAGTGAAGATGACAATCCCTTTCCTATAGAAGTCATTTATACCTCTATTTACGAAGATGAATTATGGAAAATGAATAACAGTGATCTGGCCCAACCAGTGAAAATGAAATAACTACCAACCCTCATTTATGAAACCGATTAAAAAACTCCTGCTCCTGACCCTTCCGCTTCTTATGCTTATAAGCTGCCAAAACAAAGAAGCCACCTCCACGGAAACCGACCAGCAGATAACCTATACCACTAAAAGTTATAATGATCTTGTGAGTTTATTTCGCGAGTGGCGCACTTTCGAAAACCCACCAAAGCTTGAAGGGGCTCCTGACTATACCAAAGCTACTTTTGAAAGCCGTTGGCCGAGTTTTAAAGAATTACAGCAACAATTACAACAAATAGATACCACCGATTGGCCAATTGAACAACAGGTGGATTGGATGATTGTTTGGGCCGAAATGAACGGTTATGATTTTAACCATCGTATTCTAAAACCATGGGAACGGGACCCGGCATTTTACAAAACAGTGTGGACGTATAAAAGTGATGTTCCTGCACATGAAGGACCCACACACCATGCAACTACCGAATTGTGGACTTATGATTTTCCACTTTCAGAGGCCGAAGCAGACCGTCTCATAAAAGACCTACAAGTAATCCCTTCTTTAAACCAACAAGCACAAAAAAACCTTACCGGAAATGCCAAAGATCTTTGGGTAACAGGAATACGGGATATTAAAACCCAAAGCAGCGTGCTAACTGAGCTAAAAGCAAAGGTAAGCGCGCTAAATAACCCCGCTTTAAATGAGGCGCTGGATGCTGCTATCGCTTCAACAGACGCTTTTGCAAGCTGGCTAGAGGCAGAAGCCCCAAACAAAACCGGCCCCTCTGGTATTGGAAAAGAACAGTACAGTTGGTATTTGCAAAATGTACATCTGGTACCCCTAAGTTGGGAGGAAGAGGTGACCATTTTAAAAAGGGAACTCGCTCGTGCTTGGGCTTCTCTTAAATTAGAGGAACACCAAAATCGTGGGTTGCCACCATTAGAGGCAGCAGCTTCTCCAGAGGCGTATGATACCATGGCCAACAAGGCTGCAATGAGCTTAATGGATTTCTTAGAGCAACAAGACATTGTTACAGTTAAACCCTATTTTGATCCTGCCCTTCGAGAACATTTGGGTGCATTTGTGCCCGAAGAAACACGCAACTTTTTTTGGATTGGTGCGCACTACGATCCAAGACCTTTGTACTCGCATTTCTATCATTGGTTTGAGTTGGCTCGTATGGAAAATGATCCGCATCCCAGTGAAATACGTCGCGGCCCATTGTTATACAATATTTTCGATTCTCGCAATGAAGGCACAGCTACTGCGGTGGAAGAAATGTTTATGGATGCCGGGTTGTACCAAGACAGCCCAAGGAGTAGGGAAATTGTATATATCATGATTGCCCAACGCGCAGCGCGTGGGTTGGGATCCTTGTATGCCCATGCGAATGAAATGACCATGGAAGAAGCAGGAGGCATCCACTCAGAATATACCCCACGCGGTTGGATGAAAACCGAAAAAGAACTGCTCATTTTTGAACAGCATTTGTATTTGCGGCAGCCTGGGTATGGTACGAGCTACATTACTGGAAAATATCTCCTAGAGGCAGCCATGGCAGAATACGCCCGTAAAATGGAGTTAGAGGGGCAGGCCTTTAGTACCAAAGATTTTTTTGATACGCTTAATAGTATGGGCAACATTCCTATGGTATTGGGGCACTGGGAAATGACGGGCGATAAATCACCACTAGCTACTATTATCAATGATTAAATTCTTTCGCAAAATTCGTCAAAAGTTATTGGCAGAAAACAAGTTCA
>CAZRPJ010000003.1:13762-82716 GCA_964601965.1 uncultured Croceivirga sp.
CCGAATTAAGAAAATTGGAAGCCTTATGATCGCATTCTTTCGTAAGATTCGCCAAAAGCTATTAGACGAAAAAAGCTTCTCTAGTTACCTAGTCTACGCCTTAGGTGAAATTGTGTTAGTGGTGATAGGAATACTAATTGCCTTACAAATTAACAATTGGAATGAGGCGCGTAAAATGGAGGATAACCGTTCCAAAAACTTGGCGCTAATCAAAGAAGAAATAAAAGCGAATCAAAAAATCATTAAAGAAGTCTATTATT
Source organism: uncultured Croceivirga sp. (assembly GCA_964601965.1). Taxonomy (GTDB): domain Bacteria; phylum Bacteroidota; class Bacteroidia; order Flavobacteriales; family Flavobacteriaceae; genus Croceivirga. Next base: position 14,023 of record CAZRPJ010000003.1, read on the forward strand.
ACCATTTGCGCGTTAATGATTCCTTAAAGCAAATTAAACTACCTAAAACGGAAGCCGAAGCAAAAAGCAGTTTCTCCTTTTGGAACGGGCTACGCATTTTACGATTGCAAGATGCCGCTTTTCAAACCGCCGTTCAATCTGGTAGTAGTAAAGACTTTCAAATAGAAATTGCAGAGGCTATTAATGGGCTTTACACAGCACAAGAGGCCTACAATGAATACGGAGCCACGGCTTCCGCATCGCTCTATCAGCATGACTTCTCTGATCTTAATAACTTTAAACAAATAGCCACTTTTCTCGGTATGGTCATGGTAGATTTGTACTACTTCGAATCAGAGCTAATAGCACGATACGAGGCCTGTTTAAATCTCCTTGAAACAGAATCAAAAAAGGAATAATAAAACAGTTGGAAATCAGCTTTTTTAGAATAGTATTATTGCAAATAAAAACCCATGGATTTTACCAATAAAATTGTGCTCATCACAGGAGCTTCCAGAGGTATCGGGAAAGCCACCGCCAGCGCTTTTGCTGCCAATGGAGCAACGATAGCCTTAAATTTTAGAAGCAATACGGAAGAAGCCCAAAAAACCTTAGAAACCCTAGAGGGCGAAGGGCATGCCTTATTCCAAGCAGACATTTCAGAGAAAGAAAACTGCAAATCTTTGGTTGCTGCCGTAGTTGAAAGGTATGGTAAATTAGATGTGTTAGTAAATAACGCCGGAATTTCTATTTTTCACGAATTGGATCAGGTCGATTTTGAGCATTGGACGCATGCCTGGGAAAACACTTTTAAAACCAATCTTTTTGCAGCAGCAAACATGACCTACTGGGCGGCCAAGGCAATGATGAAATCTGGTGGCGGAAGAATTGTCAACGTTTCTTCACGCGGTTCATTTAGAGGGGAACCTACCAAACCGGCCTATGGTGCGAGTAAGGCTGCTTTAAATGCAATGACACAATCGTTGGCCAAAAAATTAGCCCCCCACCATATTTATTTAGGGGTCGTTGCGCCCGGTTTTACAGAAACCGAAATGGCAGCGGTAACGTTAACCCCGGCAGAGCGAGAGAATCTGCTGCGCGAATCGCCTTTTAAGCGTATGGCACAACCAGAAGAAGTGGCCCATGCTATTCTCTTTTTGGCCTCTGAAGGAGCGGCATATTCTTCCGGGACCATCATTGATGTTAATGGGGCTTCGTATCTTAGATAATGGAATAGCACTATGGAACCAACCACCATTCAAGAAGAACCCATACTACAATCTTCGGGGCTTTTCAAGCGATTTGAAAAGTACCTTGGGGAGTTTGTCTATGGAGGTATTGATGGCTGCGTAACTACTTTTGCCGTAGTGGCCGGTTCTGTAGGTGCTGGGTTAGATAGTGCCGTCATAATTATTCTTGGATTTGCCAATCTGCTCGCAGACGGTTTTGCTATGTCTGTAGGGGCGTACCTTTCTACCAAATCTGAACATGACAACTACAGAAAGCACCAACAAATAGAATTGCAGCAAATTCAACTTAATCCAGAAGAAGAAATTGCGAAAGTGCGCGGTATTTATGCTGCCAAAGGCTTTAAAGGAGCTCTTCTAGACCAGATTGTGGAAGGGATTACTAGCAATAAGGAGGTCTGGTCTAATACCATGATGAAGGAAAGTCTAGACATGATAGAAGAGGAACGATCGCCTTTTTGGATCGGTACTACCACCTATATTTCCTTTATTACCATAGGACTCATTCCCTTGATCATTTATGTGGTTGATTACATATCGCCGCTTGAAAAAAATCTTTTTCTTATTGCATCTATCCTCACCGCTTTTGGTTTTATCATCATAGGATGGCTTAAAACCTATGTGAACCAAACGTCCGTTATTAAAGGAATTTTAGAAACGCTTGTTTTGGGAGGTATTGCCGCTGTGGTCTCTTATTTTGTGGGAGCCTTTTTAGAACAATTAATTGTTGGTTAACAAACATTTGTATGAAGGCAGCTACCATCGCTCAACTTAAAAAAGAACTTCAACACCGAAATCCAGATGAGTTACTGGCCTTTTGTTTGCGCTTGGCGCGTTTCAAATTAGAGAACAAAGAATTACTTACCTACCTCCTTTTTGAAGCAGATGATGAAAATGGATATATCATCGCCGTAAAAGAAGTGGTTTCAGAACAATTCAGTGCTATAAACACCCGTAATTTCTACTACACTAAAAAAAGTGTACGTAAAATACTTAGAGGTTTACGAAAGTACATTCGTTATTCTGGCAATAAAGAAACAGAGGTAGAACTCTTACTCTTCTTTTGTGCCCAATTAAAGGCACTAAGACCATCCATAAAGGGTAACCGAACCTTGCAGAATTTATACGAACGGCAACTACTTGCTGCGAAAAAGAAAATTGCAGGCCTTCATGAAGATCTACAGTATGATTATGGACTGCTTTGGGAAGACTTACAACTATGAAGAAGTTAATCCTTTTCTTAACGCCTTTTCTAACGGTTGCCCAAACTACAATTTCCTTAAACGGAACCATTAAAGAAAACATAGTAAATGCCAATACGGGGATGCTATTGGTGCGCACCTCAGAATCATTATATGGCATTCACCCAGCAACCAAAGAAATTGCCTGGGAAAACAGTGATTTAGAGAAGGTAAGTTTTAATGCGTATCAAGAGATCCCGTTTACCCCTTTGGTAGCCTTTGAAAAAACACCGGTTGTAAATTCTAAATTGTTGACTAGCACCGTGAATGCAAAAGGTACCGGTAAAACCATTGTCAATAGCATCACTGGTACGATCCTTTTTGACTCGCAAAAATTGGGATTTACCTCGGTCAATAAGACTTTATTTCTGCCAGAGCTGCAGGGTATTTTGGCAGATGGCATCCTTAACAAGGAACCCACCGTAGCCTTGTATGACTATGCCAATCAGCGTTTTATTTGGAAAAGTAATCTTACTCAAAGTTCCTTTTTAGAATCGTTAAGGGGTACGCTTTTTGAACGTGAAAAAATACTGATAGACGCCAATAAAAACGTTTTTTGGCTTCGGAATACGATACTGCTCCACCTTAATGGAAACAAAGGAACACTCCTTTTTGAACAAGAAGGGGTTACCTCGATAGCTCTACATCCTAACAAAGAAATTCTTTATGTACTTACCAAAGCACCTGAAGCGGAGAAGTTAAAAAGACGAACCTCCGTCATGGCATTTTCGGTAAAGGATATGAAGCCCCTTTGGGAAAAAGCTGTAACCTATCAAGGAGCGTTCAAAGCAGTGGCTTTTGAGGGCAACGATCTGCTTTTACTTACCAGTGCAGGATTCACCTTTATAAACAGAGAAGGAATTCCTAGTTGGGAGTATTCAGAATCACTTCCGCTCATTAAAAAAATAGTTCCCGTACAAGAAGGCTTCCTGGTAGTACAGGAACGTTTCCTCACCTTAATAAACCCAGACGGAAGCAGGGCTTGGGAAAAACCGCTAAAGATTTCGCTCTCTAATGATGAGCAACCGGTATACCTTTTTGAAGAAACCGAAGAAGTACTCTATGTAACTCCTTCATTAAGCAACAAAGTGCGCATTGCGAGTGGTGAAAAAGTATGGGAAGATTTAGAACTCAATGAGGCTGATTTTCTTTCTAGGAATTTAAAGCTCAAAGTACCCCTAATACGGATCTGGAAAGACAGCCTTCGGAATCAGTTCGCTGCATTTAGTAACAATAAACTGTATCTTCTAAATCATTCCTTAGAAAAAGCTCCTTTACCCGTACAGACCTTTGATTTTGGGCGAAAACTCCCGCAGGTTTCCGTACGTGACTTTGGCTTTTTTATCTCGCATAACAACCAGTTTTATGGCCTGGATGAGCAAGGGAACCTGCTTTATGAAAAGACCTATGCGCCTACAACTACCCCCTCTGTATTTGGAGAAACACTCTATTATTTAAAAAGAGGACTTAACAGCTACCGTGCCGCCACTTCTTTTGTTTACAATCAAGCGTTTCAAACTGCGGGAAGTACCTTAGCCTCAGGAAATTTAGGAATGTTAACTGCCATTGGTTCGGGGATCTATGGTTCTTACCAACTGTATCAAAACCCCAGTAGCGTTATTGCCAATGCAGAAGCCCTAGAGTTGCAATCTGGATTGGAAAGTGTTTTAAAACGCATTAAAAAGGGGAAAGAAGGAAAAGACATAAAACTTGTAGTGACCCCCTTGGACAAGGAAACCCATCAAATTATTGAATTACATATCCCAACTGGAGAAGATAAGGTGCTAAAAGAACTGAAAGAGAAGAAATTTGTACTCGATGAAATTGAGCGATTGCTCTACACCTTTGAAAAGAATACACTGCAAATAGAAACCCTTCGCTAAGGAGCGTGAATCTTTAATAAATTTCAATTGAGCTGATAGCGTTGTCCCGAAGCATTTAAAAAACTCACTTCTCCTAGCATCCCTGCACCTTGAAAATGAGCAGAAATTCCTTTAATTGCCTTGTTGGTGCTATGGCCATCTTGTTCGTAAGCAAGTGCCCCATTTACAAATACCTGAAAAAGACCATTTTTAGAAGTGCATTCTAGCACTACATACTCATCAAAAGAGACCCCAAATGCAGATAAATCATTCTTTTTCCCATCTATATACTTATCGAAAGCGAGAAGATTGAGGTTGGAAATACACCCTTTCTGCGCCAGTGGTATCCCAATTGCCCCACCATCATATAAGATATAAACCTCTATTTCTTGGCATCCTCCCAAGGCTTGATCCACAGAATTCTTAACAGCGATGCGTGCGCTAAAAGAAGCCGTATTTAAATCCTTAAAATCTTTAATGTAATAAAGGCTGGAAGATACTTCTTGCACCTTGGGATCAAATTTGTAATCATTAAGGGTCGTAAGGTTGGTGCCCATCGCTGTCCCTTGTTTTATTTCTTGTGGCGTTAAATAAATAGGGATGCTATCATAATTTAAAGTTCCTAACCAATCTTCTGTACTAATAAAAACATCGTCTTCTTTTACAATGGTACCGTCTACCACCAACTTGGATTTAAAATAACCAGGACGGTAATAAATACAGGTGGCTACACTGTCTTGGCGATTTACTGCAATACGTTTCCTGCTGTCCCAATCTTGTTGAATTTCCAGTCTAGCATCAGGGGCTGCTGCTTTTGCATCGTATTCAAACACTACAGAATTGGGCATTCCTGTACTGACGACATTTCCTTTAAACTCAAATTCTTCTACAGCAAGCGGTGGTTCTTCTTGATTGGCCATTGCAGGTGCTCTTAGATAGCGAATGCCCAAGGCAACGCCTAGGGCCAAGACTATTAAAAAAAGCTGATACTGGCGCTTTTTAGAAAGTCTCAGTTTTACAGGTATTGCTTGGGTGGTGTGTGCCCGGGTAAAGGCACGCCAATTGGCATATCCTAAAAACTCCGCAAGAATATCTAAGGTAGCTATGCTAGGATTGGCAACCAATTCTGCCCGACCCCAAATACGTTTAAGCGTTGTAACACTTAAGCGTTTTTTTGTGGTGGAAAGAATCTTTTCACTGAGCGCTTCAAAATCTTTATTGCTCCAATTTTCGCCACTCCCCCAGCCTAATTCTTCTTCAATACGAACGACTAATTCCCGAATCATTGCTTGCTGCTTCTTTTCCATAAATCTAAAAATAGCCTTTTATCAAATGCCTTCTGAACAGGATTAAATAAGATTGAACAAACCAAAGATTTGGCGCTGCTATCACAGACGCTACCTTCGATACAATCAAAGTTAAATGTAAAATTCAAAATCAATTAAAATGAACAGAATTCATCAATCCTTGCTGTACCTAGGCATAGGCCTTATGATCTCAATGAGTGCTCACGGACAACGAGCAACCAAGACCAAGAAACCAGTGTCGTATCCCTTTACAGAAGACTACTGGACCCCCAAAACAGACAACGTTCAATTTGTTTCGTACAAGGGAACCCAGGCGGTAAAAAGTTCGAATAACCAATACATTGAACTAGTCTTAAAGGAGGTAGACTTTTCTGTGGGCACCATTGAATATGATGTAGAACTAAAAGGGCGTGGTTTCCCAGGCATTGTTTTTCATTTAGATGAAACTACCAAAAACTCTGAAACATATTATCTGCGCTATTTTGGGCAATTAAACCCCCTTTCTAGAACAACCATGCAATATGCTGCAGTCATAGATGGGGTAAATCTTTGGGACCTTACGGACGATTATCAAGCAGCCGCCTCCATCAAAGAAAACAGCTGGAACCATATTAAATTGGTGCTCTCAGAACAACAACTTAAGGTTTATGTAAACGACATGAGCAGGGCAGCCCTTCAAGTACCCATCCTTGAAGGTCTTACTAAACATGGAAAAATAAGTTTAAACGGAGATGTTGTCTATTCTAATTTTACCCTACACCCAGGTGCCACAGAAGATTTAGCCTCCGGCAAAGGATTTGATCCTACCTACAATGATCCCAATTATATGAGGCGTTGGGAAGTACAAGCTCCTATTCTTTTTCCAACCGGAAAAGACCCCATGCAGCAAATAAATACTAATCCAGGAGTAAAAATAGACGCGGCCTATTACAATGCGGAGAATGCTTGGTCTCCCATAGAAGCGAAACATAGAGCCATGGTGAACCTCACTGAAAAATTTGGGGAGACTGCTACTGGTGAGCGTCGATTAACTTGGCTTCGTACAACGGTGCGCTCTAAAACCGATCAAGAAAAGTTACTACGAATGGGCTTTAGTGATGAAGTATGGGTTTTTATTAATGGACAACCATTGCATCAAAATAAAAACTACTACGGTTCTCCAGGGATGAAAGAACCCAGAGGCCGATGCACTCTTGACAATACAGCCTTTACCGTGCCACTAAAAGAAGGAGAAAACGAAATTTTAATTGGTCTTAGCAATTATTTTTTCGGCTGGGGACTCATTACACGTTGGGAGAATACCGGTGGCCTCGAGTACTAATGCTTTAACCAAGGCCTACGTCTAAGGTCATCATAATTATAAATCCACCGATAAAGCCCATGGTAGCGATATCGGTGTATTTGTCTTGTTGGGTTTCAGGAATCACCTCTTCTACCACCACGAAAATCATGGCCCCCGCTGCAAATGCCAAAGCATAGGGTAAAATGGGTTCAAAAGTAAGCACCGCCCAAGCGCCAAGTACCCCAGCAATGGGCTCTACTATTGCAGATGCCTGTCCGTACATCCAACTTTTACGTCTGCTTAGACCATGTCGCCGCATAGGAACCGCTACGGCAAAACCTTCGGGGAAATTCTGTAAACCAATTCCCAAGGCCAAGGCTACTGCGCCACCAATGGTAGCCCCTTCAAAACCAGAAGCTACGCCACCGAACAGCACACCAACGGCGAGCCCTTCGGGAATGTTATGCAACGTTATTGCTAACACCAAGAGCGTTGTTCTGTGCCAGGGGGTTTTTACCCCTTCTGCCTCATCTATTTTAAAATTAATATGCAAATGAGGCATTACTTTATCCAACCCAAAAATGAATAGGGCTCCCAAAAGAAACCCAACCGCCGCGGGAATCACTTTTACAAAACCTTCGCCCTCACTCATTTCTATACCTGGGGCTAAAAGACTCCAGAAACTGGCAGCTACCATCACACCCCCAGTAAAACCCAACATACCATCCATCAAGGCCCGCCTAGGATTTTTAAACAAAAAAACGAGTCCCGCCCCTGCGGCTGTTAATCCCCAAGTAAAAAGCGTGGCGTATAAAGCGGCTAAAATGGGGTCTATACTTTCGAAATAGGAAATGACTTCGTTCATGAGCCGTGTTGTTTTATATAAAGGTTGGTTGCTATCTGATTAGAAATATGCAGGGATCGTCCTTCAATAGAAATTTCAATAGAGTCATCAAAATCTTCTCGTTCTAAAACTTGAATCGTTTGCCCGAGAGCGATGTTGTTTTTATCTAAAAATTTTAAAAAGGCAGACGAGGTATCTTTTACTCCTACACAAACCCCGGAGGCCGAAATGGGCATATCACTTAAAAGTTTTTTCTCGCGTGCTGGAAACTCCCCAGTTTTAGAAGGAATGGGATCACCATGAGGATCAAACCTGGGATACTCCAAAAGCGCGTCTAACTTATCTATCAATTTTTCGCTTTTTATATGCTCTAATTGTTCTGCCACTTCATGTACTTCATCCCAAGTAAAATCTAACTTGTTGACCAAGAACACTTCCCACAAGCGGTGTTTTCTTATAATGGTGAGAGCGGTTTTGGTCCCCAAATCAGTTAAAGAAACGCCTTGGTATTTTACATAGCTTACCAAACCCTTATCGGCAAGTTTTTTGGCCATATCGGTGACCGAAGAAGGTTTGGTATCCATCTCCTCTGCAATGGCATTGGTGGCTATGGAAGATGCTTTACTCCCTCCTAAATGATAAATGGCCTTTAAATAGTTCTCTTCCGCTCGGGTCATGTAAAAAGCGTTTATCCAAAATTACATTTTTATTTGTCAAAACCAATTTTTAGATTTGTCTAAATTTTATTTTTAATGCCCAAAAAAATACTATTCCTACTTCTACTAATTGTTGGCCAACTTGTTTATGGGCAGACTGTTACCCTGTCTGGCACCGTCTCCCAACAATCGGAACCCTTGCCCTTTGCTACCGTACTGGTTAAAAACACCACCTTGGCTACCACTGCTAGTGCAGATGGCACCTATGAATTAGAGGTACCTTTGGGTACGTTGCTTGTACGTGCACAAGCCCCCGGTTTTCGGTCACAAGAAATTGAATTGAACATTACTAAAGACTTCAATCAGCCCATAAATTTTACACTTTTAGAGGACGTTTTAGGCTTGGAAGAAATTGTGGTGAGTGCCACTCGTAATCGGGTAGAAAGAAAGAGTGCGCCCGTAGTGGTTTCTGCCTTAAAACCTCGTTTATTAACTGCCACACAATCTATTTCCGTGGCAGAAGGTTTGAATTTTACCCCTGGCGTTCGAGTAGAGAATAACTGTCAAAACTGCGGGTTTACGCAGGTTCGTTTAAACGGTCTTGAAGGGAGTTACACACAAATTCTACTCAACAGTCGGCCTATTTTCACCTCGCTATTGGGGGTATACGGCCTAGAGCAAATACCCACAAACATCATTGAACGTGTAGAAGTTGTACGCAGCGGGGGTTCTGCGCTTTATGGTTCTAATGCCATAGCAGGAACAGTGAACATTATAACAAAAGACCCAAAGCTCAATACTTGGGAGGTAGGGAGTAACTTCTCTTTAATAAATGGTACGAGTATAGACCGGCTGGTGAATTTTAATAGCGCTCTCGTGTCGGATGATCTGACTAGTGGAATCACACTTTTTGGAAGCTACCGAAACCGTGATCCCTATGATGCCAATGACGACGGATTTACAGAAATCGTAAAACTTAGAAATACCACCGTGGGTGCCAAAGCCTTCCTAAGACCTACTACCCGAAGTAGAATTTCCTTAAACCTAAATGCCATTCAAGAATACCGCCGTGGCGGTAACCGTTTGGATCTGGCCCCACAATTTACAGACATTACCGAAGAGTTAGATCATGATACCTTTATTGGAGGGGCAGATTACGAAGTAAATAATGCTGATTATAGCCAGAAAATACAGCTATACACCTCTGCATCATACACCAATAGGGAAAGCTATTATGGCGGATTAGGCGGCGCCCGCACCCCGCAGGATAGCATAACGGCTAACAATGCTTTTGGTACTACCAAAGATTTGGCCTGGGTAAACGGCGTGCAACTAACAAAAACCTTTCCCAAAAAAGATGTATTCACCACTGGCGCAGAATACAGTATTAATAGCACCGAAGACCAAATACCGGGATACAACCGCCTTATTGATCAAAGCGTACATAGTTTGGGTGGCTATGCTCAATACGAATGGAAACCTAACGAACGTTTTACTGCGCTTTTAGGCAGTCGCCTCGACCACGTAATGGTAGATGGAGATTACACCATTGGTGGAATTGCAAGAAGCGTTGATTTAAACCAGACCGCACTTTCTCCAAGATTGACGCTTTCTTATCAACTATCAGAAACACTGCGGTTGCGTGGAGGCTATGCGCGAGGCTTTAGAGCTCCTCAAGCCTTTAATGAAGATTTGCACATCTCTAGCGTGGGCGGTGAACCCCAATTTGTTATTCTTTCAGAATCCTTAGAAACAGAATATTCCAATGCCTTTACAGCTTCTTTTAACTTTGCAAAAACGGATGAACTTCTTCAATTAGATGTTTTGGTGGAAGGATTTTACACCACTTTAGAAAATCCTTTTACCCTTGTGAGTACTGGCGCCGTTTTAGAAAATGGCTCCATTCTGGAAGAGGTACGCAATGGAGCAGGTGCAAGAGTGTATGGAAGCAATATTGAATTTGGTCTCTCACCAGACCCCAGATGGCAGTTTCAATTAGGAGGAACCTTACAGCGAACAGCCTATGAAGAACCACAACTCTTATTTGAAAGTGATGGCACCCCTGGAGAAACAGACATTAGTATTGATGAATTTGTACGAGTTCCCAACTTGTATGGATATTTAAACACCACTTGGTTGCCCAGTAAAAAATTTAATCTCGATGTTACTGGCACCTATACAGGTTCCATGACAGTACCAAGAGTGATAAGTGATACCGGATTTTTAGAATTAAACGATGTGAACGCTTTTTTTGATCTTAATCTTAAAATTGAAACACACTTTGATTTTAATGAATCGTTCATGATTACAGCCTCTGCGGGGGTAACCAATATCTTTAATAGTTTTCAGGACGACTTTGAAACGGGACCCACCAGAGACTCGGATTATATCTATGGTCCAGATGCACCACGTGCCTTTTTCTTTGGTCTAAAATTTGGGAAGTTTCATTAATAACTTTTCTAGGCTTTCTTATGGGCAGGAGTTAAATCTTCAATACTTGCTCCTTTTGGTCGGATGGCCAAGCTACAGTAGTCCTTGCCAGAGTTAGATTGTGATTCCAGAACAATCAGTGTACCACCAACCGCATCCATGAGTTTACGGTCGTAATTCATAAGTTCATAGCAGGCCTCCACATTTCCACTACCGCGCAGGGGGCATTTTAAATGAATCTCCGTAAAGGCGGTATCTTCCGTTACTTCTTTTACTTTAAAATTTTCTTGCCCATCAGGCGGCATAAGTGCTTTCCACTGGTTCGCCAAGGAATGTAACTCTTTTGTCTGTGCGGGTTTGTTAAGATAAAGATTCAATTGAGCGAAACGACTGGTAAACCAAGCCGTGGTTTTCTGCAATCGCGGCCTTTGTGCTAAAAATGCCAAAAAAGAAAGGGTACCTGAAAAAACGACCTGCTTTTCTAAAATTTGTTTCATAAAATTATTGCCTTAATCTGCATAAAAAGGCATCCGCAAAACATTGTGAAAGCTAATATTAAAAATAGCGCCTGGCGGGATCACTGTTGCTTCAAAAATTACCTCCTTTGTATTGTAGTCCACTTCAATCACCTTCCCAGAAGGCACTCCCCCACTCACGGCAGAACCAGGAGTAAAGAGCACCGAATTATTTTCGGGCACATAACTAACTTTACTAACAATGCGGGCATAGGCCTCTTCACCTCGTTCTTTGCCATATGTCCATACCTGTTTTATAGTCTTGTTCTCTTCGTCAATTTCATACTCTACAGCCCTACTGTAGGGACCAAAATTGGTGTAATTCCGGTTGTCGCCATTGTCAAAAACCATTAGATTTCCATTAGGCATTAAAATGGGTGAATGTTGGTACCAAGACCACTCAAAATCTGGATGATTTACAGAGCCATCTAAGACATCTGCATCCGTAATCTCATTATCATTAGCATCTAGTGGCGTTAGTAAAAATTGATTAAGGGCCACTCCAGTACCAGACGTATTCCATTCTCTATGCGGTGCGAGAATATACGAGACTTCGTTTTGGGCATTTAATTTTACAATGCCTTGGGTTCTTCCGGAAACAATGATCTCATCATCAGAAGGGCTGTACTCCACAGAGTTTGCATGGAACCAATCCACGTCTAAATTGGCCAAATCTGTAGGCCATGCTCTTCTTGAATTATCCAAAGAATTATTTAAATCCCACGTATTGGTAAAACTTCCAGAGTTTCTATCGATCTCAATTATCACATCTTCCACCGTGCTTTTTCCAGCCTCATTAATGGTTACCAATAGATTGCCATTGGGTTTCTCAATAACGTGATGGTGAAATCCGTTGCCTTGCAAGCTCCAAGAGTTTGCAATTCTCCCTAAAAAATCAATCTCATAAATGCTTCCGGTTAGTCCATCGCCAAATAAAAGATTCCCGTTTTGCAACCGTGTCATTCCATTGTCATAAAAGAGATCGAACAAGGTGGGATGGGTAGTAAAATCAAGATACCATCTAATATCCCCAAACTGATCGAACATAAATGGTCGTTGTGGCCTAAAATTCTCAATTTGCTCAAACCCAAAATAGTTTACAAAATTGAATTCTGGGGCGGTAGCATTCGAAGGCACATCAATCACAATCTGCGGCATAGCAGCAATTAAGGGAGTCGTGGTCGCCGTGATTGTTTGTGTTTCTATTTGCGTTCCATTCGAATCAAAGAGTCTAATTTCTAACTGATTTGCGTAATCCGCGTACAGGCCTAATACAATAAGTTCAAAACTGGTGCCTGTTCCATTATAGCGCCTTGTTAAGGTAGACGCACTTCCGCGCTGTCCTAGTACTGCGATTTCTACGGAGACGGTTTCGTTGGTTTCTAAAGAGACCAAAGCAGTTAACGGGGCATAGCCAGAAGGATTCATTTCTAAGGAAACAGATTCAATGACATCTGATTCAATTACGGGTCCGGGATTGGGTTCTTCAGTTCCATTGTCATCGGAACACCCCACAAAAAGTAGTACGGCAAGCGCACCAAAAATTGGCAAACACTTCATTTTCATAGCAAATTGGAATTGATTGTTTCTTCTAAAGTTAGCATTATTTTTTGTCTATCAGGAACCCCTTTTGCCCAAACCCTGTTTTCTAAATGTTTATTTTTGAGGAATGTCTTCGTACGACTATATTATCATTGGCGCGGGAGCTTCGGGCCTATTGTTAGCAGATGCTCTTGGTAGTGATCCCTTCTTTTCTGATTCTTCCATTTTACTCCTTGATAAAAGCGATAAAAAAAGTAATGACAGAACCTGGTGTTTCTGGGAACAAGGAGAAGGTCCTTTTGATGCTATTTTATACCAATCGTGGCCTAAAATTCATTTTGCCGGACGAAAGCTTAACATACAACCTGAGGTGGCTCCCTACCGCTACAAGATGTTGCAGGGTGTAGATTTCTACCAGCACTATTTAAAACGAATTACAGCCTACCCGAACATTACTTTTAAACAGGCAGAAATCCTAGAAGTACTTGAACAAGAAGGTAAGATGTTGGTGCGGGCAAAAGAGGCATCGTTTGAAGCAAATCAAGTATTCGATAGCCGGTTTGATTACCAAAAAATGAAACAGGAGTCTGCCTTCCCGGTTTTACAGCAACATTTTTTGGGCTGGTTTATAAAAACGGAAACGCCCGTTTTTGATCCAGAAACGGCCACATTCATGGATTTTTCTATTGCGCAAAAAGGCAATACCCGTTTTATGTACGTGCTTCCCTTTTCAGAAACAGAAGCCTTAGTAGAATATACCTTGTTCTCTGAAAATGTTTTGGAAAAATCAGAATATGAAGCTGCTATAGAAGACTATATTACCCAAAAATTACAGGTAACAAAGTATACCATCACCGAGGTAGAAAAAGGCAACATTCCTATGAGCTGTTATCCTTTTTCAGCTGGCAATACAGCCAGGCATTTAAAAATTGGAATCGCCGGCGGATGGGCCAAAGCCAGTACGGGATATACTTTTTACAGTTCTGTAAAAAAAGTAAAAGAGTTGGTTGCCTTTCTTAAGACGGGGAAGCCTTTAAACGCCTTTGCGAAAAGAAAACGGTTTTGGTTTTATGACCTGCTTTTACTGGACATTCTTTCTAAAAGAAATGACTTAGGAGCCGAAATTTTTGAATCGCTCTTTAGAAAAAGAAAACCCCAATTAATTTTTAAGTTTTTGGACGAAGACACCAATCTTCTAGAAGAAATTCGCATCATGGCGGCTCCAAAACCTTGGCCTTTTATTAAAGCACTCCTTGGCCGCGTTTTTTAATTGGCGCGTTGCATAAGTCCTACCCCAAGTTCTTTAAGCAAACGTTTTCCTGCTTCCGGAGCATCTATCTTTTCTAAAGATGCAAAAGCGAGCTGGGTATATTTCTCGATCTCCTTTTTTATAGCATCATCAGATCCTGCCTTTTGAAAAAGTGCTTTTACACGAGTTACTTTTTCATCGGCATTAGCTTGTGGTTCAGAGAACAAAGCAATCAATTCCTTTTGATCGTTTTCAGAAGCGAGTGCTAAGGCCTTTAAATAAAGGAAGGTTTTTTTATTTTCTATAATATCCCCGCCCACCTGCTTTCCAAAGGTTTCTGGGTTTCCAAAAGCGTCTAAATAATCATCTTGTAATTGAAAGGCGATGCCCAAATTGCGCCCAAAAGCGTAAATAAGCGTTCTGCTTTCTTCAGTGGCATTGGCTACAATGGCCCCCATGGCCAAGGCGGCTCCAATAAGTACAGAAGTCTTGTATTCTATCATCTTCAAATACTCTGGGATGGTTACATCGGAACGGGTTTCAAAATCTACATCGTATTGCTGCCCTTCACATACTTCAATAGCCGTTTTATTAAAGAGTTTAAACAAGGCTGCGAGTTGGGCTCCTTCGTAGCCTTCTAAATACTCATATGAATTAATCAACATGACATCCCCAGATAAAATCCCCGTATTAATGTCCCACTTTTCATGCACCGTAGGTTTGCCACGCCGTAATGGAGCATCATCCATAATATCATCATGGATCAACGAAAAGTTATGAAACACCTCTACAGCCATAGCAGCATTGAGGGCTTCTTTGTAAGAAGTGCCAAAAAGCTCTGCACCAATTAAGGTGAGCACCGGACGCAAGCGCTTGCCCCCTAAACCTAAAATATAGTCCACCGGATCGTAAAGGCCTTTGGGTTCTTTATGAGGTCGCTTGCTTTCTAAGAAAGTAGCAAAAGCTTTTTGGTAAAATTCCAAAGATTGCATGAATTGAATTTTGGTTAAAAATACAGCACCTGTTACAATTAGATTCCATTTACGTCCTACAGGTATCAAAAAAAAACGAAAAAAAATGCAAGCGTTTTAAAAAGCTTCGTCTTTAAGTGTGAAGAAGGGCATAAAAGTGCTGTTGGATGAATCCAAATAACGACGACCAACTAAAAATATCGAGATTTTTCCAAGAGGAGTATCAGGAACTCAAGGGGTTTGTGAAATCTAAAATTGATGACACTGCCGACCGCGACGCTGATGATATTCTTCAGGATGTTGCGTTACGAATATTTTCGCGGCCGGAGAGCGCTTTGCCCATTACGAACATTCCAGGGTTTGTGTACAGAACCCTGCGAAACAAAATCATTGACACCATGCGTACTAAAAAAATAAACCAGTACGACGAAGACGATTTAGACGCCATTTGGGCAGAATTTGCAGAACGCTTTTATAGTTCAGATAACAACTATCCGAACCATCTCGTTGCACAAGTAAAAACTGCAGTCATGGATTTAAAACCGCCATATAGAGATATCATTCTCGCGGTAGACTTTGAAGGATATTCTTATAAAGAAATCTCAGAAGAGTCAGGGATCCCAGAAGGTACCTTAATGTCTAGAAGGCACAGAGCCATGTCAATATTATTAAAAAAGTTAACCGCTATCACGCATAGCTAAAAAGAAAATACAATGGATTATAAAAATGAATTAGAACAAAAAATAGAACACAAAGTGAAGGATTATGTTACCAAAGGCGTAAAAATTACCTTCTTCATTCTCTTCGCCGTGGGAATGCTATTCTTAGTAGGGTACGTAGTAATGCAATTATGGAACTGGCTTATGCCAGAACTGTTTGGTTTAAGCACCATAGGATATTGGCAAGCGCTCGGAATTTTGGTATTGGCCAAAATTATATTCGGATTTGGTGGAGGTAATGGCCCAGGAAAAAAGGCAAAAAAACACCGAGTCATGGCAAAAAACTCTAAAAAATGTTCGTTGCGAAAGGACTTCTCTGAATGGAAGCACTACGATGAATTCTGGAAAGAAGAAGGAGAAAATGCTTTTAAAGCTTATGTAACCCGCAAAAACAAAGAAACCGATGAAGCAGAAAAACAGCAGGAGGAATAGGCGAAAATTACAGTTTAGCGGCTTCTTTGCCATTTCAAGTAAAAAAATGCCGGTTAGGTCCAATCATATCCTTTTTAATCGTCTTAAGAAGGGAACTTTACTCCCGTAAATAAACAACGTTAAAAAAAAGTAAAACTTTGGAAACTTTTTTTGTTTTTAAAGTTTCCGTTCTAGATTTGCTGCCTTAAATGAAAGCAGATATTCTAAATAAGGCTACGGATCTCTTTTTAAATCTTGGATTTAAAAGTGTCACTATGGACGATTTGGCCCATGAAATGGGGATTTCTAAAAAAACCATTTACCACCATTTCGAAAACAAAACCCAGCTGGTAGAAGAAGCCACGATGGGATTGTTTTGGGAAATCTCTAATGGGATAGATGAAATTATCGCGCTTAAGAAAAACCCCATCGAAGAACTGTATGAGATTAAAAAGTTCGTGATGGCGCGTTTAAAAGACGAGAAAGCATCACCGCAATATCAATTGCAGAAATACTATCCAAAGATTTTTGATACGCTTAAAAAAAGAGAATTCGAGGTCATGCAGGAATGCGTATTAGATAACATTAAGCGTGGGATGGAAATTGGTATTTACCGGGAGAACCTGAACGTAGAATTTGTAGCGCGTATTTATTTCGCTGGGGCCATTAGTCTTGGAGATCATGACTTATTCCCAAACAGAATGTTTACCAAAGTAGCCTTAGAAGATTATTATCTAGAATACCACTTACGGGGAATTGTGACTCCAAAAGGAAGAAAAATTTTAAATGAAATCATCAATTCAAATCAACAATAAATGCGAACAATCATCAACATAGGAATCCTTGTCTTATTGTGGTCTATCCCGCTTAGCGCACAAGAAACTAAAACGGCTTTTTCCCTAGACGAAGCCATTGCCTATGCTTTAGAAAACAATTACAAGGCGATCAATGCGAGCAGAGATATGGTAGATGCCCAAAAGCAAAAATGGGAAACAATTGCTACGGGATTACCGCAAATTAGCGGCTCCGTAAATTACCAAAACCAGCTCAAGCAACAAGTGGTGCAATTGCCAGGAGAAATTGCTGGAGGCGAACCCGGCACCTTTGTAGAAGTTGTTTTTGGACAACCACAACAAATGCTCGCCACAGGAACCTTGCGCCAGCAGTTGTTTGATGGCTCTTACATTGTAGGGGTACAAGCTACCAAGGCCTTTTTAAGCTATAGCAAAAACAATAAAGAAAAGACAGACCTTGATGTGCGTAAGTCTGTAGTAGAAGCCTATGGCAACGTGCTTTTAGCAAAAGAAAGCGTAAGTATTTTAGAAAACAACAAGGCGACCTTAGAGAAGAATTTGTTTGAAACTAAGAAAGTCTTTGAAAATGGTTTGGGCGATGAAGAAAGTGTAGACCAATTGCAGATCACTCTTTCCTCTACCGTAAGTCAGCTAAAAAATGCCAAACGTTTAGAGGTGATTACGCTTCAGATGCTAAATCTTATGATGGGTATGCCTTTAGAAAACCCCACAGAACTTACAGAAGATTTAGACAATCTTACGCAGCGCAAAATCGATTACGGATTATTAGATGCGGAGTTTTCCATGGAAAATAATGTAGACTACAAATTGGTCTATAATTTAAATGAGCAGCGCTACTTTGAACTTAAACTGGCCAAGAGCCGAGCGCTTCCTACGTTAAACGCCTTTATCAATTACGGTGGGCAGTCATTTGGAGATAGCTTTAGCTTCTTCAACAGTGGCCAAGACTGGTTTGGCTTTTCTACGCTTGGGGTAGATCTCAACATCCCAATCTTTAGCTCATTAGGTCGTACAGCCACTACCCAACGGGCTAAAATTGCGTATGAAAAAGCCAAAACACAGCTTACAGAAACAGAAGAGCAAATTCGTTTGCAACTAGAAAATGCTAAGAGCGATTATCAATTGTCTATTGAGGAATATCAAACCTCTAAAGACAATCTTTCTTTAGCAGAGCGCATTGAAAATAAAAACCAAATTAAATATTCTGAAGGGTTGGCCACCAGCTTTGAGCTAAGACAGGCGCAAACCCAATTGTATGCATCGCAGCAAGAATACTTGCAATCTATGGTCGATGTTATTAACAAGAAAACCGAATTGGAAATCATATTAAATCAGTAAATCAATCAAAATGAAAAAGATAACATCACTTTTAGTATTGGCAGTAGTCCTAAGTGCTTGTGGCGGCAATGAGGTTGCGGTAGAAGACGTAGTGGCTAGCAAGGATCTAGAAGCTATTCGAACTAAAAGAACGGAATTAACCACGGCTTTAAAATCTTTAGAAGACCAAGTAAAGCAGTTAGACGATGCCATTGCCGAGTTAGACGATAACGTAAAACTTCCTTTGGTGACTACCATGAAGGTGGCCATTGAAAATTTTGATCATTATTTAGAATTGCAAGGAGACGTCATGACAGACCAAAATGTGTTGGTGTATCCAGAAATGGCAGGAACTTTATACAAAATATATGTAAAGGAAGGACAGGCCGTTTCTAAAGGGCAATTATTAGCTTCTATTGATGATGGCGGACTTTCAAGTAGTCTTGCACAATTAAAAACACAGTTGGCTTTGGCCAAAACTACGTTTGAAAGACAAGAGCGTCTTTGGGAGCAAAACATAGGTTCTGAAATTCAGTTTTTACAGGCAAAATCACAGTACGAAGCACAGGAAAGCGCCGTAAAACAATTAGAAAGTCAGGTCGCAAAATCTTCCATAAGAGCCCCCTTTTCTGGAATTGTAGATGAGGTCATTAAAGACCAAGGCACCGTTGTAAGTCCTGGTCCAGGATCCGAAGTGTTTCGAATTGTAAACCTTTCCAACATGCATGTTGAAGTAGAAGTACCTGAAGCGCATCTTGGCAACGTTACTCCTGGAAAACAAGTGGAGATTTACTTTCCTGTTCTAGGGACTTCCGTACAAAGTAAAGTGAGACAAACTGGGAATTTCATCAATCCTGGGAACCGCTCTTTTCGGGTAGAAATTCCTGTACCCAACAATCAAGGAAATATTAAACCTAATCTAACGGCAATTGCCAAGATTAACGATTACTCCAACGAAGCGGCCATTTTAATACCGCAAAGTGTGGTTTCTGAAAATGCTACAGGAGATCAATACGTGTACCTCACCGTTCCTGAGGAATCCGGCAATGGATATATTTCTAAGCGCGCCATTATTGAATTGGGCAAAACGCAGGGAGATATTGTAGAAGTAATATCAGGATTAAAAGAAGGCGACCAGATTGTGTTAGAAGGTGCACGTAGTGTACGAGATAACCAACAGGTAAATGTGTTAGACAGCACTAAAACAGCGAAAAAATAAGCGATGGAAAAAGCAAAAAAGAACGCAAATAAAGAATTTCGCCTGTCTTCTTGGGCGATCGATAATCCTTCTGTGGTCTATGTGATGACGGCCATTTTCCTGATTATTGGGATCTCTTCATATTTCTCCATGCCGCGGGAAGAATTTCCAGAGGCTGTAGAAACCAAGATCTACATTAGTACTATTTACCCCGGGAATACCGCAGAAGATATGGAGCGGCTAATCACCGATCCCTTAGAAGAACGTCTTAAAAACGTAAGTAATTATGTAGAGATGACCTCTACTTCTCAGGAAGATTATTCCATGGTAGTAGTAGAGTTCGATGAAAACATTACGGTAGAAGACGCTAAGCAGGAAGTTAAAGATGAAGTAGATGTAGAAAAGTCTAGTGAAGATTGGCCAGTGTTTAATGGTGCCAAGGTAGAACCTAATGTATTTGATCTAAACTTGGCAGAATCCTTCCCTATTCTAAATGTGAATATCAAAGGCGACTATCCAGTAGAGAAGCTAAAAGAATATGCAGAATACCTGGAAGATGAAATAGAAAATCTAGACGAGGTAAAACAGGTAGATATTCGAGGAGCGCAGGAGAAAGAAGTAGCAGTTGCTGTAGACATCAATAAAATGATGGCGGCCAAAGTAAACTTCGACAATATCATTCAGGCTATTGGAAATGGTAACATGACCATGTCTGCTGGGAACTTAATTACCAGTGGTCAACGCAGAACTATTAGAATCACAGGTGAAATTGAAGAGCCCTCAGAACTCAATGATTTTGTGGTAAAGTCTGAAAATGGAACCGTTTACCTAAAAGATATCGCTAAGGTGACTTTCGCAGAGGAAGATAAAAACACCTATGCCCGAGAGATGGGTGCCAGCGTTGTGATGCTAGATATTAAAAAACGATCTGGGAAAAATGATGTAATCGCTATTGAAAAGATAAGAACGATCGTGGCAGAAGCGCAAGAAGATTTTCTTCCAGGCGATTTAGAAATCACTTTTGCCAATGATAGTAGTAGTACGACACTGAATCAAGTAGATGATTTGGTGAACAACATCATCTTTGGGATAATCTTGGTGGTTACCGTTTTAATGTTCTTCTTAGGTTTTAGAAACGCTTTGTTTGTAGGCTTTGCGATCCCGATGTCTATGTTCATGTCTTTTATGATTCTATCTGCTCTAGGCTACACCCTAAATACGATGATTCTTTTTGGTCTTATCATGGGGTTAGGAATGCTGGTAGACAATGGAGTTGTGGTTGTAGAAAACGTATACCGCCTTATGGAACAAGAAGGGCTATCACGCAAGGAAGCGGCAAAAAAGGGAATTGGCGAAATCGCAATACCTATTATCATTTCTACAGCAACCACAGTAGCGGCCTTTGTGCCTCTAGGCATGTGGCCCGGAATTATGGGAGAATTTATGATTTACTTCCCAATAACACTTTCTGTAGTACTAGGCTCTTCTTTGTTTGTGGCCATTTTCATGAACTCTATGTTGGTTTCGCAATTCATGGAGCTAGGAGAAAAAACACTTACAGTAAAACAGCTCATTAGAATAAGCCTTATTCTTGGAGGTTTTGGACTATTTATCATGATAGTGGGCGGTCCGGTTAGGGGGCTTGGCACCCTTATGGTAGTGGTTGCAGGTATGTTCTGGATCTATAAATACCTATTGAAACCATGGGCTACTCGTTTTCAGAAAAATAGCTTGGTAAAGCTAGAAAACTGGTATGAAAAAAGACTAAAACACGCCTTACGTGGTAAGAATGTCTATTGGTATTTTAGTGGTACCATGCTACTACTTTTTGCTGCTTTTGCAACATTTGGCGGATCGGTAGAAAGTCAGCGAACCAAAGTAGAATTCTTCCCAGACAATACCCCCAAAGAGATCTTTGTTTACATAGAATATCCGCAGGGGACAGATATTGAAAAAACCAATGTGCTTACCAAAGACATTGAGGCCCGTGTATATGATATTATTAACGACGAGCAGTATTATAAAAACGGGGACAATTTACTGGTAGATACCGGAGTTTCTCAAGTAGGGAAAGGAGCAGAAAATCCATTTACCGAAGCAGGATCTGCTGCTGATATGCCACATCGCGGGAAAATTACCCTTTCTATGCAGGAATTTAAATTTCGCCAAGGACTGGATACAGAGCAATTGCGTTTCCGTATTCAAAATGCACTGGCAGATGTGTATCCTGGCGTAACGATTTCTGTAGAAAAAGATGCCGTAGGTCCACCAGCAGGATATCCTGTAAACGTTGAGCTTATTGGCCAAAATTACGATACGTTAATTAGCGTAGCAGAGCGCATGCGAACCTTTATCAACTCTAAAAGTATCGATGGTATGGAAGGGCTAAAGGTTGATGTGAATAAAGGTAGCCCAGGGATGGAAGTAATTGTAGACCGTCAGAAGGCAGGAGAACTTGGTGTTTCTGTGGGGCAGGTTGGGCAACAATTGCGTCGTTCTTTGTTTGGAGACAAAGCTGGGGTTTACAAAAAAGACGGAGAAGATTACGATATCAACGTACGTTTTAATGAAGACCTTCGGTATAATACTAGTGCGCTTTTTAACCAGAATATGATCTTTAGAGATCAAGCTACTGGCCAGATTAAAGAGATTCCTATTTCTGCGGTGGCTAGTCGTAAAAACACCTCTTCGTTCAATGCTATTAAACACATTAATGGAGAACGGGTGGTAACAGTTTATTCTGGATTAAAACCAGGAGGGAATGCCAATATTATTGTGGACCAGATCAAAAAAGAGATGGAAAACTTTAAAGGAATGCCTGCAGGTGTAAAAATTGACTATACCGGTGAACTAGAAGAGCAAGCCAAACAACAAGCCTTTTTAATGGGGGCCTTTTTCTCTGGCTTGGGACTAATAATGCTAATCCTGGTATTTCAGTTTGGGGGCATCTCTAAACCAGCTATTATCATGATGGCGATCTTTTTAAGTTTTATTGGCGTGTTTGGTGGCTTAGTAGCTACTGGCTGGCCTTTTGTTATCATGATGACCATGATGGGGATTATTGCACTTGCCGGAATCGTAGTTAATAATGGTGTAGTTCTCTTAGATTACACGCAAATTTTAATAGATCGTAAAAAAGTAACCTTAGGAATTTCTGATGAAGAGTTGCTTACCCTTGACGAAGTAACAGAAGTAATTGTAAAAGGAGGAAAAGCACGTTTACGACCGGTAATCTTAACAGCGATTACCACGGTGCTTGGGTTAATCCCTTTAGCAACAGGTCTTAACATTAACTTCATTACGCTATTTGGAAGATTTGATCCGCAAGTATATGTAGGAGGGGACAATGTTATATTCTGGGGGCCGTTGGCTTGGACCGTAATTTTTGGTCTTATCGTAGCAACTTTTCTCACCTTAATTATTGTACCTGTACTCTTTAATATTATTTACAGAATTAAAATACGGATACGAGGAAGCCATCAGAAAAAAGAAGAAGAAAAAGAGCAATTGAATATTGCCGCATAAAAAAAGCCCCAACCGTTGGTTGGGGCTTTTACTTTTTTAGTGCCTTCTTTTAAAGCTGCACCGAAACCACTTCAGATTGGTTCCAATTTTTTACAGAGGCAATTTTGTTATTATCAAAATCTACTTCTCTCAGGATTTCCCCTTCCCAGAAGAACCACTTGCCTTCTTTCTTTCCGTTTACATATTTTCCTGCTGCTATTTTTACACCTTCTTCATTGTACATCAACCACTGTCCATGTAACTTATCGTTCATAAGAAATCCGGTCTGAGCTATCTCACCATTGGCATGAAAATAGGTAGCTTTCACCATTTTTCCCACCTTTTCAAAGGTTGGTTTTGTATCCTGAGCATACATCCCCACTGTAAATATTACCGCGATCATTAAAATGGCTTTCTTCATAATATCTGGGTTTTGTTATTTTTCTATTTACATTAACGATACAAATCTACAAAATATTTTACATTAAATATATTTTTATGTAACATTTACATAACATTAAATTTACATTATAATTTTATTAATCTGATTTTTAGTACTTTACATTTTTATTTAAAATTCTTCTAGTTTAAAGTTGTTGTATAAACGGTTCAAAAAACCGTACAAACTGCACCCCATTTACCACCAAAATCGTTGTTAAGAAGAGCAGGGAACTCACTAAATTTGCCTTTTAAAATAAATTTCATGTACCGCTCTCATACTTGTGGTGAACTGCGAATCGCCGATACTAATAAAGAAGTAACCCTAAGTGGTTGGATTTCGAAACTACGAGATAAAGGTTTTGTAGTTTGGATAGATCTAAGAGACCGTTATGGTATTACGCAATTGGTGTTTGATGAGGAGCGTTCCCCAGCAGCTATTTTAGAACAAGCGCGCAGTTTAGGAAGAGAAACCGTTATACAAGTAAAGGGATCTGTTATTGAACGTGCTTCTAAAAATCCTAACATCCCTACCGGAACTATTGAGGTTCTGGTAAAAGAATTGCAGGTACTGAATGAAGCACAATTGCCTCCTTTTACAATAGAAGACCAAACAGATGGAGGGGAAGACCTTCGTATGAAATATCGCTACTTAGATATTCGTAGGAATCCGGTCAAAAACAATTTAATGTTTCGCCATACGGTGACCATGGAGGTACGTAATTACTTATCTCAGGAAGGATTTATTGAAGTAGAAACACCGTATCTAATAAAATCTACCCCTGAGGGTGCTAGAGATTTCTTGGTGCCTAGCAGAATGAATGAAGGGCAGTTTTATGCACTGCCACAATCACCACAAACGTTCAAGCAGCTACTCATGGTAGGTGGTATGGACAAATACTTCCAGATTGTAAAGTGTTTTAGGGACGAAGACCTTCGCGCAGACCGCCAACCAGAATTTACACAGATCGATTGTGAAATGTCTTTCGTGACCCAAGAAGATGTACTACAAACTTTTGAAGGACTCACGAAGCATCTCCTCAAATCCATTGCTGGCGTAACAGTTGATGCCTTTCCAAGAATGACTTATGACGAGGCCATGAAACGCTTTGGCAATGATAAACCAGACATTAGATTTGGGATGGAATTTGGCGAACTAAATGCCGTGGCACAACACAAAGAATTTAATGTCTTTAATAGTGCAGAATTAGTAGTGGGGATCGCTGTGCCTGGTGGTAATGTCTACACCCGCAAAGAGCTAGATAAACTTATTGACTGGGTAAAACGACCACAAGTGGGAGCCAAAGGAATGGTGTATTGTCGCTGCAATGAAGATGGTACCTTCAAGTCTTCTGTAGATAAATTTTATGACCAGGAAGATTTGGCCAATTGGGCAAAAGCTACTGGCGCCAAGGCAGGAGACCTTATTTTGGTACTTTCAGGAGAAGCCAACAAAACTAGAACCCAATTAAGCGCCTTACGCATGGAGTTAGCCACGCGTTTAGGGCTTCGCAAACCGGATGAATTTGCACCCCTATGGGTGGTAGACTTTCCGTTGTTAGAATTAGACGAAGAAACGGGACACTACCATGCCATGCACCATCCATTTACATCTCCTAAACCAGGGCAATTAG
Source organism: uncultured Croceivirga sp. (assembly GCA_964601965.1). Classification (GTDB taxonomy): domain Bacteria; phylum Bacteroidota; class Bacteroidia; order Flavobacteriales; family Flavobacteriaceae; genus Croceivirga. Next base: position 39,184 of record CAZRPJ010000003.1, read on the forward strand.
CCCTTTTAGATACAGATCCAGGTGATGTACGTGCCAACGCCTACGACCTTGTTCTTAATGGAAACGAAATTGGAGGTGGTTCTATTAGAATTCACGATAAAGAAACCCAAGCTATTATGTTTAAGCATCTTGGTTTTACCCCGGATGAAGCAAAAGAGCAGTTTGGCTTTTTAATGGATGCCTTTCAATACGGGGCCCCACCGCACGGGGGAATCGCCTTTGGCTTAGACCGGTTAGTAGCCATCCTAGGCGGGCAAGAAACCATTCGTGATTTTATTGCATTCCCAAAAAATAATAGCGGTAGAGATGTAATGATTGATGCTCCGGCGACTATTGATGAAGATCAATTAAAAGAATTGCATTTAAAATTAGATCTGTAGTTCCTACCCATACTTTAGAGATTTTTGGGTGTTTTTTCGATACTTTTGAGTTAACACGCGGTTCATGCCAGCACCAAAAACACTCCTTCGCAAATTCTTAAAATGGCGGTATAAGAATATCTCCAACAAGACTTTTGTGCAATTAATGAGTGTTTTGGTAGGCTTTTTAGCCGGTTTGGTTGCCGTCACCCTCAAGAACCTTACCTATTTCATAGAAGCACTCCTGGAACGAGGTATCATCATTTCCCAGAATCAACTTTATTTTATTTTGCCTGTATTGGGGCTAACCCTAGTCTACCTCTACGTTAAATATGTGAACAAGCATCCGTTAGGGCATGCAGTTTCTTCTATACTCTTTTCCTTATCTAAAAACAAAGGGATGCTAGATCTCAAGAAAATCTACTCCCCTTTAATTGCTGCTCCATTAACTGTTGGCTTTGGAGGATCTGTAGGACTCCTGGGACCCGCGGTAGAATCTGGAGCAGCAGTGAGTTCTAACCTAAGCCGCTTTTTTCATATTGATGCAAAAACAAGAACCTTACTCATTGCCTGTGCTTCAGCAGGTGCCATTGCCTCTATATTTCAATCGCCCATTGCCGCCATCATTTTTGCAGTAGAGGTGTTTAGTTTGGACTTGACCATGCTTTCCGTACTGCCACTCTTATTAGCATCTATCTCGGGGGTTTTAACCTCTTATTTCTTTTTAGGGAATGAAACTTTATTCAGCTTTACGCTGTCTGAAGGCTTTGAATTAAATGACACCTTGTTTTACATTTTACTAGGTTTGGGTACTGGGGTAGCATCGATCTACTTTACCAAAATGTATTTCTGGATTCTCTCCTTGTTTAAAAGATTTCGCAGTCCCAAATACAAACTGCTGGTAGGAGGTATTGCTATTGGCGGAATGCTTTATGTAATACCACCCCTCTACGGGGAAGGGTTTGGGTTTATTAATAATTTGCTAGACGGCAATACTATTGACGCCTTGGGAAAAACCCCGTTTGATAGTTATTTAAGTAATATTTGGATTGTAATCGCGCTGCTTATTGGTATCACCATTTTTAAAGCCATCGCAATGACCACCACCTTTGCTGCTGGAGGAGCCGGAGGGGTATTTATCCCTACTATGGTGATGGGTAGTGCGCTAGGACATGTGGTTGCACAAATCATAAATAACGCGGGCTTCGGTTTTCAGGTAAACGCCAGTAACTTCACGCTTATTGGAATGGCTGGGCTTATTGCCGGGGTGATTCATGCCCCCTTAACCGCCATCTTCTTAATTGCCGAAATTACAGGTGGTTACCAATTGTTTGTCCCTTTAATGATCACAGCATCTATTTCATACCTCATCACTAAGAACTTCTTAGACTATACCATTTATACAAAGGAATTAGCGGAAGCTGGAGCGCTTTTAACCCACAACAAAGATCAAGCAGTTTTAACCTTACTGCAATTAGAAGAGGTGCTAGAAACCAACTTTAAATCGGTGCACCCCGATATGACTTTAGGAGAAATGCTGCATCAATCGGTATCAAAATCCAGTCGCAATATTTTTCCCGTATTGGTAGAAGAACGCTTGGTGGGCATTGTACTTCTAGATGATATTAGAGAGGTAATGTTTGATAGTAGCAAACACGAAAAAACATTTGTAAAAGATTATATGCATGCCCCACCCGAACAGATTTTTTACACGACCGATCGAATGAAACAGGTGATGCAAAAGTTTCAAGACAGCGGTGCTTGGAATTTACCCGTGATTAAAGATGAACGCTATGTGGGTTTTGTATCAAAATCGAAATTGCTCACAGCTTACAGAAGAAAATTAATTGATTACACCCGTTAAAATGAAACTTAAACACCTCATTGTCCTTATTGTGCTGGCCTCTTTTGCATCCATTATTTATGGTTTTAACATCAAAGCAGACCAGAATAACTTGGGCAATAAATGCATCGGTTTTGGAACGTTAGGGCTGTTTTTGGTTGCCATGCCATTGTTTTTATACAAGGAAAGCAAGGGTAAAAAGATGAAAGATTATATGTTAACAGAGGAAAACATTATGAAAATGAGGAAGAAAGAGGGAAAAAACACTGATAATCAATAATTTTTAAAGGATTTAAAGTGAAATTAAAACTGTTCTATTTCAAAAGCAGTACTTTCGTGTTTTAACATATCTTAATTTAATGACTGGTACAGTAAAATTTTTCAATGAATCCAAAGGGTATGGATTTATTACCAACGACGAAACGGGCAAAGACATTTTTGTTCATGTTACAGCACTCAACGGATTACAGTTGAATGATGGAGACAAGGTAGAATATGTAGAAGAAGAAGGAAGAAAAGGTTTGGTAGCCGGACAGGTCCAAATTATTTGATCGCAATATTGTATTCTTGATTACGCATTAGCCCGGGAGTTCATTCCCGGGTTTTTTTTGTCCGCTACCAGTCTATTAGTTTAAATTTCTTTTTTGGATAAAAAAGCGTTTTAGCAATTCTGCAGACTCACTTTCATAAATACCACTCACCACTTCTGTTTTTGGGTGCAACGTAGTTCCCATAACTCCATATCCTCTTTCTAGGTCGGGGGCTCCATACACCAATTTAGAGATCTGGCTCCAATACAATGCTCCGGCACACATCTGGCAGGGTTCTAGGGTTACATACAAGGTACATCCGTGTAAATATTTTCCACCTAAAAAATTGGAGGCCGCGGTAATTGCCTGCATTTCGGCATGAGCGGTTACATCGTGTAATTTTTCCGTAAGATTATGTGCTCTTCCAATAATTCGGTTGTTTACCACCACCACTGCTCCCACTGGAACTTCTCCACTCTCAAATGCTGCTTCTGCCTCTTGCAAGGCGCGTTTCATAAAATAATGATCATCAAACGGATTTTCCATAGCCTTTTTCTCTGAGCTCAAATCTACGAACGAATGCCAAATAACCCTTTCATATTCGGTATTTTTGCAGCCTAATGGCATCGTTATTACCACATATTCATTCCCCAAGAGATTTACGGAAACTCCCTATCTCTGATCTAGAGGGTATTGCCAAAGAACTTAGAGATTTCATCATCACAGTAGTAGCAACCAAAGAAGGTCATTTGGGGGCCAGTTTGGGTGTGGTAGAGTTAACGATTGCACTGCATTATGTATTTAATACCCCAGAAGACAAGCTTATTTGGGATGTTGGACACCAAGCCTATGGCCATAAAATTTTATGCGGAAGGCAAACAGCATTTGAGACCAACCGTCAATTAGGAGGTATTAGTGGTTTCCCAAAAAGAAGTGAAAGCGCGTACGATGTTTTTGGCACAGGGCATAGCTCTACTTCCATCTCTGCTATTTTAGGGATCGCCCTGGCGGCTCAATTACAAGGCAATGACCAACAGCAACATATTGCCGTTATAGGAGACGCTTCTATCGCAAGTGGTATGGCCTTCGAAGGGCTAAACCATCTAGGTGTCACCAACGCCAATGTGTTGGTTGTTCTTAATGACAATGCTATTGGGATCGATCCTAGTGTTGGGGCACTAAAAAAATATTTGACCAATGTAAAAAAGGGAACAGCTAAAGAAGAAAACATCTTTGAATGCCTAAACCTCACCTATTCAGGTCCAATAGACGGTCACGATCTGCCAGCCCTACTTAAAGAATTAGAGCGCTTAAAAGATATTCCAGGCCCGCGCATATTGCACGTGATTACTACCAAAGGCAAAGGACTTAAGATGGCAGAAGAAAATCAGGTTACCTACCATGCCCCTGGAAAGTTTGATGCCAAGACAGGTGAACGCCTAAAAAAATCAGAATCTCCGCTACCCCCCAAATTTCAAGATGTTTTTGGTCATACTATTGTAAGCCTAGCAAAAGACAATGAAGCTATTGTGGGCATTACGCCTGCCATGCCAACGGGTAGTTCGTTAAAATATATGATGGAGGCTTTCCCCAACCGCGCTTTTGATGTTGGCATTGCAGAGCAACATGCAGTTACCCTGGCCGCAGGCATGGCCTTAGAAGGCCTAATTCCCTTTTGTAATATCTATTCTACGTTTTTACAGCGAGCCTACGACCAAATTATTCATGACGTGGCGCTTCAAAAAATCCCAGTAATATTTTGTCTGGACAGAGCAGGGTTGGTAGGGCAAGACGGCCCCACACACCATGGAGTTTATGATATTGCATACCTGCGCTGCGTCCCAAACATGACGCTATTTTCTCCTTTAAACGCAATGGAGCTAAGGAACATCATGTTTACCGTACAAAAACAATTAGAAGGGCCTATAGCCATACGATACCCCAGAGGAAGAGACATACACCTAGATTGGGAACAAGCTTTTGAACCCATAGAAATTGGAAAAGCTCAAGAACTTAAGAAGGGAAAAGAGGTGGTTTTTCTAAGCTTTGGTCCCATTGGAAATGAGGTTACTGCGTTTATTGAAGAATCGAAAACTCCAGAACGTTTTGGCCATGTAGATATGCGTTTTGCCAAACCGCTAGATGAAGGGCTTTTACATGACGTATTCTCAGAATACCAGCACATCATCACCCTCGAAGACGGTTGCAAAATAGGTGGTTTTGGAGCAGCTATATTAGAATTTAAGAACGAGCATCAGTACACTACGACCGTTAAAATAATGGCGATTGAAGATCAATTTATTGAGCATGGTACTGTGCCAGAATTACATGATATTTGTGCCTTAACTAGGAAACATATTGCGCATTACCTTGAAAGCCTTCCATAATCCAATTCTCATTGCTTTTTTCTGTAGTCTTTCTTTTTGTTTTTCGCAACAAGAACAGGACAGCACTCGCCTAAGCACCACAGATTCTACTAAAATAGATACCATTGTTATCCGTTGGAAACAGACCAAACTCAAGATCCTTCCAAGAGGTGTACGGAGAATAGCCCCCAAAACAGGGCTTAATAAAACCAAAGCCATCACGGAAAAACCAAAAAAGTTTGTGCCCCCTACTTTTTGGATCAAACAAAATAATTTTGGCCTAAATATCAACGAGGTGGCTTTTGTCAATTGGAACGCTGGGGGTGACAATTCTGTTTCTGCCCTGGCAAATCTAACCTTCGTTCGCAATTACAAGTTTCGATACCTTACCTGGGAAAACGAGCTCCGTTTTCGTTACGGAATCAACGCCCAAGAAGGGAGAGCGTTACGTAAAACCGAAGACCTCATACGCTTTACATCTACCTTTGGTTTTAGAAAAGATACTTTAAGCAACTGGTTCTATTCGGCCAAAGCCAAGTTTAATACTCAATTCTCAAATGGGTTCAATTACCCAGATCGGGAAACCCCCATCTCTAGGTTTATGGCACCAGGCTATTTTTTCTTTGGTGCGGGTACCTCCTATATTAAACCAGACAATTCACTAAACATATACATTTCGCCTACAACGCTTAAAGCCACACTGGTATTGGATCAAGAATTGGCAGACAAAGGTGCTTTTGGGGTGCGAGAAGGAAGCAATTCATTTGTAGAACTTGGCTTTTTATTCACCCAATCTTGGAACAAGGAAGTACTGAAAAATGTGGCCTTGAGTCATCGCATAAACCTCTACACAGATTACCTGCGAAGTTTTGGGAATATAGATATAGATTGGGAACTAAACTTTAATTTAAAAGTTAACCAGTACATTAATGCCAATATCGGTACGCATATTATTTATGACGATGATATAAAGTTTGATCAGGTAGTCAACGATATGGGAACGGTTATTGATCCTGGGGTTCCGCGTATTCAATTTAAGCAAGTGCTAGGAGTTGGCGTAGATTACAACTTTTAAAACTGCCCTCCTAAAACACGTTGATGCAATTGTACCGCCGCACTGTCCGATAAACTTGCGACAAAACTACAGGTGTTTAATAGAATGTGATAAGGGGAGTCTGCCGTTTGTTGGTAGGGCGCTGGCAAGGTTCGTAAAACTAGTTTATGATAGGCACTGGCTTTATTGTGTTTTTTAGCTATCAAAGCTTCGGTATAAACTTCCAAAATATCACCAATCACCGCATAGCCGGCAAGCTCCTTTTCCACCACTTCAGGAGCATGATATACTTTTTCAATACTTAATCCAATGATATCATCTATCTGCGCTTTGTATTGACTTTTATCCAAAAGGGCTGCCCCAAAAGTACCTTCTCGAATGGCTTCTTCATGGGCTACAAATAGTGAAACCGCTTCTTGAAGCAAGGTGTTAATTGCCAATGCACGTAGGTAACTGATACGATCTGGCGTATGCTTCATTTGGTGATACTTGTTCGTGTTTATGCGGTCTTTTACCAGTTTAATAAGATATTCCAATGCATACTCTTCTGGAATAAATCCGCGGTTAATCCCATCTTCAAAATCAATAATGGTATAACAAATATCATCAGCAGCCTCTACCAAATAAGTTAACGGATGCCTGTAAAAACTTCGTCCGTTAGCCATGGGCTTTTCTAAAAGTTGTAGCTCCTCGGCCACATCAAAAAAGAGTTCTTTTTCTGCCTGGAAAAACCCAAATTTTTTATCAGAAATATGCTTGCTTGGCTTTTTTGGCAGAGACTCTTTAGGATACTTCATAAAAGCACCGAGCGTGGCATAACTAAGTCGAAGGCCTCCCGGCACGCCCTCTCTGGACTCTGTAAGAAGTTTAAATCCATTTGCATTTCCTTCAAAATCTACAAGATCTTGAAACTCCTTTTCCGCTAAAATTTCTTGATACTTTTTGCCTGGTCCATTTTCGAAAAACACGCCTATTGCCTTTTCCCCACTATGCCCAAAAGGAGGATTCCCAATATCATGTGCCAAAGCAGCGGCCGCCACTATCGCACCAAAATCGTTAAAGTGAAAATGGTGTTCTTTTTCTAGTGATGGGTGTTTTTCTAGAATGGCTTTTCCGGCCATTCTTCCTAAACTACGCCCTACAACAGACACTTCTAGACTGTGGGTGAGTCGGGTATGCACAAAATCTTTATGCACCCCCATATGAATTGGCAAGGGTACTACTTGCGTTTTATCTTGTAAGCTGCGGAAAGCCGCAGAGAAAATAATTCGGTCATAATCTACCTCAAAACCTAGACGCGTTTCATCCTGGTCCTTACGCCATCTTTTTTTGGTATCTCCAAATCGTTTCAATGAAAGCAGGTGCTCCCAATTCATAGCCATTAAAATTTCCGAGAAAGATACGGGATTCTATGGGTCTTGGAATACTAAAACAGGTCCTTTTTATCCTTCTTTAATAACCTCACGGTAACGTTCAATTAACATTCAAAAACGTTCTTTGCGCCAATTAAAAAAGGATCGCCTTGTTTAAAAAATTGGTTTCATTGGTCGCATTTTTTACCCTATTTATTGCAGTAGGGCAAGAACATGGTACGCTTACTGGAACGGTCGTTGATGCCTCGCAGTTGGAAGAACCGCTCCTTTTTGCACAAGTTAGTGTGCAAGGTACTTCTTGGACAACCCAGACCAATTTTCATGGTAATTTTGAACTTCCACACCTACCTGTAGGGCGTTATGAAATAGCAATACAATACCTAGGATATGAGGCAGTGGTGGTCCCAGTACAGATAAAAGAAGGAACTACCAGTTACCTAAAAACAACTTTAAAACCAATCACTAGTGACACTGCAAGGGTTCAATTGGGAGAGGTTGCTGAAGTTGTAACACCGACAGAAGCGGTGAATCCTAGCCTTTCTAAAAATAAACTTCCTTAAGAGCATCTCCTTTTATGAAAGGTACGTTGGCCATAAAGCGGGCCTAGTCTTTCATAACCTTATGTTAACTTAGCAACCGAATTATAATAGCATTTTTGCTTACTTTCAAAATCAATTATGGGAGAGAACATCTACATCTTTATGGTGGTGGCGTTGGCCATTCTTGCAATTACCGATTTAGTAGTAGGAGTTAGTAATGATGCGGTAAACTTTTTAAACTCTGCCATTGGTTCTAAAGCCATTTCATTTAGAACCATAATGATTGTTGCTAGTTTGGGGATTGCTTTTGGAGCCATCTCGTCTAGCGGTATGATGGAAGTGGCACGTAAGGGAATCTTTAATCCTACGGAATTTGTGTTTGCAGAGATCATGATCATTTTTATGGCGGTCATGATAACGGATATATTATTGCTCGACTTTTTTAATACCCTGGGCATGCCCACCTCTACCACGGTTTCTATTGTTTTTGAGCTTTTAGGAGCTGCGGTGGCCATCTCATTGGTAAAAATTATCGCGACTGATGGTTCTTTTTCTGATTTGGGAGGGTATATCAACACAGAAAAAGCCACCGAAATAATCTTTGGCATCTTGCTCTCGGTCTTTATCGCCTTTACAATTGGCGCTATTGTTCAGTTTATCTCACGGGTATTAATTTCTTTTAAATTCGACGAAAAACCAAAATGGATCGAGGCGCTCTTTGGCGGCGTAGCCATTACCGCTATTATCTATTTTATTCTAGTAAAAGGCCTTAAAAGTGCTGCTATTATTGATGAATCTATCGTTGCTTTTGTATACGAATCTACCGAGCTCTTCTTATTAGGGAACTTGGTTTTTTGGACCTTAATTTCCTTTGTCTTTGCAACCCTTCTTAGGTGGAATGTTTACCGTGTAATTATCGTTCTAGGAACCTTTGCTTTAGCCATGGCCTTCGCTGGGAACGATCTGGTAAACTTTATTGGAGTTCCAATTGCAGCTTTACAATCTTTCCAAGATTGGCAAGGATCAGGTATAGCGCCCAATGAATTTAATATGAAGGGACTCACCGCTGCAGTGCGCACACCCACTTTACTCTTATTAGGATCTGGTGGAATCATGGTTTTAACGCTTTGGTTCTCTTCTAAAGCTAAAAGTGTAGTAAAAACCAGCGTAGACTTGGCAAGGCAAGATGAAGGGGAAGAACGGTTTCAGCCTAATTATCTGTCCCGGCAAATTGTAAAATTTAGTGTCACCGCTTTTGAAAGTTTTTCCGCCATTGTGCCCCCCTCCTTAAAAAAGAGTATTGACAAGCAATTTGTTACACCCTACACCTATGTCCCCAAAAGTAAGGTGCAAGATATGCCTGCGTTTGATATGGTACGTGCCGCGGTAAATCTTATGGTTGCCAGTGTACTTATCTCCATCGCGACTTCTATGAAGTTACCGCTTTCTACTACCTATGTCACCTTTATGGTAACCATGGGTACGTCCTTGGCAGACCGTGCTTGGGGTGCAGAAAGTGCCGTGTATCGTGTTGCAGGGGTACTCAATGTTATAGGTGGATGGTTTTTTACCGCCATTTCTGCTTTTACTGCTGCCGCACTCATTGCATACCTACTGCATCTAGGTGGCGTAGTTTCTATGGTGCTACTATTAATTACCGCAGCGGCCTTGTTGCTACGTAATTATATGGCTCACAACCGCAAAACCAAAGTGATAAAAGCCGAGGACAGTCTGCGTAGAGCAGAAAGCAGTTCTATTCAAGGCGTTATCCAGGAAAGTGCAGACACTATTGGTAACATGATTAAACGTACCAGTAAAATTTATTCAGGAGCAGTAAATGGTCTCGCTAGGCATGATTTAGAAGCCCTTAAAAAGAACAACAAAGGGGTAAACAAAATGTCTCAGGAATTAGAAGACCTACAGAATAACATTTTCTATTTTATTAAAAACTTAGATGAATCCAGTGTGGGAGGTGCTAGTAATTTCTACATCACCCTCCTAGATCAACTGCAAGATTTGGCGCAAAGTTTAGAGCTTATTTCTAAGATTAGTTATACGCATGTCAATAACAATCACAAGAAACTAAAATACAATCAGATCAAGGAGCTAAAAGATCTAGAACAACATCTGGAAAAGCTATTTGAAACTACAGCCACTACTTTTAAAGACCGAGCTTTTGGTAATATTGGAACTGTTTTAGGAAGTAAAGAAAGCTTCTCTACCATGGTCAATGAAAAGATAGAAAAGCAGGTGGCCCGTACACGTACCGAAGAATCCAGTCCTAAAAACACACGTTTGTATTTTACCTTGCTTACAGAAAGTAGAGACATGATCAAGGCCACAATGGATCTGTTAGAACTTTACTACTTAGAACACGATAGTAGCGTAGAACCCGCTCGCATCGATGCAAAAACAACCGAATGAGACTACTATATACACTACTTTTCCTTAGCGCACTACCGTTGAATGTTCTTGCCCAAGAAATGACCGCAGAGGAAGTTTTAGATAGGGCTATTGCCTATCACGATCCTAATGGTAACTGGGGAAGACTACAAGAAGTTCTTTCCATAGATATGACCTATGCTGATGGGCGGGTGAGAACTAGTAAAATTGCGGTGAACATGCCCAAAAACTATTTTAAACTAACAGCCACCACAGATAACACAACTATTGAACAAGAATTAACTGGTGACGATTGTGTTTTAAAACTTAATGGAAGCACTGAAATTTCTGAGGAAGCTATCAAGGCAAACCGTTTGACTTGTGAGCGAGCTAACACCCTTAAAAATTATTACCTCTATCTCTATGGTCTTCCTATGAAGTTAAAGGATCAAGGCACACAACTAGATCCTTTGGTTCGCACGAAACGCTTTAAAGGAAAAGAATACAAAGTGCTAAAAGTAACCTATGACTCTGAGGTGGGAGACGACACTTGGTATTTCTATTTTGACCCTACTACTTTTGCAATGGAGGTGTACCAGTTTTATCACGAAGAGTCTAAAAATGATGGGGAATACATTCTTTTGAGTGACTTAGAAACTGTTGGGGACATAAAAATGCCTAAAGTTCGCGCTTGGTATTACAACAAGGATGACCAACATTTAGGCACAGATGTATTGGTAAAATCTACACCTTTACAACAATAGCCAAGCAACCTCCCCCGCGTTTATCGATAAAAATTCATTTCATCTAAATAGCGCCAAGCGGCCTCAGGAAGCATTGGGCGAATATTTTGCCCTTGTTGGTGTGCTTTTCTAATAAAAGTAGCAGAGATTTCCATAATGGGCGCTTCCACCTTATGAATCTTGGGATGATTTTGAAAACGTTCAGGGATGGTTCCACTACCAATTCTAGGATAAACATACAGTGAATGATTTTCTAAAATGGTTTCATAATTCTTCCATTTATGGAACCCTTTTAAATTGTCCTCCCCCATTATTAGACTAAAGGCGTGCTCTGGATACTGCTCTCCCAAATGCACTAAGGTGTTAATAGTATAATTTGGCTGTGGTAGATTAAACTCAATTTTGCTAGCCTTTATTTTTGGATAGGGTTCAATGGCTTCAAATACCATTTGGTAGCGATGGTGGTCTTCTAGTAGGGTTTGCTTTTGTTTAAAGGGACTTCTTGGTGTAATCACCATCCAGACCTCTTCTAAATCAGAGAATTCTACCATGTGGTTGGCAATGACTAAATGCCCAATATGAATGGGATTAAAGGTGCCAAAAAACAAGCCCACCTGTTTCATTCTTCCTCCGTGCTCTTATCGCTGGAAGCACCTACGAACTTGGCAACCAATTCATGGGCCTCTTTAAGTGCAACTTCCAAATCGTAATTTTTTATGACTTTATCAAACTGTGGGGCAGTAGCTAGTTCTACGGATGCCTTTGCAATGCGCATATTAATTTTATCATCGCTCTCGGTACTGCGTTTTTTTAAACGGATTTTTAGCTCGTCTACGCTGGGCGGTTTTACAAAAACAGCTAAGGTTTCTTCGGGGAATTTCTTCTTTATCCGAAGTCCGCCCGCCACATCAATATCAAAAATGACATTTTTCCCTTCAGACCAAAGGCGTTCCACTTCACTTTTAAGAGTTCCGTAAAAATTATCGCGGTACACCTCTTCCCATTCTAAGAAATCATCATTTTTAATATGCCTTTTAAACTCTGAGATAGACATAAAATAATAATGTTCTCCGTGTTTTTCTCTACCACGTCGCGGTCTGGAAGTGGCCGAAACAGAAAACGCCAAATTAAGTTCGGGCTGTGCCAAAAGATGCCTCACTATGGTAGTTTTACCACTGCCTGAAGGTGCAGAAAATATTAAAAGCTTGCCTCCTGTGCTCATAAAACATTCAACAATTGTTCTTTAATCTTCTCTAATTCGTCTTTCATTTGCACTACCAATTGTTGCATAGGGGCATAGTTACTTTTAGACCCTATGGTATTTATTTCTCGTCCAATTTCTTGACAAATAAAACCTAACTTTTTACCATTAGAATCTGAGGAGTTTAAGGTGGTTTCAAAGTATTCTAAATGATTGCCCAAACGCACCTTTTCTTCGGTGATATCGTATTTTTCTAAATAGTAAATAAGTTCTTGCTCAAAACGATTTTCATCTACCTCTGCCTGCAAATCTGCTACTGCTTTTTCTAAGCGTTCCCTTATAGAGTGAAGGCGTTCTGGATCTATGGCTACCACTTCGGCCAGAAGCGTGCGTAAGAGTGTTAACCGGTGCACAAAATCTTGCTCTAGGGCTTCCCCTTCTTCCTTTCTAAACTTCTGGAGCGCAGCCAAAGCCTGTGTGAGGGTATTGGTAATCGCTTGAAATTCTTCCTCTGGAATATCATCCTTATCTGTCTTCATGGTATCCGGCATCCTCAGTGCCATTTCCAACAGTTTTAATTCGTCTCCTTGGACAATCCCAGCCAGTTGCTGCATGTATTTTTTAACCACCGCCTGGTTGACTTCTGCTGTGGTCTCCTCACCCGTGATTTCAATGTAAAGTCCAAAATCTACCTTCCCACGCACCAGACTGTCCGCAATCTGTTTGCGCAAAACCAACTCTTTTTCACGATATGCCTGCGGTATGCGCGCATTAATGTCTAGGTTTTTGCTATTCAGTGATTTTAGCTCTACGGTAATTTTTTTGGTAGGAAGCTGTAAAACTTGCTTCCCATAACCAGTCATGGAGTGAATCATGAGCGTTTGTTGGATTTTGGCAAAGGTAGCAAAAGATGCAAGTTCTTCTTTGCCTTGTTTTAAAGGGCTAGTCTAAAGGTCTTACCCAAATATTACGGTAACTCACACGGCTATTATCACGGTGGTCCTGTAACTTTATTGGTGCTTTTCCATGTGCTTCATTTTTAGGCCAACCAATGTACTCTGTAGTACCCTTGATTTCTACATGGTCTTGTATTAGAACCCCATTGTGCAGCACCGTCAAAGTCCCTGATGTTTGCTTGGTACCATCTTCAGCAAATACGGGTGCATGAAAAATAATATCATAGGTATTCCAAGTTCCAGAAGGATTGGAAGCCATTGCTAAGGGAACATGCTGCTTGTAAATAGCGCCTACCTGGCCGTTAACATAGGTGTCGTTGTCGTTATTATCCAACACCTGCACTTCGTAGCGATTTTGTAAAAAGACACCGCTATTCGCTCTGCTTTGCCCCTCCCCTTGTATGGCTTCAGGAGAACGCCATTCTAGGTGCAATTGCACACTGCCAAAATTCTCTTTTGTTTGAATGTCTCCCGTTTTGTCCTTCACAGTCATGCTACCATCATCATTTAAATGCCATTGCACGGCCGTGCTATCTACGGCACTAATCCATTGGCTAAAATCTGTGCCATTAAAAAGAACAATCGCATCTGAAGGAACACCATTGGCATCTTGCGAGACCTTTGGCGGAACAGGGGTGTACACCTCGGTTTCTTCTGGCTTGGTAGGTTCCTTTACCATCTCCTCAGAATTAGAGGGTGCTTCTGCAGGTTCTTTTTTCGCATCTGGCGATTGGCATGATAGCAATATGCCTGCCAAAAGGGCTACTATGGCGATTCTCATACTAAAGTGCTTTAATCTTTATATTTCTATAGGCTACGATATCACCGTGATCCTGCAGCCCAATTTTTCCTGTTCTATAGGCTCCAAAACCTTCCCAATCGGCAAACTTAGAATCGGCCACCATGGCGTCCCAAGCTTCCCCATGCACCGGGAATTCTACAATTTTTGTTCCGTTCATAATTACCTGCCCACTATTCGTTTCATGATTGATAGTGATTTCTACCGCATTCCACTCTCCCGCAGGTTTTACTACTTTACTCGCCGGTGCAATCATATCGTAAAGGGCTCCCGCCTGGTGGGTGGTTCCATTCTTAGCGTCTGGATGATTGGCATCATCCAACACTTGAATTTCAGGACCTGTTTGATAGGGTTGCCCAAAGGCTTCATCTTCATGAACCCCCCAAAAAATACCGCTATTGCCACCTTCACTAACTTTCCATTCTAGCGCAAGTACGAAATTGGTGTATTCTTGATCGGTGACAATATTGTAGCTAGTCCCTTCTGGATATTCTTCCGGCGGATAGAAAACCATGCTACCATCCTCTAATTTCCAAGGATTTTCTACAGCCGCACCATTGTAAAAATGCCACCCGTCAAAGGAGCTACCATCAAAGAGTACCGTCCAATCTTCGTTCGTAGAAGAAGCCATTTCTTCTGAAACCGCCTCTTTCTGTTCATTTTCTTTGGTTTTTTGGCCACAGCTCATTAGAAATACCGCTGCCAAAAGTGTTACTACTATTCTCATAATCCTAGAATTCTTTTAAGTTGTTCTTTGTCAATATCTGCTCCTGCAAAATCATCAAAAGTCTTTTCTGTGGCTTCAATAATATGATCTGCTATGAATTTTGCACCCTCGCGTGCTCCTTGCTCTGGGCTCTTTATACAACATTCCCATTCCATCACGGCCCAAACATCGCAGCCGTACTGAGTAAGCTTTGAAAAGATGGTTTTAAAATCAATCTGTCCATCTCCTAAAGAACGGTAACGCCCCGCACGGTCACCCCAATCATTATAACCACCGAAAGCTCCTTTTTTCCCAGTAGGATTAAACTCAGAATCTTTGACGTGAAATGATTTAATAAACTCGTGGTAATGATCTATGTATGTGATGTAGTCTAGCTGTTGTAAAACAAAATGACTGGGATCGTATAAAATATTCACTCGTTTGTGATTGCCAGTGGCCTCTAAGAAGCGCTCAAAAGTATCCCCATCATGTAAATCTTCTCCTGGATGAATTTCATAACATACATCTACTCCTTCACTATCAAAATGATCTAAAATAGGAAGCCATCTGTTTGCTAATTCTTCAAAACCCATTTCTACCAAACCGGGTGGGCGCTGTGGCCATGGGTGAGCAGTATGCCAAAGTAACGCTCCGGAAAAGGTAGCATGTGCCTTAATCCCCAGACGTCTGCTGGCGGTAGCTGCTTTTTTTACAGTGTCCACGGCCCATGCAGTGCGCTCTTTTGGCTTTCCTTTTAATTCATCTGGAGCGAAATTATCGAACATAATATCATACGCAGGATGTACCGCTACTAGCTGCCCCTGTAAATGAGTAGAGAGTTCTGTAATTTCAAGTCCGTAGGAATTGATTGTCCCTTTAAGTTCATCACAATAATCTTGTGAGCTGGCCGCTAGGTCTAAATCAATTAAAAATTTCTCCCAAGTAGGGATTTGTATGCCTTTGTATCCTAGACCGGATGCCCATTCACACATTCCTTCTAGGGAATTAAAAGGAGGTTTACTATCTACAAACTGCGCTAAAAAGACAGCAGGGCCTTTAATGGTTTTCATAGTTGTTTTATTAACAGGTTCTCATAATATTCCGCTATATTTAAGCTGGGATGAAAAGCTTCATCCTGATATTGGCGGCAGCTATAAATATAGCGATTCCCGCCCTAAAAGAATCCAATTATGGCAAATCCGAATATAGTTTATGATGCCCTTGTTGTAGGAACTGGAATTAGTGGAGGATGGGCTGCCAAGGAACTCTGTGAAAACGGACTTAAAACCCTTGTCTTAGAACGCGGTAGGATGGTAAAACATGTGGAAAATTATCCTACCATGCACGATGATCCTTGGGATTACCCTTTTAAAGGAGAATTAACAGCCGAAGAAAAGAAGAAATACCCCAAGCAATCTCGTGTAGGATGGGCGCCAAAAGATGATGTAAAACATTTCTTTGTAAATGATTTAGAGCACCCCTACGAGGAAACTAAACGATTTGATTGGATACGCGGATATCAAGTTGGGGGCCGGTCGCTTACTTGGGGGAGACAGAGTTACCGTTGGAGTGATATAGATTTCGAAGCGAATTTAAAAGAAGGCATTGCGGTAGATTGGCCGGTGCGGTACGCAGATATTGCGCCCTGGTATGATAAAGTAGAAACCTATATCGGTGTTAGTGGCGAAAAATTAGGACTTAAGCAGTTACCAGATGGAAAATTTCATCCACCCATGGGGCTAAATTGTGCAGAACAGGCATTGCAACAATCCTTAAAACAAGAATTTACAGATGGCCGTTTGTTAACCATTGGGCGTACGGCGAATATTACGGATACCAATGCCCAGATAGAAGGAAGAGGACCCTGTCAATATAGAAATCGATGCTGGCGTGGTTGTCCTTTTGGGGGGTATTTTAGCAGTAATTCCTCTACCCTTCCTGCTGCAGAACGCACTGGTAATTTAACCCTTCGGCCTAATTCTATTGTTCATGAAATTATTTATGATGAACAGACTAAAAAAGCAGTGGGCGTAAAAGTAATTGATACGGAAACGCATGAAAAATTAGAATTTAAAGCGAAGGTGATTTTCTTGTGTGCCTCGGCCATGGCATCGGTAGGGATTTTATGGCAATCCAAGTCCAAATCCTTTCCGAACGGCATGGGTAATAATCATGATGAACTGGGTAGAAATATCATGGATCACCACTACCAATTAGGTGCTTCTGCAAAAGTAGATGGGTATTTAGACAAGTACTTCAAGGGAAGACGCCCCAACGGGTTTTATATTCCACGTTTTGTAAACCTAGACGAGAAGACCAAACGAACCGATTTTTTACGGGGATTTGGATATCAAGGCGGGGCTAGCAGAAATAATTGGTCAGAATCTGTTGCCGAAATGGGGTATGGCAAAGCCTTAAAAGAAACCATCTTAAAACCTGGAGGCTGGGAAATTGGGATGACAGGTTTTGGGGAAATGCTACCGTATCATGATAATCGGGTGAGCTTAAGCAAAGACAAACAAGACCAATGGGGGCTCCCACAATTAAATTTTGACGTTGAGTTTAAAACGAATGAATACAACATGCGTGAGGCTATAAAAGAAGAAGCTTCTGCCATGTTAAAAGCTGCTGGTTTTAAAGAGGTGCAAGTCTATGATACTGAAACTGGTCCTGGGCTTGGAATTCATGAAATGGGGGGCGCTCGTATGGGCTGGAACCCTAGAACTTCTGTAACAAACAAACACAACCAATTACACGATGTGCCTAATGTGTATGTTACTGATGGGGCCTTTATGACCTCGGCGAGTTGCGTTAATCCATCATTAACCTATATGGCATTTACAGCACGGGCTGCAAATCATGCCGCAACACAGTTTAAACTCGGGAAATTTTCTTAATATTACCTATCTATGGAAAATGCATCTGCCCGCAGTCTATGGGGCGATTTTTTAGATGCTCATTTAGAATTCGCAAATGAGCCAGCCCCCAGAATTACCTACTTTGGCGACAATGAAAAAGACGCCAATGAATTGGTTAAACTCGTTTTAAAAGATATTAAACGTGCTACCTCTCACTCGCTTTTAGGACTACAATCACGCCAGGAATCGCTTCCAAAGATCGGAGACTTTTGCGTGGTTACCGATTGGAAAGGAGACGCCAAATGTATCGTTAGAACGACGTCTGTTAAGTTGATCCCCTATTTTGCAATTCATGGCGAGCATGCGCGCCTAGAAGGTGAAGGAGATAAAAGTTTGGAATATTGGCGTAAGGTACATTGGGAATATTATACACGCGAACTAGAAGCCTTAGGGAAACGTCCGTTAGAAAGTATGATTGTTGTCTTTGAACGTTTTGAAAAAGTGTTTTCACGATAAAAAAATGGCCGCTTAAAGCGGCCATTGTTGTATTTGAGGCAAAAGGATCTGCTAATCCAAATCTATCCAAACATTCCCTTGTTTGTGAGAATGTACCGTACTTTCAATAAAATTCATTCCGCGAACGCCATCTTTCATGGTAGGGAACTCCCCATCATCGTACGCTTCGCCGCGAATGGCCTTGGCAGCTCCAAGGTAAATATTAGCCATGGAGTCGAAAATACCTTCTGGGTGGCCAGGTGGTAATTTGGTTCCATTTAAAGACAATTCTGAGTTATAGGGATGGCCCGGTTTGTACACCTGAAGTGGTTTTCCTTCCGTAAAAAAGTAAAGGAAGTTAGGTTTTTCTTGCTCCCACACGAAGCCTCCTTTTTCGCCGTATATCCGAATGGCCAACCCATTTTCTTCCCCAGTAGCCACTTGACTCGCGCGGATACATCCTTTTACATGATCTCCCATGCGTACAAGTACAGTACCATCTACATCCATCTTGTTATCCTCGTAGAGGTAATTAAAATCACATAATAGCGATTTTACTTCTAAGCCTGTTGTGAATTCTAACAGGTTAAAAGCATGTACCCCAATGTCTCCCATACATGAACTTATTCCTGCTTTGGTGGGATCTAAACGCCATACAGAAGAGCGCTTTTCTTTGTCATGAATTATAGGGTTTATCCAACCTTGATAATAGCGAGCATCTACCTTATGTATTTTTCCTAGCTCTCCATTTTTAATCATTTGGCGCATTTGCCGTACCATAGGATACCCAGTGTAAGTATGCGTTAAGGCGAACACCTTTCCAGAATCTTTATGGGCCTGTTGCAAGGTCTTTGCTTCGGCATAATCCATAGTCATTGGCTTTTCGCAAATCACATGAAAACCATTGTCTAATAACTTTTTGGCCATAGGAAAGTGCAAAAAGTTGGGTGTTTGCACGGAACAAACTTGTATACGTTCCTCTTCCGGAAGCTTTAATTCTTCTTCAATGAGGGTATCAAAATCTGGATAGATCCGATTAGTAGGAATATCTATTTCATTGGCAAAATCGATACTCTCTTGATGCACCGGGCTAAAAACCGCCCCAACTATTTCATAGTTGTCATTTATAAATGAGGCGACTCGGTGCAGCACCCCAATTAAGGAATCTCCTCCTCCTCCTAAAATTCCAAGTCTAATTTTCTTTGGCATTTCTTGCTTCGATTTTCTGATTAATGTTTGATTCTTTGTTGCTCTAGTTTATTTCGCATCAAAAATAATATCCCAAAAAGGACAATTAAAATTACAGGCAACCACATAATATTTCCTAGGGTCGCTTGACCAGCCGCTAGATCAGCCGCTTCGGCACTGACCCCAGCATCCAATGCCGCGGTTCGCTCTTTGTCTAGCATTTCGCCAATTTTAGGCAAGGAAACTCCTGTGATAAGCATGCCAAAACCACCGATAATGGACATCCCCAAGGCGCCTGTTTTATGGGTGTATTCGCTGACAAAACCAATCATCGTGGGCCAGAAATACATCACCCCTACGGAAAAGAGAATGGCGGCAACATACACCATCATTCCAGTTGCTCCTGATAAAAGGTAAAGGGCTAGCGTAGCGATAAAGGCTGAAGCAAAGAGTACCCCTATTGGATTGATTTTATGAATGACAGGCCCGGCAAAATAACGCCCAACCGCCATAAGTCCTGTAACAATTGCCAAAATGATTAGAGGGTGCGCTCCCGCTTGCCCTAATAAACGTTCAATGAACTGCCCTGTTCCTAACTCGGTTGTGGCCGTTAAGCCCATACAGATTAGCATAAAAATGAACAAGGGAGAAATCATCGCTTTAATATTCTCACTTACATCGGATTCAATATTTTCTGCCTTCGGAAACTTTTGACCAAGAATAAGGTACCCATAAATTAAAGTAGGGATAATCATTACTGCTATTTGTAATTGCCAAGACATGTTTAATTCTCCCATAGCTACC
Source organism: uncultured Croceivirga sp. (assembly GCA_964601965.1). Lineage (GTDB taxonomy): Bacteria > Bacteroidota > Bacteroidia > Flavobacteriales > Flavobacteriaceae > Croceivirga. The sequence continues at coordinate 59,380 of CAZRPJ010000003.1, forward strand.
CCGATCAATGAACCAATTACAATCCCTCCAGGGAACCATACGTGAAACTTATTTAGCATGGTTGTTCTATTGGTGGTATACATATCGGCGATTAATGGGTTACAAGCCGCCTCTACAGCTCCATTCGCAAGGCCAATTAAGAAGGTAGAAACTAGCAGTGGTATAAATCCGTTTGCCAAAATCGTTAATACCAATCCTAAAAGGTGGCAAATAAAGGCTACCCAGAGAATAGGTTTTGGCCCAATCTTAGGGTAAATGAGCCCACCGATAATCATAGAAACCGGGAAGCCATAAAAAGCCATCGCGTTCATCCAACCAAGTTGGGCATCAGAAAATCCAAATTCCACGTTTAGTTCTCCCATAATCCCTGCCCGTATGGCAAAGGTCATCGCAGTCACGATTAAGGAGATACAGGAGGCTAAAAATAACCGGTTCTTGTTTATATCATTCATTTTAGTTGGTTTGTTGTTATTCCTTGTATTCTATCTTTTCATTCTTAAAAGTAAAAGCAAAAATGAGTGCTACCCCTAGGGCAAAGAATGCGGGGAAGCTCCAGATGCTTGTCCAATTATGTTCGTTCTCGGCAATAAGATTGGCGTCTGTTATTTTACCTGCCACCCAAAAACCAATAAGCATCCCAACACCGTAGGTGGCTAAGGTTATGAGGCCCTGAGCGGCACTCTTATATTTTTCTCCCGCTTTAGTATCCGTGTAGATCTGTCCAGAAACAAAGAAGAAATCATAACAAATACCGTGTAAAGCGATGCCAATGAGCAGCATAAAGGCCAACTCTCCAGCATTACCATAGGCAAATAGCAAGTACCGGACCAGCCAGGCAAACATGCCCACTAAGATGGTCTTTTTAAACCCAAACTTTTTAAAGAAAAAGGGTAATAATAGCATAAACAGTACTTCGGATACTTGGCCAATGGACATTTTTGCAGCAGGATTTGCCACCCCAATCTCCCCTAAGAATTGACCGGCATGTTGGTAGTAAAATCCTAACGGAATACAAATGAGTACAGACGCTAAAAAGAACAACAGATAATTGCGATCCTTCAATAATTTTAAGGCGTCCAATCCCAATATTTCGCCTAAGGAAACTTTCTGACCTTTTTTAACGCGTGGCGGTGTTTTTGGCAGGGTAAAACTAAAGACCCCTAGCAAGGCAGATGCGCCTGCCACCATTAAAAAGGTATTTTTTAAAAGCCCTTGTTGCACGCCCTGTTCACTATCCCAGCCTAGATAGCTAATCACTAATCCGGCAATAATCCATCCTACGGTTCCAAAAACGCGTACAAAAGCAAACTGTTTTGAAGGATCGTTCATTTGATTAAAGGAAACAGAATTTACAAGTGCCAAGGTGGGCATGTAGGCAATCATATAACCAAAAACATAGGGTACAAAACTGCTCATATCAGCAGCACTGGCCATTTGGTACATTAAGAAGGCACCAACCAAGTGCAATATTCCCAAAACTCGTTCCGCATTAAAATAACGATCGGCGATAAGTCCAATAATAAAAGGGGCGATAATAGCACCCCAAGACTGGCTAGAATATGCCAATGCCGTATCTGCACCAGTAGCATTTAAAGAATTTGGCAAATAGATTCCTAAGGTAACAAACCAGCCTCCCCAAATAAAGAATTCGAGGAACATCATGAATGACAATTGGAATTTGGTATAGGGGGTCATACTTCTAAAAATTCACTAACGTTTGTAAAAAATATAGTCCAATTGTTCTGGGCTTATTTTATGAGCTCTTAAATCGGTTGCTATTTGTCCACGGTGATGTGTTGAATGATTTATGATATGAAAAAGAATATCTTTTAATTCATTCGCAAAGGTGCGGTCTTCGGTTGAGGTATAATCTACCCGTTTGGTGAAATCATCGGTATTGGTAATAATTTCAAAAGTGGTGCGCTGGTTATCGTAATGGATATCTTCCCAGTCTTTTACCGCATGTTGTTGCCAAACATCAAACTCCCAATCTTCTCCTAATAGTCTTTTATTCCAAATATGATGCGCATTCAAGATATGACAGAACAATTCGGAGGTACGTGGTGGTACCTTTTTCATTGTGGCAACTTGCTCAATTATTTTTCGATTACAATAGAAATTGTAGTCAAAGAGTTGGTGAAATAATGCGCGCATGGGTAAGCGTTAAATTAGGACATGGACTCCCCCAAGCGAATTAATAGATCGCGGGTAGCAATAATACCTTCCTCTTCGCCCATTTCTCTTCCTTCATATTCTACCCCAATATAGCCTTCATAGCCTGCATCTTTAACTACTTGAAGCATTTTCCCGTAATCGGTATGAATTTCATTGCCTTCCGCATCAAAATCATGCGACTTTGCACTCACTGCTTTGGCATATGGCATTAATTCTTGAACCCCTTGGTACCTATCGTATTCTTCAATACACTTAGATTCGTAATAGTCTCCGGCTTCTCTTTTAATACAGAAATTACCAAAATCTGGTAGCGTTCCGCAATTCTCCATATTCACTTGAGCCATTACATTAGAAAGCCAGGCACCATTAGAGGAGGGTCCGCCATGATTTTCTACAATGATGTTAATGTTTTTAGGTTGGGCATACGTTGCCAATTTTGTTAACCCATCTACGGAAGCTGCAGTCCACGCTTCATGCTCTTGGGTACCATTAAGATTTACTCTAATTGAATGGCATCCCATGGCTTTTGCAGCATCTACCCATTTATGATGATTTGCTACAGCTTCATCACGTTCTTTCGCATCTTCGGCGGCCAAATTTCCTTGACCATCTACCATAATAAGTAGATTAACCAAACCGTGTTTTTCTGCTTCTGCATTGCTCTTGTCCACAAAGTTTTTCATGGCCGCTTCCGAAAAATTATCTTTTTCCAGCTCAGGATAATACAAGCCGCTAACATATTCTAAACCGCTAAAACCCCATGCTTTTGCTTTTTCTGCGAAAGTGTAGGGATCTACACCGTCTTGACGAATCATACGGTTAATAGACCACTGGGCTAGGGATAGTTCAAAAAATGGAGCTGTGGAGGCTTCGGATGCTGCTTCGGTGGCTTCAGTAGCTTCCGATTTTTTCTCTGTCTTGCACGCATAGGAACCTAAAAAAAGGACTCCGGTTCCCACCGTGGCGGTCTTATTGATAAATTTTCTTCTTTTCATTGGTTACGGTCTGAAATTCTAAGTATTAGAGAGTTGACATAAACTACAACGTTGTAGTGTGAAATTCTCAATTTACATAAGGTTTAAATGTAGAAAATTAATTTAATATTTAATACATTTAGCAAATAAACAATGGTATTCTAAATGAGTAAATTTTATTACAACGAGGAACAAGAATCGTATGATGCAATCGTAGTAGGTACCGGAATTAGTGGTGGCTGGGCAGCGAAAGAGTTGTGCGAAAATGGGTTAAAAACCTTGGTGCTCGAAAGAGGACGCATGGTAAAACACCGCGACGATTATCCAACGGCTAATATGGATACCTGGGATTTCCCCAATGCCAGACAACCCACACAAGAAGATTTAAAAAAGCAAGAAAAACAAAGTAGAACTGGGTATACCACCCGTGCAGACTCTAAGCACTGGTTTGTAAATGACCTGGACCACCCATACAATGAAACCAAACGTTTTGATTGGATGCGCGGATACCACGTGGGAGGACGTTCTATTATGTGGGGGCGTCATAGTTACCGTTGGAGTGATTTAGACTTTGAAGCCAACAAAAAAGACGGACACGGCGTAGATTGGCCAGTTCGTTATAAAGATATTGCCCCTTGGTATGAACGAGTAGAGCGCTACATTGGCGTTTCTGGAGAGTCCCTAGGTTTGGCACAATTACCAGACAGTGTTTTTGAACCTATGATGGAATTAAACTGTTTGGAACAACATGTACGTGAAAAAGTAGCGGAACACTTTGATGGCCGCGTAATCACTGCAGGTCGTGTAGCTCACATTAATAGTGATAAGCGCTTTGAAGGGAATGGAAGAGTGCGTTGTCAATATAGAAACCGTTGTATAAGAGGATGTCCTTTTGGAGCCTATTTTAGTAGTTTGTCATCAACCCTTCCGGCTGCAGAAGCAACAGGCAATATGACCTTACGCCCAGACTCCATTGTGCACCAGGTAATGTATGACCCAGATACCAAAAAAGCCACGGGAGTTAAGGTAATTGACAGAGTGACCAAAGAGGAGTTTGAATTTAAAGCCAAAGTAATTTTCTTATGTGCTTCGGCCATTGCCTCTACCTCTATATTAATGCAATCCAGATCGGATCGCTTCCCAAATGGTTTAGGAAATGATTCTGACCAACTGGGACGAAATATCATGGACCACCACCTAAATGTGGGTGCCAGTGGAAAATTTGATGGGTTCGAAGACAAATACTACAAAGGAAGAAAACCAAACGGGGTGTATGTACCACGTTTTAGAAACATTGGAGGAAACACAAACACCGATAAGTTTTTACGAGGCTATGGGTACCAAGGAGGTGCTAGTAGAAGCAATTGGGAAGATCTAATTGCCGAAGTTTCACACGGTAAAAACCTAAAAGATGCTATTCTAAAACCAGGTGGCTGGAACTTTGGTATTGGTGGCTTTGGTGAGGTATTGCCTTATGAAGACAATAGAATGACCATGGACTATGATAAATTAGACCAATGGGGACTTCCAACGGTTACCTTTGATGCCGAGCTAAGAGATAACGAATGGAAAATGCGTGAGGATATCAAGGAGCAAGCTGTAGAAATGCTTACCAAAGCTGGATTGCGCGATATTACCACTAGAGATGAACCAGGAGCCCTTGGTTTAGGGATTCATGAAATGGGAACGGCACGTATGGGTCGTGATCCAAAAACATCGGTTCTTAATGGATACAATCAAGTACACGCTTGTAAGAATGTATATGTAACAGACGGTGCCTTTATGACCTCTGCGGCATGTGTAAATCCATCATTGACCTATATGGCCTTTACGGCTAGAGCGGCGAACCACGCGGCAAGTGAATTAAAAAAAGGAACTATTTAAGAAGGGTATGAAAAGAAGATCAGCTTTAAAAAATATGGGAATGGTATTCGGCTATGCCGCAGCCACCCCTACGTTGTTAAGTATTTTACAATCTTGTAAAGAAAAGCCCGCATATGCAGAATGGGTACCTTCCTTTTTTGATCAAGACAAAGGTTATGCTTTAGCACAGATGGTAGATGTTATCTTGCCTAAGACAGACACACCATCGGCAACGGAAGTAAATGTCCATTTGTTTATAGATCAATTTGCAAATGAAGTGCTCCCGCCAGAACAACAGGCGTTTACAAAAATGCTCATGGACAAATTCATGAACCAAGCTTTAACCACTTCTGGGAAAGATGCATTGACTGATTTAGAAGGTGCGGATTTTGAACCTCTTTTGGCAAAGTATTTGGCTAAAAGAACGGAGGAGGAAGAAGAAGCGCAAGGTGAGGCGATCGGAAAGTACTTTGAAGCCGCCATGGCAGGAGAAGAAGCTTCGTTAGATGATGAAGTAGCTTGTTATGCGTTTGCTGATAATATGCGAGGCATTTCTATCTGGGCATACAAAAGCTCAGAATATGTTGGAGAGGAAGTCTTAGCATATCTACCAATCCCTGGCGAATATGTTGCTTGTGGGGATCTCAATGAATTAACAGGCGGAAGAGCCTGGTCGTTATAATAAGAACACCATCATTCTAAAAAAAGCCCCATAATTTGGGGCTTTTTTTATCGAATACTAAGTCCCCAAAATACCATAATAGCCTTTTAGGGCGTTAGAAGAGCGTCCTAATTCGCTACTATGCTTTGGTTATTAGTTGCCCGTTATCTGTATTTGAAGTTGCGCAAAAAGCAAAGGCCCCAGTTGGCCTAGACCTCTTCCAATAAAAAACACCCCTAAAAAAATAGTCTTTTTTTTAGAGGTGTCATTATCAAATAAACACTATCACTTAACAATTGGCCTTCCACAGACCAATCATTCTCTTACTACCATTAGGAGCCGCACATTAGACAATCGTCATCTGCTTGACCCTCTTTTGCTCGTGCGATAAGTTGCGCCATTTCCGCTTCTGTCATTGGCTGTATATCTACTTCTTGCTGATTCACTGGCGTGGCTTGTACCGCAACATTCGCAGCCGCCTTAGGATCTGCAGCTTCCACTTCGGCTTCTGCAGCTACACTTACGGGCACTTCTTTCTTTTTGGTATTGTCTAACGTAAACTTAATAGCGTCTACTGCTGCTTTGGTACGTAGATAATACATGCCCGTTTTTAAGCCGCTTTTCCAGGCGTAAAAATGCATAGAAGTTAATTTTGCATAATTCGCATTTTCCATGAACAAGTTCAAAGATTGGCTTTGATCTATAAAGTAGCCACGTTGTCTACTCATATCAATAATATCCTTCATGCTCAATTCCCAGACCGTTTTATAAAGCTCTTTAATATCGTCTGGGATCACTTCAATATGTTGAATAGAACCATTGGCACGCATTAGTTCTTGCTTTAAACTCTCGTTCCACAATCCAAGCTTGACTAAGTCTTCAAGTAGGTGTTTGTTTACCACAATGAACTCTCCAGATAGTACACGTCTGGTATAAATATTACTTGTGTACGGCTCAAAACATTCGTTGTTTCCTAGAATTTGAGAGGTACTAGCGGTGGGCATTGGTGCCACCAATAGTGAGTTACGTACCCCATTCTTGGCAACATCTTTTCTTAGTTTGCCCCAATCCCATCTACCTGAGAGTTCTTCATCTTTGATGCCCCATAAATTATGCTGAAACTCTCCCTGTGAAATTGGAGATCCTTCATAAGAAGCATAGGGTCCTTCTTCTTTGGCAGCTTCCATAGATGCGGTAACTGCAGCGAAATAGAGGGTTTCAAAAATTTCTTGGTTTAATTGCTTGGCTTCATCACTTGTAAAAGGAAGGCGCAATAAAATAAATGCATCTGCCAATCCTTGCACCCCTAACCCTATAGGGCGGTGACGCATATTAGAATTCTTAGCTTCTGGAACCGGATAGTAATTTCTATCAATAACCCTATTTAGGTTCTTGGTGACCCTTTTAGTTACTTTAAAAAGCTCCTTATGGTCAAACTTGCCATTCTTTACAAACATTGGCAACGCAATGGACGCCAAATTACATACCGCTACTTCGTCTGGAGAAGTATACTCTAAAATCTCTGTGCAAAGGTTGGAAGAACGAATGGTACCCAGATTCTTCTGATTGCTCTTTCTGTTTGCCGCATCTTTATACAGCATGTAAGGCGTTCCAGTTTCTATTTGCGACTCAAGGATTTTCTCCCATAAATCGCGGGCCTTAATGGTCTTTCTTCCTTTACCTTCGGCCTCATACTTTGTGTAGAGCGCTTCAAACTCTTCACTATGGTTGCTAAACAAACCAGGACATTCATTAGGGCACATCAACGTCCATTCGCCATCTGCTTCTACGCGTTTCATAAACAAGTCTGGAATCCACATGGCATAGAAAAGATCTCTTGCACGCATTTCTTCTTTTCCGTGGTTCTTTTTAAGATCTAGAAAGTCAAAAATATCTGCATGCCAAGGCTCTACATAAATAGCAAAACTTCCTTTTCGTTTTCCACCACCTTGGTCTACATAACGCGCAGTGTCATTAAATACACGCAGCATGGGTACAACCCCATTAGAGGTACCGTTAGTGCCCGCGATGTAGGAGCCTGTAGCGCGAATATTATGAATAGAAAGCCCTATCCCACCAGCAGATTGTGAGATTTTAGCAGTTTGTTTTAAGGTGTCATAAATACCATCGATACTATCTTCTTTCATTGCCAATAAAAAGCAAGAAGACATTTGAGGCTTAGGGGTGCCTGAGTTAAATAAGGTAGGCGTGGCGTGGGTAAAATACTTTTTAGACATTAACTCATAGGTCTCTATGGCCGAGTCTAAATCGTTTAAATGGATGCCAACCGCCACTCGCATTAACATCTGTTGTGGGCGTTCTGCAATCTTCCCGTTAATCTTTAAAAGATACGAGCGCTCTAATGTTTTAAACCCAAAATAATCGTACCCAAAATCACGGTTGTAAATAATTGTAGAATCTAAAGTCTCTGCATTCTCTGCAATAACCTGGTACACCTCATCAGAAAGCAATGGTGCTTTCTTACCCGTTCTAGGATTTACATATTCGTACAAATCCTTCATAGTCTCAGAGAAGGATTTCTTGGTATTCTTATGAAGGTTAGAAACAGAAATTCTCGCAGCTAGCTTCGCATAATCAGGATGTGTTGTAGTCATAGTAGCTGCAATTTCAGCAGCCAGGTTGTCTAACTCAGAAGTGGTCACCCCATCATACAACCCTTCAATAACGCGCATGGCTACCTTGACCGGGTCTACCAAATCATTAAGCCCATAGCATAGCTTGCGCACACGGGCGGTTATTTTATCAAACATGATGGGTTCTCTTCTCCCGTCTCTTTTTACAACATACATACTTTAGGGTTTAGGTGTGGCACTTCTATTTAACAGCCAATAAGGTTAAGCATCTGGTGTTTTCACTGGCATCGCCTGAAGACCGCTTTGGGGAGCGTTCTTGTACTACCTACTAAAAATCAGCGTCGAAACTAATTTTTTGCGCGTCCGTGTCTTTCTCCTTGTTAAGAACCCCAGCTTTCTGGTATTCTGAAACACGTTTTTCAAAGAAGTTCGTTTTTCCTTGTAAAGAGATCATGTCCATGAAATCGAATGGATTGGTAGCATTGTACACCTTTTCACATTCTAACTCTACGAGCAATCTGTCGGTTACAAATTCTAGGTATTGCGTCATTAACTTAGAATTCATTCCAATAAGGCTTACTGGTAATGATTCCGTAATGAACTCGCGTTCTATATTTAAAGCGTCCACGATAATTTCTGTAATACGCTCCTTAGGAACCTTGTTTATTAAATGCTTGTTATGTAAGTGAACGGCATAATCACAGTGCATACCTTCATCTCTAGAAATTAACTCATTAGAAAAAGTTAATCCTGGCATTAGGCCGCGTTTCTTTAACCAGAAAATAGAGCAAAAGGCACCTGAAAAGAAAATCCCTTCTACAGCCGCAAAAGCAATAAGACGCTCTGCAAAACTGGGCGATTCAATCCATTTAAGGGCCCAATCTGCTTTTTTCTTAATGGCAGGGAAATTTTCAATGGCCTTAAAGAGCACATTTTTCTCCTTTTCATCTTTTACATAGGTGTCAATGAGTAAGGAGTAGGTTTCGGAATGGATGTTTTCCATCATAATTTGAAACCCATAGAAAAACTTGGCTTCCGAATACTGCACTTCGTTTACAAAGTTTTCCGCTAAGTTTTCATTTACAATCCCATCAGAAGCAGCAAAAAAGGCTAAGATGTGCTTGATAAAGTAACGCTCATCTTCACTTAACTTATCATTCCAATCCGTTAAATCTTGATGTAAATCTATTTCCTCCGCAGTCCAAAAACAGGCTTCACATTTTTTGTACCACTCCCAAAGATCATGGTGTTGTATGGGAAAAATAACAAATCGGTCTTCATTTTCTTGCAATATAGGCTCAACAGCTGCGCTCATTAGAATCAATTTTAATTAAAGATTATGGAATACTTACCTGACGGCAGGGACTAACAAAGATTGGAAAATGTGCCCTAAGAGTAAAGTTTGTTTAATCAAAAGGTTCCCAAAGTTTTTAACACGAGCTGTTGAAATCTAGGGTGGCCACCTACAGATAGTACGATAGCGCATTATTAGGTTAAACTGCAGAATATCAACAAAAAACAGGGTATAAAAAAAGACCAAAAAGTATAAATCATAATACCTTTTGGTCTTTCTTTCATTTTATAGTGAAATCGTACGGCCAATGCCACTATTTATCTTACGTAACCCACTAGGTAGTTCCCCCGAAACCTAACAAGGTAATTGTAAAAAAGCGACATTAACTATTTTGTACATTCACATGCTTACGCATTATGGTTGGCCGCACGATTCTGGTTGTATGTTGAAAGAACGTTATCTATTAATGGCTACATCTTCCAATTTACGATCGGTCTCGTTCATTTCTGATAATACTGCAATCACCAGGCTTGCAATAAAAAGCAAAAACAATAGCATAGACTTTCTCATTTTCTAGTTTGGTTGATGAATAAACTTTTCGAAGATTAAAAGTAAACAGGGATTATCGGTTTGATTGAACCTTTGTATAAATGGTAGAAAATCATGTACAAATGGAAAAGTGCCTACAAAAGCTCTAAGGGAATTGGCAAAAAAGCTCCTTTCCTGGGATTGCCAAATTTGTATGAAAATGCCCCGTTTATAAGGGGAATCGACCCAAATGCACAGAATTACAAACAAGGTTGCACAATTCATGCTATTTTTATTGGCTCCAATAAATTTAAACCATGTTAGAAGCGGTTTTAGTTGATGACGAAGCCAAAGCACTTGAAAGTCTTAGCTGGGAGCTAAGCAATTTAAGTGACGAAGTAAAGGTCATTGCTTCTTTTACAGATGCCCATGAGGCGCTCGGTTATCTGGAGCGAAACACGCCCGATTGCCTGTTTCTGGATATTGAAATGCCTATCATGGATGGTTTTCAGTTTATAAAAAATCTGAAGAATAAAAATTTCCCAGTGATCATCACCACTGCGTACAACCAATATGCACTAAAGGCACTTAAAAACGAGGCCATTGATTACTTGTTGAAACCTATTGATAGTGATGACTTAAGCGATACCATTGTCAAAATAAAAAAGTTTAACGATAAGAACCAGACCGCGGAAAAACTGGAGCAAATCTTACTAAACTTTAACTCGAAATCACTAGACAAAAAAATTACCATTAATACAGATGGAAAGCTACTTTTTCTGGAAAGTGAAGAAATCTTGTACGCAGAATCTGACGGTAACTATAGCACCCTCTTTTTAGAAGATGGACAGAAGATTCTCCTCACTAAAAAATTAAAAGAAGTTAACCAGCTTTTACCTTCCGACTCATTCTTTAGAGTGCACAATTCTTACATTGTAAATCTCGGTAAGATTAAAGAATTCTTGAAAACGGATGGCTACGTCGTACTTAAAACCAACCATAAAATTCCTGTGTCCAGACAAAAGAAATCAGATTTCCTGGATTTGTTATAACTTTTGCGAATGCCGAATCCCACAAAAGCATTAAAAAGATTCTATTACTCGATAAGGCCAAGTTTTTTTCTTGGTCTTATTTGTATGCTCTCTTTTTTAGGGATGAAGGCGCAAGATCGGGAGCGGCCCACAATTGACGATGTGGTGCAAAACGTCCTACAAGAAAATCCCAAAAGCTATGAGGAGATAAATGAACAATTACGTTCTTTTAGAAGAGATAGTACAGCGCTAAATACTGCCTTAAAAGCGTTAGACCAAGAAACCCATCCGGAGGCATTATCGTACGTCTTAAATCAAAAAGGCGCTCTATATCGGAATCTTTCCAATTTCAAGGAAGCCATTCGGCTGCATCAAAACAGTCTAGATATTGCCGAAAAAATAGACAACAAAGAATTTATTGTACACAGCCTAAACATGCTTGGGGTGGTGTACCGAAGAAAAGATGCTGTAAAAACAGCACTAGACTACAACCAAAGGGCCTTAGAAGTGGCGGAATCTATAGAAGAACCCAGCACCCATATAAAAAGGAATATCAATGTTGCGCTTAACAGCATTGGGAATCTTTACCAAACTTTAGGACAGTTTGATGTGGCCATTTCACAATTTGAAAGAGCCTTAGAACTAGAAGCTGCACTAGGAAATAAACTTGGCCTGGCAATTAACAACCAAAATATTGGGGACTGTTTAGAACATAAAGGGCAACTTGACGAGGCATTGGTGCTCTATGAAAAATCCTTGGCGCTGAACGAAGAAATCAATAATTCTTTTGGCAAAGTCATTTGTAAAAATGCTATTGCCCAAATACGCCTAAAACAAGACCAACCGAGAGAGGCTTTGGCCCTACTGCAACAAATCGCAGAACCAGTGGCGCAAATAAATGATAAGTTTATTTGGACTTCGGTTTTAAGCAATACGGGTTGGGCTCATATGGAACTGAATGAATATACCTTGGCGGAACAAAAACTAAAGGAAGGGCTGCAAATGGCAGCCGATAATTCCATGCCCAGCCAAATCATCTACGCCCAACGCCTGCTCTCTCAATTGGAATCTAAGAGAGGAAACTTTGAAAAAGCATTGACCTATTACAAGGACGCTGAGAAATACGATAATGAATTAAAAGACGATCGTAATCAGCGCTATATCAATGATCTTATTATTCGGTATGAATCAGAAAAAAGGGATAATGAAATCTCTACGCTAGCCAATGAAAATGAATTGGTTAAACTTCGACTGCGAAGAAATCAAACCGTCATATTGGTAAGTATTCTTGTGATTGGACTCGTGGCCACCATTCTCTTTATAATGTATCGCCAGTACCAATCTAATTATGAGAAAAAGGTGATGAGTTTGGAGCAAAACATGCTTCGTAGCCAGATGAATCCACATTTTCTATTCAATTCTTTAAACTCTATTAAGCTTTACATCATAAATAATGACAAGAAGAACGCCGTTCATTATTTAAATAAGTTCTCCAAACTTGTGCGTAGAATTTTAGATGGCTCCAGTCTTAAAGAAACCACCCTTTCCGAAGAACTAGAAACGGTAGAGCTCTACTTGAATATTGAGAACATCCGTTTTTCCGAAGGCATACAATATGCCATTACCATAGAAGACGGTATTGATCCAGAGCATGTAAAAATTCCTTCATTGGTGCTACAGCCCTTTTTAGAAAATGCCATTTGGCACGGTCTTTCGGCCAAAGAAGGGGCAAAAAATCTTTGGGTAACCATCTCTAGGAAAGACGATGTTCATATGCTTATTAGCATAGTTGATAATGGAGTGGGAAGAGCAGCCTCTGAAAAAATTAAGGAAAACCGCGTTTTAAAACGCAAGTCTGTTGGAATCGATAATACCAAGGAACGCCTTGCAAACTTTGCAAAGGATTACCAGTACGGTTTTGATGTAGAAATAATTGATCTTTATGATGATGATGGCCAGCCTAAAGGAACCAAGGTCGTGTTAGAGATTCCTACTATTTAGTATGCGCTTCCGCCACCTTTTCTAATTCTGCATACCATTCCTCACCAAATTTGCGTAACAAAGCCTCTTTTACAAATTTGTAAATAGGGACCTGTAATTCGTTCCCAAGCGCACAGGCAGGATCGCAAATGGCCCATTTATGGTAGTTTACGGCGGTAAACTCGGTATATTTTCTAGTACGTACCGGATACAAATGGCAAGAAATAGGCTTCTTCCAGTCAGTAACCCCTGCATTGTAGGCTTCTTCCAAACCACATTTAGCAATGCCTTGGTCTGTGAATGTCACATAAGCGCATTCTTCATTATTCACCAAGGGAGTTTCCCACTCACCATCTAACCCTTTTACATACGGTCCTTGGGCCTCTAAAGCGGCGATCCCTTCTTTTCTTAAATAGGGCTTCACCAAATCTTGTAGCGCTTCTAGCAAAGGAAGTTCATCCTCTTCCAAAGGTGCTCCAGATTGCCCATCTACGCAGCAAGCCCCTTTGCAGGCTTGAAGATTACAGACAAAGTCGTTTTCAATTAGTTCTTCGGAAATAAGGGTGTTTGCTATCTGGAACATGCTTCAAAATTACGCATGCAAATTTTGCCACACAACAAGATCTAAATGCCTTGGTTTGATCGTAGATTTGCTGCGTTTTTAAAAAGACTTACATCATGACTTTCAACTTTAAAGAAATAGCCACAGCCAGCATGATCCTTTTTGCAGTAATCGATATTTTAGGCAGTGTTCCTATTATCATTTCGTTGCGCAATAAGGTTGGGCATATTCAATCTGAAAAAGCCTCCTTGGTTGCTGCCGGAATTATGATTGCCTTTTTATTTATAGGAGAGCGCATCTTGCATCTAATTGGGATCGATGTGAATTCTTTTGCGGTGGCTGGCGCCTTTGTAATTTTCTTTTTAGCCGTTGAAATGATATTAGGTATTACGCTTTTTAGAGACGACGAGCCCGAAACCGCATCCATTGTACCCATCGCATTTCCCTTAATCGCCGGTGCAGGAACTATGACTTCCATTCTGGCCCTCCGAGCAGAATATGAAGTACAGAATATTGTGATTGCTATTTTAGTGAATGTTCTTTTTGTCTACGCGGTTTTAAAATCGTCCCGAAGAATAGAAAAAGTATTGGGGAAAAATGGCTTAAGCGTGATTAGAAAGGTTTTTGGCGTAATTTTGTTAGCCATTGCAGTAAAATTATTTGCCTCCAATGTGAGCCAACTTTTTTAAGTAGATGAAATGAATAAAACTGTCCTTATCATTTTAATTTTTTTAGCCCTTGGGCTTGCTATTTATAACATTACCCTATTGGATTTTGACAATCTTTTTCAGGGCGATAGTCTGGTAGCTTGCATAGGTATCTTAGCATCGGCCTGTGCCATATTATTGCTATTAATTTTCGCTACCTCTAAAAAAATTGAGAAAAAAGTAAAGGAACAATAGGCTACTGCAAAGGTTCTCCTTCCGAAGACTCTTTAGGCAAGCTTGCAGCATCCAATTCCAAAATTTTATCCAAGACATGATCGTGCGCCCCTTTTAATTGGGAGGCAAGGTTTGGCGAATACAGCTGCTCTGCGATGTTTGCTTTTAGGTAGGTTTTTATTTTTTGCTCGTTGCCATAGAAATCCATCTTAATATTTCTATTGAGCAAGTAATCAATAAAACGCTCAAAAATAATGTCATCTACCCGGTAGCCATCTACAAACTCATTTTGAGGGTAGTTTTGAAACCTACTTCGATCTAATTCTAGAAAACGAAAGATAAAATCAGAGAAAAAGCCTGAGGAATCCAAGCTTTCTACTTTCTCTTCGTCTAAGGTACCAATAGGAACAAAGACATCTGGGATGATGCCTCCGCCGCCATAAACAACCTTCCCTTTAGGTGTTACGAAACGCAAGGAATCTGCCACTTTAATACTATCCACAGTTACCAGTTCTCCACTGTTATACCGATCTAGAAATTTTTGATAGTAGTCTTCTTTACCATTAGAATAGGGCTTTTGAATAGAGCGTCCCGTTGGAGTATAATATCTTGAAACTGTGAGCCGTACGGCAGAACCATCTCCCAAATCCATTTCGCGTTGCACTAGTCCTTTTCCAAAAGACCTGCGCCCCACAATAGTCCCTACATCATTATCCTGTAAAGCCCCTGCGATAATTTCACTGGCTGAAGCCGAGCGCTCATTTATTAAAACATACACCGGCCTATTTTCAAAAGTTCCTTTGTTGGTCGCGTAGGCTTTATTGATCTTTCCCTTTTTATTCTTGGTAAAAAGAATAAGCTGGCCATCTTCTAAAAATTCATCGGCCATATTTTCTGCAATGCCTAAATAGCCTCCTGGATTGTCTCTTAAATCCAACACCAATTTTTTGGCGCCCCGTTGTTCTAATTCAAATAGTGCCTTTTTAAATTCTTTAAACGTAGATTCCGCAAAGCGATTAATGCGTAAATACCCTAAATCGTTTGTGAGCATGTATACGGCATCTACACTTCTAATGGGTACTACATCTCTTTTAAGAGTAACATCAAATACTTTGTTTTCAGATTTTCGAAAGACCTTTAAGGTGACTTTAGTGCCGCTCTGACCTTTGAGTTTTTCTACCAGCTTGCTGTTGGGAATACGCTTGCCAAACAAAGTATCTTTATCCGCCATAAGAATTTTATCCCCGGCCATTAACCCTTTTTTATCGCTGGGTCCGTCTTTAATGGTGCGAACTACCGTAACGGTATCCCTAAACTTATTGAAGCGTATACCAATGCCAACAAAATCGCCTTTCATGTTTTCTTCAATGGCGGCCATTTGTTCTCTTGGGATATAGACCGAGTGAGGATCTAATTTGTCTAGGATATTGTTTACGGTAACATCTACAATGCTATCGGTATCTATTTCATCAACATATTCATAGTCAATGTAATCGATTAATCGATTGAGCTTGTCTTTTTTGGAATTCGTAGAAAACAGTTTTTCTGGAGTGTCATTAAAATGCAATTTTCCTCCAATGAAAATTCCAATGGCCAATGCTAAGGCCAAGACCGTGGGCCATAAAAATCCGTATTTTTTGTTCATAGCAATTTATTGAGCCAATTCCTCAATGATGGGTATATGCAATAATGATACCCCCGCACGTTCTAAAAATTTAAGCCCCGAATCGTCTTTATAGGCCGTTTTGTAAACCACCCGTTTTATTCCTGATTGATGAATTAACTTACTACATTCTCTGCAAGGCGAAAGGGTAATATACAGGGTTGCCCCTTCACAAGACTGGGTAGATGCCGCCACTTTTAAGATGGCATTAGCTTCTGCATGCAGCACATACCATTTGGTATACCCTTCATCATCTTCACAAAAGTTTTCAAAACCCGTTGGCGTTCCATTATAGCCGTCCGAAATAATCATTCGGTCCTTTACAATAATGGCCCCTACTTGTTTTCGCTTGCAATAGGAGAGCTTCCCCCATTCCGTGGCCATTCTTAAATAGGCCTTGTCGTATTTAAGTTGTTTGCCCTCCTTCATTTTATTTAAATATACCGGCTTTCGGTGCATCCTACAACCTCTTTCCGATAAAATTAACGATCCCTCTTAAAAAGGAAACGTTTCTAACAACATGGGTATTGTTATAAGAATAATTAAAACGGAACTTCCTAAAACAAAAAGACGTCGTTTTAAACCTAACACATCTTGCACAAGAAAAGCCAAAAGTAAAACCACCATAATAATGGCTACCTGCGAGCCTTCAATTCCCGTAGCAAAGCCCAACAAAGGAGTGAGTTTTTCAGATTCTTCGGCCATGAGCATATTAAAGTAATTAGAGAAACCAAACCCATGAATTAATCCAAAAAATGCTGTAGCAAGCCCTGTAAAAAACAAACCAGTATTGCCTTGATCTTTTACAATCCTATAGCAATTAAAGAGCGCCGTAAGTGCAATGGTTACGGGAATTAAAAATTCTATGAGCCCAACATCTACCTTTAAAACATCATATGCAGATAGGGCAAGTGAGGTACAATGTGCCACCGTAAATATGGTTGCTAGGACTACCACTTGCTTCCATTGTTTAAATGAAAAAGGAATGGCTAAGGCCGCTAAGAAAAGAATATGGTCATAGGCGCCAAGATCTAGCACATGTTCAAAACCTAATTTAATGTAGAACCAAAAGTTATTCATGGGAGCGTTGTTTTAGAAATTGGGTGCTTAAAAATACTAAAAGTCCTTTAGGAAAGCCCGCGTTCTTTCTGGATGGTTTCGTAGGCTTTCTGAACTTGTTTAAATTTTTCTTCAGCCCCTTTCTTTATAGCTTCGTCTTCGGTAACCACGCGGTCTGGATGGTATTTCTTTGCCATTTTTCTGTAGGCCTTCTTAACGTCATCATCACTAGCAGACTTGGTAATTTCTAATATTTTGTACGCCTGATCCGCCTCTTTAAAGAACATGGCTTTAATACTATTAAAGTCGTACGTTCCTATTCGCAAAAAGCCTGCGAGTTGTGAGAGTTTATCAAGTTCCGCTTGCCCCACACGCCCATCAGACTGGGCTATACCAAATAAAAAGTGGAGCAATTGCAAACGCACTTCGTAACGCGTACGTTGGTTGAGGTAGTTGCATATACGCTGGGCAGAGACCTCTCGCTTTTTAATAACCTCGTTAAAGGTTCTAAAGATGGCATTGGCCTTCTCTTTTCCATACGTCTGTATAAAATACTGGCGCACATAGTCCAGCTCTTTCTGGCTCACATTGCCATCTGCTTTAATGATGATGGAACATAGAGAGAGTAGATTCAACTCGAAATCGGCGGGTGAAACAGAGGGTCTTCCAAAATCACCAAAAACAGACCCACCGCCTGTTCTTTTATTCTGATTGAATCCATCCAGCACACTTCCCAAAAAGAAACCAATGATAGCGCCGGCAAATCCTCGAATAATAAATCCAATAAAAGCAGCGAACCACTTTATCATACCCTTTGTTTAAGAAGGGCATAAAGATACGGCATTGCAGCGCACTAAAAGCGTGAAAGCGGTGTTAAGGATTGAGAACAAATACCGACAATTCCATTATCTTTGCATCACTAAAAATTTTGACTATGTATCCAGAAGAGTTAGTAAAACCCATGCGCCAAGACTTAGCGAGCGCTGGTTTTCAAGAATTATATAGCAGCGAGTCTGTAGAAGAAGCTTTAAAAAATGAAGGGACTACTTTGGTAGTTGTAAATTCTGTTTGTGGATGCGCCGCAGCCAACGCACGCCCAGCCGCAAAATTAAGCCTACAAAACGCCAACAAGCCTGATCATTTGGTAACGGTTTTTGCCGGTGTAGACACCGACGCAGTGAATACTGCTAGAGCCCACATGGTACCTTTCCCACCATCTTCTCCGAGTATGGCCCTTTTTAAAGATGGAGAACTTGTACATATGATTGAAAGACATCATATAGAAGGACGCCCTGCAGAAATGATCGCAGAAAATCTTATGGAAGCCTACAACGAACACTGTTCCTAAGCGGCGACCCAAAGAAATATTTTTAGAAAACCACTCCTTGCGAGTGGTTTTTTATTTTTGTCCTGATGAAACTCCTAGCCTATCCCCTGACAGCGATCTATTTCCTTTTTTTTGGACTTACTCTTTGTATTTTTCATCCCATACAATGGTTTTGTCTCAACGTCTTTGGGTATGATGCCCATAAAAGATCCGTTTCTATTTTGAACTGGTTTTTATTGCGTTGTTTAAACATTTTAGGGACACGTTTTAGTTTTAATAATCCGCACCAAATCCCCAAAAATACTCCCTTAATTATTGTTACCAACCACCAGAGTATGTACGATATTCCACCCATCATCTGGTACATGCGTGACTACCACCCAAAATTTGTGAGCAAAAAAGAACTGGGCAAAGGCATTCCTAGTGTATCCTTTAATTTGCGACATGGAGGCTCTGCACTCATAGATAGAAAGGATGGCCTGCAAGCGCTTAATGAAATAGGAAAACTGGGAAAATACATTGAAAACAATCACCGAAGCGCTGTTATTTTTCCCGAAGGAACCCGCAGCAGGGATGGACATCCAAAAGCTTTTAAACCTACAGGCTTAAAAACCCTGCTTAAAAATGCCCCATCGGCCATGATTGTTCCCATTTCCATTAACAATTCTTGGAAGCTATTGCGCTATGGGAAGTTTCCTATGGGACTGGGATGTCATTTAAAATTTCAAGTGCATCAACCTCTAAAAAATGCGGAAGACCATGATGCACTACTCGCAAAAGTTGAGGCAACCATCAAGCAAGGGATTGTAGTATGAAAGATTCTGAGATTATAGAAGAGACAATTGCCTTTGTAAAAGAAACCTTGCGGGGCGCCGAAGGAGGACATGATTGGTTTCATATTGAACGTGTTTTTAATACCACCCTCCGTCTAGCAAAAGAGGAAAAGGTAGACTTGCTCACCGTTAGTCTGGCTGCATTGCTTCATGATATTGCAGATCCAAAATTCCATGACGGTGATGAAGGTCTTGGGCCCAAAATTGCCGTGGAATTTCTAAGCTCTTTGGGAGTCCCGGAAGCTACGATTACCCATGTAGAAAATATCATTATCCATATATCCTTTAAAAATTCTTTGGACTCCAACAAGACACCATTTTCTTCCAAAGAATTGCAAGTGGTACAAGACGCAGATCGTTTAGATGCTATTGGTGCGATAGGTATTGCCCGTACTTTTAACTATGGTGGCTTTAAAAACCGGGAACTTTACAATCCAGCCATTGCCCCCAAACTAAATCAGAGCAAGGAAGCCTATAAAAAATCGAAGGCGCCCACCATTAACCATTTTTACGAAAAATTGCTGTTGCTAAAAGATCAGATGAATACCAAAACAGGGAAAGCCATGGCGGAAGGACGCCATCAATACCTCCTTGATTTTTTGGAGCAGTTTTATGCAGAATGGAAGGGCGAAAAATAAGGCGGAATCTTAATACCACCACTTTTCTACGTATAAGATTTTTGTATCTTCAAGGCATCCCTTAAAACAAACCACATGCAACGAAGAAAATTCCTTAAAAATGCGGCTACTAGCACCGCAGCCTTTACTATTGTCCCAAGTTTCGTACTTGGAAAAAACCATGTTCCTCCTAGTGACACACTTTATGTGGGCGCCTTTGGGGTTGGTGGCCGTGGTAGTGGAGTGATACGAGGAATGGCTCAAACCAATAAGGTAAAATTTGTAGCGCTTTGTGATGTAGATGAACGCCGAGCTGCAGAAACCTTCAACACCTATGATAAAGCCAAAAAATACAAGGATTACAGAAAGGTTTTTGACAACCATTTAGGTGAAATTGATGCGATTATGGTAGCTACACCAGACCATACGCATGCGTCTATTGCCTTGCCTTTTATGCGTGAAAAGAAGCACGCATATGTTGAAAAACCATTAACCCATAATATTTATGAGGCCCGACTCATGACAAAGGTGGCTGCCGAAAATGGCATTGTTACCCAAATGGGAAACCAAGGTGCCTCTAGTGACGATAGTAGAATTGCCAGAGAATGGGTAGAAAGTGGTGTCATTGGAAAAGTACATACTATAGATTGTTGGACCAACCGTCCTGTTTGGCCGCAAGGAGTTCCTATCCCTGCCGAAAAACAAACGCCCCCCAAGGAACTAGATTGGGATCTTTGGTTGGGCCCAGCTGCTATGCGTCCTTACAATGCAGCCTATTTGCCGTTTAAATGGCGTGGCTGGTGGGATTTTGGCACGGGTGCACTAGGGGATATGGGTTGCCATATTATGGAAACACCCTTTAGTGTTTTAGATCTTGGCTACCCAACAGAGGCAGAGGCCAGTTGTACCACCGTTTGGGTAGGAGATTTTGTAGAAGCAGATTACAGTCCGTCTTGCCCACCGTCTTCCAAAATTCATTTAAAATTCGAGCATGAGCATCATGGCGATATTCAACTTAACTGGTATGATGGTGGCTTAAAACCAGACCTTCCAGACGAATTAAAAGACAACGAAACTGTTGGTGATGGCGGCGGTGGAACCGTAATGTACGGAGATCGTGGGGCACTAATTTTTGATACCTACTCCAGAAATGCACGTTTCTTACCTTCAGAATTAAAGGAGATTTATAAAGCACCCCAGCCTAAATATCCTAGGGTTCCTGGAGGTGTCGATGGCCATATTGCCAATTTTGTAGACGGCTGTTTAAAAGGTGAAGCCACCTCCTCTGATTTTGCAAAAGCAGGACCTTTAACCGAAACGGTTCTTATGGGGAATCTCGCCGTGAAAGCCTATCAGTACAAAAAGCTAAAGCCAGGCAAAAAAGTAGGAGATTGGGCACCTTATGAATATCCAGGACGAAGAAAATTACTTTGGGATGGTGCCAATATGAAGATCACCAACTACGAGAAAGCCAATGAATGGGTTACGCGTAATTATCGCAAGGGTTGGGAATTAACGTAAGGCTGTATTAGTCTTTGTTTGTCTTAGTGCTGTGAAGAACGCTTGCTCATTAAGTGCTTTTTAAGCAGCTCATTGGCTGTTAGGGCAATCGCGGTATCCAAGGTTTCTTGATAGTGCTCATCATTTAATGCCTGCAAAAGCTCCGCTTTTATGGCGTAAAACAAGCCTACCGCTTCAAAATTGTGTTCGCTTGCTAGCTGTTCTAATGCGACTAGTGCTTTTTTAGCTCCCTTTACTTTCTCTAGCGCTACAATTCTATTCAAGTGCCTCATGGGCGAAGGTTGGTTGACTATTTGAAAATCGTACAAACGCAGAATAGCTTCCCAATTCGTGGCTTCAAAAGTGGGGGCTGAGCAATGCTCATAGGACACGGCAGCTTCTAAAAGGTAGTTGTTTTGTTGCGGCTTTTCAGTTCGTGCTTGTTGTAGATGTTGTAAGCCAATCTGTATCAATTCCTGATCGTACAAACTGCGATCGTGTTTGTCCAAACTCACAAAATTTCCTTGGGTATCTATGCGCGCATCAAAACGTGCCACATGAAAACACATTAAGGCAATTAAGGCCTCTAGTTTGGGATGTTGGCAGTACTTATTTTCACGTAAAAGCAAGGCCAATCGCAGTGCTTCATAACAAATGTCTTTTTTAAGAACCAACGCACCCGTAGTTGCTGCATAGCCTTCTGTAAAGAGCAAGTAAATGACGCGTAGCACAATAAAAAGTCGGGATTGTAACCCCATTTCTACCGGGAAGCGTACCAAGGTCACTTCTTCTCGAAATTTTTTCTTGGCACGAGTGTAGGATTTGGCAACGGTCTCTTCTTTCTTTAACAAGGCCTCTGCTAACTCCTTATTGCTAAAACCACCCATCAACTTTAAGCTAAGAATAAGCTGATGTTCTGCAGAGAGCAAGGGATCACAGCAGGCAAAAACCAGTTTTAACTGGCTATCTGTTAGCTCATTCTCCGAAGTAAAAACTTCGTTGGTTTCCGAGGACTGGTCTGTCCCCGGTACATCGCCGTACTGTATCTTTTTGCTTCGCCTAAAATGATCAATCATGGCATTATGGGCAACGCGAAACAGCCAGGCTGTTGGATTTTCTGGCACCTCTTTATACCCCCATACTTGCATTGCCTTTAAAAAAGTGTCCTGAACCGCATCTTCAATAGCTTCAAGATGCGTGGGACCAAACTTACGAGTAAGTAGGGCAGTTACTTTTCCATATTCGTTGCGGAAAAGATGGGCAACCGTCTGGTGTTGTTCGTTTTGAGCCATCTAAAAAGGCCTGAATTACTCAGGCCTAGATATTTTAATGATTGTCATCCATTGTAAGAATCTCACGTACTTCAATGGTACTGCCTTCATAATCAAATATGGGGCAGCCCTTAGAGAGTTCAACCGCTTCTTCCAAAGTGTTGGTAGTGACTATTAAATAACCCCCTACCAATTCCGCTCCTTCAGCAAAAGGCCCGTTGGTAATCACTTCTCCTCGATTATGAACCACTTTTCCATCCTCTGCCAAGGGGAGCCCATCTAGCAGCTGGCCTTTTTCGCTTAACTTTCCCATCCATTCTCCCCACACTTCCATATGGGCTTGCTTCTCTTCTTGGGATAACTTCTGGTAGGCTTCATCCCCACCTCTAAACAAATACAAAAAATTACTCATCTTTTTTCTTTTTAGGTTCGCCTAATATTGAAAGCGAACATTATTTATTGATTTCGCTTTAGTGACGATAGCGGAAGTAGCTATTGGACATTCTTTCTAAAAATATTTAAAA
>CAZRPJ010000003.1:82816-90162 GCA_964601965.1 uncultured Croceivirga sp.
CATCTGGCCATCTTGGTTCTTGTCAAATAGGTCGGTACGTAAGGCAGGCAAACTGCGGTCCTTAAAATACTTTCGTTTGGCCAAACGGGCCATATCATGTATTTGTTTCGCTACCTTTCCCTCGCCCCTGCTTCGAATTCCAAAACGACTGTCATTTAAACTACCTCCATGGCAATCTTGAATAAGATGCAGCACCTTTTCGGCGCGATCGGGCATAGCTTTTTTAATCCAATTGGTAAATACTTGCCCAATAGCGCCATTAAGGCGTACCACGGTAAAAGCAAAAGTTTGAGCCCCATGGTCTGCCGCAGCCTTTGCAAGCGGCAAAAGCTCGTGGCTGTTAATCCCGGGAATCATAGGCGCCAACATGGCATTGACTGGGATGCCCTTATCCGCCAAGGCTTTAATGGTGTACAGCCTTTTTTTTATGGTAGCAGTACGTGGTTCTAGCAATCGCCTCGTCTTTTCAGACAAGGATGTCACCGAGATATTCACTGCAATTAACTGATCTTGGTGCAATGCTTCTAACAAATCCAAATCTCTTAAAATCAAACTATTCTTGGTAATTATCCCCACAGGATGCCGGTATTTTAAAAAGACTTTTAAGCAGTCACGGGTGATCTTGTAGTGCTGCTCAGCCGGTTGGTAGCAATCTGTATTTCCAGATAAGACAATGGTCTGCGCTTTCCAGCTTTTGCTCGTTAGCTTTTTTTCTAGGAGCTTTGGTGCTTCTTTTTTTATGAGAATTTTTCGTTCAAAATCTAATCCAGCACTATACCCCCAAAATTCATGAGCATTACGCGCATAGCAATAAATACAGCCATGTTCACAACCCTGGTAAGGATTCATGGAGTAGGCCATGCCCACATCTGGACTGGTGACCTTATTCACCACCGTCTTGGGAAAAATGGGTAGATAACTTGTTTTATTAGTATCTGCCGACTCTCCTTCTAACCTACAATATTCCAAAAAATCATCGCGCTGTTCATAAACGTTTTTTAAAAAACGATTTGGAACATTTAGTTGTGCACCACGGCCTTTGAGATATTCAGAATCTTTCAATAGTAGGATTTATTCCAAATTTATGGAATATTTCCTTTGTATTGAAATCTATTCTAATGCCTCCAAAGTCATCTGACCGGAGTTGCCAAAGACCAATATGAGGTCTTGGTTTTCGAAACTAAAACTAAACTGCGCAAAGGTTTCCATGGGAATCTGCGCCTCTATAATAGCCTCGTAAAAAGCACCGGCAAAAGGGGTGTCTGCTGCTTCTGTAGTCGTAAACTCCAGCATGGTTAAGGTTGTCCCGTTTAGCTCGTACCGACCACTAAATTGATTGGCGCTTGTTGCTCCGGAAAAAGTTCCCGCAGGTAACAATTCAATATTGATAACCTCATCTGCTGGTGAAAATTGCGTGAGCTCCTGTTGGGAAACCTGGATGGCGGTAATACGCCAATTGCCTACCACGGGGCTGTCTTGAGTAGTAGTATCGTCTGAATTATCGCATGAAATCCATAGGCAAGTGATGCCTAAAAAAAGCAGTGTAAATAGTGTTCTTCTCATGTTGGGGGCGTTTTAAGTTATTCAAAAGCGACTTCCACCAGCTGCTTTTTAGTGCCTCGCTTGGCATAGAAAAGCAATTGGTCTTCCGTCTTATCAATAAAGGGCTTGGATACCATAAGCGGTAGCCGCGCCTCTTTGTTGTCTATAATTTTTTCATAAGCCATTTTCCCAGACTCGTTCAAGGAGATCACAAAAACATTTCGGTTTCTACTCAACCCTTGTCTAAAAATGAGGCGTTCCTCATTAATGAGTTGCGGATTTTCTGAGGCTGTACATATAAAGAAAAAAGTCTTTCCATCCTTGCTGTAGGCGCTATACGATGCATAGGCGGCATCGCCCTGTGTTACTTCAGACTTGTTGATGTTTCTGGCCCAAATCATGTTGCCATTCGCATCTAACTTAGCGCTCACAATATCATTGTAATGATAGCGATCTACTTGCATCCGCTGCCCTGCCCCAGTGCGGTGCATGCTGCGGGTAACAAAATATTCTTCGGCATTGAAGAGAATTTCATTGGCTGCCGTGATATCGACACTTTTAAAAATTAGGTTTTTAATTTCTTTATCCTCTTCTCGTCCAAACTTGTCATACATAAATTCTTGTGAGAAAGGGTTGTATTTTTCTTTGGTAACCGCCAGTGTATTTGGGTTTAATTCATAATACGCCAAACCATTATAGCGGTTGTCTTTGCGGTCTGCATAAAACCCAACACATTTTAATTCTTGGTCTTTTAGAATAGGATACAATGCTTCTGGATATTTTCCAGGTTGCTGAAAACCTTGCGTTTGGGAGCTGGCACCCCCTACTTTTACCACTTCGTATTGAAACTTACGTTCCTCGGCCTTAAAACGTCGCTTTTTAAAATAGGCCTTCCCAACTAGGTAGGCGGTATTTAAATCTTTGGACAAGGCCAACTGTTCAAAGGCATAGTTCTTTTCTTCTGCTTCTCCAGAAAAGTCATGTTCCCAACGCTTGTTAAGCCCTGCATCAAAAAGATGCAAACTGTGCTTGCTCTCTTTTCCTTTGGTATGATGGGTACTGATTAAAAAGCCATTCTTTTCTGCATCAAACAACAGCGTAGTAGTAAACCCATTCGAGAAATTTCGGTTGTAATAATTCTTGCCATAGGCTCCTTGAACCACTTTAGAAGTAATGCTTAAAATGCGCTTAGTACTAAAGTTAAAATTGGTAGTAGCACTTTGGTGGGCCCAGTATTCGTATTGGCCCTTGTCATAATCGTAATTAAAGAAAATAAGGTTGAGCACCCCGTTTTTGATATAGCCATCTACAAACTGCATCTCGCGAAACTTGTAATTGTACTCTTCAATAAGATTTAGGTCTTTATCGTACCGTTCTAAAAGGTACCCTTTAGGTTTTAAGATGAGTCCTTGAAAGTAGGAGCGTACAAGAATGTAACCGCCATCTCCATCATCGGCAATGGTTAACAAATTAGAATAGCGATGCCGGTCGTTGAATTTTTCACCAAAATCGTAAGCGATAGGCATTTCTTGGGCATAGCCAACAAGGCAGAAACATCCTAGTAGGATGAGTAGTAGGTTTTTCATTATGGGGTTGCATTTGCAGGCTGGTTATTTGCCGGGGAAATCTGCTTTGCGTTTTTCTAAAAAGGCCGATGTACCTTCTTTAAAATCTTCAGTACCAAAACAATGGCCAAACGCTTGGATCTCAACAGCAAAACCATCCTCTTTAGGATTATAACCAGCATTCACCGCATTTATTGCCTGTGCAATGGCTACAGAAGAGTTGTTTGCTATTTTTTGGGCTAGTTTTCGACAAAGTGCGAGTAATTCTTCTTGTGGTACCACATAATTTACTAATCCGTGCTGCAAGGCTTTGGGGGCGTCGATCATCCCAGCCGTCATAATCATTTCTAAGGCCAAGCCCTTGCCAACCAGCTGCGGCAAGCGTTGTGTACCACCGTACCCAGGAATTACCCCAAGAGAAACTTCCGGAAGGCCCATTCTTGCATTATCACTGGCCACCCTAAAATGGCACGCCATAGCAAGTTCTAAACCACCTCCTAGTGCAAAACCATTGACAGCAGCAATTACTGGTGTTTGTAAGTTGGCTACAAAGCTAAATAGCAGCTCTTGCCCTTTCGCTGCAAGTTCGCCGCCTTGCGCCACATTAAAATCTGCAAATTCAGAAATATCAGCTCCTGCCACAAAAGCTTTCTCTCCACTCCCGGTAATAATAATGACTTTGGTGGTGGCATCTTCATCCAATTCCTTAAAAGCCTCGTGCAACTCTGCAATGGTGTCACGGTTTAAGGCATTTAATTTCTTTGGACGATCAATAGTGATCAGGGCAATAGCCCCTTCTTCTTCAATGTAGATGTTGTTGTATGTCATGACGCTGGGTATTAGCAGGCATTAAAAATAAAGAAACCATTTTCCAACCTCAACCTCTAGGGCATTTATTCTCTAGGGAATTTAACGGTGAAGACAGTTCCTTTCCCAGCCTGTGAAGTAAAGCTAATAGACCCGCCGTAGTTTTCAATAATATTTCGCACCATCCCCAAGCCTAATCCCATACCGCTTGTTTTAGTGGTGAATTTAGGCTCGTAAATCTTGTCCTTAAACTCGTCTGGGATCCCCACCCCGTTGTCTGCCACTTGAATTTTTACAGTGTCTGCCTCCGAAACCACACTAACTAAAATCCGCGGAGTAGCTACATTAATCATCGCTTGGATCGCATTTTTTACCAAATTGGTGACGATGCGAATTAACTGCGTGCGGTCTACTTTGGCAATAATCTCTTCTTCATCGCAGATGAAATGAATATAGGGCTCATTAAAAATATCCAAGGCGAGTTTAGTGACGCTCACCACATTAAGGGTTTCTTTTTGCTGTGCCGGCATATTCGCAAAGTTGGAAAAGGCCGAAGCAATATTTCCCATGGTATCAATCTGCTGTACCAAAGTTTCAGAGAACTCTTGTACTTTTTGCCCGATGTTTGGATCTGCAGGATCGAACTTTCGCTCAAAACTCTGTACGCTCAAGCGCATGGGGGTTAGTGGGTTTTTAATCTCGTGAGCCACCTGTTTGGCCATTTCACGCCATGCCTGTTCCCGCTCGCTACGTGCTAATTTCGCGGCACTGGCCTCTAGCTCATCAATCATGTCGTTGTAAGAGTTCACCAGCTTGCCAATCTCTTCGGTGGGATTGGATATCAAAATCTTTTCGTTGCGCTTGGTGAGGTCCGTCAAATGCAATTTATCGGCGACCGTTTGCAAGGAACGGGTAATGTATTTCGAAATAAAATACGCGAGGATAATAGCAGAGATTAACATTAAGAGATACACCCCTCCTAAACGGAACAAAAACTCCCGAAGCTCCATTTCATTAAAGGAATTATCCTCAAAATAAGGCAGGTTCATGATGCCGATGGGCTTAAACTTGGGATCGTTTATAAAGGTGTAAGACGCCTGGTATTTATCGCCCGCGGTACGCTTTAATTCTACATACCGCTTGTCTGGACTTATTGCCAAATTATTGAGTACTTCGGCATCTAAGCAGTTAGAGACTGAATCTGCTTCAAAAGCAGGTTTGGAACTCTTTATGAGTTCGCCTTCTAGATCGTAAATATTAAAGTTCACGTTCTGTACATCGGCAATTTTGTAGATCTCATTGCGAAAGATGTAGCCCAAATTTTCGGTGGTGGGCTCATAGGTAGTTTCCCGCAAGGCATAATCAATGCTTTGAAGAATTTGCTCCTCTTTACGTTCTAAGCGGTTTTCATGGTAGTCTTTGCTCTGCTCTCGGTACTGATAGATGGTAACCCCGGCAATAAGCACCGAAGCGATGAGGACCAAAAGAATCATGGTCACGAAAATGCGGGAACGAAGCGATAGTTTTCTAAACAAGCCTAGCAAATATTTCATCTAAAGGTAGCAAGAATCGCACCAAAGGTTAAAATCCCCTGTAAAAAATGATCGCTAGTAAAGGCAAGGAAAGGTCTTGGATTAGGCCTCTGGATTCTTTTCTCGAATACGCTTGTACAGCCGAATTCCTAGCATAAGCAATACGCCAAGCAGTAGTATGCCAACTACCCCATAAATCCAATTAAAGGCATTCTTTAAAATCACCAAAAAGGTGACTGCAAAAAGTACGAGGGTTGCTACTTCATTCCAGATGCGCATGTACTGGGAGGTATACCGAACCTCATCCCGTTGCAACTGTTTAAAAATAAGATGGCAGCGCAGATGATATATAATTAGCAAGAGCACAAACCCCAATTTTACATGCATCCAGGGTTGCTGCAACCAACCGGGCATTAATACCAACAACCAAATAGCAAACAAGGTGCAAAGCACTGCCGAAGGCCAGGTAATAATATACCAGAGACGCTTGGTCATTAGTTGCAATTGCTTGCTTAGAATTTCCTTTTCTGGAGAAGGTTTGCTATGCGCTTCAATATGGTAAATAAAAAGGCGTGGAATGTAAAAGAGGCCTGCAAACCAGGTCACCACAAAGATGAGATGCAGCGCTTTTATGTAATTGTAATATTCCAAAATAGCTCACGTAGAGGTTGTACAAGACAAAGGTAGGGTGTACCTCTTAGAACACCCTACCCAAAGCCTTGTTTCTTTATTTTACTTGCACAGCACCAATGCCTGCCTCCCAAAGTTTTTTGTTAAACCCTGGAATTTTAGCAGTCTTAAATGCTTCGCCACGTTGTTTTAAACCAGCCCATTGGGCATCCAATTCGGCACGTCTGTCCTTTGAAGACTGATTTACCCGTGGAATGGAACTATCGGTAGCATTGATCATAAAAAGGTATTCTGCAGTGAATTTATTTGGAAAATTCTCCACATCATCATAAGCTTTTGATTTCCGCTGAATCATCTCCTTGTCCCAACTGTCTAATTCTTTAACCAAGGCCTCCCCTTCTTTCTTTAATTCGCCATCTTCCAAAGTTTTTAGCACATTTTTTAGTTGGTTTTGTGCTTTGTAAAGGGAATTCACTAGGGTATGCATTTCCGTAAGATTGGCTTCCGTAGCCGTCATAAAGGCGTCAAAGGCTTCGTACTGTCCAGGTTTCGTCTCATAGGTTGGTACCTCCTTGATTTCACCAGTGGTTTTCACTGTTTTATCACCTACTGTGAGCGTGAGTGTATAGGTTCCAGGAATCGCCCTGTGCCCCCGATAATTTGCTTCAATATAGGTGTTAGGAACCCCTGGCATAATAGCATGCCCCATATTCCAAACAAAGCGGTTTAATCCTTCTTTTTTGGAGAGTGTTGGTGCCGGTGGTGGACCACCATCGTACCGTTTATAGCTGGCATCTGCTTTAGAAGAAATAGTATTCACCACCCGGCCTTTGGAGTCGCGAATTTCTAGTTGAATGTCTGTAGAATCAGCAACTTTTGGCAATTCATAATACAGGACCATCCCATTCGCGGGATTCACCCCCGTAAAAGGCTGACTCCCTTTAAAACTTGGCGAATTCCCATTCAAGGCACTGTACCAAGATCCGTTGTAGGCGGCTTCAGGCGTATATAATTTTACCTCTTTTGTAGGTTTGTTATACCCTTGCAGCAGGCCTAGATCGTCTAAAATCCAGAAAGAACGGCCGGAGGTAGCTACAATTAAATCGCCTTGGTGTACCATTAAATCTAAAATGGGTGTTTTGGGCAAATTCAATTGCAAGGATTCCCACTGCTGGCCACCGTTCCAAGAAATATACATGCCTTTTTCTGTACCTGCGTACAGCAAGTTTTTGCGGTCTTTGTCTTCACGAACCACTCGGGTAAAAGATCC
>CAZRPJ010000003.1:90262-98664 GCA_964601965.1 uncultured Croceivirga sp.
GTGTAGAACACCCCTTTTTCCTGAGGCGATTCTATCATGTAAGCGATGGTTCCGTAGTTTTCTGCACCAACCGCTTCGTTGGTATAAGGACGGCCCCCATTGCCTTGTTTTTCATCTTGATTGCGCGTAAGGTCTGGCGAAATTTCCTCCCAGGTAACACCCATATCGCGCGTGCGCAGTACTAATTGTGCGCAGTGGTAAAACGTTCCAGGTTCGTGTTTAGACCAAATGATTGGTGCATTCCAATTGTACAGGTATTTCATATCCCGAGCGGCCCTTCCTAAATATTGAATAGGTGCTGCCATTACGCCTGTAGATGCTTTGGAGTGGGTGTCTAATAGATTGATGGTTCCCAAATAACTGCCTCCCATTACATACCGTGGGTTGTCTGGATCAAAGGCCAAAAAGGCACTTTCTCCACCCGCAGAATAGGTCCAATCCTCGCGGCTAATACTTCCCCGCCCTAAAGAGAGGCTTGCAATACGCACGGAAGTATTGTCTTGCTGGCCTCCATAAATGTTGTATGGAAATAGATTATCGGCATTGATGCGATAGAACTGTGCGGTAGGCATAATGTCTAACGAAGACCAGGTCTCCGCAAAATTAAACGTCACCGCCGCACCCCCATCATCGGCCAAAACCATGTTATTAGAATTGTCTGGATTGATCCATAAATCGTGATAATCCCCATGGGTTCTATTCATCACCGAAAACGTCTTTCCGCCATCAATAGATCGCAGGGCAGGAGCACTTAGCACATACACCACATTCTCATTGTTAGGGTCGGTGAATACTTCGGTATAGTACCAGGCACGTTGAGTAAGTCTGTTATCACCATTGACCATACTCCAGCTAGCACCCGCATTGTTGGAAACAAAAAGTCCGCCTTTGTCTTGGTTGCTATCACTTTCTATCAGGGCATAAACTTTGTTAGAATTCGCCGGACTCACAGAAATAGCCATTTTCCCCATTTCTTCAGGAAGGCCTTTTTCTATTTTCTTCCAGGTTTCTCCACCGTCTACGGATTTATACACCCCGCTGCCTTCTCCACCACTGATTACTACCTCCGGTTTGCGTTGGTGTTCCCACATAGTAGCGTACAACACTTCCGGAACATTGGCATCCATAGAAAGTTCAGAACAGCCCGTAAGCTGATTCACAAACAAAACATTTTTCCAAGTGGCCCCACCATCGGTCGATTTATAAATGCCGCGTTCTTTGTTTGGACCATGTAGTGCTCCTTGGGCCGCCACATAGACCACATCTGGGTTGGTTGGATGAATGACTATCCGGGCAATATGCTGTGTGGCTTTTAGGCCGATATGCTTCCAGGTTTTACCAGCATCGGTTGATTTATAAACACCATCCCCGTAGGAAGTCATTACCCCTCTAGGGGCATGCTCACCCATCCCCACATACACAATATTAGGGTTGGAAGCTGCCACTGCCACTGCCCCAACGGAGCCCATTTCAAAGAAACCATCTGAAATATTGTTCCAATGCTGGCCGGCATCGGTAGTTTTCCAAACTCCGCCCCCGGTAGTTCCCATATAATAGGTCATGGGGTCTCCCACCACTCCCGTAGCACACACAGAGCGCCCTCCACGGAAGGGTCCTATATTTCTATATTTCACCGGTGCAAAGTATTCCTCTGCGGTTTGCGCAAAGGAAAGAGCGCCCATAAAAAGGGCGCTCATCATTAGTAATTTTTTCATGCTATTTGTCTTCTATCGATAAGTAATCCAGTCCAAGGCTGTTAAAGGCATCGTTAAACGCCTTCATTTCCTCATCCACCAATTTATCAAAGGCCGCTAATTGGGTATTGATCTTGGCCGTCATCTCATTCTTCACAGCAATGTCTTGGGCCGTAGGCGGAAAATCATCCAAACTTACCAAGCTGTTTAAATGCGCTAGCTTGTTGGTTAACCGAATAGGGAAGTTCAACGGATCTTGGTTACTTCGGTTTTTGGTTTGGTACAAGGCCTTTTCTACGGCGCTAAAACCTTCCTTCATCTTCTTAGCCTGCTCCACCAACTCCTTGGTAGCCTCATTGTCTTTGTATTGGGCAGTAAAGGCATCCAATTTGGTATTGATCGCACGAATCTTCTTTATGGACTGATGCGCCTTGTCTACGGTGGTGTTAATGTCTGTGATAAAATCGAACTGCGTTTGCATGTCTGCCACAGAAACCTCCGCTCTTGGATCTGGAAGAATTTTAAAGGATTCGCTTTGGTCGGTACCGTTCACGTTTAGCGCTACTTTATAGTTCCCAGGTACTGCCTTGGCGCCATTTAGGTTGGCCCACCATAAGATCATCCCTTTCAATCGCTCGGCGCCTTTCCCGCGGGTATCCCAATTGTGGGTGTTGCCGCCAGCAGTCACTTTCAACATCTTTTTCTTGTCCTTCGCTTTGGTACTAAAATTCGCCAAAGTATCGCCGGTACTACTCATATAGGTTAGTTGCACCGCATCGTTTTCTTTGTTGTACGATTTTAGGTAGAAATGTGTCACCACACCAGAAGGGTGGTTTTGTCCTTCCGTAAGGCTTGGGTTCTCTTTAGAACGCGCCCGCCCTTTGGTACGGTACGAATCTTTGGGGGCAAACAACTTCATAGCTGCTCCAGCATCGTTGCTCGCTACTTGGTGAAGGACGGTTAAGTCATCAATAATCCAAACACTACGCCCTTGAGTAGCTACCACTAGGTTGTTGTCCTTAATAGTAAGATCCGTGATCGGTACAATAGGCAAGTTTAACTGGAAAGGCTCCCAGCTAGCGCCATCGTTAAAGGAAATATACATACCAGTTTCTGTTCCTGCATACAACAACCCTTTGCGCTTAGGATCTTCCCGCACTACACGTGTAAAATGTTCGCCAGCGATCCCACTGGTGATTTTTGTCCAGGTCTTACCGTAGTCGGTCGTTTTGTAGAGATAGGGCGCAAAATCACCCAATTTATAACGTGTGCCGGCAATATAGCAGGTACCTTCATCAAAGGCAGAAGGCTCCACGCTGTTAATCATCATCCAATCGGGCATCCCGGCAGGGGTTACATTGGTCCAGCTACCGCCGCCATCTTGGGTTAAATGCACTAGGCCATCATCACTACCTACCCACATTAAGCCTTCTTTTAACGGACTTTCTTGTGCCGCAAAAATGGTACAGTAGTATTCTACGCCGGTATTATCTTGTGTAATAGGCCCCCCGCTGCTTACCAATTTATCGGGGTCATTACGCGTTAAATCGCCACTTAATAGTTCCCAGCTCTGCCCTTCATTGGTACTCATATGCACATGATTACTAAAGGTGTAGAGTTTTTTAGGATCGTGCTTGCTAAAGATGATGGGGAAGTTCCACTGGAAGCGGTACTTCATCCCTTCGGCTCCATATCCCATAGGGTTGTCTGGCCATACGTTAATCCCACGCACCGTTTGCTTCGCATGGTTTACACGGGTTAAGAAACCGCCATAGCTACCCCCATAAACAATATCGTTGTTGGTAGGATCTACCGCAATATGGGCAGATTCACCCCCTGCTGTAGGCTCCCAATCATCCTCACTAATTCCACTCCCGTCTGAGCGGTGGTTAATACGCACTGTACTGTTGTCTTGCTGAGCCACATAAATACGGTATGGGAAGGCATTGTCTGTAGTAACTCGGTAGAATTGAGCCGTAGGTTGGTTGTAATAAGTACTCCAAGTTTCACCACCGTCATAGCTCACTTGGGCACCACCATCATCCCCAATAATCATCCGTTGGCTATTTTCTGGAGCAATCCATAGATCGTGGTGATCTCCATGAGGCGCGTTAAAGGTGTTAAAGCTTTTACCCCCGTCGGTAGATTTGTGGTAGCGCACGTTTAATACATACACCACATCTTGGTCTTCGGTATCGGCATAGACGCGGGTGTAGTACCAAGCACGTTGGCGTAATTTACGCTCGCTATTCACTTGCGTCCATTTCTTTCCACCATCATCAGAACGGTACAAGCCGCCTTTTTCTTTGTTCTCCACAATGGCAAAGACCCGCTCAGAGTTCACGGGTGAAACCGCTACACCAATAATACCCAAGGTGTCTTTAGGGAAGCCATCGTTCTTAGAAATTTCGGTCCAAGTTTCCCCGCTATCGGTACTTTTCCACAAGGCAGAACCATCGCCCCCACTACTCAAAGAATAGGGCGTACGCTGCGCACGCCAGGTAGAAGCATATAAAATGCGTGGGTTGTTGGGATCAAAAGTAAGATCTACCGCCCCAGACTGGTCGTTTACAAACAAGACCTGTTTCCAGTTCTTTCCGCCATCGGTACTCTTATAAACGCCACGTTCTTTGGTGGGTTTGTAAATGTTTCCAAGCACGGCAGCATACACAGTGTTGTAATCGGTAGGATGCACCCGAATTCTCGGTACATGACGGCTGGTCTCCAATCCTGCTTTTTGCCAGGTTTTACCGGCATCTTCAGTTTTCCAAATACCGTAGCCGCTGGACACATTACCACGCAGCGTTTTTTCACCCCCACCAACATAAATTACGTTGGGGTCGCTTTTTGCCACTTCCACGGCACCGATACTCCCGCCAAAATACCCGTCGGAAATATTTTTCCAGCTACGGCCGCCGTCCATTGTTTTCCAGACACCACCACCGGTAGCCCCAAAATAAAAGAGGTTGGGCTGCCCCGGCACACCGGTTACTGCGGCAGAACGGCCCCCACGGAACGGCCCTACCAAACGGTACTCCAAACTAGAATAAAGTTCAGAAGGAACGGTGGGACTGGCAGTTGATTTTTTTCTTCGTTGTGATTGGCCAGTGTAGGAAATAAAAAAGAGCGCAAGCAGGGCCAATGCTGCTTTGTTGGTAAGCAATTTCATTTAGGTGTTCTTTTTGAATTAGTCGATCATTAAATGTAGTGAAAAACCAAGAACTTTCATTGGGTATTATTTTGTAATTTAAACCAATTGATACAACCTAACTCATGAAACAATTTTGGCTCTTTCTAAGCATCGCCTTGGTAGCGATGAGTTGCAAACAAAAAGCCCCAACCCCTGATACTGAACCGGAAACTTCTTCCGCAGAAGAAACCGAATGGCAGGTTTTATTTGATGGCACTTCTACAGATGGCTGGCGCGGCTATAATATGGAAACCTTACCGCCAGGTTGGACCATTGCCGATGGAGCCCTCACTTTTGATACCGAATTGGGTCTGGAACAAGACTATACCGGTGGGAAAGACATCCTGTACGGAGCCGAAACCTTCGATAATTTTATCCTCTTCTTAGAGTGGAAAATCCCCGCAGGTGGGAACAGCGGTATTTTTTACCATGTACAAGAAGGCTATAAAAGTCCGTCTGAAATGGCGCCGGAATACCAATTGATTGATGATGAAAACTATGCCAACATCCACGACCTAACAGCCTACAATTCCCAGTTTGGTGCTGAGCATCCAGAGCTGCTTCAAGACTGGCAAAAAACAGGGGCAAATTATGCGATGCATACCGCAGACGAAAGTAAAAAAGTCCTGCACCCAGTAGGGGAATGGAACAGCACGACGATTATCGTAAGCCCAGAAAAAGTAGAACACTGGTTGAATGGGGAGAAACTCCTAGAATTTGTCCCTTGGTCCGATGATTGGAAGGCGCGAAAAAATGCCGGCAAATGGGACAACACCCCCGATTATGGCACTTTTAAATCTGGGTACATTGCCCTACAAGACCATGCCAGCCCCATCTGGTTCCGAAATATTAAAATCAAGAAATTATAACCAACAACAATGAACAAAAGAGAATTTATTAAGAAGAGCGGTATTGGCGCTTTGGGCCTTATGGCGGCACCATCCGTTTTACAAGCGAAGCAGCAAGCCCCCAGTGACCGACTACGAACCGCTCATATTGGCGTAGGGAATATGGGTGGCGAAGACCTTCGCGATATTTCGTCGCACCCACAAGTAGATGTGGTGGCCCTCTGTGATGTAGATGCTATTAATCTGGCCAGTGCCCGTAAAAAGCACCCCGGAGCCCGCGTATTTTTTGATTACCGCGTGATGCTGGAAGAGATGAAAGATGAGATAGATGCGGTGATTGTTTCTACGCCAGACCATACTCATGCGCCTGCCTCTTTAATGGCCATGGAGCATGGAAAAAATGTCTATTGCCAAAAGCCTTTAACACACTATGTAGCGGAGTCGCGCGCCATGAAAAAAATGGCGGCCGATAAGAACTTAATTACCCAAATGGGGATTCAAGTGCATTCGTTTTACGATTATAAATTGGCCACACTGCTCATTCAAGATGGAATTATTGGTAAGGTACATACGGTACATGCTTGGAGCCCAAAATCTTGGGGCTACAACGGTCCGGAACCGCAAGGAGAAGATCCCGTACCTGCACAATTAGATTGGAACCTTTGGTTAGGCACCTCTGCAGAACGGAAGTTTAAAGAAGGCTATTACCATCCCGGAAACTGGCGAAAATTAATGGACTATGGCTGTGGAACACTGGGCGATATGGGCGTTCATATTTTTGATACCCCCTACAACGCCTTGGCCTTGGATGTGCCTAGAACTATTACCAACGAATGCCGGGAACCCAATGGCTTTGGGTATCCTGTAAACAATACTGTTACCTATGAATTTCCAGGCACGCCTTACACCGATAAATCCTTAAAATGGATCTGGTACGATGGCCCGGGGATGCCCCCCGCCCATGAAGATCTTGTCTTACCCGGGCAAGACGCTTCGGCCACCAAAAAACGGGATGCCACCAAAACCGATATTTCCCTAGATGCCAAAGCAGCGGCCATGAATGAACTGCCTGAGCAGGGCGCAATGTTTGTGGGTAGTAAAGGGCGCTTGTTACTACCGCATTTTATGCAATTGCCGCGGAAGATCGTCCGTGGGAAGTATGTAGATATTAGCAAGGAGATTGCCAAGCACAATCTTGGGGAACCCATTCGTAATTATGCCAGTGAAGGGCCCAAGCACTACCACCAGTTTGTGGATGCCTGTTTGGGCAAGGATACCTGTACGGCGCCTTTTGAGTATGCCGCCCGACTTACGGAAACCATTTTACTGGGAGTCATTGCAGGGCGTTTCCCTAACCAAACCTTGCATTGGGATGCGGCCACTGCACAGTTTGCAGAAGAAGAAGCCAACCAATATTTATCTGGCGATTACCGCGCTTTTTAAGATGTGTTACAACACCCGCCAATCGCGGAAAAAGGCAGAATTAGAGAAGTGGTTGCAGGCCGAAGCGGTGCTCAAAGACAACGAACCAACGCTGGAACTTATTTATTACAATGCCAGCGGCTGGACCCATCCCGTGATGTGGATGCTACCGCAAGAATATCCGAATCAGTTGCTGCCCAGCATGTGGGGATTGATGCCCAGCAAGCAACGCCAGGCAGACTACCAAGAGTATTTTAAAAACCCTCGCACCTTTGGGGGTTTAAATGCCCAGTCCGAAAAGTTGTTTGACCATTTTATATACCGCTATAGCTGGGAACACCGGCGTTGCCTCATACCCGTAGATGGCTTTTTTGAACCCCATAACACCCGCGTAAAAGTAAAAGGGAAGGATTTTAAAGTGCCGTTCTATTTTCATCGTAAGGATGGGGACCCATTGTATTTGGCGGGCATTTACACACACACTGCAGACGACCGGTGGACGTTTACCGTACTTACCAAAGCGGCTACCCCCCTCTTTGCAGAAGTGCATAATGATAAAAAACGGCGCCCAGTCTTAATCGCGGAAGAAAATAGAGACGCTTGGTTGCACCCCAGAAATACCCGGCAAGATGTAGAAGCCTTAATAGCCGATGATCTCTGGGAAGGGGAACTCGCCGCCTATCCGGTAAGCAAGGATTTATATAGCCGAAAGGTAAACAGCAATGTTCCGGAGATTATTGAAAAAGTAAAATATGAGGAAGTATCAATTACATACTAATCTCCACAAAATAAATTGAGTCAATTGAAATAATAAAACATGAGAAATCTCTTTTATATCCTTCTTGTTCTGGTGGTTAGCTGCCAAACCAACCCTTCCACAAAAAGTGAAACCCAACAACCAGGCCTTTCCAAGTCCTATATAGATCCCGGACCTGGCTATTCCCAAGCCGTGGTGGTAGAAACCAACGGACTTAAAACCATTCATATCTCTGGGCAAGTGGGCACTGGGCCCAACTTTGAGACCCAATTTCAAGAAGCACTACAAGGGCTATTTACCACCTTAGAACATTCTGGGGCCACTTTTGATGATGTGGTGAAATACAACACCTACATCGTAGACTACCATCCTGCCTATTTAGATACCTTTCGTACCATTCGTAAAAAACTTTTGGGTGATACAGACATGCCTGCTAGCACCTTAGTGGGGGTGCAAGCGCTAGGATTGCCAGAATGGAAGGTAGAGATTGA
>CAZRPJ010000003.1:98764-104390 GCA_964601965.1 uncultured Croceivirga sp.
GCTTTTATAGCATTGACAACAAATTGTTTCCTTCCTTCTGCTTTCCCCCTAGTTTTACAATGAATGAGTTTTTCTAAAACTTTTATTCCTTTATTGGTGTGGTTTTTATTGGTGCTCCCTGGAGTGTATGCCCAGAATGTAGCACCGCAGGCAACGGATGATACCTATTCCGTAGGCTTTGGGGTGGCCTTGTCCACCACTGCGAGCAATGGCCTACTTAACAACGACAGCGATAGTAATGGAAACAACACCTTAAGTGTGCAGACCACGCCCGTAAGTGGTCCCACCAACGGTGCCCTGCTATTAAATGCTGATGGGAGCTTTACCTACACCCCCAATGCTGGCTTTTTGGGCAGTGATACCTTTATCTACCGTGTTTGTGATGATGGTACGCCCAATACCCTCGTTTCTCAATTCGATTTTGATACGGCTACCCTTACAGATGCCACTGTAGGGCCCAATGCGACCTCTATTAATGCCAATGCTGCCCAAACAGGCTGCGGGATGCATTTCCCCACCGGAGCAGGAGGATCTACCGGTTTTGATCTGGTGATCCCCAATGCCAGTGGAATTTTCGATTTTACCAGTTTTGAGGTGTCTTTTGAATACCAAGATCAAGAAAGTCAAGCTGATATTATCACTGCGGGAAACTTTCGCGTATACCATATACGAGCGAACTCTATTGCCATTGAAATAGATGTAGTGAGTTCTGTAAGTGGAGTCACTGAAAATTTTAGTCAAGAACTAGGTGATTTTATCTCCGGAAATAATCCATACACCATTCGATATGATGAAGTCTCCGGTGAGGTTTTGTATACCGCTAATGGAACAACCACTACTTTTTCGTTAGCACCTCCAAATTCCCCTTTAGATAGCAGTCTAGCAACAGATATCACTGTAGGAAGACGTATGGATGGTTCTGGCTCTTCGTTGCCTTCACTATGCAGCGTACAATTTATTGATGCAAGCCCACTTTGTGATACAGCCACGGTGACCCTTAACGTAATTGCCTCCGTCATTACCAACCGCCGTATTACCTACCGAGTGCGGCCCAATTAATTTTTCTTTTAAAAAGAAAAACGCACCCCCAACTTCTTAGTTGCGAGCTGGGAATGCATTCCAAGTCTTTAGTGCCTCCACTTCTTACGACAGGAAGGAATCATCAAACCGTTCAAAATGGCAGGTATAACCATTAGGGTTTTTCACCAAATAATCTTGGTGGTAATCTTCTGCCGGCCAAAATTGGGTAAAGGGTTCCAAGGTGGTCACCACCTTCGTAGGCCATTTGCCAGAGGCATCTACCAAACCAATGAGTTCTTGGGCCGTTGCTTTTTCTTCATCGTTTTGGAAAAATATAGCCGATCGGTAGCTAGAACCGCGATCATTCCCTTGCCGGTCTACCGTGGTAGGATCGTGCATGCGATAAAAATAATCTAGCAACTCCTTGAAGGAGGTTTTTTCAGTATCGTAATGAATTTCTATGCCTTCGGCATGGCCGGGATGGTTTTGATAGGTGGGATAGTCGTTCTCACCTCCCAAATATCCTACTTCGGTATCTATTACTCCCGGACGGGTGCGAAAGAGGTCTTCCATCCCCCAAAAACATCCGCCTGCGATGTATGCTTTTTTAATCATTTCCATTGCTTTTTTTATAATTCAACATTTTTTAAAAAGTGCAATACCTTTTCTTTGGGCATTTCACAAGGCTTTAGAAGGCCTGCTTTTTGAGTGCTGTAATAATTGAGACTCACAAAATCCGTATCTCCCAAAGCTTCGGCATACAGCTTCACCGATTTTCCCTGATTGAACACCGTCTTAGAAATCCCGTAGCGTTTTCCCAAATAACGGCCAATGCTGTAACCTTCAGGGATGCGTTCTAAGGTTTTCATTCTAAATCTTTTGCTTCCTTATTCAATGAGCGCCTTCCAAGTTGGATGGGCGTCCCGTACTTTTTTAATAAAGGAACAAACCGCCACGGCAGGTTGCTCCTCTTCTTTCAGCTTTTCAAAGGTCTTTAAAACCAATACTTCTCCCAAACCTCGCCCTCGTAAATTGTAGGGCACTTCAGAATGTACTAGGTAGCGTTTCCCGTCGCGATCTTGGTATTGTACCACAGCGAGGTGTTGGTTAATGGCCAATACATACTGCCGCCCTTCTTTATCATGAGTAATTGGCACCATACTAGGGATACATTTGTGCAGCCACGCCAACAGCGTTTCCTTGGTTGGATTTCGCAATTTCTTGCTGCCAATGGTAATGGTGGGGTAATGTAATTTCCCCTCAGTATACAAACTGCGTAACTCAGCCGCATGGGCTTCGTTTTGTTCTA
The DNA here is from genome assembly GCA_964601965.1 of uncultured Croceivirga sp. Lineage (GTDB taxonomy): Bacteria > Bacteroidota > Bacteroidia > Flavobacteriales > Flavobacteriaceae > Croceivirga. The sequence continues at coordinate 101,094 of CAZRPJ010000003.1, forward strand.
CATCCAAAAAGGCAAACGGCAGTCCTATCTCTTCTAAGAGCGACTGGTAATACTGCGTTTTATGGCAGCCAGCGCGTCCGTACAATTTAATTTCGGGGAACTTCTGTCGCATTTTATGTAATCTGTTTTAAAACGTCAATCACTGCTTCTGGGTTGATATGAAAATCTGAAAAAACCACCCGATTCTTTTGATCTATCAACAAAAACCACGGGGTTCCGCCGGTTTGATAATCTTCCATGAGTGTGGACATAGAAGTACCATCCGCTCCCGCATCATGCCCAAAAGGAATAGCTAAGTCGTACTGCTTTTGAACTTCTAACATTTTTGCATAGGTGTTTTGATCGTGGCCTTCAAAAACGGTTTGAACGGCCAGAAAAACAACCTCGTCGTTTCCCTTCAACGCATCGACCATCTTTTTTAAATCCGGAAGGCCCTTGCTATGACATCCGGGACACCAGCTTTGAAAACAATACACTACCTTGAATTTACCCTCATATGTTGCTAGGCGAATAGGGGCAATAGGAGTTCCTTCTGGGCCCACCCAAGCTGTACTCCTTAATTCTGGGGCTGTACCTGTACCCATTTTTACCATGGTGCGCTCCTTTCTTTTTTAGTCTTTTAAATCTTCTGAACTGGCCTCTTGCAATTGCATGGAAGCCGAATTAATGCAGTACCGCAGTCCGCTAGGTTCTGGTCCGTCTGGAAAAACATGCCCCAGGTGTGCATCGCACGTATTACAAAGAACCTCCACTCGTACCATCCCAAAAGAGCGGTCTTTTTTATAGGCTATGGCATTGCGCTTAATGGGCTGCGTAAAACTAGGCCAACCGGTACCTGAGTTGAATTTAATAGTAGAATCAAACAAAGGTGTATCGCAACAAATACAAGAATACACCCCGGGTTCATAAATACTACAAAGGGCACCCGTGTGTGGCGCTTCCGTTCCTTTTTTACGGGTAATTCTAAACTGTTCTGGCGTTAATTGACGGCGCCATTCCTCATCAGTTTTTTCTACCCTTCTATCAGGCTCAGGGTTGCCCTTGACACTAAAATGAATGACATCTTTCCAGGTTAACATAGGCATCTTCTTTCTTTATTTTTTACACTACAAAAATACTGCCTACCTCAAGAAAAGGGGGTGCAAATAGTTCCTTAGAACCTATAGATTTTCCTCACTTTTTTAAGCTCGCCTTATAGGCTTTTGGAGCCACCCCTGTATGCCTTTTAAAGAAGTGCGAAAAGTGGGCGGCTTCATCAAACCCTAACTGATCGCTAATCTCGTTGATATTAAAGTCCGAGAATTCTAGCAGGCGTTTTGCCTCTAAGACAATTCGCTCCATAATTACCTTTAAGGGCGATTTTTTATAGTAGCGCGTAAAGAGGTTGGAGAGGGATTTGGAGCTCATATGCATTAGTACGGCATAGTCCGCAACTTTGTGCTTTTCCCGAAAGTGCATTTCTACCAGTAAATTAAACTTTCGAATGCTATCTAACTTGCTTTGGGGCATGTCTTCTTCCGGCAAGAGCTTTCTGGCAATGCGCACGGACATAATTAGCAAACGCTTGAGCAACACCAATAGCATTTCACCCTGAATGAGGTCTTTGTTTTCAAACTCCTCCACAAAAAAATCATAGGTGAACGTAAATTTCTTTTGCTCTTCTTGGGTGAGGGCCACGACCAGGGGCGAGGACGATCCTAAAAACAAAAAGCCATTGCAGGACACTTCTTCGTCATGATCACGAATGCAATAAAACTCGCGATTAAACGCTACGACCACCACGTCCTTATTTTCAATTTCAAAATCCAGGGTATTCAAAGGAGAAACGAAGAGCAGGTGCTGTTTTTTAAGTTGAAGACGATAGCCGTCTACCCCTAGGTTAATGGGGTCTTCACGGGCCCAAATAATCTTGTAACAGTCTTTTGGTAACTGAGACGCGCTAAAAGCAAGCGCCGAAGCTTCTACAAGTTCTAATTGCCCGTCATTGGTACCGTGGTATTCAAATTTCAACGCACTGCTATTTTTGATTCGTTCAACCTTATGATAGCAATAAGGTACGTATTCTAAAAGAGAATGCTAGCTACTTTGCTAAATGTTGGTCTAAGAGCGTTCGCACTTTATCACTATTCCAATTGGCGGCACCAATTTCTTTTATAAGAATGCGTCCTTCTCCATCAATGACGTAGGTGGTAGGCAGGCTGCCAGATTTCAATACTTCGGGCACGGCTTCTGTGTGGAAATACACCGGTACATCCCACCCCCGCTTTTCTAAAAAAGTGTTGACTTTCTCAGGATTCTCACGGGTTACCAAAATAAAATTCACTCGGTCTCCATAGTCCTCGTACAAACTGGCTATACTAGGCATTTCGGCCACACAGGGAGGGCACCAAGTGGCCCAAAAACTAAAAAAGGTTAGCTCGCCTTGCGCTACGGGTATTTGACCATACGCGCCTTGTTGATTGCGCACCGAATATTTAAAGGGTGCTACTTGTGCCCTATCTGCCTCTTTCTCAATTCCAGGAGTCCATAAAAGCACCTTTAACTTGTTGGCGCCTATTTGCAATGATCTACGTGTTTGTGGGAGAATAAGGAGCAGCAAAAAGATCCCGAAAAGCACATCGGTCCATCTTACTTTTTTAGGCCAAGGGATTTGTTTCATACCTAGATTGGTCGGGAAATTACGGTGGAATTACTGGGATTCGTTTACGGTAAATTTATGCTCTAAAAGCATCTCAAAACTCACATACTTTAAGGCCTTTTCATGGGTCCCCTCTAAGACCACCTGCGGTGCCAACCCTTCTTCATAGGCTTCTTTCCAACGGGATACACAAAGACACCATTTGTCGCCCGCCTTTAATCCAGGAAATTTAAAATACGGCAGGGGGGTAATTAAATCGTTGCCGCGGCTTCGGGAAAAGCGAAGAAATTCGTCCGTCATAATAGCACAGACCACATGTGTACCTACATCTTCATCACCAGTTTTGCAAAAACCATCGCGGTAATACCCTGTCATGGGTTCAAAACAACAGGGCTGCAATTCAGTGCCTAAAACGTTTTTCTCCATATACCCTTTTTTGCAAAGTTACGGGGAATCTCCCCTACCTTTACCATACCAGATTAAGAACTTATGGCTGCGAAAAAAGACGTTTCTTCCATTCCTAATTGGCTTTTGCAAGCCCGGTCTAAATGGACCTACACCGGCCAAAAACGCCCAGATTTTGCAATTGAACCCAAAAAAGGGCAGCGCTCTGTATGGGATTTTCCAAGACCTCCGGCTTTGGTAGCGGTTCCCAAGCT
>CAZRPJ010000003.1:104490-123402 GCA_964601965.1 uncultured Croceivirga sp.
TAACCAATTACCTGGCGTTCTACCCCCAGTATTTGCAATGTTTTGTAAATGGAGAACGGGTGATCCCGCAACCGGGAGGTTTTTACGCCGGTTGGATTACCAGCGATCTGGTGGGACCTTTTAAAGGGGAACCCGGCACTGGACATTGGTAAAAAACCGCGAAAAGCGTCTTAGGTAATGCCGTAGAAAATCCAGTATCTTTAAGCATGTCCATTTTTCAAAATGCCCTTTTTGTCTTATGCCTGCTCTGCCTCATGGTCTTGCTGGCACTTTGGGCAGAACGCACGCGTTGGGGGAAACCCTTGGGAGCGGCGCTCCTGGCCATCGTTTTTACGGCAGTGATTGCCAATCTGGGCATTATTCCTTCTGCTTCAAACAGCATCCCTTTGTACGAGGGGATTTTTAAATATGTCGCGCCACTATCTATTTTCTATTTGATGTTGGGCGTGCATTTAAAAGCAATCCGACAGGCAGGTTTGCCTATGATAGGGCTGTTTGTTTTAGGGTCTTTCGCTACTGTGGGCGGTATCCTAATCGCCTGGTGGTTGTTACAGCCTGCATCTGTGCTAGGCGAGAAAGGAAGCATCCTTGCCGGCATGCTTACAGGCACCTATACTGGAGGAAGTGTGAATTTTAACGCCATTGCGTTGGAATATGAATTTCAAAAAGAAGGGGCGCTTTATGCAGGAACCATCGCAGTAGACAATGTGGTCACCACCCTTTGGATTATCGCGACGCTTGCGCTGCCAAGAATGCTTCGACCTCTTTGGAAAGATCGTGTACGAAATTCACCAACTACCACAGAAACGGTCTCTCAAGAAAAAGAGGGGATGGATCTGCTTTCCATGGGTGTTTTATTAGTATTAGGGCTTGGTGCCTACCTGCTATCCGAAGGGCTCTCGCTCTTGCTTCCTGGGTTGCCAAGCATCCTTATAGTAACTACTCTGGGTATTGTACTGGCACAAATTCCTTGGGTAGCACGCCTGAAAGGAGCGCATGATTTGGGGTTGTATATGGTGTTTCTATTCTTGGCTGTTATTGGCGCTTATTGTGAAATAGATGCCGTGCTAGCTTTAAAAGACTTGGGTGGCACTCTCTTCCTTTTTACGGCTATGGCGGTGCTCATACATGGGCTTCTCATTATTGGTTTAGGAGGGCTTATGTATCGTGATTGGAGCATGATTGCCATTGCTAGTCAGGCCAATGTTGGCGGTGGCCCTACTGCCCTAGCTCTAGCAGAAACTTTTGGAAGAAAAGAATTAATGTTGCCTGCTATTTTGGTGGGCACTTTAGGAAATGCCCTGGGGACTTATTTGGGTTTTTTAGTTATTAAATTGCTTTAAGATGAAATACCTTTTACTTACTCTTTGCTTATTAAGTACTTCGCTACATGCACAAGAACGCCTACGCGATTATGGGGTAGAAATTGGGGTATTGCGACCTGGAACCTACAACGCCATTACCGATGTTCCCGGCGTAAAAGTGGGCCATTGGAATCACATTAAGGGCGGGGATATCCGTACCGGAGCTACCGCAATTTTTCCGCATGAAGGGAATCTATTTCAAGAAAAAGTACCCGCAGCGATTTACGTAGGCAATGGTTTTGGCAAACTGGCAGGATATACCCAGGTTAAGGAATTGGGTACCCTAGAAACTCCCATCCTTTTAACCAATACCTTAAGTGTTTCCACCGCAATGGATGCCTTAATTGACTATACGCTCGCCCAAGAAGGAAATGAAAACGTGCGATCTGTAAATGCCGTAGTAGGGGAAACTAATGATGGCTATCTCAACAACATAAGAAAACGAGATTTGACCAAAGAACACATGAATTTGGCCTTGCAAGCTGCTACTTCTGGACCGGTAGAAGAAGGAAATGTAGGCGCCGGACTCGCCACCGTCTGTTTTGGATTTAAAGGAGGCATAGGCACAGCTTCACGTGTGCTCCCAAAAGCTGCTGGCGGGTATACAGTAGGTGTATTGGTACAAAGTAATTTTGGAGGGGTGTTACAAGTGGCAGGTGTGGAAGTCGGGAAAAAACTGGGGCAGTATTCTGACAGTTTTAAATACAGCCCGGATGGTTCATGTATGATGGTGGTGATGACGGATGCACCGGTGAATTCCCGAAATTTAGAAAGACTTGCCAAACGCGCCATGTTAGGATTGGCACGAACAGGGGGGATTGCCAGCAATGGAAGTGGCGATTATGTGATTGCCGTCTCTACCGCAGAAGCATGCCGCGTACCCTACCAAAGTGAGACTCCTATTCAAACGGTGCCAAGTTTGCGAAACCAAGCCATGACGCCTCTGTTTTTAGCCACCATAGAGGCCACAGAAGAGGCCATTTTAAACTCCCTTTTTGCTGCGAAATCGATGACTGGGCAACAAGGGCGGACCATTGAAGCCTTGCCCAAAGAAACCGTACTTAAATGGCTAAAAGAGGCTGGAAAATTGGATTGATTACAACGGCAATGCAAACCCTTTTGTAACAAAGCGCCAGTATTTTACACTAACCTAAAGGAAGGCTATTACTTTTTTGCTAGCTTTAGATTCCTAACAGATAAACACTAGTTACATGGATATTTTTGGAAAGATTAAGGAAAAACTCAGTCATGAGTTTATTGATATTGTTGAATGGCTTGATTACACAGACGATACCATTGCGCATCGTTTTGAACGCTATCAGAATGAAATAAAAAACGGTGCCAAATTAATTGTTCGCGAAGGACAAACAGCGGTGTTTGTAAACGAAGGGCAGCTAGCGGATGTTTTTACGCCAGGCACCTACGATTTAACCACTAAAAACCTCCCAATTCTAGCCACCTTAAAGGGTTGGAAATACGGCTTTAATTCTCCATTTAAAGCAGAGGTCTATTTTGTAAATACGCATTTATTTACGGATGAAAAATGGGGAACTAAAAATCCGGTGACCCTAAGTGACGCCCGTTTTGGTTTGGTTGAAATACGTGCGTTTGGTACCTACGCCTTCCGAATTTCGGATGCAGGAAAATTCATTATTGACATTGTTGGGACCGACAATAATTTCACCAATTTTGAAATTAATGAACACCTAAAAAGTTTGATTGCCACGCGCTTTACCGATACGGTAGGTGAGGCCAATTTACCCATAGAATTATATGCCGCCAATACCACCGAACTTTCAGATACCTGTCGTGAGGTAATGGCACCTGAATTTGAATCGGTCGGAATTTCTCTTGAAAAATTCTTTATCGAAAATGTGTCTATGCCAGAAGATTTAAAGAAAGAAATCTTTGAATACAGCCGTTTAGACAAGTTAGATATGCAAAAGCTGGCGCAATTTAAAGCTGCCAAAGCCATGGAAGCTGCAGCTAAAAACGAAGGAGGTACGGCAGGAGCAGGAATGGGAATGGGTATGGGCTTTGTCCTTGCCCAGCAAATGGGCAGCATGATGGGTGGTTCCATGGGACAGCAACAGGCATTTCCACCAGCGGCATCGGCTGCTACCCCGCCACCAATGCCTACTCAAGTCCTCTATTATTATGCCTTAAATGGGGCGCAACAAGGGCCGGTAACCTTAGACCAGTTGCGAGCACTTTTTGCCGGACGGACCATTAACCGTGAAAGCTTGGTTTGGAAGCAAGGAATGGCAAATTGGACAGCCCTGCAGGAGGTGGAAGAACTGAAATCCTTTTTAGGTGGCAGTACGCCACCCCCATTACCAAACGCCTAAATACGTAATGACACACCATTCTAAGAAGGGAACACCGGGTTGTTCTTAGGAAAGGTATGTGGTACCCTTATAGATCGTAAAACAAAGTGGATAGTTCCATAAAACAAACCGAACTCAAAAAACCCTGCGTGAATTGCGGGGCAGAGATGAAGTACCGTCCCGGTACCAAAAACATCTCTTGCGAGTATTGTGGGCACCAAGAAACGATCTTAACGGATGAAAATGGCTTTCATGAGTTAGAGCTTTATCCCTATCTCAATGAAATGGGTGCTCAGAAGCACAGTGAGGAGGTAGCCATGTTAGATTGTAAAAATTGCGGCGCTACCCAACACATTGAAGAAAATTACAAATCGCTGCATTGTGTTTATTGCAGTATGCCACTGGTTTTGGAAGACCAATATCAAGAGGAGTGGATTTTACCAGGTGCGGTGCTTCCCTTTCAAATTGATAAAAAGAAGTCGCACCAGATTTTTAAAAAATGGGTGCAACGTCTATGGTTTGCTCCTAATAAACTAAAAAAGGCAGCGCTAGATCCGCAATTTACCAAAGGGCTTTATTTGCCCTATTGGACTTTTGACGCCCAATTACAAGCCCAGTATACAGGACAACGCGGTGAGTATTACTATGAAACCAAACGCGTACGCAATTCTCAGGGTAAAATGGTGCAGCAACGGGTACGAAAAACACGCTGGTATCCTGCTTCTGGACGTGTTTCTGGTTTTATAGATGATACCCTAGTAAAAGCTTCGCAACAACGTAAAGGCCGAGTGCCTTCTAAAATTGCCCGCTGGAATCTTAAACTTCTAGAGCCCTTTCATTCCAACTTTTTACGAGGCTTTGTTACAGAGAAATATACCATTCCATTAAAACAAGGACACCTCAGTGCTAAGGCAGAAGCAGAGGCTATAGCAAGACGATGGTGCCGGCAAGATATTGGTGGAGATACCCAACGAGTATCTAGCATGAACATGCAATTGTCTGAAGAGACTTTTAAGCATATTTTACTCCCAATTTACATTAGTGCCTACCGTTACAATGGCAAGGAATACAATTTCTTTGTGAATGGCGAAAACGGAGAAATCTCTGGGACTAGACCGTACAGCGCATGGAAAATCTTTTTTGCAGTCTTAGCAGGGTTGCTGGTGGTGGCCCTCATTGTTCTTTTAAGTAAGTAGCCCCTAAAGAAGGAAGAATAATTGTTACATTTAAGCAAACACCATCACCGATGAAAAGATTTGCATACCTATTGGTATTATTACCGTTATTAGCCATCGCTCAAACCACGGAAACCCCTGATAAAGAAGCCATTAAAACTTTGCTTCTTAATCAGCAAGAAGCGTGGAACAACTATGATATTGAGACCTTTATGGAAGGCTATTGGAAATCTGATTCTTTAACCTTTTATGGCAGTGGTGGGGTTGTAAAGGGATGGGAGGCAACCCTGGCCCGTTACAAAAAAAGCTATCCTTCTAAAGAACATTTTGGTACACTTACCTTTAAATTTCATGAAATTACTGCCGTAGATAAGACACTTTATTATGTATTGGGCGAATACTTTTTAACCCGGCCAGTTGGAGACACCAACGGGTTGTTTATGCTCCTTGTTAAGAATATCAATGGCCAGTGGAAAGTTATTGCAGACACCTCTGCTAAGGTGAAATAAGCAAGGAAAGAAAGATGACCTATTCTGTTTTAATGTATGTGCATTTAGTAACTGTGGTCCCATGTATTTTTTTGGGCGCTTACGGGCTCTTGGCTAAAAAAGGAACCCCAATACACCGCACCTTAGGAAAGGTGTATATGATTTTGATGCTCTTTACCGCCCTGATTACCCTTTGGATGCCTGCAGACGTGGGTGGCAGATTTTTAAATCATTTTGGATGGATACATCTATTTAGCTTCTTAACAATTTGGACCGTGCCCACTGCCTATCTTGCTGTTAAAAAAGGAAAAATAAAATCCCATCAACGGAAAATGGTATTGCTTTACATAGGAGCTATTGGTATCGCTGGTGGCTTTACCTTAGCGCCCGGAAGATTCTTACACGAATTCTTTTTTGGTTAGTAAAAGACCAGGCAGACCGGGGCTTCCAAAGCAAACTGATTGGTATATTCCAAAACTCCTGTTTCAGAATTACGCCTAAAAATAGTGATGTTATTGCTACGCTGATTGGCTACCAACAAATGTTCTTCATTAGGGCTTACCACAAAATTTCGAGGCCAATCGCCTCGTACACTTTCTCTGCCTACCAGCGAAATTTTTCCGCTAGTGGCATCTACGGAGAAGATGACAATGGTATTTTCCCCGCGATTAGAGCCGTATAAAAATTTACCATCGGAAGAAAGGTGGATGTCTGCGCAAAAACTATCGCCTTCAAAGTCGGCCGCAGTGGTGCTTTCGGTTTGTATTTCGGAATAATTGCCTGCTTCATCCTTCTGAAACACGGTGATGGTAGAATTTAGCTCGTTGATGACGTAAAGAAAAGACTCATCGGTATTAAATACAAAATGCCTTGGTCCTGCTCCCTTCGGAAGTGGCAAGACTTTTTGTGAAGCGGGGATCCATCCATAGGGCTGTGGGCTATAACGAAGCACTTCATCCAATCCTAAATCGGCCACGAATAGCCCTTCGGAACTAAAATGTGCTTTATGAGCGTGCGGCGTTTGGGTAGAATCTGCAGCAGTATGCTGGATCACTTGTCTGTCTGCTAAGCTTCCGTCTTCGGCCAAATCAAAAACAGCCAAATTGCCTCCAGTATAATTTGCTACGGCCAGTTGCCCTTCCCCAGAAAGTGCCACATGGCAAGGATGCGCACCCGCCGTTCCCTTGCTATTTAAGGTCGTTAGCACTCCTTCATTCAACTGAAAAGCGGTAACCCCACCACCCAGGCTATCAAAATCTGCCGTTTCCTGCACGGCATACAGCCGTTGCCTGTCTTCTGAAAGCGCTAAAAAAGAGGGATTTGGTAATGCGGCCTTTAATTGCAGGGAATCAAGCTGCCCCGTTTCTGGATAAAAGTTGAGGGTATAAATTCCCTCACTAGTACCATCGGTATAGGTGCCAATATATACTGTTTCCATAGGAGCTTGGGTTTTTGAACAGGAAACTAGTAGAAATAGCAGTCCTGCGAATAGGGATATATGTTTCATTGGATCGGTTTGAATTCTCTAAAATAAGCGAAATCAGACCGATTGCTGAATGAGATTGGTTTTAATTTCTTTTCGCAAATACCAACCCGTTACTAAAGTTGCTAAGACATCTGCGATGGGGAAGGACAGCCAAACCCCTAATTCTCCCATAAAATTTGGTAAGACCAAGATTAAAGGAATAAAAAAGAATCCCTGCCTTGTTAACGTTAAAAGCAATGCAGGCACTGCTTTTCCCACCGCCTGGAAATAGGCCGCACCAATTAATTGCAAGGCTATAATGGGTGTTGCTGCAAATACCAATCGCATTGCTAGAGGGGCATGTTCCAATACAAAGGCATTGGTTAGCAATTCTGCTTCAGGCAGATCTGTTTTATCACTCAAGAAAAGATCGGCGATTTCTGCTGGGAAACTCATGAGGATAATAAATACTAAAGTGGCTACCAAGGCAGCATATTTTATAGCAGTGTAGATCGATTCTTTGACACGATCGTACTTGAAAGCACCAAAATTAAACCCTGCTATGGGCAAAAATCCTTGGGTTACTCCAAATACGGGGAACAGCGCAAACATGAGCATGCGACCAATGATGGCATAAACAGCTACTAAGGCTTCTCCACCAAGACCGAACAGTATATTATTCATTAAAAGATAAATAATACTCGTGACAGCTTGCCGCGCTAGGGTAACCCCTCCTAAAGAACCAATTTCCTTGAGTATTCCCAATTGTAGCGTAAAATGTTTGGGACGAATTTTAAGTTCGGAATGTTTTGATAAAAAGAAATATAAAATATAAGAGAGGCACAGCACATACCCCGCCGTTGTTGCCCAAGCGGCACCGTGCATGCCCCAATCAAAAACATAGATGAAGATATAATCTAGGAACAAATTGCCCACAGAGGGAATGATCATGGCGATCATAGCAAATTTGGGTTTGCCTTCTGCACGAATCACCGTGTTGCCCATCATGCAAAGTGCTAAAAACGGCACCCCATAAAGCACAATAGTATAGTAGATCTTTGCCGGTTCAAAAATGGCTCCCTTCCCCCCAAAAGCAGGAATAAGTGCATCTACATAATACAAGCCCAAGACGACCATGCTCACCGTTACCAAAATGGTAAGCGCAATTTGGTTGCCAAAAGTTTGGAAGGCTTTTTCTTTATTCTGAGCGCCCAAGGCCCTAGAAATAATACTAGATCCTCCAATACCAATTGCCATTCCCAAGGCAGCAATAAAAAAAGAAACGGGAAGCACCACATTAATGGCTGCAATGGCAATAGAACCAATCCAATTGCCCACAAAAATGGAATCTACCAAGACATTTAAGGACATGACCAAAATGCCAATTGACGCTGGCACGGCTTGCTTAATGAGCAAACTACCTATGGGTTCTGTCCCTAATTGATCCGCAGAAACCTTGGCCATTAAACGGGTAGTAAGGCTTTTTCTTCCCAGTCGGCAATCCAACGTGCCATGAGGGCCACCCAATCATCGCGATCGTTTAAACAAGATATGTGTTTGTAGTGTTCTCCTCCTGCTTCTTTAAATTCCTCTTCACCTTCCATGGCAATTTCTTCTAAGGTTTCTAAACAGTCTGAAACAAAAGCAGGGGTAATCACAGCTAAACGCGTTTTGCCTTCTTTGGCCAAGCGCTCAAACTCATAATCGGTATATGGTTTTAGCCAGGGATCGCCTGCCAATCTTGATTGAAAAGAGGTACTCGTTTTCGTTGGGTCTAAACCAAGTTCTTTCACCACCAAGTCTGTGGTATCATAACATTGATGCCTATAGCATGTATGGTGGGCTACAGAATTTACTTTGCAACATTGCCCATCTATTTTACAGTGGAATTTTGTGGGGTCTGACTTTCGAATGTGGCGTTCTGGAATTCCATGATACGAAAACAGTACGTGATCGTATTCAAACCCTTCTAATCCTTCGGCAATACTTTTGGAGAGCACCTTAATGTAGTCTTCATTTTTATAAAAAGCCGGCATGGTAGTCAGTTGCATTTCTGGGAAATACTGCTGTTGGTCTTCCAAGGCTTTGACCACAACGGTTTCATAGGAAGACATCGCATAGTGCGGATACAAGGGCACTAACAGCACCTCATCAACTCCTTGATCATGCAAGTTTTGTAGACCCTCCTTTATGCTTCCACTTCCGTAGCGCATTCCTAAAGCAACCGGCAATTTGGTATGCTCCTGTACTTTTTTCTGAAAACGTTCTGAGATAACGATTAGTGGAGATCCTTCGTCCCACCAAATCTTCGCATATGCTTTTGCAGATTTTTTGGGGCGTGTATTCAGGATAATACCACGAACTAATAAATTTCGTAACAAAGGAGGCACATCAATTACGCGCTCATCCATTAAAAACTGGTCTAGATAGGGCCTAACATCTTTTTTAGTAGGACTGTCTGGAGACCCTAGATTCACCAATAAAACTCCTTTTTTCATAGCCAACTTTTGAGTTGCAAAAATACAACTTCAGCTGCTTGTTCTGGACACGGTTTTAGTACATCTTTTTTATTCCTAAATAGATAACTTTGATGTTATGAAAGGATCACTTATAACTGCACTTACTTGCCTGCTTTTTGTTACCGCGCAGGCGCAAATTACCTGCTCGCCTGAAGACAGTTTACTTTTTAAATCGAAAGTCGAAACATTGCAGGAACTTTCATTAACGCCCGATGCCCCTTCCATGGTGCCCATTGGAAAAACTTTTTTGGGCACACCCTATGTAGAGAAGACATTAGAAATTGGAGAAGAAGAAACCTTAGTCGTGAACCTAAGAGGGTTGGATTGCACCACCTTTGTAGAAAATGTATTGGCTTTTTCAATGCTGATGCGGGAAAAGACCTATACGTTCGAAAATTTCGTTGCTAATTTAAAAACCATTCGGTATCGTGATGGTATCCTTAATGGGTATCCTTCACGTTTACATTATTTTACCGAGTGGATCTTAAACAATAACGAGAAGGGTTTAGTAAAGGATATTACTGCAGATTTAGGAGGCGTTTCTTTTACAAAGCCCATTAATTTTATGGGAACTCACAGGGATTTGTATCCTTTTCTAGCAGATGATGCTAATTATGAAGCCTTATTGGCCGTAGAAGCAAATTTGGCCAAGCACACACGCTGTGTTGTGCCGCAAGAATCCATTGCTGGGATAGAAGAAAAACTAGAAAATGGAGATATTATTGCTTTAGCAACGGATATTACAGGACTGGATGTAACTCATACCGGGATTGCCATTCGCATGCCCACAGGGCGTATTCATCTTTTGCATGCGTCTATTTCTGGAGAAGTGACCATTACTAAAACACCCCTTGTGACCTATTTAAAGAAAATTAAACGAAATACAGGCATCGTTGTAGCGAGGCCATTGTAATTTGTAGCCCTATTTTCTTCCCAGACACCATTCAATAGCGCCTAAGAGATGCTGCCGAAATTCGGGTTCATCAAAAGAAGCATCTGTATGGCCCCCACCTGTATAAAAGGCACGGCCCCCTTGAAATTCATGATACCAGGCAATAGGATGGTTGGCGCCATTAGTACCTCCTTCATAGGTGGTTTCATCCAAATTCATTAAAACCGTTACGTCTGGATTAAGGTTTTTATAATTGTACCATTCATCAGTACGCACCCAAGTATCTGGAAGATGTGCGCAAGAAGGGTGTTCTTTATTTACCACCTGAATACTGGCCGTGGGCGTGCCTTGCGGATGGCTTTCAAAATAACCACCTACCAGTTTTCCGTACCAAGCCCAATCGTATTCTGTATCCGCAGCAGCATGGATTCCCAAAAATGCTCCCCCGTTTTTTATAAACCGTTCAAAGGCTTTTTCTTGTTCTGTATTAAGTACATCCATGGTGGTGCTCAGAAAGACTACCAGTCTATAATTTTTAAGATCGTCGTCATTAAAATCTTCGGCGGTTTCTGTTTGAAGAACGATAAACCCATTCTCTCTTCCAATTTCGCGCAAGGTTTTCACCCCTTTTTCAATGCTTTTATGGCGGTATCCTTCCGTTTTAGTGAACGCTAAAACCAGTTCTGGAATGCCTTCTTCCACAATTTTTGGAGGTTGTGCATCTTGGCTAAAAATTCCACTAAATGTCAGGCAAAGGAGCAGAAGTAGGAAGGTGGTTTTTTTCATGGTTCGTCTTTTAGGCTATGGAAGTTACATATTTTTTTGGGGTAGTTCCATACTTCTTTTTAAAAGAAGCTATGAAATGGCTTGCCGTGCTATAGCCTAGTTTTAACCCAATCTCATTCACGTTGTATTTGCCGGATTCTAAAAGTTTTCGGGCAAGATCCATTTTATGATCAAGCAAGTAGCCGTACACAGAATCACCATAAATTTGTTTAAAGCCTTCCTTTAATTTTTTTAAGCCCAAGCCAATCTCATCGGAGAGTTCTTGCAAGGTTGGTGGTTCTGCCATACGCTCCAGAATAATATCTTTTGCTTGTTTAATTTTTCGGACGTTGTCTTCATCTGCTAAAAACGGGCATTGCTCTAGATCAGCATCCCCAGCGCGATTAAAATAAAGGGCAATGAGTTCATAAATTTTACCGCGGACGTATAAATTTTGAATGGAAGAATGCAAGTTTGTTCCTTTAAGTTGACTTAATACCACCGCCATAGAAGGGGTAAGAACTTCTTGCGCGTAATACTTCTTCTCGCTAAAGGAACCACTTAAGAAAGGAATGGCATCTGCATCTTCCGAAAACAACCCGTGAAATTTCTTTATAGCAACTACTACGGAAAGCACCCAAGTTTGCGGAAATACCGTGAGGTGTAGCGGAAGGTCTTTCTGCGTATTGTACAATAAGAGAGAATTCTCTTCGGAAACGTCTAAATGATAGGTTCCATTATTGAATAAAAACTGAGCACTCCCTTTTAAAGAAAAATGAAACTGAATGTAGTTTCTATCAATAGGGTGTATTACTTCTTTAGGCTCCTCTGTATCGTTCTGAATTCTAAGGACATAGATGCCATCATCCACTTCTAACTGCTCATAAGACCCGATACCGATACTTTTTGACATATTTCTAATTTTTTCTATGGTGGTTTTCCTTATTTAAAACGACTCTAAATTATAAAAAAGGGAACGTAACACCAAATAATTCAAGGGATTCCCAAATATACCCCTAAAAGTCCCGTATCTGAGTGACATTTGTTATTATTTGACCCGCTAGCGTTATTTTAACATACCTTCCTCCAGTAATTTTGCGATCGGTATGAGCATATGAAGAATTACCACCTTTCTAAATACCCGTCTTTTTATGCAGTTGGTCTTAGTTACCGAAAGGCAGACGCCGAATTACGCGGCAAATTTAGCCTAGACGTACCAGGAGTAGACCAATTAACCCTTGGTGCTAAATCCGAAGGACTAGACGGTTTGCTCGTTATTTCTACCTGCAACAGAACCGAACTTTATGGTTTTGCACAACATCCTTACCAGCTTATAAAACTGCTCTGTGAACAAACCCAAGGAACTGTCGAGGAATTTCAGGAAGTGGCCTATGTTCATAAAAACCACGATGCTATTTCGCACCTTTTTAAAGTGGGTACTGGTTTAGACAGTCAAATATTGGGAGATTTTGAAATTATAAGTCAGATTAAGCAAAGTTTTTACCGCTCTAAGAAGCATGGTATGGCAAATCCCTTTATGGAGCGTCTTTGCAATTCTGTCTTGCAGGCTAGCAAACGTATTAAAAACGAAACTGCACTTTCTACGGGGGCCACTTCGGTAGCCTTCGCCTCCGTAAAATATATTCTTGATCATGTCCCAGACATGAAAGACAAGCGAATTTTACTCTTTGGTACCGGAAAAATTGGGAGAAATACCTGCGAAAACCTAATAAAACATACAGGGAATAATCGCATAACCCTGATCAATAGAACCAAAGAAAAGGCGGAAGCTTTTGGTGATAAATTTCAACTGACCGTGAAAGAGTTTGGGGAATTACAGAGCGAAATACGAAAATGCGATGTGCTGGTTGTCGCTACGGGAGCCCAACTACCAACCGTTTCTAAAGCGTTGATTTACAACAAAAAACCCCTTTGGATTTTAGATCTTTCTATTCCTAAAAATGTAGCAGACGATGTGCGCGAATTGCCCAATGTAACCCTGGTGCATTTAGATGAGTTATCGCAAGTAACGGATGAAACCTTGGCCAAAAGAAGACAGTACGTACCCCAAGCAGAACAGATTAATGAAGAAGTACGCCATGAGTTCACGCAGTGGTTAGAAACCAGAAAATTTGCCCCGGTTATAAAAGCGCTCAAACAAAAACTAAAAACGCTGAAGGACGAAGAGTTGGATTTTCATTCAAAAAAATTGCAAGATTTCGATTCCCAACAAGCCGATATGGTTTCGGAACGAATTATTCAAAAAATTACCAAGCAATTCGCCAATCACCTTAGAAAATCAGAGGTTGATACGGAAGAAAGCCTACAGATCATTCAGCAGATTTTTCAATTGGAAATCAATCAAGAATGAAGGCCCCATTAAGGATTGGTACGCGCGATAGTGAGTTGGCGCTATGGCAGGCACAAACAGTGCAGGAAGAACTACAAAAACTAGGCGTAGATGCGGTTTTGTGCCCAATTAAATCCACCGGAGATATCGTTCTAGACAAACCTCTTTATGAATTAGGCATTACCGGTATTTTCACAAAAACCTTGGACGTTGCTCTAATTAAGGGTGAGATTGATATTGCCGTTCATTCCATGAAAGATGTCCCTACCCAATTACCCAAAGGAGTCGTGCAAACGGCTGTTTTAAAACGGGCAAGTACCACAGATCTCTTGGTGCATAAGGGCACTGATTTTTTAGAAGGCGAAGGGGTGATTGCCACAGGTAGTCTTCGAAGAAAAGCGCAATGGCTGTATCAATACCCTAAACATCAAGTAGTGGATCTTCGTGGGAATGTAAATACCCGCTTAATTAAGGTTATTGAAAACGATTGGAATGGCGCCATTTTTGCCAAAGCAGGATTAGAACGCATAAAATTACTCCCAAAAGATGCTTTGGAGTTAGACTGGATGATTCCCGCGCCCGCCCAAGGGGCTATGATGGTGGTAGCGTTGGAAAAAAATGCTGAAGCCGTGCAAGCCTCACAGCAACTTAATGATCGTGATAGCGAAATAGCCACCCAGATAGAACGGGAATTTTTACGAACCTTAGAAGGAGGATGTACAGCGCCTATTGGTGCGTTGGCCACCATTGAAGATCAAAAAATCTATTTTAAAGGGTGTTTGCACGCCCTTGACGGCAGTACCAAGGTAGAAGTGGTAAAAGATCGCCCCATAGACAAGTATGAAGGGTTTGGCAAAAGCTGCGCCTTTGAAATACTCGAAAGTGGGGGCAACGAACTCATGAAAATAATACGAGATGAGCTCAATTCTATCCACTAAAATGCTTACAGAGGCACAAAAAGCGTTGATTTTAGAGGCCGGCCACCAACTTACGGAGTACGATGCTATTTCCGTTAAGTACAGAGAATTTGAAATGCCAGATGAACAATGGGATGGTCTCGTTTTCACCAGTAAAAATGGGGTGCAAAGTTTTATTAATACACTACCATCAGACCACCCATATAGAAAAGTACCGGTTTTTTGTGTGGGTGACATAACCAGTGCAGCCTTAGAGACGGCGGGGTTTAAAATGATGGTTCAAACAAGTAATGCTGGGGAGTTAGCGGCAGTTCTTGCAAATAAATATAACAATTGGTCTTTTTTATACATTGCTGGGAATCGCAGTAGAGAAGTCTTACCAAATACCTTAAAAGAAGCCGGTATTTCCTTCACAAAATTGGTAACCTACGATACACTGCTAACACCTAAGAAAATAGAAAGCGACTTTAATGATGTGCTGTTTTTTAGTCCGAGTGGCGTTACCAGCTTTTTTGAAAACAACCAATTAAAAGGCACGGGAATCTGCATTGGAGCCACCACTGCCGGGGCCTTAAAAGAATATACCGATGCTTATATTATTGCTAAAAAACCCACTGTAGAGCATGTGATTGCGGAAGCAGTAAAACGATACTAAGAAAATGATTAAAAACGATTTATTCCTTCGGGCCTTAAAAGGAGAAACGGTAGAACGACCTCCTGTTTGGATGATGCGCCAGGCTGGCCGTTACCTTCCAGAGTTTATGGAGATCCGAAAAAAATATGATTTTTTCACCCGTTGCCAAACCCCTGAATTGGCATCGGAAATTACCGTGCAACCCATTCGAAGGTATGGTATGGATGCGGCTATCTTGTTCAGCGATATTTTGGTAATCCCTCAGGCCATGAATATTGAGGTTCAAATGAAACCCAATTTTGGTCCTTATCTCCCTGATCCTATACGCACCGCCAAAGATTTAGAGCAGGTCATTGTTCCAGACATTCAAGATTCTCTAGGATATGTGATGGACGCCATTAAAATGACCAAAGAAAAATTAAACGATGAAATTCCACTCATTGGTTTTGCAGGTTCTCCTTGGACCATTCTGTGTTATTGTGTGCAAGGTCAAGGAAGTAAAAGTTTTGATTTGGCCAAAGGGCTTTGCTTTTCAGACCCTAAAACGGCGCATGCCCTCTTGCAGCGCATCACAGATACCACCATTGCCTATCTAAAAGAAAAGGTGAAAGCTGGTTGCAATGCCATTCAGGTTTTTGACTCTTGGGGAGGCATGCTTGCTCCCAAAGATTATCAGGAATTTTCCATGCAGTACATGCAACAAATTGTAGATGCCCTGAAAGAGCTAGCGCCTGTTATTTTGTTTGGAAAAGGCTGCTGGTTTGCTTTAAAAGACATGGCAAATTCTGGAGCAGCTGCTTTAGGAGTAGACTGGACCTGTTCTCCCCAAAATGCGCGCTACCTCTCTGGAGGAAAAATCACCTTGCAAGGTAATTTTGACCCTTCCAGATTACTATCACCCCCTGCAACCATTAAAGAAATGGTTACAGAAATGATCCGTGCTTTTGGCAAGGACCGTTACATTGTGAACCTGGGACATGGTATTCTACCAAATATTCCATTAGATCATGCTGGCGCTTTTATTGAAGCGGTAAAAGAATACAAAGAATAGGTCAATGGAAATTTCATTTGACAACTACAGCCTCGCCCCTATTCAAGAAAAGGATGCGTGGCGCTTGTGCAATTTTGTGGTGGCAAATGAAGATTATTTAAAAGACTATTTCCCGCAGACCTTGCAGGCAAATAGTACACCTACCTTGGCAGCGCTTTTTGTAACCAAAAAAGAACGACAGTTTTTAGCCAACGAAGAATACCTGTTTACCTTAAAAGAAAATGAGAATAGAACAATTGTTGGACTTATCTACGTAAAAGAGCTATTTAAAGCCGAAGGGCAAGGAGAACTCGCCTATTGTATTGGATATCCCTATTATGGCAAAGGCATAACCACTGAAATGGTACGGCACATTATTAAGTGGTGTTTTACGAAAACGGCGCTAAATCTACTTCAAATTATTGTGCATCCCAGCAATGAGGCCAGTAAGAAAATTGCGAAGAAATGTGGATTTACCTTTCAAAGAATACTACCCAAAGAGCATGAAATGGCCAATAAAGAAATGGCAGATATGTTGCTTTATGAACGTTCTAAAGACCAAGAAAAAGCAACAACATGAATCCAATTAAAATCATAAGACGTGTACAGTGGCGGCACCTCTGGTCTCTTTTAGGACTAAGCATTCGGCATGTATTTTTTCTTTGGCCAACCTATAGAGCAACCCGAAAATGTATGGAACTTTCTACGGAGCATTTTGGTAAAAAACACTATCAAAATGGACCAGCAAATGCCTTTAGGCATGCCTTATGGAATGTGCTAATTGCACACTATTGTCTAAAGGTAGCACGCAACTTGGAAAAGGTTCTCGCGTGGACCAAGGCTATTACAGATTGGCATGAGCAGGCATTTTTTGGCAAAGAATTGCCCATGCAGATGGATTATCATAACAATGAAGTAGGCCGATATTTATTCGAGCAACACCCAAGAAAAACAGTAGCGTACTTTGTCACTATCTTGCTACAAATGACTGAAAGCGCGCATTATATCAACAAGGAATCATCCCTTGAATCATTTAAAAACCAATTAGTATATATTACAAAAGATGCTTAAAGAACGGTTTTATCAATACATCCAAGACTTGCAAGACACCATCACTGCTGGTCTAGAAGCAGTAGATGGCCAGGCAACCTTTAAAGAAGATTTATGGAAACGCCCAGAAGGAGGAGGGGGCCGCACTAGAGTGATAGAAAACGGTGCCGTTTTCGAAAAAGGAGGCGTCAATATATCTGCGGTACACGGGGCACTACCAGAAAGTATGCAAACCTATTTTGGAGTAAAAGATGCCGATTTTTTTGCCTGTGGCCTTAGTCTCGTATTGCATCCCAAAAATCCATTTGTCCCTACCGTGCATGCCAACTGGCGTTATTTTGAAATGTATGATGCGAGCGGTGCAATTGTAGATCAATGGTTTGGTGGTGGTCAAGACTTGACACCTTATTATCTTTTTGAAGAAGATGCAGTGCATTTTCATACCGTTTGTAAAAAGGCTTGTGATGCCCATGATCCTTCTTTTTATCCCAATTATAAAGAACGCTGTGATCACTATTTTTGGAATGCCCATAGAAACGAAGCACGTGGGGTAGGAGGCCTCTTTTTTGATTACCTAAAAGCAAATGAAGCCCGTACCATGGATGATTGGTATGCCTTTGTCACAGAAGTAGGAGACAGTTTTTTAGAGGCATATCTCCCTATTGTTGAAAGAAGAAAAGATCGAACCTATACTGAAGCGGCGCGTAGCTGGCAAGAAATACGGCGTGGTCGCTACGTAGAATTTAACCTAGTGCATGACAAAGGCACCTTGTTTGGGCTGCGGACCAATGGACGCATAGAGAGTATTTTAATGAGCTTACCGCCACACGTGCAATGGCGATACAACCATGAACCGGAAGAAGGTAGTGAAGAAGCCGCCCTTCTAGCGGTACTAAAAAATCCAAAAGCATGGGTGTAGCGCAAAAATACTTGGTGGTACATGCAGACGATGCCGGGCTGTGCGCTTCTGAGAACAAAGCAACTATTGCCGGTCTACAATCTGGACTAATCACCTCATACAGTATGATGGTTCCCTGTCCTGGTTTTCAAGAGATTGCCGATTTTGCACAACAAAACCCCCAGTATGACTATGGAGTTCATTTAACGCTCACCTGTGAATGGCGAGACTATAAGTTTGGACCTGTATTACCTACAGAAGAGGTTCCTAGTTTGGTAGATACCAATGGGCACTTTTTTAAAAATAGAACACTCCTAAAAGAGCATGCGCAGCCAGAAGAAGCCTACAAAGAACTAAAAACTCAAATAACGACGGTTTTTGATTTAGGGATGCATCCTTCCCATTTAGATGCGCATATGTTTAGTATCGGTGCTTCGCCGGCCTTGTTTGACGTCTATTTGCAATTAGGCAGTGAATTTAACCTCCCTGTCCTTTTAAATAATAGACTTTTAGAAATGGTGGGACTGCCGTTTGATGAAAAGTTACAAAGGAAGAAAGGATACTTGGATACGGTTTACTTTGCAGACTTTAGCCATTTTGAAGCGGGCCATTTAAATGAATTCTATTGGAAAACCCTGGATGAATTAAAACCTGGGATTTCTATGTTTTTAATCCATCCTGCGTTTAACAATGAGGAAATGCAGCAAATAACGGTGGACCACCCCAACTTTGGTTCGGAATGGCGGCAAATGGATTTTGAAACTTTTAGCGCCGAAAAAACAAGACAAAAGTTAGACGAGCATTCTATAAAACTCATTAGTTGGAAAGAAATTAACGACGGTCTTTTATCCTAAAATTGTAGCTTTATTCTATGAAACTGCCCATATATCAAATAGATGCATTTGCCAATCAAGTTTTTGAAGGCAATCCTGCTGCGGTCTGCATTTTAGACCAATGGCTAGATAGCGCCGTAATGCAAAAGATAGCCGAAGAAAATAACCTGGCAGAAACGGTTTTTGTAGTGCAAAACAATGCCAC
>CAZRPJ010000004.1:0-73815 GCA_964601965.1 uncultured Croceivirga sp.
AACGCTTCAACAACAGTTCCTGAAGCCAAGCGGTCTGGATTCGCCTTAAGTTCAAGTAGTTCTGCCTCTAGCAGCACTTTTTCTAATAATTCTTTAACCCCTTGCCCAGTTTTGGCAGAGATGTCATGCGACTGTATTTTACCGCCCCAATCTTCTACTAAAAGGTTCATGGCAGCTAATCCTTCTTTGATCTTATCTGGATTTGCTGTGGGTTTATCTATTTTGTTTATAGCAAAAACGATGGGAACACCTGCCGCTTGGGCATGGGAAATAGCCTCTTTGGTCTGAGGCATAATATCATCGTCCGCAGCCACTACAATAATGGCGATATCCGTTACTTGTGCACCTCTTGCCCGCATCGCGGTAAAGGCCTCGTGACCCGGAGTATCTAAAAACGAAATCTTTTGTCCAGAATCTAAGGTTACTCCATAAGCTCCAATATGCTGCGTGATTCCACCACTTTCGCCAGCAATTACATTCTCTTCTCTAATGTAGTCAAGCAAGGAAGTTTTACCGTGGTCTACGTGCCCCATTACCGTTACAATAGGTGCTCTAGCCTCTAAATCTTCCGGTGCATCTACCTCTTCTTCAATGGATTCTTCTAGTTCTGCAGTGACGAATTCTACTTCGTACCCGAACTCATCTGCAACAATACTTAAAGTTTCAGCATCCAAGCGTTGGTTCAAGGTTACCATCATTCCTAAAGACATACAAGCAGATATGATGTCTGTAGTTGACACATCCATCATAGTAGCCACTTCGTTTACCGTAACAAACTCGGTTACCTTAAGAAGCTTGCTTTCTTTCTCTTGAAGTTCTAGCTCCTTTTCAGATTGCTGTCTATGAAGGTCTCTTTTCTCTCTTCGGTATTTGGCTCCTTTTCCTTTATTGGATTTTCCTTGTAATTTCTCAAGGGTTTCTCTTACCTGCTTTTGGATTTCTTCTTCGGTAGGCTCTACCTTGGCTACAGCCTGTCTTTGCCCTCCTTTTCGTTGCCCGTTTCTACCTCGGTTTCCAGATGGTCCCGAAGCATCATTCTTACTAATAATGCGCTTTCTGCGTTTTCTTCTATCATTCGCATTATCTCCTCCTGCATTCGCATTGCCCTTGGGCTCTTCTTTCTTCTTTTTAGGCTTTTGGAATTTACTAAGGTCAATTTTATCCCCAGTAAGCTTAGGTCCAGAAAGCTTTTTATATTGGGTTTCAATGGTTTCTGGAGCTTTTGGCTCTTCAGCAACCGGTTTTTCTTCTGGTTTCTTTTCCTCTACCTTCTTCTCTTCAACCTTTGGTGCCGGCGCCTTTACTTCTTCCTTTGGCGCTTCCTCAACCTTGGCAGGCTCTTCTTTAGCCTTGGGAGCCTCAGGTTTTTTATCTAAGTCTATTTTGCCAACTGTTTTGGGCCCAGAAAGTTCCGCTTTACCACGGATTACTTTTTCGGCTGCTGCCTGACGACGCTCTCTGGCTATTCTGCGCTCTTCCTGCTCCTTCTCCATTTGGAGACGTAGCTCTTCCTTCTCCTTGAGTTTCTCTTCGGCAACTTCTTGGGATGCTGCTTTTTTGCTGGCATCTGTTTGGAATTCATCCAACAACACCTGATATACCTCATTGGTTATCTTAGTGGTTGGACGGGCCTCTATATCGTGCCCTTGTGATGCCAAATGATCCACTGCTCTATCCAAAGAGATATTCAATTCTCGAAGAACTTTATTTAATCGTATTGTTGGGTTGTCTGCCATAAAAATTTTACTACTCCCTTAAATTGTGTGCAAATATAATTTAATCTTCAAACTCGGCTTTAAGGATTCGCACTACCTCATTGACCGTTTCTTCTTCTAGATCGGTACGTTTAATTAAATCTGCCACGTCTTGTTCTAATACACTACGTGCCGTATCCAAACCAATCTTCTTAAATTCTTCTATGATCCATGCATCGATTTCATCAGAGAATTCTGTTAATTCTACATCTTCTTCTACACCTTCTCTAAATACATCAATCTCATAACCAGTAAGTTGACCTGCCAAACGTATGTTGTGACCTCCTCTACCAATTGCTTTAGAAACCTCTTCTGGCTTCAAGTAAACTTGAGCGGTCTTTTTCTCATCATCTAGTTTTACAGATGTTACACGTGCCGGACTCAAAGCGCGTGTAACCATTAACTGGGTGTTGTTCGTCCAGTTAATAACATCAATGTTTTCATTGCCCAATTCACGAACAATACCGTGAATTCTTGATCCTTTCATTCCAACACATGCTCCTACTGGATCAATTCTATCATCGTATGAATCTACAGCAACTTTTGCTTTCTCTCCAGGAATACGCACCGCCTTTTTAATAGAAATTAATCCATCAAAAACTTCAGGAATCTCTTGGAAAAATAATTGTTCCAAGAATTTAGGCGAGGTTCTAGACATAATTATTGCGGGCTTGTTGCCTTTTAACTCCACGCTCTCAATGATCCCACGTACGTTGTCTCCTTTTCTAAAGAAATCCGAAGGAATTTGTTTGTCTTTTGGCATGATAATCTCATTGCCTTCGTCATCTAATAAGATGATGGCTTTGTGACGTATGTGATGTACCTCTGCAGTATAAATCTCTCCTTCTAAATCTTTAAATTGCTTGTAAATAGTGGTATTATCGTGCTCGTGTATCTTAGCAATTAAGTTTTGACGTAAGGCCAAAATAGAACGCCTTCCTAGATCCATAAGTTTTACTTCCTCGGATACATCTTCGCCAACCTCAAAATCAGGTTCTATTTTGCGAGCTTCACTTAAAGAAATTTCTTCGTTAGGTTCCTCTACTTCTCCGTCTTCTACAACGATCCGGTTTCTCCAAATCTCTAAATCCCCTTTATCTGGGTTGATGATAATATCGAAATTATCATCGGAACCGAATTTCTTCTTAAGCGCATTTCGAAATACTTCTTCCAAAATCGCCATTAGTGTTACCCTGTCTATAAACTTATCATCCTTAAACTCCGAAAAGGAATCAATAAGCGCGAGATTCTCCATTGTTATTTAACCATTAAAATTTTAATACCACTTTTGCTCTTTCTATATCAGAAAAAGCGATCTCCTGTTTTTTCTCAACAGTATGTTTTCCTTTACCTACAGGTTTCGGTTCCCGAGTTTTCCAAACCAAGGTAATACCTTGTTCGCTTACTTCGGTCAACTTTCCCTCTAATTCATCTTCAGCGGTTTTTACCGCGAGAGTACGACCCACATTTTTATTGAATTGCCTAGGCAATTCTAAAGGAGCAGTTGCACCTGCTGATGTGACTTCTAAAGAAAAATCAGTTGTTTCTCTATCTAAATTGTGTTCTATTGCTCTGCTTATCTCCATGCAATCACTCAAAGAAATTCCTTGGTCTCCGTCTAACACAATTTTTATCCCATGGTCACTGCCCACAGTAAAATCCAATAAAAAAAGATCTTTACGCTTTTCTAATGCCCTTTCTAATAACTCCGCCACCTGTTCTTTAAACATAATTTTGAGCAATAAAAGAGGGGACCTGTAGTCCCCTCATGAATACTTCGTATATCATTTGCGTGCGGCAAAGATACGATAATTCCGCATTTTGCAAAATAGTTCTACAATTCATAAACCGCTAGAATTCAATTGGTAGAAATGAAGGCAATAATTAGTACATTGGGGAAACTAAAAACCAATTGTCATGAAAATTAAATTGCCAGCCCTCAGTTTGGTCATTGTTTCTATTTTCTTATTCCAATCCTGCTCCTCTTACCTCACTAGTTCTGAAAATGTGAGTAATACAAAAAACACGTATAATAATGTATTGGTCATAGGACGGTCTAAAGATAAAACCGCCCGTATCAAATTTGAGAACAATGTGGTGGCCCAACTCTTAGAAAATGGCATCAATGCTTCGGCCTCACACTCAATTGGTAAGCTTATAGATCTCAACAAGAAGTATGCAGACAGTGAACTTCCCGGTTTAAAACAAAAACTAATGAGCAATGGGTATGATGGTGTATTAGTAACCAACCTAATTGACACGGCTCAATATACAGATGTGATTCCTGGAGGTACCTCTACCGCTTATGTCCCAACACGGGTGGGACGCTTTGGAAGATATATTTCTTATTACCCAGTTACCACATGGGAACCAAGTCAACTAAAACAAGGTACCGTATACATTTTTGAAAGCAGCCTATACCGGCTAGCAGAACAAAAAGGAGACAATTTACAATGGGTAGGACGCTTTGAAATTAAAGATCCTACCAATTTAAAGAGTGTTGTGAGTAATTATGCGAAGGATCTCACGAAGGCCTTGGTAAAAAACAGTATTGCCAACTAGGAATACAAGGATGATTGCGAAAGTTGAATTTTTAATAGCTTTTGGTCATGCCTAAACGTTGGCGTAGTCTTATGGGCTTCCTTGTTGGCGGTTTGGCAATTATAGGGGTAAGCTATGCTATTTTAGCAACAGCGGAAAATGCTATCATCTCCGCCCTAGACAAACGTTTGCTTTTGGCCAACAACAGGCTCCCAGTGCAAATAGATTATGGCACCATTGACATTTCTTTCACCAGCCGGTCCTTTATGTTGGAAGAGGTGCGTGTGGTGTTGGATAGTTTTGCCAACTCTCAAGAAGGATACCAGCCTCATTGCACCGTAGGTAAGATTACAGCCTCTAACTTTAAACTAGCGCCTTTACTTTTTAGGAAAGACTTAGTGGTTAATGAGCTTAAGATTGAAGAGCTTGTTTTAATCGTTAATGACCAAGAAAACTCGTTTAAAAAGAAAGCAGAAGAAAAAAAAGCCAGTAATAAAAGAGTAGGCAAAATTGCCTTTGACAATATTATTCTTGAAGACTACTTACTTGCAAAATTGGGCGCCAAACGTCATGACACCATCAATGCGTTGCGTGGCCAACAATTAGTCTTTTCAGGGGTAGTTTTAGAAAGCGAAAAGGAAAATAGCCCTATGCGTTTAGGAGCTTCCGATTTAAAAATTTCTGGTTTAAACCATCAGGGCATCTTTGGTGACGAACGTATTTCTGCAGGGGAATTCATGCTAGATCTTGGAAAGGGCACCGCAACCGTTACCCAGCTGCAGTATGGAGATTCACTTACGGCAAGGGAATTGGTAAAAAAACAAGCTTACAGCACACCTATTAATTCGCTCCATGTTCCCCAATTAGACGCCCACGGCTTCCAAATAGATAGCCTTCTTTTAAAAGGAAAAATTTGCGCAGATAGTTTACAACTCAATAGCCCTAGTATTTCTATTCTTAAGGATACACGCAAACCTTGGAACAAAACAAAAAACATCCTTTTACCCCAGGAGACTTTGCGAAAGAACCATCAAAAAATAGCATTACAAAAAGTTGGTATTAAGAATGGAAGACTTTCCTATGTAGAGCTTTTAGAAACGAAAGAGATGTATATTCCTATTGATCAATTGGAACTACAAATTTTTAATATTGGATGGTTTACTACCCATGAAGAATCTGCCAAGATTGCTACCACCATAGATTTAAAAGGTAGGCTCTTCGAGGATTTTGGCATTGGAGCTCATTTTACCTTTCCCGATCCTTACAATAGTGATGAATTTAAATTTCAAGGATTTACAGAGGCCTTTGCTTTTGAAACCTTTAATCCCATTATGGTTCCTACTTCCAATATCAAGTTTGAATCTGGCAACGTCCGAAGTATTAATTTTAATGGCACAGGGAATTCAAAATCTACTTCAGGAGAATTTGTCATGGTCTACAACGATTTAAAAACCGTGGTTCTCAAGAAAAATGCTGAAAAAGCGAATAAGACCTTTTCATGGCTTGCCAACAGTGCTGTACGTAAAGAAAACCCCAAGCGCGGCACCTTAAAAGTGGCTGAAATGGGGTATAGCCGTGCTCCATACAAAGGCTTTGGAAATTACATTTTTAAAACGGTTGAGTCGGGGCTTATTAACTCAGTCTATCCTTTTGGAAAACGTACTAAATACCAATAATTACTTGCTCTTTAAAAGGTTATAATTTATACCAAGCGCAAGGTTATTAAACCCTTGAAAGGTATAATCTAGATTTATTTTAAATCGGTTTAGGCGAACGCTACCTCCCAAACCACCGCGCAATCCTGAGATCTCTCCTTGCACATCAAATGGATCCATAAAATTCAAAACCTCTTGTTCTGTAGTAATGGTGTAGGTGCCCAAAAGAGCATAATTCGCCTTCCCTCTGGCATACCCCAATCCTCCGTAAATATTCCATACAGGAAACTTGGTGGAAACCAGCGTTTCTACCAACCATGAATTGAGATATATATCTATTAATTGGGAGGAACCTGTTACGAATCCTTCTGTTTCAAAATCATACTCGGCATCTAGGCGCGTAAAAGCCCCAAAAATTGATAGCGCTACAGGCCAGTCTTTCCAAGCGGTTATGGTTTGCGTAAGTTCATGCTTTATACCAAAACCAATTATTCCTAGAGAAGCACCTTCGATTTCCAATTTTGGGAAATAGCGAAAATTGGCTTCCGTATTGCCAGGTAATCCCAAACTAGCTTGTAAAAACGCATTGGGTAAAAGATTGGTAGAAAATAGCCCTATTCCGGTAGGTGCATCAAAAACAAATTCCTCATCGTTAAGGGTGGCTATAAAAGTAACCTCAGAATTTTCGCTCCCTAGAATTGTTGGGATTTGCACAGACGAAGCACCTCCAAGGACTTCTAAATTCTCAATGCTGCTAATGTCTAAGTTTTTTGAAAGCTTTTCGTTAGGCACAAAAGAGCCATTGGCCACAAATGAAATATCTAATTCCCATTTCTTTTTTACCTGAGCCGTGTTATTCCAAGCGCCTGTTAGTCCATATAGGAGCCCTTCACTGAGGGGTTCTAGATACAGGGATGCGATTTCTTCGGCAGTTTCAACCCCTAACACTAAATAATTACGAATGTTATAATCACCTTGGGCATAGAGAGAAGGACCAAGCAAACACAGAAGAAAAACGGCGGTCCTTTTTAAAAAGTGATAAAACATAGCCAGTTTCTTTAGGATGGGTTGTTTACAAGCGCTTGTAATTTTGGCAACATGGGTTCATTTTTATGCTGTGAAGATTCCATCCTACAAAGAATAGTATCTAATAAATCTATAGCATGTAAAATATAAGGCCCCTTATTAAGCATCACACATTCTGCCTTAAGTGCAGTGGTAGCGTCTGTAATTTCAGAACGAGAAGGTAAGCCATTTTTTGCTAAGTTTTCTAATACTTGGGTTGCCCAAATTACGGGGACATGTGCAGCACCGCAAATTGATAAAATTTCTTGTTGTACCTGTCCAATATTTTCCCAACCAGTTTCTATTGCTAAATCTCCTCTAGCAATCATTACCCCTACACGTTCCCCTTTCATCGCCTCCAATAGTATGGAAACTAAATTCTTATAGCCCGCTTGGGTTTCTATTTTTAAGACCACAGCCAAAGAATCTAAAGCAGTTAAATTGGCAAGTGCTGCATGCAGTTCTTTCACATCTTCTTTTCGATTTACAAATGAAAAGTTTACAATATCTGCGTGCTTCGCTACAAAGGGCAAATCTGCCTTATCTTTTGCTGTTAATCCTGAGAATCCTAGTATGGTGTCTGGAAAATTAATGCCTTTCTCTTCCTTAAGTTTAGAACCGGTTTCCTTAGCTAAGTCAATCTTTATAGTGCAATACTTAGATTCAACAGAAACGATGGTCCCTCCTATTTTTCCGTCATCAAAGAAAACGCGATCTCCTTCTTTCACATAATCAAAAACTGCTGGCATTTGGCAAGAAATCATAGCGGGTTCTACCAGCGTTCCTTTTTCATCATACACAGCTGGCGTTCCTTGCGTATTTTCCTTCATCAACCTTAATTCATCGCCTTTAAAAAGAAGTAAAAACCCTTCTTTTGTAGGAACTTCACCAACGGTCCATTGCAGGGAGCTTTCTTTAGCGGTGGTAATGACCAAATTAGGCGCAACATAAATTGTTTGCTTGGTTTGTACTGTCGCCTCGTTTTCATCAACAGCTATCACTTTAAGTTTTCGATGCTTGGAACGTGCATCTACCAACGTTAGGACCATTCCTTCCTGTAGTTCATGAAGAGCTCCATTCATAATGGGAATAGTTTCTGAATTTGCCACTAGGTCTTTGTTAGCTACTAAACGAATTATTCTAGGTTCTGTAACCTTTCCATAGTCGTCCTTAGTTGGTTTGTAACGAAGCACCCTAGGCCCAGGAGTGATTTTACCGGTTCTAATTTTTGGTCCTGCCAAATCCATAGCAATTTTAACATCCCTTTCTAGTTCTTCCGCGGCCTTCTTAATGTTTTCTATGATTTTTTCCCATACTTCAGCGGAGTCATGAGCGCAGTTTATTCTTGCACAATCCATACCGCTAGCCACCATATTGCGCACCATTTCATAATTGGTTGCAGCTTCAGTGGGTTGCGTTACCATAATTCTTACACGCCTCTTACCTGTTCCTTTACCCAATAGTTTTTTGGTATTTCGATCCAAAAGTTTCTTTCCCTTTTTAATAGACCAATGTTTGCTAAGAGAATCTTGCTCGTTGTGCGAAACTGCCAACGCAAGAAGGTACCGAATGGTCATAACACTGGCTTTTATATGCGCCTCCGCATTTGCAAAACGGGTTAATCCCATGTTTTTAAGATGCTTTTGAATCTCACGCACATCAAAACTGCGGAATGAAATATAATTAAGCAGATTTTGAGCGCTTTTTGGGTAGTAGGTACTTACCGCTTCAAGAGTTGCTATTTGCGCCTTTTCGTCCTCTTCCATTCTTGCGAGGATGGCATCTAACTGTCCAATAATTTTAAGGACAACTTCTGGCTTAATTTTCATAGTTCTTGACTAAAGTGGCACACAGAGCTTCATTTTTATTAGGATACAAACCACAAGGATAAAGGTAAGAATTCCTTCTTGAATTTTTCGATTTCTTGATGCTTAAATAGTCAAAATTTAAAGGAAACTTAAAATGAATGAAGTTAGCTATAGCCCTTTATTTATTTGTTGTGCGAAATATACTTTTCTACTACAACTGCTGTGATGATTACAAGATAGAATTGCCCAATAAGACCTACGAACATGGTCGCTTTTTGTGCTAAGGTGGTCACTGGTAGGATGTCTCCGTACCCAATGGTCATAAGAGTTATAAAACTAAAATACATAAGCTCATCTGCCAATAGTTCTGTAGAACCTCTTTCTGCCAAAACACCCCCTTGAAAAGAGCCTGGCATTACCAATTCTATGGTGAGAAAAATAAAAAAACCTAGGAGTCCCAGCGAAATATATCCGCTGGTTAATCCAAAAATGACGTTTTTATTTACGCGTTCGGCATACCACACCTGTCTAATAATTTGAACCGTCACTACTGCGTAAAACAAAAAGTATCCTGATAAACGTACCAAAGCCAAATCCCGAGGTTCTCTCCCCATTGAAGTAGAAATGCCAAAAATTACGGTGCTTAAAACCAAGACAACTATGCTAAACCACATAAGTTTAGGCCTTGAAGATATGAGCAATACCCCCGCCAATAAATTCACCAAAAATAAAAGCGGTTCTAAAATGGTTTCAAAAAATACCGGAGGCACCACCAGGGAACCAAATAGAATGGCTACTTGGCTGGATAAAAAAAGTTCAAATCTTTTATGATACCAATTTTCTACCACTAGTCTTCTAATAGTGCAGGATCGAACGTATAGTCCTTGTAACTCACTTTAAACAAGGCGCTGTATAATGACGGAATGAATAATAGCGTAATAATGGTTCCAAACAATAATCCAATCATAATACTTACGGCCATTCCTTCCCACATCTCACCACCAGATAGATAAAGTGGTACTAATCCTAAGACAGTGGTGAAGGTCGACAGTAAAATAGGCCTAAATCGCTGTAAACAAGCAGCAATCACTGAATCTTGATCGGTTCTTCCAGCAGCCAGTTCTACTTCCATCCTATCAATAAGGACAATGGCATTGTTAATGACAATCCCTGCCAAAGAAATTACCCCAAGGAAAGGCATGAATCCAAACGCTTCTTGAAATACCAATAAACCAATGACCACACCTATAATCCCCAATGGAATGGTAAGAACCACCATGGTCATTTTACGGACGGAGTTAAACTGAATAATTAAAAGCAAGACAATTATAAATCCAGAAATGGGTAAATAACCAATAATGGGGCCCATATTTTCGGCGGTTTGTTCTGCATCACCACCCAATTCATACGTATACCCCTCTGGCCATACGCCTCCTACCTGTTCTTCTAACCACGGAGTTACCACAGACATAATCGCCGATGCATTTCCGCCATCTCTCAGTTCACTGCTTATATTAATAGTTCGTCGTAGGTCTAAACGTTTAATCTTGGCGTATTGCCATGCCGGGACAATAGTCGCAACTTGAAGTAAAGGAACACTTTTTCCACTATTTTGGGAGTAAATATTGAGTGTTTCCAAAGACGCAAGCGTTTGCTGTTGGCTATCGCCGCTTCGCATTAAAATAGGGATGGATTTATTATCTTCTCGGTATTCCCCCGTTTGAAATCCATCTAAAACGGTTTGCAAAGATGTTGCAATGTCTGAACTCGTTATCCCTGCATTCTGAGCTCTATTCTGGTCGATTTCAATCAGAAACTTTTTACTCTTGGGACCCCAATCATCTTTTACATTTTTGGTAAAATCTATCCCTGAAAGTTTCTGCTTCACACTTTCCGAAATAATAGAAAGCTCATCAGGCTCTGGCCCGGACACTTTAATTTCAATGGGCGTTCCACCCCCACCAGAACCTAGGAAACCTACTTTGATATCGGCATTGGGGAAATTTTTAAACGCATAGGCGTCCAATCTTCGGACCATTTCGGCATTTTCTTCAAAAGTGGTTGTATTTACCAAAATATGGGCATAGTTAGAGTTCGCCTCGTCTGGTGAATACCCCAAATCGTAGGATTCAGGTCCTTCGCCTATGTAAGAAGACCAACTGGTAACTCCTTTATCACGTTCTGTATTGACCTTTAAGGAATCTAACATAAAGCCCTCAATCTGGTGGACCACCTCTGTTGTTCTTTCAATTCTATTGCCTTCTGGTAGATTAATATCGATGGTGATCATATTTCGATCACTGTCTGGAAAGAAAATAAATGGGATATACCCAAAACCATATAAGGACAAAAAGAAGGCAACAAAAATTCCTATGATCACCTTATTCTTATGAAGCAGGGCGAGTAGAATTAAATCTTTATAATAGCGCTTCGCTGAATTAATTATACGATCAATTAAACTCGGTTTCTTTTCTCCTTTTGGAGCCACTTTTAAAAACATGTAACAAAACATGGTGATCACTGTAAGGGCTATTAACCAAGAAGACATCAGCGCAATGGTAATCACCACGAAGATGGGCCCAACAATATCACCCATGGTTGTGGGAGAAAGATAGAATGCTAAGAAGGCTGCGGAGGTAGTTAAAGTAGAAATAAGCAATGGCATCCATAATTCTGAGAAGGCTTCTATCGCCGCGCGATACTTTTCCATGCCTTGCTCTAACTTAACCATGATAGTTTCGGCCACTACAATAGCATTATCTACAAGCATTCCTAAGGCCATAATAAGTGCCGCTAAGGTTACTTGATTCAATCCCATATTAATGATGCCCATAAGCATCAAAGTCATTATGGTTACAATGGGTATTAAACTCGCAATAACAAAACCAGTTCTAAATCCTAAGAAAACAAGCATCACAACCAATACAATGCTAATGGATTGTATGAGGTTGACCATGAAATCACTCACCTTTACATTGATATAATCATCCAAAGAAGAAACCCTGGTTAACTCTAAGCCCACCGGGAGCTTTTTTTGCCATTGGGCAACGACCTCATCTACCGCTTCTCCTAAGTACACAATGTTCTTGTCTTCTTTAAGATTTACATGCATGGTTATGGCTTCTTTCCCATCCACACTTACAATTTGTTTTGGAGGATCTATGTATCCCTTGGTTACGTTGGTAATATCTCCAAGCTTCACTAATTGCGAACCATCACCTACCGGAATAAGCATGTTTCTTATATCTTCTACAGAATCGAAGTTTCCTGTAGGCTCCAGAATGATGCGTTCATCACCTACATTGATTTGTCCTCCAGAACTTAAAATATTGGTAGCCCCAATACTCTGTTGCAGTTTAGAAGCAGACAGCCCGTATTCTTTTAAACGGGTATTATCGAACTCTACAAACACACGTTCGTCTTGTACTCCTCCAAGTTCTACTTTGGCCGCGTCTTGCAATTTTATGAGCTCGTCTTTTATATCATCTGCATAGTCCTTCATCTCGGAATAACTAAAACCGTCTGATGTGAGCCCTACTACAATTCCATAGACATCCCCAATGCCATCATCATTTAAATTGGGGGTTACACCAGAGGGAAGTCCTTGAATAGAGCTTAGTTTTCTTCGTAATCGATCCCAAACCGATTGTAGCGTTTCAGGGGAAACTTCGTCTTTTAGGGATACGCTCACCACAGAAAGCCCTGTTCTAGAAGTACTGGTTACCTCCTTTAGCTCTGGTAATTCTTGAGCCACCTTTTCTACTTTATCAGTTACAAGCTGTTCTACCCGTTCTGGGCTAGCTCCTGGGAATTGCGAAACTACAGTGGCCACACGAACGGTATAAGGAGGCATACTATCCTGTGAAAGGCTAAAATACATATTGATACCCAGCAGAATAATAGTAGCCAACACCATAAAGGTGATGCGGTTTTTATCGATAGAGAATTTTGCTAAATTCATGGTTTGGTGGTTATGGTGTTCTTATTGCAACCTTACTTCTTGGCCATCTAAAAGCGTTTGCAAACCGGCTACGGCAATGCGCTGTCCTGAAGAAAGTCCAGAAGTTACTTCGAAGCCTTGGGTGGTAAGATTTCCAAGGGTAACTCCTTGCTTTTTTACTTTGGCTGTATCTCCCTGGCCTTCTACTAGAAACACAAAACGGCCGTTACTATCTTCTCCAACTGCATGTGCAGGAACCACTAGAACGTTGGCACTAGAATCATACTCCCCAAAATCAAAGGTTACATTGGCCGCCATTCCACTTTTAATGGCATCACTAGGATTGGTCACCGTGACACGCACCGGATAGGTAGAAGTATTGGCATCTACTGCAGGAGCAACTTCAGTAACCTTACCCTTAAATTTATCTTCATCAATAGAAGTAAAATCAACCACCACATCCATATTGGGCTGTACCCCGTTAATGATACTTTCTGGAATTCCTAAGGTAATTTCCATATCTGTTCCGGCGTTTAGAACTGCTACTGCCTGGCCTGGACTTACATTTTCATCAATTTCTGCTGAAATAGATGCAATAGTCCCATCTTCTGGAGCGTAGATATACCCGTAATTAATTTGTTCTTGTTGAATTTCTACCCCTCTCTTGGCAGATTTATAACTTTCTTCAGCGTTTCTAAAAGAATTCTTTGCCGCTTCAAAGTCGCTCAGTGAGGTACTTCCTTTTTCATATAAAGTACGCACCCGATTAAGGCTTAGCTTGGCAGTATTTACCTGAGAAGCAGCACTGTTTAACTGAGTAACAGATTGTTCATACGACAGACGCGCTTGCACATTATCTAACTTCGCTAAGAGTTGTCCCTTTTTTACTTTCTGACCAAGCTTTAAATCGAATTGTGTAATAATTCCAGAATTCCTAAAACTTAGATTGATGATTTTATCAGTCCTTGCCGTACCACTAAAGGTTCTAGAATTTTCGCCTCCCAAAAACCCTATTTCCATATATTTTACAGGACGTAGTGCCGTTTCTTCTTTTTTTTCTTCGCCACCACAGGATAGTAGCAGCAAACTAAAGGCAAGTAAAAAACTGAATTGTACGATTATTTTCATGTTCCAAGTATTTCGGTCGATTAATTTTGATTGTTTAAAAATTCAAAAAAGCGCTGTTTAAATGCTTCGTTTTCTTCATCGGAATTCAATAAGAAATAATACCCCATAAAGCGCTCTAATTGCAAGGCATTAATTAAGAAGTTATAGACGGCATTGGCTCTTGCCAATTGGGCATCTAAATAGTTGTTCTGCGCATCTAAAAGCTGCACTATATTCACTGCCCCCTCTGAATAGGAAGCCTGCGTAAGATCTAAGGCTTCTGCGGCCGTTTCTTCAGAAATTTTAGACAATTGAATGTTGGACATTTGATTTACCAAATTCAAAACCCCATTTCTAACATTTACGGCAATGTTTAACTCTAAATTATCCTTGTTAATCTCTAACTGATCTTTTTGTATAATGGCGGTTTGCCTGTTGATATTATTCTGATTTTGGTTGATGATAGGAATTGAAATACTGGCACCAGCTGTGTAGTAATTATCTACCAATCCAAATCCTAATCCATCGGGAACGGTGCTGCCCGCACCAGATCTATTAAAAGTGGCAACATACTGTCCTTGCAGAGCAACGGATGGTAAAAAACGACCGTAGCCGTTTAAACGAATGTTACGTTCAGTAGCTTCTAAATTGTACCCCAACGATTTAAGTTCGGGGGCATTCTCGTAAGCCTCTTGAACTAAAAAACTAATAAAAGGTTCCCGCATGCTAGGATTATCTAGTAAGCCAAAAAGATCTTCATAATTATAATCCTCAAAAACACCTTCATCCAAACCAACATCTACAACATCGATCTCCAAACTGGCAGGATTGTTCAATAACTGATTTAAGATTAAAAAACCTTGTTCTAATTGATTAATAGCCTCTACCATAGCTTGGGTATTTTGAGCCATCTCACTTCGAAACCGCAACATGTCCGATTTTCCAGATTGCCCCGCCTCAAAATTCTGTTCAGAGATTTGCAGGTTGGTTTTTGTAAGATCTACATTCCGCACCTGTATTTGGGTATTTGCCTTTAAAATAAGTACGTTGAAGTAGGCATTGGCCGCATCAAAAATGAGGTCTAATTGAGAGGCATTAAAATCTTCTTGCTGTGCTTTTTGGAGTTTCTTTTGTATGGCAATATTGGCATTGGCTGCCTCTGAAAACACTGTCTGATTTAAGGTAATGTTGCCTCCGGTAGAAAATTCAGGATTTTGCCCATTGCTTATGGCTGCCAAATCTGGATCTACATAGGTCGCCGTCCCTGCCGCTGTTAAAGAAGGGAGGTAATTACTATTGGCTGTTTTCACATCTTGGGACGCCAAATCCACATCGCGCTGACTGGATTGAATAGAAAGGTTTTGATCCAGGGCTTGATTAATAACTGTGAGCAAATCATACTCCTTTTCAGAGAGTACATTCTTAAACTCCCCCACAAAATCCGTTTGACCAATTAAACTATACTTTATTGGAAATCCAATAGCATCGGAGGTATTGTAATTAATAGTTAATCGAGGGCTGTAATCGATAAAAATTGGCAACTCTGCCATGGGTGTCCCTGTCACATACGCTTCTATGTTTAAAGCGATTCTTCTAAAAAATTGGTCTAAGTTTTCTTCGGCTTGTAGGGTGGCCAAAAAACCCAGTTTTACATCGGCAGGGCCATTGGTTGTGAAGGAAGGTAATTTCCTGGTAAGAAGTTCTTGTGCTAATGCTCTTTTTTCTTCCGTAGCTAGAAAAAATCCTCCTGCCAGATACAAAGCATCTACACCTTCTAGACCCTCTACAATATCTTGAACCGAATTAAAGGGGATTAATTTATAGTTAGCCCCTAAGTTGGCTAATTCACGATCAAATATCTCTTTTAGAGGCAAAACATCTGCCACTGGAGCATCAATAGCAATTCCCAAATTTTTAAAATCACTTAATTCTTTTAAGCGTGTTAGGTCTTCCTCGTAGGACTCTGATTCTATTAAATAAGTGAAGTTTTCAATTCCTGAGCTAGTCTTAGAAAGATCTAATTGCTGCACATCTCTATTCACGGCACCAAACAAAATTGTTGGCTTTTCATGAACTTCTAATGGACTAATAAGCTGATTATTGATTACCCCAAATGCCAAAATAATATCGATATCTCCATTAATTAGCTGATTGTAATTCTCCCTTGCTTTTACTGGATTAAAATCATTAATAAGCATGGCATTTTCCGGAAAGAGTATAGTTGCATCTTCTCCTACAACCGCCGTGATTTCATTCTTTAGTTTGTCAATTAAAGGCGCCAATTCTGGATTGGTTCTATCTACCAGAATGCCCACCTTGTAGGTTTTCTTCTCTTGACCAAAGGAGCTAACCACTCCGGCAACAAGAAAGAAAAGGACAATACTTATTTTGATGGTTCTCATATAATGGTTTCTAATTCAATATAATCATTTTAGGAAAGCAAGGTCGCTAAGTACATAGCTACTTCTTGCCATCCTCTGTGCTTTTAAGTTGCAGTTTTGCAATGAGTTTTTCAATTGTTAATCCCTGCACTAGGATTGAAAAAATAACAATGATATACGTTATTACAAGAAATAAATCCCGTTCCATTTGCGCAGTTAGGCCAAGAGCCAATGCTATAGAGATGGCCCCTCTAAGACCTCCCCAAGTCATAATCACGGTAGTATTTGGAACAAAATCTAATCGTTTCTGAAAAAGTTGTACGGGCACCACTAATGAAAGATACCTACAAGCCAAGGCAATAGGTATGGCCAATAGACCGGCATAGATATAGGCCATATTAAATTCTAAGACCAGCATTTCCATTCCAATCAAAACAAACAATATCATGTTTAGGAGAATGTCTATCAGTTCCCAAAACTTGTCTACGTAGTCTTCTGTTAGTTTAGACATGGCCCGTTCACGCGATTTGTTCCCGCCAACCATAAGACCAGCCACCACCATAGCTAATGGTGCCGAAACATGAAGGTGGGTAGCAATAATAGTTCCTGTCATAACTGTGGCAAGGGTTATTATGACTTCAATATTGTAATCGTCTATTTTTTTCATGAAGTAATACGTAAGCCAACCTAAGGCCAAGCCTAAAAGCAACCCACCAAAAACTTCAACTGCAAAAAGCTCTAAGACGTCCACAGCTGAAAATCCACCTTCAGAACCTCCCGCCAAACCAAATATGGTTAAAAAGACTACTACCCCAACGCCATCATTGAACAGGGATTCGCCCACTATTTTCGTTTCAAGTTTTTTTGGGGCCCCTGCTTTTTTAAGTATCCCCAAGACTGCAATAGGATCTGTTGGTGAAATTAAAGCGCCAAAAAGAAGGCAATAGATGAAAGACACTTCTAAGTCTAGCATGCCTAACATATAGTAAATCCCAATCCCCACTAAAAATGTAGAAACTAAGACACCAAAGGTGGCAAATACTAAGACAGGCCAACGCTGTTCTTTTAATCTGGCAAGATCGGTATGGAGCGCCCCTGCAAAAAGCAGAAAGCTTAGCATGATATCTAGCAGGACTACTTTAAAATCTATTTTAGAAATTATAAAGCGTTCTGCCTTTAAGAGCGTATCATCGTAATAACTTAAGGC
Organism: uncultured Croceivirga sp.; assembly: GCA_964601965.1. Classification (GTDB taxonomy): domain Bacteria; phylum Bacteroidota; class Bacteroidia; order Flavobacteriales; family Flavobacteriaceae; genus Croceivirga. The sequence continues at coordinate 17,459 of CAZRPJ010000004.1, forward strand.
AAATACCCCTAAAGTAAACAAGATGGTAATAAGGGTAAGTCCAATGGTGTTGGGCAGTTTAAATATCCTAAGATTCAAATAACCGAAAACTGCCGAAAGAAATACAAGAATGCTAATAATTATAAAATAGTCCATTCTGTGATGTGTAGAGGGTTTGCAGCCATGCTTAGTGCTACAAAGTATGGAATATTTTAAGAAAAGTTTATAGAATTTAATACAAATTAAACCTGAGGTAACAATTTTCTAATCTAACCACTAACTCCAATGCCATTCACTAAAATTTATTAGGAGATTTTACAATACATCTATTGAAGTTCAAGGAGCAATCGGCTTTACTTTTCTTCTAAAACCTCCCAACCTCTTCTTTTAAAGACCTCTGCCATTATTTTATTCATAGTATTCATATAATATCGGTACTGCTCCTCATCCAATAAAGCCTTCACCTCTGCATGCTGTTTTTCCAGCACTTCTTCTACTTTTACCTTCAGTTCCTGGCTTGTGTACCCTTTACTAGGTTTGGCCAAATTCTTCATTTTATAAGAGTGATAGAGGACTATATTGTAGAATTCTTCCCGCTGTTCTCCTTTTACACCCATCACGGTAGCACGGTCATAAAACCAAAATTGTAAACTATCTCGTTCCTGACTGGTAAACACTTCTTTTGGTTTGGTTTCCGTAGTCTCCATTTCCTGAGCGTGCATATTGAAACTTACCACACAAATTAAAATACCTAGCGCTGTTTTTAAATTTTTCATCCTGACAATTTTAGCTTATTTCACCAAAAATAATGGGACCCTTTAAGGATCCCATTACTTTTCGAATTATTATTTAGTTAATTGCTTCATTACTTTTTTAGAAAAGTCCTTAGAAGTAGTTCCAAGGCTTTCGGGATTCTCGATTGTGGATGTGATGATGCTTAATAATTGTTCATCTTCTTCCTTGGTTAAATCATACACCATGGTCTCTACAATATACTTTTTATTGTTCGTAGTAGTCGTTTCATACGGTCCTCCTTCTACATAAACTGTATTAAATCCTCTATAAAAACTTCTATAAGGCCCTCTCCTTGGATAATAAGCGGGCAATGTTTGTACGCTATACGTGGTCCCGCTCGTGACTGTGGTGGTATATTCTTCAATATCCCTTAAGACAGACATGACTACCACATCATACCCATTTGTTTTTATGGATTGAGCTACTTTTTCCAGTTCCTCAGGAGAGCCCTGCTCCACAGGTTTTAAATTTGGGTATTGCTTATAGCTTTCGGTAGCTTGGATGCCTTGTTGATTTAGCTGATTCGTTAAATCACTTTCAAAGCGTTCTCTGATGGTGAAATTCTTTGATTGGGTAACCACCAATACATTCTTTTCTTTTAATTCTGTTGGGTTAACTTCCTTCCAAGTGTCCGATATTTTTACCGTAGAACAACTACTTAATAATAATATCGTTAGAAGGGAAAATCCGATGTTCTTTTTTAAATTTTTCATGACTTTAGGTTTTAATTACACTTCAAAACTACTCTAGATCAGTGGCCTTAAGTGTCACTTTTTAGGTGAAGCTTCCCAAACTAAAACCGAAACAGCCCTAGTGACAACTGAAGCGATTTTGGAGAATATGACAATAAAAAAAGCCCCTTAAAAAAAGAGGCTTTTTAGATCTTAGTAAATGGCAAACTACCATTTAGTTCTTCGCTTAATTTTAGAATCTACTTCTTTTCGCTCATTTCTATCATCGCGGCGTTCTCTTCGGTCTTCACGGCTTTCACGGATATCTTCATTTAATTCCCGTTGGGTAGCCACAATATCCTGTTGCAACAGGTCTTGAAATTCCATTATTAGATTTTTATTCACTGTAGCTTGCTCTAGGGCGGCACCTTCATAACTAAAGGTGTAGGTGTTTATAGCTCCTACAATTTTACCTTGACGTTCTGCACGATCTATCTGTGCCTGAAAGTCTCTCATATCATCACGACGATCTCTTCTATCGTCCGCAGCATTCACTCGATCACGGGCCAAATCTCGCTCGTCATCCCTTCTATCGTAGCGTCCGCGATCTGAGTCTTCCTTATCTCTTCGAATCTCACGTCTTTCGGATCGTACCTCCTGAGAGCTTTGGGATATTTCCCGTCTGGCTTTGGCGGCTTTTTCCTTGCTTTGTGCTAGTTCCCGCAGCATATCTTGGTAAAGACTAGCTTTTAGTTCATTGCTTTTCACTACGTTCTTAGATTCAAAAGCGGCAGCTAGTGCCACTGTCTTAAGTTTAAACGCTTCTAGTTCTTTCGTATCTCTTTCTAGATTCTTTTTACCCTCTGCAATTTGCTGGGTATTTTGAATAGCTTCCTTTGCATTTTGGGCTGTTAGATTTAATGAAAGAAAAACAGTTCCTAATACAACAAGTTGTTTTATTTTCATGATAGCTATATTTTAATTTTTACTGATTTACATAAACAATTTTGTACCCTTCTCTCCCTTCATCAAGATACACTTTTTTATACAGGATTCCATTGTGCTCGTAGTGATTTTCGCCATCAATAACCACGACTTCTGAATTCTCTGGAAGCTCTTCAATCGTGGCCCCTACCGGGGGCGTTACAACCTCGTAGGTTTCCTGGGCAGTGCCCACATTCACCTTTACATAATACACCCCAGTATGATAAAAATACACGCGTGGCCCCAACATAAAACGATAATAACCCGGTGGAATGGTGACTATTCTAAATCCTACAGGTGGTAAAATAACTGCATATCCTGAATCATGGGCTGTATAGTAGGTGCCTGCATAAAAATAGAAATGCACCCCTCCATAAATAAAAGGAGTATACCCGTAGGGTAAATGACGTACTATGCGTGCACGCCTTGGATAACGAATGGCCCCCCTACGTGGAATAGGTTGCACGTGATAGCCATTGCTTTTATAACTTCTAGAAGTTGGTGAACTTGTTACTACATTCTTATCTCTTGATCTTTTTTCTCTTGAAACTCCCCTTTGGGCTTGCCCCTCAGTTAGAGGAAGAAGTAGTATAGTGCCTAAGAGAACAGTTATGGTATTTATTTTAGCGTTCATGGTGCTCATTTTTTTTGTTGTTATTCACTTTGAACACCCCAAAACTAGGAGCAACCCGACCGCCTTGTTCTTGGAAAGTAAGCGAAGCTTCCTAAATAACCTCTAAAGCAGACAATCTTGCACTTGAACCATTATTGCTTTTCTACCGTAGCACTTCCTATCTGCCCCTCCCTAAGAATTACAATGGGGATGGCATCTCCTTTGGCGAAAGATGCTATTTTCTGTTTGATTTGATATCGTGATTTTTGATCGACGAATTTTATTCCTGCTATTTCTAGAATAACATCCCCTCCTAAAAGGACTTCTTCTCCGTTCAAGGTAGCAGGAAGATACCCGCCGCGTAAGCCCAATTTGGCAGCCGCTCCTTTAGAAGAAATAGCAAGAATTAGAAGTCCAGATTCTTGAGGAACATTCAGCACCTTGGCCATTTCGGGGGTTAATAACATAGATTCTATACCGGTCCATAGACTTGGACCAGATTCCAATAGACTTTTTACCACATTCGAAGTTGCTACAAAGCCAATGCCTTCAAACCCGCCAGAAATACTGTAAATACTGCTTGAAATTCCAATCACTTCTCCTTTTAGATTAAACATTGGACCTCCGGAATTTCCTGGATTAATCGCGGCATCTGTTTGAAAAAATTCGATTCGTTCAAACTCATTACTTAAATTTTCTGGTGTGTAACGGCCACTAATTATTCCTCTGGTTAAGGTCTGTTTAAACCCATGTGGAGCTCCTAGCACCACAATATCTTCTCCAATTTCTACTTGGTCAGAATCGCCAATCTTAGCTATTGCCTTATCTTCTGGATCAAAATTGCCTGTAATTTTCAATAGTGCCACATCTCCTAAAGGATTAGAAAGCAGTACTTCTGCATCGTAGGTAGATCCATCAATAAATTCTACGGAAACACTTTCTGCAGATTGTACCACATGAGACGCGGTCCATATATGCCCTTCCTCACTAACCAAAACTCCCGAACCTTGAGAATCTTGGCGAACCATTTTAATAGTCTGCCCGAGCGACGCCGGTTCCAAGGATTCTACATTTAATACCACCACCGAAGAGCTTACTTCTTTATATAGCTTGGGTAATTGTGCTGCGACAAGGGAAGTGATAAAAAAACTAAGGAAGAAACACGCATTTTTCATAAGGCAAAGTTTGAAAGAGCTACCGCTACAAAGCTACTCCTCTTTGCCTTAATTATCTACCCACGTTTTAAATTCTGTGGCTCTTGCTTTGCTCACTACCATGCGTTCCTTGGCCGGGGGCTGGGTATTTACAATGAGTTTTCCGTTGAAGTAGTATTTAATATTTACCAACGCCTCCCTATTCACAATAAACTGGCGGTTTACTCGCTTGAACTGCTGCGGATCTAACTCTTCTTCTATCTCTTCTAATTTCTTGTCAATAGCCACCTTTTGGTTCTTCATGGTGGTGGCATACACAATACTATCTTCGATATAAAAAAAGGCAATATCCTCTGTTTTTATGGGTATCATGCCATCTCTTTGATTGACCAAAAAAGTAGTGCGGAATTTTTTGGGAGCTTGAGTAAATAGCGATCGTAGCGCTTCGAGCGCACCATCTTCCATTTTTGGATTTGCTTGCTGTTGGTATTGATCGATGGCCGCTTTTAACTCTGTTTCATCAATAGGCTTTAACAAATAATCCAGGCTATTTACTTTAAAGGCTTTTAGCGCATATTGATCGTAGGCCGTGGTAAATATCACCGGAATCTTTAAGTCCACGGCATCAAAAATCTCAAAAGAAATACCATCTGCGAGATGAATATCCATAAAGACCAGGTCTATGGGTACATCTTGCTGAAAATACGCAACACTTTTTTTTACACTATCTAAAGTGGTTACCACTTCTGCATCGGGTGCAACTATTTTTAAGAGCTCTATCAAATTTTCAGCGGCACTAATCTCGTCTTCAACAATGACTACTTTCATCTTAGGAAATTAAAGGAAGTTCTACTTTAAACTCGTTGTTATCTGATGTAATAACAATGTTTTTACCCAATAACAGCTGGTAACGGGTATTTAAATTTGCCAAGCCCACATGACTTGATTCCGAAAAATTAGTTCGTGGTTTTATAACATTACTCACGGTAATACTCTCTGGAGTGCCTACAATAGAAACCAGCAAGGGGTACTCCTCAGATATTTCGTTATGCTTCACCGCGTTTTCAACTAACAGTTGCAATGCCATTGGCGGAATCTTATAGTTCAAATAGCGATCTTCTATTGAAATGGCACAACTAAAACGGTCCCGGTAGCGCGTCTGTATAAGATGGATGTAACTATTTAAAAAACGTAGCTCTTCTTGCAAAGACACCAAATCTTGCGTCCCGCTTTGGAGGGTATAGCGAAATAAAAAGGATAATTCCTTTACATACTGAGAAGCTTGTTTATTAGCTCGAACGAGGCTAAGGAGTGAATTCAAAGAATTAAAGAGAAAATGAGGGTTTACCTGATTCCTCAAGGCATTTAATTCTGTTTTTAAGTTCTGTTGTTTTAGTTGTTCATTTTCCAATTTGGCTTCCTGTCTAAAACGCTGCAAATTAATGCTGTCAGAAACCATGAAAACCACAATGCCTAGGACTATAAAAATGGTATAAACAAACCGAAGGTCGTTATTTGTCTCGCTGCTAAAACCCAAACCTTGATACATTTCTGTAAACAAAAAAGCAGCGGCTACCGCCCATATAAGGTTTAAGGCAATCAAGAAGAAGAGCGTTTTCCACTTTTCAGTAAAAGGCAAATCAAACCGAAAGTTGGTATTTAATTGTAGTCCTAAAAATGTAAAGCCAAAGAAGAAAACAGCGCGCAGCAGTAACGCCCCTATGGTAGATCCTGAAAAATACCCGGAAATTGCATTATCGGTCTCTAGGAGACCAATAAATCTGGGCAATAGCACCAAGGCCATGATCAATAGGGCCACTTTAGCCAAGTTTAGATTTGGAATTCTAGAACCAAATTTCATCTGTTGTCTTGCTTTTTTAAGATGATCGTTTTGCCTGTGGCAAACAAAAAAGAAATTTACAATTAATAATGGTAGTTCTTTTCACTTGTTTGGATATCACCAATTACAAGGCTATTGCAATTCTTGTGTATCGGTACTATACTGGGATACCTCTCCATATAATTGAATCACTTCAGTTTTTTCCTCGACACCATTTTTTATGATTAGTCCGGTAAAGAACAAAAAGATCATCACCACCAAACCAACCCCTAAATAACCACTTGTTTTCATAATCTTTGAATTTATCTGTACTTTCTTGCTCAAAAGTAATGGCCGGCTGCACAGTGTATTTTTTGTAACACAGTTAAGCTGCGATAATGGGATGTAAAACAACCCAAAAGTGATTTGAACCAATTTATCTTTTATCCTTCATGAAATACAGGGTTTTAATATTTGTAGTTTTTTGGGCCTTGGCCTTAGGACTCTTTGCTATTTTTAGATTCTTTGGACTGGATGATGATCAGTACTTTAATCCTGATAGTTACCGCTCTGACCAACCCTTTATCCTGATGCCTTTTATTGTATTATCGATTTTTGGAGCTTTGTTGGGGCTTGCCTTTTACTTTATTGAGGGATATTTTGAAAAAAAGGTAGTGACAAGGGTAACCTTGGGGCTCAGCATCTTACTTAAAACACTTGCCTACCTAGCCGCTTCGGTATTATTTCTAACATTGGTTCTACAGGTTGTCTCTACACTGCTAGACTTTGATATTAATTTGGAAGTGGGCTGGTGGTTGGCCGATAAAACAGTCTGGGCATTATTAATATACATCTTATTACTTTCCTTTCTTTTTGCTCTGATAAAAATGGGACTCGACCATTTTGGGAGAGGAGTTTTTACCAGTATCCTTTTTGGAAAATTTAGAACGCCCAAAGAAGAAGCACGTATTTTTATGTTTATAGACCTAAAAGGGTCTACTAATATTGCCGAATCGCTAGGACACCAGAAATACACCTACTTAATACAAGACTGTTTTTTGGATTTGAATTTATTGGTCGATGACTATCACGCACAGATTTATCAATATGTAGGGGACGAAGTGGTCCTTTACTGGAACATAGAAGAGGGGCAAAAAAATCAGAATTGTATTAATCTATTTCTGGCATTTGAGAGGGCATTACTCGCAAAAAAAGACCACTATATGAAGCACTACGGTATACTCCCACAGTTTAAAGCGGGCGTTCACGGTGGAAACCTAATGGTCACGGAAGTGGGATTGGTCAAGAAAGAACTTGCCTACCATGGAGACGTAATCAACACGGCGTCTAGGATTCAAGGAAAATGCAATACCTACGGACAGACACTACTGTTTTCAAAATTCATTTACAAGTTACTAGGACTTTCAAACCAAGCGCAAAATTTAGGATCTGAAAAACTACGCGGCAAAGAGGATGTTCTTGATTTATACGCCCTGGCATAAAACAGTAGCGTAGGGCAGAAATAAAAAACCCTCCAATGTGGGAGGGCTTTTGTTGGCCTACTAGGACTCGAACCTAGAATGACTGGACCAAAACCAGTAGTGTTGCCAATTACACCATAGGCCAATACCAATAATTCAAAAGCTATAACTTTTGAGCGTGCAAATTTAAGACAAACTTTTTCCTGTCCAAATTATTTTAACCACATTCCATCTTCTTTGTGTTAAACCTTTTATTAAAGTGTAGAATGGTCTATGGTAATTTTGGTAAATTCGCCCCTATTGGACAACCAAGTACCACATGTTCGCAAAAAACTATGAAAAATGGAATACCCTCATAGGATGGGGTTCCTTTGCCATCGCTTTAATTACTTATTTTCTTACCGTAGAACCCACTGGAAGCTTCTGGGACGCAGGAGAATACATAACAACTTCTGCTAAGCTTCAAGTAGGTCACCCACCAGGCGCACCACTCTTGCAGATGATTGGAGCTGTCTTTGCGATGTTTGCCTTTGGCGATGAAACCAAGGTGGCCCTGATGGTGAATATGGTTTCTGTGGTCTCTAGTGCCTTTGCAGTGCTTTTCACCTTCTGGATTATTACTAATCTCGCCAAAAAAATGATTACTAAAAATGCCAAGCTTTCTAATAGCAAGGCGCTGGCTGTTTTTGGTAGTGGACTAGTAGGGGCTTTGGCATTCACCTTTTCAGATAGTTTTTGGTTTAATGCCGTGGAAACAGAGGTCTATGCCATGGCTAGTTTTATTATGGCATTGTTACTTTGGATGGGGCTTAAATGGGTAGATCATTTAGAAGACGAACGTGGCAACAAATGGTTATTACTTATTTGTTTTGTGATTGGGTTGGTCTTTGGTATTCAATTTATGGGCTTTTTAGCCATTCCTTCGATTGGCCTTCTCTATTACTTCAAAAAATACAAGAAAACCACCGTTAAAAATTTCTTACTCGCTAATATCATCGTGGTTGGTATTTTAATGCTGGTTTACAAATTTTCATTGACCTATGTTCTAAAACTCTTTGGTTGGAGCGAGGTATTCTTTATCAATGAAGTGGGCTTACCCTTTAATTCTGGCACCCTTATTATGGGGCTGCTATTTATAAGTGTGTTCTACTTTGTTCTTCGCTATACTAAGAAAAATGGTTTTGAAACTGGCAACCTCATTACGCTTTGCTTAATGTTTCTTATCCTCGGATTTTCTTCGTGGTTAATGTTACCTATTCGCGCCAATGCAAAGACAGTAGTGAATGAGAATAACCCGGAAGATGCACGTTCCTTATTGGCCTATTACAATAGAGAACAGTACCCAGGGGTAGAAAGTCCTTTTTACGGTGCATATTATTCAGACACCTTTGCACCTCCTGGTGATGATAAGGATGACAAACCGAAATATGAAAAAGACACCAAACTTGGGAAGTATGTAGTAGTAAATTATTACAAAGACGCCCTACAAGGACCCAATGAAAAACATGTGGGAATCTTACCAAGACTTTGGAGTGATCAGCACGCAGAAAATTATATGCGCTACTTTGGGCGCCTAAATTTTAGAATAAAGCCAGAGTATATTTCTAATAATGAACTGCGGGATGCCGTAGGGCAGTTTAAACAATTAGATGCGCAAGGCGAAATTGACACCGAACAATACATTCAATTTTTACGAAGTTTCTCAGACTATATTGATGTACAACCGCCTTCTTTGGGAGATAATATTGCATATCTCTTCCAGTTCCAATGGAGTTATATGTACATGCGATATTTTATGTGGAATTTTGTTGGGAGGCAAAATGATGTTCAAGGACGCTATGATGAGAACGGCCATTGGTTAAGTGGTATTAAATTTATAGACAGTCTCCGATTAGGCAGCCAAGACAATCTGCCCAGTGATGTTTTGGAGAATAAAGCCAGGAATACCTATTTCTTTTTACCGCTGCTTTTAGGAATCATAGGCATTGTCTTTCAGATATCAAGAGACCCCAAACAATTTTGGGTCCTTTTTGTATTCTTCATGTTCACCGGCTTTGCGATCCAGTTCTATACCAATCCCTACATCTTTCAGCCTAGAGAACGTGATTATTCCTTAGTAGGTTCTTTTTTCATCTTTTGTATATGGATTGGTTTAGGGGTGTACGGTTTGTTTGAAGAAGCCAAAAAACTATTGAAACCAAAATTAGCGGCCCCACTTATTACAGGTATTTGTCTGTTGGCAGTACCCTTTTTAATGGCCTTTCAAAATTGGGATGATCATGATAGATCCGGGAGGGAAACTGCGCGTTCTACAGCAAAAGCCTATTTAGATTCGTGCCAAGAAGACGCGGGGGCGCTTTTATTTACCATTGGGGATAATGATACCTTTCCTTTGTGGTATGCGCAGGAAATTGAAGGACATCGCACGGATGTTCGTGTAATTAATACATCGCTTTTCGCCACCGATTGGTACATAGATCAAATGAAACGAAAGGCGTATGAAAGTGATCCTATCCCGTCACAGCTTACCCATGACAAATACAGTTTTGGAACTAGAGAAGCCATCTATTATCAAGAGGTAACAGACAGCCGTTGGAATATTAAAGACTTTATGAACTGGGTGGCAAGTGACAAGCCCCAAACCAAATTCAGGCATCTATTTGATAAAATGGGCAGAGATGTGAGCAATTACCCAGAAAGCACGTTGGAAATTGTGTATTACCCCACTAATAAAATTCGCGTTCCAGTAAACAAACAAAATGTTTTAGCGAGCGGACTTGTAAAAGAAAAAGATGCGGATTTAATTGTGGATTATATTGACATTGATTTGCCCACCAACGCGCTTACCAAACAACGCATTTTAATGCTAGACATTTTGGCCAATAACGATTGGAAACGGCCTATTTACTTTTCAGGAGGTAGTTTTGATAATGCAGAATACTTATGGTTAAAAGACTATTTGCAATTAGATGGCTTGGTGTACAAATTAGTGCCCATTAAAACAGCGAATAGAAGTCCGTTTGAAATGGGAAGAATAGACACCGATCTCATGTATTCTATTGTAAACAAATGGGAATGGGGAAATTCTTCTGATCTGTCTATTTACCACGATCCTCAGACACGTTCCCAAGGTCTTTCGTTTCGAAGCAATTTAGCCCGACTAAGCGAGCAATTAATTGAAGAAGGGAAAATAGAAATGGCGCGTTCAACAATTGAAACAGCTATGACGCATATGCCCTTTGAAAGCTATGGCTTTTACACTTTTGTAGAACCGTTTCTTGATGGGTATTATAAAGTGGGAGAACAGACCAAGGCGCGAGAATTGTTTGGAAAGCTTAAAAAAGTATACCAGGAACGACTTACATATTATGCAGGAATCCCTAGAGACGAACAGTATGCCAAGATTGAAGATATTCTCACCAACTTGGAAGCGTACCAGCGTATTGTATTTATCCTTTCAGATAATAAAGACTTAGAGTTTTCAGAAAAGGAATCCTTGATCCTAAAAGAATACATTGGGCTCTTTAATGATTTTGTGGATGATAGCGAGGAGTATTATGAGGAATCCGTGGCACCAGATCCTGATTTAATGGACAGTGTGCCCTTAGATACTATTCCTGAGGTAGATTCAGTTGCTACGCCAGAGGCGGTAGAACAGGAGTAAAAAGACTAAAAAGTGGTTTAGGTGTACTCGTTTAAAATGCCAATAAGGGTATTTGCATCTTGCTCCCCGCTTTGGCGCCAAACCATTTCACCTTTCTTGTAAATCATTAAGGTAGGAAGACCCTTAATACGCAAGGCTTGAGAAAGCTCTTTGTTTTTGTCGACATCAATCTTAATCACCTTGCCTTTATCGCCTAAAGCGGCTGCAACATCGCGTAGAACTGGATGCATGGAGGTAGATTGTTCATTCCAATCTGCATAAAAATCAAGTAGAACAGGAATTTCTAGGTCAATAAGTTCTCCAAATTTGGACATAATTTGAGGTATTTTCAACTCAAATGTAGCAAAATTTGTTAAAGCTTTACATCAAGTCAGCCGGTTAGCGCCTTGATTTAGGTTAAATTCACGTTAAACCTTTCCTTTTTAAGGTGATCACTGAAATTTCTGGCCAGATTCCAAAGCGACCGGGATATCCTATAAAACCAAAGCCACGATTCACATTGATATATTGATCCATTTCTTTGTAAACGCCTGCCCAATATTTATAGCGCCACTTTACAGGACTCCATTTAATAACACCAGGGATTTCCACACCAAACTGCATTCCATGCGTATGCCCGCTCAAGGTTAAATGAAAATGATAGTCGTCTTGTATAACTTCATCTTCCCAATGAGAGGGATCATGACTCATTAGAATTTTAAAATCGTCTTTTTGGACTCCTTCTTTTGCTTTTTGAAGATCACCTGCTTTTTTAAATCGACCTCTTCCCCAATTTTCTACCCCTAACAATGCAATTCGTTGGCCATCACGTTCCAAGTAACGATGTTCATCTAACAAAAGATCAAAACCCATAGTACGCTGTAGCTCCTTTAGTTCTTCTAAATTCTTCGCTTTTGCTTCTGCAGAAGGCCATTGGGTATAATCACCATAATCGTGATTTCCTAAAACAGAATAGACACCATCTTTGGCACTAAGCGCGGCAAAAGTGTCGGCCCAAGGACGCAATTCTTCACATTTATCATTCACAATGTCGCCTGTAAATAAAATAACATCACTCTGCTGCTTATTTACAAGATCTACGCCATAGGCTACTTTTTCTGCATTATCAAAACTTCCACTGTGCACATCCGAAATTTGCGTGATTTGATACCCATCAAATGCTTCGGGTAAATCATCAAACTCCAATTCATACCGCAACACCTGATAATTATATTTTCCTTTATACATTCCATATAAAAGCGCTCCAAAAGGGAGAGCAGCCAGACCTAGACCAATAGCGCTTACAAACTTTCGCCGAGATGGAAAAAACTGCGCACTTTCATCAGACACTCCTGCAATTTTATTAAACCCATAAACTGACAAACGCACCACGTCTTCCAGAAGTAGAAAAAAGCCTAAAAACAAGGCTAGAAGGAAAAAGGAAAAAAAGACACCCCCGGCTATGGCAATACCTCCTCGCATAGCCGAACCAGGTTCATAGGTGACCAACTTAAAAACCATGTAACCCCACACCGCCAGGAAGGCAACGCCATAACCGATTTGTGCAACGGGATGCTTAAAAAGTGTTTTAAATGCTTGAAAACCATAAATGGCCAAGGCAATATATATGATTGAAAGAATAACAATAAATCGGGTCATGTGGGCAATGTTTTAGCTCGTAGTTTTATTTCTTTTTATACTGATGAATAGTTTGACGGATGAGTGCTTCATTCGTTACAGCCACCTGATGTTCTGCTAAATGTTTGGGAGCATTCATACTTATTTTATCCTGGATGTCTACTTCGTTTCCCCAGTGTGTACCAGACAAGTGAATGGCATTAATTCCATGTTGCCTAAATAGGTGAGCATTGTTGGGTCCTATTCCCCCACCCGCCATTAAGGTAAGAGCCGTTCGTTGTTGCCAAACTGAGATTTCTTCAAGACCTTCTTGGGCAGAAGTTCGCTGCCCGGAGGTTAAAACAGTGGCAACGCCCATATCTTCCATTTGCTGTAGCGCTTGCTGCGGACTGCTAACCCAATCAAAAGCTCTATGAAAAGTAAAACTCATAGCACCCGCAAGTGAGATTAATTCGTTGGTTCGCCCCACATCAAGCGCAAAATCTGAGGTTAACACTCCAGATACCACACCAGCTACCCCTAACGCTTTGCAATACTCGACATCTTCGCACATGACGTTAAACTCGGTATTGGAATACGTAAAATGCCCGCCCCTTGGTCTAATTAGTACATGAACAGGAATTGTAAGTTGTGCCAAGACTTGTTTTAGTAATCCGTGCGAAGGCGTTATGCCCCCTACCCCCAAAGCGGCACATAATTCAATCCTATCAGCTCCAGCAGCCTCGGCATTTAGGGCAGATTGCAAACTATTGGCACAGACTTCTACAAGCATTTGGGTATATTTAAGATCTAAAGTTAAGCAACCTATCATGCAACGTCGCAAATTCTTAAAAAATTCAAGCCTTTCCACAGCAGGAGTACTTTCTGCAACTTGGTTAAACTCATGCAAGAATGAAACCGATCAAAAATCAGAAATCCCTGTTAGTGAACCCATTAAACCCATTGTTGTTTGTACCTGGGATTTTTCGAATGCATCTGCAAAAGCCTGGGAAGTATTGAAAGAAGGAGGTGCAAGTCTAGATGCTGTAGAACAAGGCGTTCGGGTAGAAGAGGCAGATGTTACCAACGAAACGGTTGGTAAAGGAGGCCGGCCAGATCGCGATGGTACCGTTTCTTTGGATGCTTGCATTATGGATAAAGATGGAAACTGCGGCGCTGTAGTCTATCTTCAAAATATTGTGCATCCTATATCCGTTGCTCGCAAGGTTATGGAAGAAACTCCACATATTATTTTAGCCGGCAAAGGGGCCGAAAAATTTGCGTACGAACAAGGGTTTCCTAAGGAAGACCTTCTCACAGAAAGCACTAAAAAGCAGTACGAAGAATGGAAAAAAGAAGCGCAATATGAAACTGTCATTAACATAGAAAACCACGACACTATTGGTATGCTGGCTATTGATAGCAACGGCGATATTGCTGGAGCTTGCACCACCAGTGGAATGGCCTACAAATATGCTGGAAGAGTGGGCGATTCTCCCATCATTGGGGCAGGCCTTTATGTGGATAACGAAGTAGGTGGTGCTACGGCCACCGGGGTAGGTGAAGAAGTGATTAGAACTGTTGGTAGCTTTTTAATTGTTGAGTTAATGCGACAAGGAAAATCACCCCAAGAAGCTTGCGAAGAAGGTGTAAAACGCATCATGAAGAAGAATGAAGGGCGTAAAGATTTCCAGATTGGCTTTTTAGCAATCAATAAACAAGGAGAAACAGGAGCGTATTGCGTGCATCCTGGCTTTAGCTACCGAAAGTATGATCCTTCTGGACATGAAAATGTGGGCTCTTCAAGCTTTTATAAGGATACCGAAGACCATATAATTTCATAGTCAGTAGCACAGTACAAAGAACCTATTGGAACCAAATGGAAAACAATACTTTTTTCTACTTTTAGAATCCAACAAAATACAATTACCTAACACTACAATAGTATACGATGTCCGATCAAAAACGTCTTTTTCTACTTGATGCTTATGCGCTGATTTTTAGAGGATATTACGCCTTTATAAAAAACCCTCGAATCAACTCTAAAGGGATGGACACCTCTGCCATCATGGGGTTTATGAATTCTCTTTTTGATGTGATTCGCCGTGAACAGCCTGATCATTTAGCAGTGGCTTTTGATAAAGGAGGTAGTGTAGAACGCACAGAACTGTATGAAGATTATAAAGCAAACCGGGATGAAACTCCTGATGCGATACGAATTGCCGTACCGTACATACAGAACATATTAAAGGCCATGAAAATTCCAGTAGTGGAACTAGAAGGCTATGAAGCAGATGATCTTATTGGAACCCTTGCAAAACAAGCAGAGAAAGAGGGTTTTAAAACGTATATGGTTACCCCAGATAAAGATTTTGGGCAGTTGGTGTCAGAGAACATTTTTATGTACCGCCCTGCTAGAATGGGCAATGGAATTGAAATATGGGGTATTCCAGAAATTCAAAAACGTTTCGGGGTTGAGCGTCCAGAGCAAGTCATTGATTATTTAGGAATGATGGGCGATGCGAGCGATAATATCCCAGGTTTACCAGGCGTTGGAGATAAAACTGCTCAAAAATTCTTAGCGCAGTTTGGGTCTTTAGAAGGATTGCTTGCCAATACAGATCAGCTTAAAGGTAAAATGCGCGAAAAAGTAGAGGCGAATGCAGAACTTGGCAGATTATCCAGACAATTAGCGGAAATTAAAGTGGATTGTGAGGTTACATTTGATGCCCAAGATTTTGAAATGTGCCCGCCAGATGCAGAAGCAGTACAAACAATCTTTGAAGAATTAGAATTTAGAAGGTTAAAAGAGCAGTTTCTTAAACTATTCTCGGGCGAGGCCACTCCTACAACTCAAGTAACCAGTACACCTACTGCCAAGCAAGAAGCAAAAGTAGCTGGGAGTGGACAATTTACCTTGTTTGGAGGCGACCCGACAGAGGCCGCAGCTACTATTAAAGATGTAAATAGTAGGAAAACGGTGCAAGATGTTCCGCATTTTTATCAAACGGTGCAAGAAGGTTTGGCAATGGATTTGTTTGTAAAACAACTCATGGAGCAGACTTCTGTGTGCTTTGATACGGAGACCACCTCTCTTAATCCTTTAGAAGCAGAATTAGTGGGGATTGCTTTCTCTTGGGGAGCTGGCAAGGGATATTATGTTCCAATACCTGAAGAGCGATCAGCTGCAACCGCACTTTTAGAAAAATTTCGGCCATTCTTCGAGGCAGAATCCATTGAAAAAATAGGACAGAACTTAAAATATGACCTTAAAGTGTTAGACAACTATGGCATTAGCGTTCAGGGTGCGTTGTTTGATACGATGTTGGCACACTATCTCATCAATCCAGATATGCGTCATAATATGGATGTTTTAGCCGAGACTTATTTGAATTACACGCCCATTTCCATCACCGAACTCATCGGGAAGAAAGGTAAAAATCAACTGAGTATGCGGCAAGTACCACTAGAAAAGCAGACGGAATATGCCGTGGAAGATGCAGATATCACCTTTCAATTGGCACAGCACTTTAGACCCGAATTAGCCGCCGCAAAAACAGATACTCTTTTCAACACGATTGAAGTTCCTTTATTACGAGTTTTAGCAGCCATGGAGCAGGAAGGCATTAACTTAGATAAGGAGTTTTTAAACGAGCTTTCTAAGGATTTAAACTCGGATATCGCTACGCTAGAGAAAAAGATTTATGAACAAGCGGGAGAAACCTTCAATATAGCGTCCCCCAAACAGCTTGGAGAAATTCTCTTTGGGAAAATGAATTTGGTTGATAAACCTAAGAAAACAAAAACTGGGCAGTACTCAACTTCCGAAGAGGTCTTAAGTTATCTAGCGAAAGATCACGAAATTATACAGAATGTATTGGACTATCGCGGCTTGGCGAAACTTAAAAGCACCTATGTAGATGCACTTCCCAACGAAGTACAACCCCATAGCGGTCGAGTGCATACAGATTATATGCAAACCGTGGCTGCTACTGGGCGTTTAAGTAGCAACAATCCCAACCTACAAAATATTCCTATTAGAACGGAGCGTGGCAGACAAGTGCGAAAAGCGTTTATTCCTCGAGATGAAAATTACGTTCTTTTAGCAGCAGATTATTCGCAAATTGAACTGCGCATTATTGCGGCACTCAGCGAAGAAGATACCATGATCTCTGCTTTTAAAAATGGAGAAGATATTCATGCTTCCACCGCCTCAAAGGTTTTTAATGTTCCAATAGACCAAGTTACAAGAGAACAACGAAGCAACGCAAAAACAGTAAATTTTGGAATAATATATGGGGTATCTGCTTTTGGATTAAGCAATCAGACAGATTTAAGTCGTACTGAAGCCAAAGAACTCATTGAAACATATTACAAGACATACCCAAAGCTTCGTAATTACATGAGCGAACAAGTAGATTTTGCCAGAGACAATGGCTATGTGCAGACAGTTTTAGGCAGAAGACGTTACTTAAAAGACATTAATGCTGGCAATCAGGTAGTACGCGGGGCTGCGGAGCGAAATGCTGTGAACGCACCTATTCAAGGAAGTGCTGCAGATATTATTAAAATTGCCATGATCAATATCCATAAAAAGCTTGCAGAAGGCCAATACAAAACAAAAATGCTCCTTCAGGTACATGATGAACTTGTTTTTGATTGCTATAAACCTGAGTTGGAAACAATGAAGGAATTGATTAAAACAGAAATGGAGAATGCTTACAAAATGGCGGTACCATTAGATGTTGAAGTAGGTATTGGAGCAAACTGGTTAGAAGCCCATTAAAAAAGGCACCCTAAGGTGCCTTTATATCTCACTATTCGTTTTTGGATTACCAGCCCAAGGCCAGTTTAAACTTTGATTTTCTCTCTTTTTTTTCGGCAGCTTTTTTTGCGGCTTCACGCTCTGCGTGAATCGCTAAATCTATCGAAAACGGATAGGTCTGCCACATGTTGGGATAATAAACTAACTTTTTCATACAACAGTATATTAAAATACAGGGCAAATTTCTTGTAGATTCTTAGGATGGAAATCATGAAAATTATCCAATATCTATGCTATTTTACCCCAAAAGCTCGTTTTTAACAGCTTGTTAAGGTAAAATCACAGTGAATCACCTCAATTTCAACAGAATAAACCAATAACTTTTATATTTTTAAAAGACACATAAACATAGCCTCGTGAAGAAAATTTATGCCATCTTACTAGTAGTCATAGGATTAGTAAGTTGTTCCGAAACTACAACCGAAACAAGTACAGAATTTTCAGAAGCAATCATCAATCCTTCTTTGGATTTTACCCCGAACATTTTATGGATTGTTGCGGAAGATATGAGTCCCAATATTCCGGCTTTTGGGGACAGCACCATTGTTACGCCTGTATTAAACTCCTTAGCGGCCGAAGGCGTCTGTTATGATAATTTCTTTAGTCCACATCCAGTTTGTTCCCCAGCAAGAGCTTCAATTATTACTGGTATGTACGCCAATAGTATAGGAGCTAGTCATATGCGCACAGGTCCATGGATGATAGAAGCATTACCAGAATCGTTCAAGAAAAATTACAAGGCACTACCGCCGGAGAATATTCCATATGAGGCAGTACCGCCACCTTCTGTAAAAATGTTCACGGAGTATCTGCGGGCCGCGGGCTATTATTGTAGCAATAACAGCAAAGAAGATTACCAATTTATTAAAACAATGACTGCTTGGGACGAGAGCAGTAAAGATGCGCATTGGAGAAATAGATCTAAAAACCAGCCCTTTTTTTCTGTCTTTAATATTGGCGTTACCCATGAATCTCAGATATGGGCCAAAGCCAAGGATTCCCTTTGGTTAGACGAGGCGACTGAAGTTCCTATCCCTCCTTATTTACCAAATACTCCAATTGCTAAGAAAGATATCCGCAGAATGTACTCTAACATCCTTGAAATGGATGCGCAAGTGGGTGCCATTTTAAGTGAATTAAAAGAAGACGGACTTTTAGATAGCACTATTGTGGTATGGTACACAGATCATGGAGGACCGCTACCAAGACAAAAACGCCTTCTTTACGATAGTGGCGTTAAAGTACCCATGATTATTCGCTTTCCAGAAGCGATGTACAAAGGGCAGCGCGATTCTCGTTTTGTAAGTTTTATCGATTTAGCACCCACAACCTTATCACTGGCCGGCGTAGCTATTCCGGCCCATATTCAAGGCACCGCCTTTTTAGGGAACGCCATAAGGAAGGAAGAACCCTCTTATGTTTTTGGAGCGGCAGATCGGTTTGATGAATTCACTGATCGCATTCGTTCTGTGAGAGACACTCAATTTAAATACATCAAAAATTATGAGCCTGAAAAAGCGCTGTATGCCGATTTAGCCTATAGAAAGCAAATGCCCATTATGCAAGAATTACTTCGTCTAAATGAGGCAGGTGCCCTCAATGAAGCACAAAGTGCCTGGTTTGCAACACCAAAACCAAATGAAGAGTTGTATGACCTTTCCAAGGATCCTTATGAGTTACATAATCTAGCAAATGATGAAGCGTACGCTACCAAATTAAAGGAACTGAGAGAAGCCTGCGATCAATGGGTGGAGCGCATAAATGATACTGGCTTACAACCAGAGCAAGACCTTATTGAAGCCAGTTGGCCCAATAAAACCCAACCTAGAACAGATGCTCCTTCTTTTATTTATTCAGATGGGAAATTGGCCATTTCTTCTGATACGGAAGGTGCCTCAATTGGGTACCGGTTGGTTCAAAAAGATACACTTGCTAGCAATTGGCAAGTCTACACGACCCCGATTAAAGTACCCGCCAATTGTACCATAGAAGCTGTAGCCCACAGAATTGGTTATAAGCGCAGTTTTAGTGAAACCATTGAAATTGGAATGGGTGGAGGTTGAAGCTAGGGGGCATATACCAAACGAAAGCCTGTATGTTCTAAGCCCGTATCTGGCGTAGAGCTCATCCTAGCAGAAGCGCGATAACCCGTGCAATAACTTTCATTACACAAAAAGGAGCCACCACGAACCACTTTTTGTTGCTTAGGATTATAATACCCTTTAAAATAGCCATCTTCGCGTTTGTCTAACAGCTCGTACGCATTGGGGTAATAGGTATCTAAACACCATTCCCAAACATTGCCAGCCATATCGTATAATCCAAATTCATTGGGAGAAAAAGACCCCACCGCAGCTGTCTTTTCATGAGCATCTGTCAATAAATTTTCGACGGGGAAGGAACCTTGATGAAAATTGGCGTGGGATGTGGCCAAAGAAAAATCATTTCCCCAATAATAACGGGTGTTCGTTGTGCCACCTCTGGCTGCATACTCCCACTCTACTTCAGTTGGTAATCTTTTGCCTACCCAATGTGCATAGGCCATGGCATCATACCACGAAACTTGTACTACTGGATGGTTGAGTTTATCGCTCACCGCATCGTCCTTACCTTGCGGAGCACCCCAGTAAGCACCGGGCTCGTATTTCCACCAAAATTGGGGATTGGCAGCATCAAAAACCAAAGCACCTGGCGGATAACGTTGCCCTTCAATGAAGGCTTCGCGCTCTGCGGTGGTCACATATCCTGTTGCCGCTACAAATTCTTGAAACTGACCATTGGTTACTTCCGTAGTATCCATCCAGAAAGAAGAAACACTTTCTGAATGCCTAGGCAATTCATCTACTCGTGCTTGGGAGGAAACGCCCCCCATTAGATAGGTACCTCCCTTTATTTTAACCATGCCGGAGAAATCCACAGCTGCTTCGCGGATAGGCAGCTTTTCAATCTCTAAGAGGTACTTTTCGTGTAGACTAAGCGAGGTTTCTTCTTCCGCAACAGGGTCAGTAGAGGTAGCAGGTGTTTGTTTGCATGAAACGACAAGGAAAACGACGCCGAAGAGCACCTTAAGACTCTGCCTCATAATTTGTACCTATTTGATCTAATACTTTTAGAAAGGTATCAAATTCTTGCATATCTAAATTGGCGATTGTACGTTTTCGTAAAACAATAGCATGAGGTAAAACCTTATCTACCACTGCGCGTCCTTTCTTGGTTAATTGCAATTTGTAGCGCTTAAGGTCGCCCTTAAATCGCGTTTTCTTTAACCATTCTTTTCGTTCTAAACCTCCTATCACCCTAGAAATCGTAGCTCTGTTTCTAAAATTTGTTTGTACAATGGCACTTTGTGAGGCTTCGTCCCCTAATTCATGAACTTGATGCAAGATTACCCACTGTTCAATGGTCATGGCTATTCCTAGTTCTTCAAACTTTCTTAAATACGCTTCCTGTACTTTCCGAAGTACGAGGTCTAAATGGAGACCAATCCCTTGTATTTCATCAATTTGATGGAGCATGGTATTCTTTCGTCTAAAAATTTCTACAAAAAAAGCGTTCGCAAGCCAAAAATACGTATTTTTGTTGCATCAACAACAATTTTATAATTCGAATATAAAAATACAAGTAATGGAAACTACTACAATACCTAAGATCCATGATGCGGCACAAGACTTTATGCCTATCAACGGTACGGATTATATAGAACTTTATGTGGGCAACTCAAAGCAGGCCGCACACTTTTATAAAACTGCCTTTGGTTTCCAGTCGTACGCTTACGCAGGACTACAAACTGGATTAAAAGACCGAGAAAGCTATGTTGTGATACAGGATAAAATTCGATTAATCCTGACGTCCCCTCTTAAAAGTGGAACCAAAATTGGAGAACATATTGACAAACATGGTGATGGTGTTAAGGTGGTAGCACTTTGGGTAGACGATGCCACGTACGCTTATAACACAGCTATTGCCAATGGAGCCGTTTCTTACATGGAACCTAAGGTAGAAAAGGATGAACATGGCCAGGTAGTACGCTCTGGGATCTATACTTATGGAGAAACCGTTCACATTTTTGTAGAACGCAAAGACTATAACGGTACTTTTTTACCAGGATTCATTGCTTGGGAGACACCAGATTATAATCCTAAACCAACCGGTTTAAAATATGTAGATCATATGGTAGGCAATGTTGGATGGGATCGCATGGATCATTGGGTTTCTTTCTATGAGAAAGTAATGGGTTTTGTGAATATTCTTTCTTTTGATGATAATGATATTTCAACAGAATACACTGCCTTAATGAGTAAGGTGATGAGCAATGGAAATGGGCGTATTAAATTCCCTATTAATGAACCCGCAGAAGGTAAAAAGAAGTCACAAGTAGAAGAATATTTAGATTTTTATGAAGGAGAAGGTGTGCAACATGTAGCGGTGGCCACAGATGATATCATTACCACTGTGCGTGATTTACGAAGCAGAGGTGTAGAATTTTTAAGAGTGCCATCTACCTACTATGATGTAGTTACCGATAGGGTGGGTAAAATTGATGAAGACATTGCCCCTTTAAAGGAATTGGGTATTCTAGTAGACCGAGATGATGAAGGATATTTGCTTCAAATATTCACCAAGCCCGTAGAACCTAGACCCACTATGTTCTTTGAAATTATCCAAAGAAAAGGCGCACAGTCTTTTGGAAAGGGTAACTTTAAAGCATTGTTCGAAGCGATTGAGCGAGAGCAGGAATTACGAGGAACCTTGCATTAAAACATTTCATTATGCCTATTTACCACCACTTGGGTAAAATTCCACAGAAGCGGCATACCCAATTTACCAAACCTGAAGGCGGTTTGTATTATGAACAACTCTTCGGAACCATTGGTTTTGATGGGATGTCTTCTTTACTCTATCATATTCATAGACCTACACAGGTAAAAGAGTTACAAGAAGCCGTAGATGTGCGACCCAAAATTGCAGTAGCTAAGAACATTGCCTCAAGAAAGTTAATTGGTTTCGATATTGAAGCAAAAGACGACTTTTTAGAAGCGCGTGAGCCTTTATTGGTTAATTCAGACGTGCATATTGGTCTTGCCGCCCCAAAGAAAAGTCTGCGTTCTTACTTTTATAAGAATGCCGATGCCGATGAGATGCTTTTTATACATAAAGGCAGTGGTACACTTAGAACATTTGTGGGAAATATTCCATTTGAGTACGGAGACTATTTAATTATTCCCAGAGGAATGATCTATCAAATAGACTTTGATACGGAAGACAATCGTATTCTATATGCAGAATCTTTTCATCCCATTTACACGCCTAAAAGATATCGTAATTGGTTTGGTCAGTTATTAGAACACTCCCCCTTCTGTGAACGCGATTATAAGCTGCCTCAAGATTTAGAAGCTTATGACGAAAAGGGTGAATTTGTACTTAAAATAAAGAAACAGGGCATGCTGCATAGCCTAGTTTATGCCAGCCATCCTTTTGATGTAGTTGGTTGGGATGGTTATAACTATCCGTACGGTTTCTCTATTCATAATTTTGAACCCATTACCGGACGTGTGCATCAGCCGCCGCCAGTTCATCAAACTTTTGAAACTGGTGCGTTTGTAATTTGTTCTTTTTGCCCTCGTTTGTACGACTATCATCCCAAAGCGATTCCCGCACCCTACAACCACTCGAACATAGACTCTGATGAAGTTTTATATTATGTGGATGGGGACTTTATGAGCAGAACTGGAATTGGCCCTGGTTATATTTCTTTGCATCCTGCCGGAATTCCTCATGGACCGCATCCTGGTACTTATGAAGCGAGTATAGGCAAAAAAGGGACCGAAGAATTAGCCGTAATGATAGATACCTTTAAGCCGCTGCAAGTCACTGAAAATGCCCTAAAAATTGATGACGGCACCTACTACAAGTCTTGGGTAGAGTAATTTAAAACAAGCATTCTAAAATCAATTGAATATTTAAGATCCTTTATGATTATAGCAATCCCTCAAAATTCAGATTTTTCCATTCATAACATTCCCTTTGGAATTTTTTCAACAACTGATCGAAAAAAGCGTGCTGGCGTAGCGATTGGCGAACATATATTAGACTTAAGTGCCGTACATGATTTAGGGGTGTTTGATTTTGACGGTAGTTTGGTGAATAATGAGCACCTCAATGATTTCATTGCCCTTGGCAAGTCTGTAACTTCTAAAGTTCGTAGTGATATACAGCGCTGGTTGCAAGATGAAAATTCTGTGCTTGCAGGCAAACCAGAACTCTTTGTAACCCAGGCAGAGGCCACCATGCACATGCCTGTACATGTGGGAGATTATACTGATTTCTATTCAAGTATAGAACATGCCACCAACGTGGGGAAAATGTTTCGCGATCCAGAAAATGCGCTATTACCTAACTGGAAGCATATTCCTGTAGGGTATCATGGGCGAGCCAGTTCTATCGTGGTTTCTGGAACACCCATTCAACGACCAAAGGGTCAAACTATTCCTAACGGGGCATCCCAACCTGTTTTTGGGCCTACACAACGCTTAGATTTTGAACTAGAAATGGGTTTTGTTGTAGGTAAGAACACTAAAATGGGGGAGCAAGTTAGCACCCAAAATGCAGAGGATTATATCTTTGGGCTGGTATTGTTCAATGATTGGTCTGCTAGAGATATTCAGAAGTGGGAGTATGTTCCTTTAGGGCCGTTCCTAGCTAAAAACTTTGCCTCCTCAATTTCTCCATGGATTGTGACTCTTGAGGCCTTAGCACCTTTCAAAGTAGCAGGTCCTACGCAAGAGCCTAAAGTACTTCCCTATTTGGAATATGAAGGAAAACAGAATTACGACATTGCTTTAGAAGTGGCGATCAATGATACTACTGTTTGCCATTCTAATTTTAAGTATATGTATTGGAACATGGCACAGCAATTGGCCCACCATACTGTAAATGGTTGCAATGTTCGCGTTGGAGATATGATGGCCTCTGGAACAATTTCCGGCAAAGAGGAAAATAGTTATGGTTCCATGTTAGAATTGGCATGGATGGGCACTAAACCCGTGGTGTTAAAAGACGGTAGTGAACGTAAATTTATCAAGGATGGTGATGAAGTTAGTATGAAAGGATATGCCCAAAAAGAGAACATCCGAGTTGGTTTTGGCCAAGTAACTACCAAAGTATTGCCATCAACATGAAAACGAAAACAGTAGACCCCTCAGGGATTAGTCAACAAGAACTCCACAGCATCCTTTTAACGGCCGTGGCACCAAGACCTATTTGCTTTGCAAGTACGGTTGATGCAAAGGGAACAGTGAATTTAAGCCCTTTCAGTTACTTTAACGTGTTTAGTTCTAATCCGCCAGTGCTCATTTTTTCACCGGCTAGAAGTGGTAGGGATAATAGTCTGAAACATTCGCATGAAAATGTAAAAGAGGTTCCAGAGGTGGTAATAAATATCGTGAATCATGCTATTGTTGAACAGATGTCTTTAAGCAGTACGGCCTATGCAAAAGGTGTGAACGAATTTACCAAAGCTGGTCTCACTGAAGTTGCGAGTGACCTTGTAAAACCGCCACGTGTAGGAGAAGCTCCTGTTGCTTTTGAATGCACCGTACGAGACGTGATTGAACTTGCAGACACTCCAGGGGCTGGAAATCTTATTCTAGCAGAAGTAAAACGCATTCACATTAATGAAAAGTATCTCACCGAAGACGCTTTAGACACCGAAAAACTAGACCTTGTTGGAAGAATGGGAGGCAGTTGGTATATACGAGCCAATGGAGCGGCACTTTTTGAAATTCCCAAACCAATTAGAAGTAAAGGCATGGGCGTAGATGCATTACCACAAAGTATACGTGAAAGTACCATTCTAACAGGCAACAACTTAGGACGCTTAGGCAATCTAGAAGAATTGCCTAGCCGGGCGGAATTGGAAATCCTAGAGAAGGACGATGAGCTTCTGATGATGGCAAAAAAGGTTGGTACAGATCCTGAGAAGCATAAAAAGCAACTCCACTGGTTGGCACAACGCGTTTTAGAAGAAGGTGAAGCCAAGAAAGCCTTGGCTATTTTAGTTTATGCAGATACGCTGTAACTCATGAAATCTGGAATAGAACGAAATTTTAAGGCGCATTTAGAACCGAAGGAGGTGTATAAGGGAGGTAAGAATATCCCAGCAAGTACACGTAAAATATACAAGCTTTCTTCCAATGAAAACCCGCTTGGGGCTTCTCCTAAGGGAGTAGCAGCTGCTAAAAAAGCACTTGATACCATTGACGTTTACCCAGATCAGAATGATCTAAGACTACGGAAAGCCTTGGTAAAGGATTTTGACCATCGACTTACAGAAGATCAGTTTATTACGGGAAATAGTGGCTCAGAAATTATAGATATGCTCTTGCGAGCATTTGTAAACGAAGGTGATGAAGTAATTTTTTCGAACCCTTGTTTTTTACCATATTCTGTTTTCTCTAGATGGTATGGGGCCAAACTCATAGATATTCCCTTAACATCACCGCATTACAATCTTAACAGCAGTGGGATTTTAGAAGCTATCACAGAAAAAACGAAGGTGATATTCTTAACAAGTCCAAACAACCCTACTGGCTCTTACATTCCAAAAGATCAATTAGAAGCATTCTTAGAAAGGGTGCCCAAAGAAATTTTAATTGTCTTTGATGAGGTTTACAGACATTTTGCAGATGCTCCAGATTATACCACTGCATTGCCCTACGTAGAAAAGGGATATAGCGTGCTAGGGCTTAATAGTTTTTCTAAAACCTATGGACTGGCCGGATTACGAATTGGATACGCCTATACAACTGCCACGATTGCCAATTATCTACGCTTAATACACAAACCGTTTTTAATGCCCTTACCTTCATTAGAGGCAGCAATAGGAGCACTTGAAGATGATAAATTCATAGAAGAAACTGTTGACACTGTACACGAAGGTCGCACCTATCTAGCTCAAGAATTTCAGTCCCTAGGGATTACCTATTGGCCTACGCAGGGTAACTTTTTTATCATAGACCCGCCACTACCTGAAATGGAATTTACAGATCGCTTGCTAGAACATGGGGTTATGGTACGTCCTGTTTCTCAGTTTGGTGCACCTGGTAAAGTAAGGATTACTATTGGGGACCAGGAAGCCAATGAGGCCTTGGTAAAAGCGCTACAAAAAATAATGAAGAAGGGATAAGCCTACAGACGAACAAAAACTGCTTGAGAGCCTACAAACTCTTCATCAATTCCTTCCTCTCCCTCAATTAAGAAGGTATTTTCGTCTTCGATGATGATAGTAACGGTTTCGGATCCTTCTACTTCATCAATAAGCGTTAATTGATCACCATCCAATTCCCATCCAGTGGTAACAACTTCTATAGTTTCTGGGCAGGTTATTTCTATTCCAGTTACCTCTACATCGCTTGCTCTGTTAGAAATATCTACTGTTCCATCTTCCTTAAATTCAAAGCTTATTAAATAGCATTCTTGTTCAAACAAATCGTCTACAACAACATCCAATAATTCTAAGGTAAAGTCATCCACTCCCTCATCTAATCTTATTTCAGACAATACCCATAAACCAACCAAATCTAACTGATCGGTCATTGTATCGTTTGTTCCATCGTCTTCCATACCAATCACATCGTCGGTATTGGTGTCGTCTGAATTGTCTGTTGAACAGGAAACAACTATTCCAAAAACAAGTAGGAAAACTAAAAATCTTCGTATCATTTGTTGACTATTATGGGGTGAAATACAAAGAAAAGAAAAATTACTACCGCCCATAAATTTCTAGAAAACAAATCGATAAGTTGCTTTTAACAAGAAAATATTCTGCGCTGTTTGCCCAAAAATATTGTCTTCAAGGTTGGTAAACAATCCATTAGAAGGATCGCCAGAACGAGAAACATCTTGTGACCAAACCAAGAATATTTCGGACCCAGGAATGTACTCCCATCGTATGACTAAATTGGATCTAAACTGAACAAAAGCAAAATCTGGATCACCAAATGTAAAATCCGTGGTGCCATCTAAATCTTCGTCCACAGAATAGGTACTATCTAAGAAGGATAACTGATTAGCATCGTATTGCACAAAGCGATCTGTAAATTCCCTGGCCGTTGCATCAGTGACATGCTTAAAATTAGAGTACCTCCCACGAGAAATAAAGGGTTGACCCCAGTACTGCACCGTTAAGTTGGGGTTAATGTTATAATTTAAACGAATGGACATACTAAGGGTGCGTTGCTCAATTTCACCATTCAGATAACGCACGCCATTTTGAGTATCTATGTTGCTGATGTATTGTAATTTATCATTATTGATGCTGTATTCTGGAAAAACAGAAATTCGCAGTGCATCCATTGGTTGGTATCGGAATCCCGCTTCTATATAATAGCGGCTAATGGAATTATCAAGGGCTTTTCTTCCATTATGAAAGACATTAAATCGTAATTTTTTACGGCCATCAGTACCTATTCCATTCCAAAAACTCACTTCCTGAGAACGACGTAGTCTGGGACCACCTCGCAAGGCGAAATTAGAGTATTGAATAGGCGCATAATTAATTCCTAAGTTAGAGAACCAGTTGTTTGCCCAATTCTGCCAACTATTGGTATTAAAGCGAAGCTCATTGTGGTTACCTCCAAAATCCCAAGCACTCCAATGATTATAATTGATTCCTACCCTTCTAAAGGTACTATCTGGTTTTAGCGTTCTATAGCCAATCCAAGTATAATGCCGAATGTCATCTGATTGCCTTTGGAAACCAATATCATTTAGTTCCAGTTCTGGAGAACGCCATGTTCCACCAGACTCAAACATAAAATGCCCATCTCCTACTTTCCCAATTTGCAAATTTCCACCAGTCCCCGTAAGAGAAGTGCGATCTTCTTCTACATTAACATGAGAAGCATCTACCCGTTGAAATAAGTGGGTTATAGACTCTTGGGTATTTTGTATGGCTTCTTCACTACCTCTTACATGGCTCCAATTAATATTTCCGCCTACATACCAATCTCTATTATTCCACTGATGTTTAAAGTCGAATCCGCCACTATAGGCTTGGCGATGTAAGAAATCGATATTTTCAGTTAATGCATCTCTATTTACCGCCGTTACGATACCGCCTATGTACGAGTTTCTATCGTTAAAATCTTTCTGTAAACGTCCTACAAAATAATTGGTGAGCGGTTCCACAATTTCTCTTCTTCTATCACCATTGTTATCAATGGTCGCATATTTTCTAGCCGTGACACTTTCTAAAACTCCAATAGCCCAGCCGTCTTTGGTTTTTCCGCTAAACTTAGAAGCTCCAATAATCTGTGTGTTTTCTGGTTGATCTACAAATTCACCACTTTGGGTATTAGGAAACCCTTGTGGACTGCGGCCTATTCTACGACTGTAAAATACATTGTCTGAACCAAAGGTATTACCCGCCTGTGATTGTGAAAGATTAAAGTCGAAGATGTTATTGTTCTCTACAAAAAATGGACGTTGCTCTCGGAAGAATATTTGAAACCCATCTAGTGCAATTGCCGATGGATCTGCTTCTACTTGACCAAAATCTGGATTAACAGTAAGGTCTAGTGTTAAGTCATTTGTAATACCAATTTTAGCATCTAAGCCAAAATTAATATCGGTTTCGTTTCCTGTTCTAAAGGGATTTCCTTCCTCTGCTTCATAGGTTTCCCCACTAGCAACTGTGTAGGGTTGAATTTCTAATTGCTTCTGCGGTTCAATGTTTTTCAAGCCATGTAGCTCACCAAACTCACTCACCCAACCGGGTGCATCCAACGGGACACGTTGCCAAAGAGAACGTTCTTCTTCTCTAAAAAAGCGACGGGTAGATTGCAATCCCCAGATTTGATCTTCTTCTTTTCCAAATTTTATTTGACTGAACGGAATTTTTAATTCGGCCGTCCAACCTTGCTCATCAATATTGGTTTTGGTATACCAAATGGGGTTCCAGCTGTCATCCCAATTATTACCGTTTTCAGAAACCAATTCATCTCCTTTAACCCCTGCTGCCGTAACATTAAAAGAAAATGCCGTGCGCTTGTCATGGTAGCTATCAATGTTAAACTCAATCCAGTCACCATCAAAACCATCCCTACGCGACATGCGCTGTACGATACTTTCGGGTTCATTATCTATACAGCGAACCCCTATGTATAGGTATTTACTGTCATAGACGATCTTAAATTTTGTTTGAAAACTTGGAGGGGTATTTTCATCAGGTCTATTTTCAATATAATCTCCTGCCCAGTCTACCATTTCCCAGACTGGATCATTTAAAAGACCATCTATAGCGGGAGGTTCATCTTCCCCAATTGCTTGGGTTACGTATATCTTTTTAGCAATAAATTCTGAGTTTCCGGAGGTGTCTTCTGTTGCATCTGCCTCTGCCATGTCTTGTGAGAAGCCGTAAGACAGCAAAAAAAAGGCAAGGAGCGTTAGGGTTGGTTTGCTCACGATTGTTCGTTTTTTGATTGATGTGAAGTAAAGACTCGAAGTTTTTTAGATCGTTACAGTACTTGGACTTTTTTTGGTTTTTTTAACATAAAATGATGAGATTTGCCATCCTTTTTCTGTGGTTCCGAAAAACAGTAAAATATTCCCATCTATACATTTGTATTTCAATCTAATAATTGTACATTTGCACCCCGTTTAACGAAAACGGATTGATTTCTAACACATTTCAGAGAAATGGATACATTAAGTTACAAGACACTTTCTGCCAACAAGGCTACAGTAAATAAGGAATGGGTATTGGTTGATGCCGAAGGAGAAACTTTAGGAAGATTGGCTTCTAAAGTGGCTAAAATTTTAAGAGGGAAATACAAAACCAATTTCACACCTCACGTAGACTGTGGTGACAATGTTATTGTGATCAACGCAGAGAAGATTGAGTTGAGTGGGAATAAACTGGAAGAGAAAACATATTTAAGATATACTGGTTATCCAGGTGGACAACGTTCTACGACTGCCAGTGAAATGATGAATAAGCATCCTGAGCGATTGATTGAAAAATCAGTCAAAGGAATGTTGCCTAAGAACAAATTAGGTGCAGATTTATTCCGCAATCTAAAAGTGTATGCTGGGCCAACTCATGAACATGAGGCTCAAAAACCAAAAGCTATTAATTTAAACGACTACAAATAATGGAAGTAGTTCACAAAATTGGGCGAAGAAAAACTGCTGTTGCCCGTGTATACGTAACGGAAGGAAAAGGGAACATTACCATTAATAAGAAATCCTTAGAAGAGTATTTTACTACGGGTCCTTTACAGTACAAAGTAAAACAACCTTTTACCTTAACGGAGAACGAAGGAAACTTTGATGTAAACGTAAACGTGTACGGCGGAGGTATCACTGGACAAGCAGAGGCAGTACGTTTAGCACTTTCTAGAGCAATGTGTGAGATCAATGAAGAGAATAGAGAAGTGCTTAAACCAGAAGGTCTTTTAACGCGTGATCCAAGAATGGTAGAGCGTAAAAAATTCGGCCAGAAAAAAGCGAGAAAGAAATTCCAATTCTCCAAACGTTAAAAAATCAGGCACGGTTCGCCGTGCTTTTTATATACCGCACATTTTAATGTGCAATTGTTCATTGAAAGTCAGCCAAATTGGTTGGCAAAATTTTAATCTAAAAGTTGTCGTTGTTCCAAAAAAGGAAAATCGACTTTTTTGGAAACTAGTTTAGCATCTAAATGGCGGGGGCGATTCCTTTTACAGATGACCACCTCGGCATTGCTATCTCAACGGAACGTAAACTAAGTATCTAAAATGGCAAACAACACAGAAGTCAAAGACTTACTAGAAGCAGGTGTGCACTTTGGCCACCTAACAAGAAAGTGGAATCCTAACATGGCTCCTTACATTTATATGGAGCGTAATGGAATTCACGTAATTAATCTTTACAAAACCGCTGCGAAATTAGAAGAAGCAAAAGATGCGCTTCGTAAAATTTCCGCCTCAGGAAGAAAAATTCTTTTCGTAGCTACCAAAAAACAAGCAAAAGACATCGTTGCTGATAAAGTAGCGAAAGTAAACATGCCGTACATCACAGAAAGATGGCCAGGTGGTATGCTTACTAACTTTGTAACTATTAGAAAAGCAGTTAAAAAAATGGCTTCCATTGATCGTATGAAGAAAGATGGAACTTTTAACACTCTTTCTAAAAAAGAGCGTTTACAAGTAGATCGTTTAAGAGGAAAGTTAGAAAAGAACTTAGGTTCTATTTCTGATATGACTCGTTTACCAGGTGCTATTTTTATTGTTGACACCATGCGTGAGCATATTGCAGTAAAGGAAGCTCAGAAATTGAATATTCCAATTTTTGCAATGGTTGATACCAATAGCGACCCTAGACCAATTGATTACGTAATTCCTTCTAATGACGATGCAGGTAAATCTATCGAGATTATCATGACGGAAGTTACTGCCGCCGTTGCAGAAGGACTAGCAGAACGCAAAGCAGACAAGCAAGGTGATAAAGAACAGCCAGCTGCAGAAACTACTGCAAAAGCAACTCCTGCTAAAAAAGAAGCAAAAGAGCCTGCAAAGGCAGCACCTGCTAAAGCCTCTAAAAAAGAAGTGAAGGCAGACGACTTAACAAAAATTGAAGGGATTGGCCCTAAAGCAGCCGAAGCATTGGTTGCTGCTGGTATTGCCACTTTTGCTGATATAGCTAAAGCTGATGCCGACGCTATGAAAACTATCTTGACAGATGCTAGTCCTAGATTGGCTCACTTAGATCCAGGATCTTGGGCTAAGCAAGGACAGATGGCTGCAGATGGCAAATGGGACGAACTGAAAGAATGGCAAGACAATGCCAAAGGAGGAATCGAAGATTCTGAAGAGTAAAATAACATTGAGTTAAAACAAAGCACAAACACTGTGCTTTACTTTACATAACATTCTAAACGACGTAATAAAATGGTAAAAATTACCGCCGCAGACGTAAATAAGTTGAGAAAAATGACTGGTGCTGGAATGATGGATTGCAAGAAAGCATTAGTTGAAGCAGAGGGCGATTTTGATAAGGCAATTGAAATCCTTAGAAAGAAAGGACAGAAAGTTGCTGCAAAGCGTGCCGACAGAGATTCTTCTGAAGGAGCTGCTATTGCAAAAGTGAATGAAGGAAACACTTCTGGTGTTATTATCTCATTAAACTGTGAAACAGACTTCGTTGCTAAAAACGAAACTTTTGTAAGCCTCGCTAATGAATTAGCAGGTGTTGCTTTAAATTTCGATTCTAAAGACGATTTTCTTGCCGCTGATTTTAATGGAATGACTGTAGGTGAAAAACTTACAGAACAAACTGGAGTAATTGGTGAAAAAATTGAAATTGGAAGTTTTGAAAAATTAAGCGCTCCTTTTGTTGGTTCCTACATTCATGCAGGTAACAAGATTGCTACCTTGGTTGGTCTTTCTGCCAATGTTGCTGGTGCAGATGTTGCAGCAAAAGACGTAGCCATGCAGGCTGCTGCTATGAACCCTGTAGCCCTTAATGAAGAAGGAGTAGATCAATCTGTTATTGACAAGGAAATTGAAATTGCTAAAGATCAACTTCGTCAAGAAGGAAAGCCTGAAGCAATGTTAGATAACATCGCTAAAGGAAAATTAAAGCGTTTCTTTAAAGACAATACACTTATCAATCAAGCTTTCATTAAAGACAGCAAACAAAGTGTTTCTCAATACGTAAAATCTGTAGATTCTAGCTTAGAAGTTACCGGTTTTTCTAGAGTAGCTTTGGGATAAGTCAAAGATAAATTCTACAAAAAAAGGCTCCTGTTTAGGAGCCTTTTTTTATGCTTTTACCATAGAATTACTTCGACTTAATCATTATGTCTCCATTGAATGTTTTAAAAAGCATTTCGGGACCGCCACCATTGATCGTTCCTTTCACCCATTGCTCTACTTTCACCCGGTATTTTCCAGAAGAACTAGTTTTATCTACTTGTGGTTCGTTCTTAGAAAGGGCCAGATCAAAATCTGTATAAACATCTCCCATATCTGACTTTGCTTTTACAGTAGCCTTTAACGACTTTGGAAAGATGATTTCTACGTCACCATTAAAGCTGCTAAACGCCATATCCTTATCAGTAAGAATGCTATTAAAACTCACTTTAAGCTCTCCGTTAGTAGTATTAGCAACCACAGAACCGCTTACAGACTCTAATGTAATATCGCCATTAATGTTACTGATCTCCATTTCACCATTCACACCTTCTACTAAGATATCCCCATCATTAACCGTTTTTAATTTTAAAGAAAAATTAGTGGGCACTTTAATGCTTAAATCTGTCTTTTTGTTCCAGAGTTCGTTTTGAATTTTAACGACATTGTCTTCTTCTTCTGCACCAATATTTAAACTAGAAGCTGATATTTTTTTCATTCCATTTTTACTGCTTTCGTTTCTGTCCTTACAATCATCGCAACCGTGATGCCCTTCACTCACAGTAGCTTTTACAATGACTTCACTACCATTGTAGGCAGTTACAGAGATGGAGCCAGTTAACTGGTTAACAATGAGCTTACCTGGTGCGTTAGGACTACTCAAAGGAACTGAGAATAGATCTATTTCTTTTTCTTGTGCCTGCACGATTCCCAGGCAAAAAACAGTTAGTAAGGTGATGATATAATACTTTTTCATAATGCTTAGATTTTTTTGATGAATACATTTCCGTTCAGGGTTTCAAAATCCAATTGTAATCCACCACCCCCTATTTGAACAATTGGTGTGGCTTTGTATTTGAATTTCCCTGCTCCTTTTTTATTAATTTCTTTTTTAGTTTTTACGTATTGTTTAGCAATGTCAAAATCTGTAAATAACTCCCCATTCATACTTGTAAATGAAACATCTGCATCCAAAGCATTTTGATAGGTGATGTTTATATCGCCATTTAAAGAATAGTACTTAGAAGCTTCGGAGGGGTTGCTAGCATAACTCACATCTACAGCACCATTAATACAGTGTAAATTGGTTTTTCCTTCAACATTTTTAAGTTCTATGCCCCCATTTACATTATTGACCTTAATATAATTCCCTTGGGTATTGGCTACATAAATGTCACCATCGTTTACAGTGCCAATATTTAAATTAATTCCCCGGGGTACCTTTACTTTGAAACGTAGGGTATGCTCATATTCAGGCTCTTGATACTCATTACACCAATTAAATTTTAATCCTTTTTCATTGTAATCAATATAAGGTGCATCAGGATGTACTAACCATTTATTTCCGGATAAGGTTGTCTTCAGTTGAAGTTCTTGCTTTCCTTTTTCTAAACGCTCTTGATCATCGGCAGTTATTCGTTTTTCCACTTCAATTTGAATGGTAGTGCCGGTATACCCTTCAATAGTAATAGGACCAAAAATATTTTGCAATACCAGGGTGTTTTCTTGGCTTCGGTCGTTAAAAGCCAACTCCTTGGTAATAATTTCCTTAAACTGCTTCTCCTGGCCGAAGCAAAAGCCTGCTACCATACATAGCATTAACATAAAGCTGTTTCGCTGTTTCATAATTAAAAATTTGACTGTTCGTACTTTGATTGGTCCCAGCTGGGACAGATGAATATTTAAATGATTGATTTAATTGTTTTCTCTATTTTCTTTTTCACCGTTGTGTCTAATTCCGGTTTCTCTAGTAATTGCCGGAAAGGGGCTATTGATTTTCGTTCTTCTAACGCTAACATTAAATTGGCCAAGGTTACCTGAATAATGGGTGACTCTTGATTTGGAATAGATTGTATAAGTCCTTGACGAACCTTTGGATTATCTACATAATTCGTTAATGATTCAATAGCAGCCAACCGCACATTAACATTGGGATCTTTATTTAAGGTTCTAAGCAAAGCATTAATCACCTGTTCATCTACCTTGCCTATTTTATTGGCTTCACTAACACCTTCTAATCGTTTATTGGCAGAATTCTGTTCTAATAATGTTAGTACTAACTTCTCACGCACTTGCGCAGTCTCTGAGCTGCTTACCGTTTCTACATTCTTAGGAACTTCTTGGGTTCCTCTAGAGAATATAAAACCTCCCAGAAGTGTTACAAACAAGAGTCCATACGCAAATTGGGGTTTCAAAATCCAATAAAACAACCCATCTAAAAAACTTTTGGTGCCAGAGGTTGTGGTTACAGGAGCATGTTGTTCTTGATGTTCATGTAACATGCTGAAAAACTGAGCATCCATAGCTTCACTGGGTTCGGGGACTTCCATGGTCTCTAATCCTTCCCAAAGGGCTTGCATTTCTAAGAATTGCTCTTTGAAGCTTTGGTCTTTTGTTAGTAGCGTTTCAAAGTCGCTTCTTTCAGCGTCAGAGAGATTCCCTTTTAAAAAATCCATGATCATGGAACTGTGTTGTTCTTTCTCCATCCTATGATACTATTTGCATGGTTTCAATGATACTTTTAAGCTCTTTTAAGGCTCTGTGGGCTTTTACCTTCGCTGCACCTTCTGAACATCCTATAGCCTTTCCCACGTCACTAAATTTCATTTCCTTTAATTTACTTAACACAATCACCTCTCTTTTATCTTCTTCTAGTTTCATTAATGCCCTTCTAATCAATTTAACTGTGTCATGCCGTTCTATTTGCTGTTCCGTGGAATTGGTGTCCTCCAATTTGTAGACCACTTGATTTAAATCGGTGTGTTGCGGACCGCTTTTCTTAAAATGATCGTAGCGAACATTACGGGCCATACTAAACATCCAAGCTAAAAATGATCCTTCTCCACTATAACTAGTTCTATATTTTAGCATTCGTGCGAACACATTTTGCACCAAATCTTCACTAAGACTTGGATTCTGATCCAGGTTATAGAAAAACCCAAAAAGTCTTTTTTTATGCCTTTCATAAAGCAATCCCAGCTTATCTAATTCGCCGGCTTTTACTTTAAGCATTAAAGCATTGTCAGTTAGTTGATGCATTCGTTCTGGTGTTCAGAGGGTATACTGCTCTTAAAAAAAAAGGTTACAAAAAGTATCCATTTTTATTTAGAAATCGCTGAAAATAGGCCTGAATTTGGGGGGATCGCCCAAAAGATTTTTGATTATTTTTGTCGGGATTCCAAAAAATCTTAGATGAAATACAAACGAATTCTCCTAAAATTAAGTGGTGAGGCGCTCATGGGCGAACAGCAATATGGTATAGACCCCACTCGTATTCAGGAATATGCTGAAGATATTAAGAAAGTAGTTGCGGAAGGTGTAGAGCTGGCTATTGTAATTGGTGGTGGTAATATTTTTAGGGGAATGAAAGGCGTAGGTCAAGGAATGGATCGTGTGCAAGGAGATCATATGGGGATGCTTGCAACTGTCATCAATGCGCTTGCGCTACAAAGTGGATTAGAAGGCGTGGGCGTAGAAACCCGCGTACAATCTGCCATAAAAATTAATGAAGTAGCTGAGCCTTTTATAAGAAGAAGAGCCATGCGACACCTTGAAAAGGGACGTGTTGTTATTTTTGGGGGTGGCACTGGAAATCCTTATTTCACCACAGATTCTGCTGCTGTTTTGCGTGCAATTGAAATAAAAGCAGATGTAATTTTAAAAGGAACACGGGTAGATGGCATCTATACGGCCGACCCGGAAAAAGATAAAAACGCCAAAAAATTTGATGCCCTAACTTTTGATGAGGTACTAAGCAAGGGACTAAAAGTGATGGACACCACAGCTTTTACCCTTAGTCAAGAAAACGAGTTACCCATTGTTGTTTTTGATATGAATACGCGTGGTAATCTCATGAAGATTGTGAACGGCGAAAATATTGGGACCACCGTAAATTAAGTGGCATAATAGTTGATTCTTACAACGAAATTTCAATTTCTATGAACGAAGAAATAGAGTTTATTTTAGACAGTTCTAAGGAAAGCATGGATGGAGCCATGTCACATTTAGAAAAAGCATTTATCAAGATTAGAGCAGGTAAGGCTAGTCCGGCTATGTTATCTACTGTCATGGTAGAATATTATGGTTCGCAAACGCCCTTATCGCAAGTGGCAAACATTAATACCCCAGATGCACGAACCATTTCTGTTCAACCGTGGGAAAAAAATATGATTCCCGAAATTGAAAAGGCCATTATGAATGCAAATTTGGGATTTAATCCTATGAACAATGGCGAAAGTGTGATCATTAATGTACCCCCTTTAACTGAGGAGCGTAGAAGGGATTTAGTAAAGCAGGCTAAAGCAGAGGCTGAAGATGCCAGGGTAAGCATTAGAAACGCCCGTCAAGATGCCAACAAAGAATTGAAAAAGCTTGAGATTTCAGAAGATCTGTTAGGCAACGCCGAAATTGACGTTCAAGAATTAACTGATAAGTACATTAAAAGGATCGAAGATGTCCTTCAACTTAAAGAAGTAGAGATAATGAAGGTGTAGTTTAAGCTTTCTTTTTAGGCTTACACTGCTTCATTTTCTACCTTTGCAGCCAATTTCCCCTAGATGTTAAAGGAATTTTTACAAGGATTTTGGTCTACCATAGCCCGGCTCATTTTAAGAAACCGGATCTTAATCTTAATACTTATTGCGGGTATTACAGTCTTTATGGGACTGCAGTGGAAACACATGCGCTTTTCTAATACAGAAGCCAGTGTGCTTCCAGATGATCATCCAGAAACCTTGCAATACGAAGAGTTCGTTTCTGTCTTTGGTCAAGAAGACAATGCCATTGTCCTCGCAGTACAAGACACTCTGCTGTTTTTACCTGAAAACTTTAACCGTTGGAACAAGCTTAGTAAACAATTTCAAGCGATTCCGGAAGTTGATTTGGTCTTATCCACAGATAATCTCCAGGAACTGATAAAGGATGAGGCAAAACAAGAATTTGTTCTTAAAAAACTCTTTGAAGAAGCTCCGCAGTCTAAAGAAGAAGTCGCCAGCATTATAGACCGTCTTTTTCAAGAAATGCCTTTTTATGATAGTCTAAGTTTTAATAAAGAAACGGGTACTATAAGAACCATCATTTATCTAGATAAGGACATTCTAAATACTGCGGTCCGTAACGAGTTTATCTTAAGTGATCTAGAGAACCTCATAAATAACTTTGAAGAAGAGACCAATTTAGATGTACGTGTATCCGGCATGCCCTACATCAAAACATGGAATTCTAAGATTATAATTGATGAAATTGGCAACTTTATTGGAGCTGCTTTATTAGTTACATCTATCATCTTCTTTTTCTTTTTTAGAAGCTTTAGAGCCACCTTGATTTCTATTTGTGTGGTTATCATTGGTGTAATGTGGACCTTTGGTATTCTGGGATTGTTTCAATATGAGATTACCATACTTACTGCCCTTATTCCACCATTGATCATTGTTATTGGTATTCCTAATTGCATCTTCTTAATTAATAAATACCAACAAGAAGTAAAAAAACATGGTAATCAGGCATTGTCCCTGCAACGTGTTATTACCAAAATTGGGAATGCAACCTTAATGACCAACGTTACTACTGCCTTGGGGTTTGCCACATTTATTATTTTAGATAGTGACCTTCTTAATGAATTTGGGATAGTTGCCTCCTTAAGTATTCTTTGCATTTTTATCCTTTCGCTATGCATAATACCTATTGTCTATAGTTTTATGGCAATCCCTAAATACAAACACTTAAAACACTTAAATAAAAAGTGGATGGATGTGTTTGTAAATTGGATGGAGAACGTGGTTAGAAACCACCGAATTGCAGTTTATATTACTTCGGTAACTGTATTGG
Source organism: uncultured Croceivirga sp. (assembly GCA_964601965.1). Lineage (GTDB taxonomy): Bacteria > Bacteroidota > Bacteroidia > Flavobacteriales > Flavobacteriaceae > Croceivirga. The sequence continues at coordinate 56,756 of CAZRPJ010000004.1, forward strand.
TTCTAAGTATCATTGGTATTTACCAAATACAGATCACTGGGAGTAGAATAGAAGACCTCCCAAAAAATGCGAAGTTCTTTCAAGATATTCGGTTTTTTGAGCAGGAATTCAACGGAATCATGCCTGTAGAAGTGGTTGTTGACTCGAAGAAGAAAAACGGCATAACCAAATTGGCAACCCTACGCCGTATGGATCAATTATCGCAAGAAATTGATGAAATTCCTGAACTCTCAAAAACACTTTCAGTAGTTAATTTGGTAAAATACTCCAAGCAGGCCTTTTACAATGGCATTCCTAAATACTACCAATTACCCACTTCTCAAGAGAACAACTTTATCATGGATGTGGCTCGAAAATCTTCGGAAAATGGAAATTTACTCGAGAGTTTTGTAGATAGTACGGGGCAAATAGCAAGGATTACCACGTTTATGCGGGATGTAAAAACCCCTAGAATGGAAGAGATCGAAAACGACTTATTAAAATCCATTTCTAAAATCTTTCCCGAAGAGCGTTACAATGTCTATGTCACCGGAAAAGCCCTGTTATTCTTAAAGGGCACTAAATACCTGATCAAGAATTTATTGCTTTCACTAGCCCTAGCCGTAGGATTGATCTCCATATTTATGGCCTATTTGTTTCGTTCATTTAGGATGATACTCGTTTCGTTGGTTCCCAACCTGTTACCCCTAGTAATTACAGCAGGCCTTATGGGGTTTTTGGGGATTCCTATTAAACCTTCTACCATTTTAATTTTTAGTATTGCCTTTGGTATTTCGGTAGATGATACCATTCACTTTTTGGCCAAGTATCGGCAAGAATTAACGGCCAATCGTTGGCAAATAAAAAAATCAGTCTACAATGCATTGAGAGAAACTGGGGTTAGTATGTTTTACACATCCATAGTACTGTTTTTTGGATTCTCTGTATTCATAATTTCTAGTTTTGGGGGAACCCAAGCCATGGGAGGACTCGTATCTGCTACCTTGCTTTTTGCAATGCTTTCTAATCTTATCTTACTGCCTTCCTTGCTGTTATCTTTAGAACGCAACATTGCGAATAAGAAGACCTTTAAAAAACCACAAATTGACGTCTTGCCTACACAAGACGGTGAAGGAAATACACAGCAGTAATTTCTTTAGAAATCCCTATTCCTGTTGGGGTAATGAATTATCTTTGGGGCTTAATTTATGCTTTCACTATGAATTCAATTTCTATCAAGGAACTACTAAGTACAGAAGCCAAAGGACAAGAGGTCTTGGTTCAAGGATGGGTAAAGACATTTAGAAGTAACCGTTTTATAGCATTGAATGATGGATCTACCATTAATAACATTCAGTGTGTAGTAGATTTTGAAAATTTCGACGAGGAACTCATCAAATCAATTTCCACGGGTGCTGCCATTCAAGCTAAAGGGGAGCTAGTGGAAAGTCAAGGAAGAGGACAGGCTGTTGAAATTCAAGTCACATCCTTGGACTTACTTGGAAAAGCAGATGCTGAGAGTTATCCCATTCAGCCTAAAAAGCATTCCCTAGAATTTTTACGGGAAAAAGCCCATTTGAGAGTACGTACCAATACATTTTCTGCGGTAATGCGCGTACGCTCTGCTTTAGCGTTTGCTGTTCACAACTATTTTAGAGAAAACGGATTTTATTATATGCATGCCCCTATAATTACGGGTTCCGATGCAGAAGGTGCTGGAGAGATGTTTCGTGTGACTACCCTAGATCCTAAAAGTCCGCCAACAGACGAGGAAGGAAATGTTGATTTTAAAAAGGACTTCTTTGGAAAAGAAACTAATCTTACGGTATCTGGACAATTAGAAGCAGAGGCTTACGCTATGGGACTTGGCAAGGTCTACACCTTTGGCCCTACTTTTAGAGCAGAAAACTCAAACACCTCTAGACATTTGGCTGAGTTTTGGATGATAGAACCAGAAATGGCATTCTATGATTTAGATGCCAATATGGATTTGGCAGAAGACTTTATAAAAGGTGTGCTTCGCTATGTTCTTGAAAACTGTAAAGATGATCTTGCGTTTCTTGAAAAGCGATTACTGGATGAAGAAAAAACCAAACCACAGGCAGAACGCAGTGAAATGGCCCTTATTGAAAAACTACACTTTATTGTAGATAACACGTTTAAACGCGTGACCTACACAGAAGCCATTGATATTCTACGAAACTCCAAACCTAATAAAAAGAAGAAATTTGAGTATTTGATTGATGGTTGGGGCGCTGATTTGCAAAGTGAACACGAGCGATTCTTGGTAGAAAAACACTTTAAATGCCCTGTAATTTTGTTCGATTATCCGGCAACGATTAAGGCATTTTATATGCGTCTTAATGAAGACGGAAAAACCGTTAGGGCCATGGATGTACTTTTCCCGGGAATTGGTGAGATTGTAGGCGGTTCGCAAAGAGAGGAACGCTTAGAAGTGTTGCAACAAAAAATGGCCGATCTAGATATCCCAGAGGAAGAATTATGGTGGTATTTAGATTTAAGGAAGTACGGAACAGCCGTTCACAGTGGGTTTGGCCTAGGCTTTGAACGTTTGGTGCAGTTCGCTACTGGAATGGGGAACATTAGAGATGTTATTCCTTTCCCTAGAACGCCACAAAATGCTGAATTCTAATTTCAATTCTTTAACTTTAATAGCCAGGAACTTACTGTATAATGCTCAAACAACACCTACAGTTTAAACTTTCCCAGAAGCTTTCGCCCCAGCAAATTCAGTTAATGAAATTGATTCAATTGCCTACACAGGCATTTGAACAACGACTAAAACAAGAATTAGAAGAAAATCCCGCTTTAGAAAGTGGTAAGGAAGAAGCTTCTACGTTAGACGATGGTTATGATGATGTGTATGATGAGCAGCAAGACAGTGAAAGTATCGCAGCAGAGGATATTAACATTGATGAGTACCTAAGTGATGACGAAATTCCTGATTACCGCACCCAAGTAAGCAACTATAGTGCAGACGAAGATGAAAAAAGCATCCCCTACGCTGCTGGTATTTCATTCAACCAATATCTCCTAAACCAACTTAGTACCATAAGCTTAGATGATGAAGAATGGGCCATTGCAGAGTTTTTAGTAGGGAGTGTTGATGAAAGCGGCTATATCCGTAGGCCAATCACTGATATTATGGATGATTTAGCCTTCACCCAAAATATCTACACAGATGAAAATACCATTGAGAGTGTTCTTCAAGTTGTTCAAGAATTAGATCCTCCAGGTGTAGCAGCTCGCTCTTTAGAAGAGTGTTTAGCGATTCAATTAAAAAGAAAAGAACCCACCCTTGCCATAAATTTAGCACTGGCAATCATAGAAAAATCGTTCGAACAATTCACCAAAAAACACTATTCCAAACTCCAATCTAAGCATGATATTACGGAGGAGGAATTAAGAGAAGCTGTTTCAGAAATTGAAAAACTAAATCCAAAACCCGGTGGATCCTTCGCTGGAAATACACGTATTGTAGAGCACGTTGTTCCTGATTTTTCTATTAGAATCGTAGACGGTGAATTGGAGTTGTCTTTAAATGGAAGAAATGCGCCGGAGTTGCATGTTTCTAAGGAATACTCCAACATGCTAAAAGGCTACAAGGATTCTAAGGATAAAAGCAAATCTCAAAAAGATACCGTGCTTTTTATAAAACAAAAATTAGACGCGGCTAAATGGTTTATAGATGCCATTAAGCAACGGCAACAAACCCTGTTTGTTACCATGAACGCTATAATGATGTACCAAAAAGCATATTTCTTGTCAGGTGATGAGCGTAAATTGAAGCCCATGATCTTAAAAGACATTGCAGATGAAATAGGCATGGATGTCTCTACTGTCTCTAGAGTGGCTAACAGCAAATATGTAGATACGCCTTACGGAACGAAGCTTATCAAGGAGTTCTTCTCTGAAGCAATGAAAAACGAGCAAGGAGAGGATGTTTCTACACGAGAAATAAAGAAAATTCTGGAAACGGTTATTAGCGAAGAAGACAAGAAAAAACCCCTTACAGACGATAAGCTTGCTAAAATTTTAAAGGAGCGTGGGTATCCTATAGCCAGAAGAACCGTGGCGAAATACAGAGAACAATTAGGAGTTCCCGTGGCACGCTTGCGAAAACAAATTTGATGCGTTATTTCTTAAATGGAGTATCCTACGTATTTCACCCCCTGTTTATTCCCATAGGCGGTACCCTCTCTTATTTTGTAGTGACCCCAAGAATAAATTCGCTAGCCATGCAGAGTGGTAATATTTTGCCCATTTTTATTTTAACCATTATTATCCCAATTATTCTTTTTTTAATTCTAAAGAATCTGGGCTTGGTATCCTCCATATTTGCCCCAGATTTCGGCGAACGCAAATACCCTCTTTACTTTAGTATGATCATTTATTTAATGATCTTGTATAAGGTAATCCCACTTAATTATATCAATGAGCTCTATTATTTTTTTGTTGGGCTACTGATAGCCACATTTTCAATATTACTACTACTTTTTGCCAAGATTCGGGCAAGTATTCACCTAATGGGTATGGGAAGTATTCTCTTTTATTTAATTGGACTAAGCATTCATTTTGAAACAAACATCACCTTCGCCATTGCCCTTTTTACCTTAATGACTGGATTAGTGGCTACTTCTAGATTGTTTATGAAAGCGCATTCTAGAGTAGAGTTATTAATTGGCCTCGTAATTGGCGTTGGTTCGCAACTGTTTGTGCTGAAATACTGGTTATAGAATGTAAAAAATAACACCTATTCTTAAGGGCCTAAACTGTAATTGTTCTCCTTCAAAAAGGGCATTTTCATCAAGTAGCGTACTTAACGCATAATAGACATGCAAATTCCAAGTATTGTAGCCAAAATTTAGCATAAATCCGTACTGCCATTGTTGAATGGTAGGGTTGGAGAAACTAGTGTTACCCTCAAAATCTGCGATGTTATCTGCAGACAAAATAGACTTTCTAGAAAAGAGATAAGACATTTTAAACCCACCGTAAACGCGCCAAAATTTATACTCTACTGCATTGGAGGTTCTCCATCTAATTTCAAAAGGAAATTCGATAGCATGGGTTTCTAATTTACTACGGTTAATGGTTTCATCACTATTCGCCAAACGGTAGTTGACTACCCCTGGCCCTGTTTCTAAAGCAAGAAGATTAGTGTAATAACTATTCGCCGCGTACCCAAAACCAAGACCAATCCCAAAGTTTCGTTTTTGATTAAAGGGAATATCTTTAATAAAGCCTAACTGTAGGTTGTATGATAAATTTCGCTGGATGACTACCTCAGGTTTCTCCAGCACAAAATTGTATCCTAATGATGCATAAAATTGATCTTCCAAGTATCGCTCATTTAGAGCCTCTCCATTAGTTTCTTCCTGAGCATGCGCCAAAGGGAAGCTAAAAAATAGGCATAGCAAAAGGACTACGTACTTTGTCATACAGCAAAGTAATGAATTTCTTTGCGTACTAAAGGACCTAATTGCCATTCAAAGAAACAAACTTCTAATTTTAAAGTTCTGAATCCTTTACAACAGTGTAGTTAATCTTTAAAAGGTTTACGAGCTGTAATTCCTTTTTAATATCTGCAATTACACCCATTTTAACGCGCTTATCTGCCTTTATAGAGACAATTGCTACGCTTCTGAGATGCGCCGGTAAGGTATTAAGTTCATGAATTGCTTGGTGCCCTAGATTGTTCATCGTTACAATTTTATCTTCCATTTGTATTTGAAAATGGTCAGATTCTTCCAAAGGGCTTTTATCCAAGGTAGCACCAACATACACTTCTATTATTCTGTCTTTTTTAGTCAATTCTTCTGTTTCACTTGCAGACGGAAGTTCGTTCTCCACTAATAGATTATCCGTTTTCATCGTGGTAACTGTCATGAAAAAAAACAGAAGGATAAATACAATATCCGGCAAGGATGCTGTAGAAATTGCGGGTAAGTTAGAAGGAGTATTCTTTTTGAAAATCATGATTTATCTTTAATAATTAATGGTTTCTGGCTCTACAATTTTTTGAGGATATTTTGCACGCAAAGAAGTTATTTTATCCTTTAATAGGTCTTTGTCTAGTCTTTGCTCTTCGGCGTTGTTATATGCACTGATCAAAGTTTCATAGTCTTGATTAAATAGTTTTTGACCTTCTCGATTTCTTAAAAAATTATAGGCTCCCATTAATTCATTATAAACCGCCACGTAAAACTCGTAATCACTGTTTCTACTTGTCGTTAAAGAAATGATAGCCTGCTGGGGGTTCTCTGAAAATTCTGATTGCCGTGCCCCACGGCAATAATCACAAAAACCATCTTCTCCTTTGAGTGATCCCCCATTATCAAGAAATTTAATTGTTAATGCTCTCAATTCTTCAAGAGCCATAATTTCTTCGTTGACCATTAAACCATTTGTTGGGTTAATTGATATTCTAAGAAGGTTTCTATTCTTAATTGTTACGGTTGATTTTTGACGTTCTTGCGGGAGCATCTTACTAATACCCGTATCATTTTCAATACTTGTAGTTACTAAGAAAAATATCAGTAATAAAAATGCGATATCTGCCATGGAACCAGCGTTTACTTCTGGTATGGTTCTATTAGATCTCATGAGCGTTCCATTAAATTCATTAGAACTCTAATTTCAGAATAGTCAAAGCATTCTTCAAGTTAGAATTAGGGAACGTTGTGTTTCAATGAGTAACCAGAACATTAGAAATTATTCAAAAAAAAAGCCTCGGCTAAAACCGAGGCTCCTATATTAAATAACTTATTTCTTATTGCAGATTATTAAAGGCATCTCCTTCGTAAGTAGTGTAATTCACCTTTAATGCGTTCACCTGTCTTAGTTCCTGTTTTATATCAGAAATTAGACCCATGTTCGCTTCTTTATCCACTTTTAGTGCGGTGGTTAATACATTTTGTAACTCCTGCGGCTTTTTAGCACGCTCGGCCAAAATGTAGGAACCCACTTCTGATACACTAGCGAATTTATCATTTAATTGAATCTTAGGTTCTGTACCATATACACTTTGGTATTCCTGAGTAGGAGTTCCCACATAAATGTAAATAACACGATCCTTCTTCTCCAACTTCTTTATTTCACTTGCGTTAGGTAACGTATTTTGCACCAAAAGAGAACTATCCTTCATTGTTGTTACTGTCATAAAGAAAAACAACAACATGAATACAATATCAGGAAGCGAAGCAGTAGATACTGCTGGTAAATCTCCGTCTTTCTTTTTAGCAAATTTTGCCATGTAACTTAGTTTTAATTGGTTGACGTTTCAGCTTCTGATAACTTCTGTGGAAACAATTCTTGAATTCTTTTCACCTTAGGTTTCAGATCATCTCTTTCTGAAGAAGGTGTTTCTGGATTCAAAAATTTATTCTCCATTTCGGTAAAATCACGTCCGAAGAGACGCTGCGCTTCTCTATTTCTAAGATCATTGTACGCCCCTACCAATTCATTTTGAACTGTTATATAGGTAGAGTACTTGGTCTCTCTATCATTCTTTAACGAAATAATAGCCTTCTCAGGATTATCAGAAGACGTTGCATCCTTTCTTCCTTTGCAATAGTTGCAAGATCCATCTCCACCATTATCTAAAAAGGCTATAGCCGCACTTCTTAGATTTTTGATGTCCATGATCTCCTCTTCCACCAACAATTGACCATTACGGTTAATATTCACCGTAAAGATGTTCTTTTGCTTAATTACAACATCCATGTCTTCTGGCGGTTCTGCAGGAGGTAACATCCTATCTAACCCAGCATCTGTTTCAATGGTGGTGGTCACCAAGAAAAAGATAAGAAGTAAGAAAGCGATGTCCGCCATGGAACCAGCGTTTACCTCTGGTGCTCCTTTTCTTCTAGGCATAATTTACTTTTTTAACGTCCGATTAATTTTTTGATCCCTGGCCATATCATCAACAATACGGCTACGATGGTCATTCCAAAGAACACATTCAATAACATTCCAATGTTCTTTACAGTTCCAACTTCTGGTTCAATATCTCTGCCCGCAAAAGTATCTACTACTGCTTGAGCTTCATCTCCACTAGATAGCGCGTATCCAATGATAAATAATACTGCCAACCCACCTAGAGAAAATAAGGCCTTTTTAAGACCCCCTGGGGTAGTTAACATCTTTTTTAGCCCGTAGAATAGTGCAAGTACGGTAGCAGCTATCAAAAGAACCCAAGTCAATAAGAACATGAGATCAATTGATCCGCTATCAATTGCTGCTGGATCGTCACCGGATGGCATAAAGAAGAAACTCAATGCAGCCGCGATAACTCCAATAACAATTAATACAATTTTTAATATTTTTTGCATGATTCGATAGTTTTAAAGTTATCAATTACTTTTTATGGGCAGCCAACATATCAATCAATGAGATTGAAGAGTCTTCCATATCATTTACGATACTATCGATCTTAGCAATAATGTAGTTATAAAAAATTTGAAGAATAATCGCAGTAATCAAACCAAATACTGTGGTTAATAATGCTACCTGAATATCTCCTGCAATTAGGGAAGCACTCAAGTTACCTACTGCTGCAATCTTCTGGAATGCCTGAATCATACCGATTACCGTACCCATGAATCCAAGCATAGGAGCAATCGCGATAAATAGTGATAACCAAGAAACATTCTTCTCTAATTGACCCATTTGTACACCTCCATAAGCTACAACTGCTTTTTCAGCAGACTCTAAACCTTCATCTACACGGTCTAGTCCTTGATAGAAAATAGAAGCAACAGGTCCTTTTGTATTTCTGCAAACTTCTTTCGCAGCTTCTACACCACCTGAAGCTAGTGCATCTTCTACTTGCTGCTTTAATTTGCTAGAATTGGTGCTCGCCATATTCAAATAAATGATACGCTCAATAGCAACGGCAAGGCCTAATATTAAACATAACAATACAATACCCATAAACGCTGGTCCACCTTGAATGAACTGCTCTTTCAACACTTGGGTAAATCCTTTGCTTGCCTCAGCCCCGTCTTGTAACATCGCTGCAGAGGCAGATGTAGTACCTACAATAAACATTCCGGCTGTAGCCAGAGTAATGGATATTTTTTTCATCGTGTTCAAACTTAAATTTAGTTAGTTAATAATGTTAAAGATATAAAAATATTAAAATTTAAAAATTTTAAAACCCAGCAGAGAGGAAGGGATTCGAACCCTCGATACACTTTTGGTGTATACACACTTTCCAGGCGTGCGCCTTCGACCACTCGGCCACCTCTCTATTTTATATAGTTAGGCCGACCAATAAACAAAAAAATAATCAGTTACAGAAATTTGAGGCGTTAATTTTGGTGCATTTCGCCACGTAGTGGAGTTTCAAAAAAAGTACGGAATTCCTGTGCTGAGTCTACCTTTTCTAAAAGATACATGGCCTTGGTAACTGCCGCTTCGGTGGTAAGGTCCTTGCCATTAATAAGTTGTATTCGTTTTAGAGCTTCACTTGTCTCATATTGTCCCATAACAACTCCCCCTCCTACACACTGTGTTACATTAATTATGTAGAGCCCATTCTTAATGGCCTGTTCTAAAAGTTCAATAAACCAACTATCGGTAAATGCATTTCCCGCACCGTACGTTTCTATAATTAAAACCTCAAGTTCGTTTGCTTGTAACACAGCCGTAATAAATTCTTTGGTGATCCCGGGAAATAACTTTAATAGTCCAACGTGTGGATTCATCTTGGTGTGCACAACAAGGGCTTTTGCTTGATCTTGTACTAAGAGGTAAGGATAATTCACAGAAAGATGCACCCCAGACTCTACCAAGGTGGGATAATTCATTGAACGGAACGCCTGAAAATGCTCTGCATTTATTTTTGTTGTTCTATTCCCTCTATACAGCTTATACTCAAAATAAAGGCATACCTCTTGTATCACTGGTTGTCCTTTTTCTTGTAAGGATGCAATTTGGATCGCTGTAATTAAATTCTCTTTAGCGTCTGTTCGTAAATCTCCTATAGGTAACTGAGAGCCAGTCAAGATTACAGGTTTCGCTAAATTTTCTAGCATAAAACTTAGAGCAGAGGCGGTATAACTCATGGTATCACTCCCATGAAGCACCACAAAACCATCAAACTGTTGGTAATTATTTCCAATAAGCCCGGCTATTTTACTCCAATAGCTAGGATTCATATTACTGGAGTCTATTGGGCGCTTAAAGGATACCGCTACAATCTCACAATCTAATTGAAAAAGCTCTGGAATGTTTTTCTGGAGGCCGTTAAAATCAAAAGCAGTTAAAGAACCTGTATTGTAATCCTTTACCATGCCAATGGTGCCTCCTGTATATATTAGTAGTATTCTAGATTTCTTACTCATACTCCAAAAACTTCTTTTGCATTGGCGGTGGTTTGGGCGGCAATTTCTTCTTGAGACTTTCCATAGAGTTCTGACAGCTTCTCCAATACCTTTAATATATAGGCACTTTCATTGCGTTTTCCTCTGTAGGGTACTGGGGCTAGATACGGAGCATCCGTTTCTAAAACTAGGTGCTTTAAGGGCAGCGTTTGTAAAAACTGGTCTATTTTTCCATTTTTAAATGTAACTACTCCCCCAATACCTAGTTTCATATTATAATCAATGGCTTTTTTTGCGTGATCTAAGGTCCCGGTAAAACAATGGAAAATACCGTATAAAGAAGGGTCTTTCTCTTGTTCAAGAATCTCAAAAATCTCATCAAAAGCATCCCTACAATGAATCACAATGGGCAACTGCTTCTTTTTTGCAAGTTTAATTTGACGCACAAACGCGTCTTGCTGCGCTTGTAAAAAGGAGGTGTCCCAATACAGATCAATCCCAATTTCACCTACCGCGTAAAAATCACGCTTTTGAAATTGCTCCTCTACAAACTGCAATTCTTCTTCGTAATTCTCTTTTACATGGGTTGGATGCAAGCCCATCATTAAATAAACATGCTCCGGATACAAATGTTCTAAATGATACATGCTATCTGCATAGGTAGAATCTATGGCAGGTACAAAAAACCGTTTTACTCCAGCATCTAAAGCACGCTGCATCATGGCTTCTTGATCATCTTCAAAAGCTTCACTATACAAATGGGTATGGGTATCTGTAATAATCATGCTGCAAAAATAGGTTTATCTTTAGCAAACTTTTGGAATGGCGAGCCTGAAATCTTTTTTAACCGGTAAGAAGTATACTTCAATTCCACTGCAAATCTCCAAAACCAACCATCTAGAACTTAATGCTACCATCAATGGAATATCTGGGCTTTTTATTCTAGACACGGGAGCTTCTAACACCTGTATTGGTATTGATAAAATAGCGTACTTCGACTTAAACTTTAAGAATTCTGAAATTAAAGCTGCGGGGGCCGGGTCTACCGAAATGGAAACGCTCATCTCCACGAACAACACAATTCGCCTAGGAAACTGGAAGAAAAAACGACAGAAAATTGTACTATTCGACTTAATTCATGTCAATACTGCCCTAACACAACACGAAGCGAATCCAGTTGATGGAATTATAGGCGCCGACCTCTTAAAAAAAGGAAGGGCTGTTATAGACTACACAAAGTTAAAACTGTATTTGAGGAGTTAATTGCTTTTACAGCTCAAGAGCCTTCTTAACATCATTCCCCATAAGTAATTCCGTAGGATTCTCCAATGCTTCTTTTACAGCTACAAGAAATCCAACAGATTCTCTACCATCAATAATTCTGTGATCGTAGGAGAGTGCAACAAACATAATAGGAGCTACAACAATTTGCCCATCTCTTACTATAGGACGCTCCACAATATTATGCATCCCTAAGATGGCACTTTGTGGCGGATTAATAATAGGAGTAGAAAGCATTGAACCAAAGACACCTCCATTAGAAATAGTGAAAGTTCCTCCTGTCATCTCATCTACCGTTATCTGCCCGTCTCTTGCTCTAATGGCAAGACGTTTTACTTCGGACTCTACCCCACGGAAGGTTAAGTTCTCTGCATTTCTAATCACAGGAACCATTAATCCTTTAGGCCCAGATACTGCGATACTAATATCACAGAAATCATAGGAAATCATTTCTTTACCATCAATCATAGAATTAACAGCCGGAAATTCTTTTAAAGCGCGTACACAAGCCAAGGTAAAAAAGGACATAAACCCTAAGCCTACACCATGTTTCTCTTTGAATGCCTCTTTATATTGCTTCCGCAATTCAAAAATAGGCGACATATCCACTTCATTAAAAGTGGTTAACATGGCTGTTTCGTTTTTAGCTGCTACTAGACGTTCTGCCACTTTACGACGCAACATTGAAAGTTTAGAACGCGACTCTCCACGGCTGCCTCCAGTAGGTGATCCCATGGATGGAACCGCTTTCACTGCATCATCTTTGGTGATTCTACCATCTCTTCCCGTTCCACTTACTTCTGATGCTGCAATTCCTTTTTCATCAAGAATCTTTTTAGCTGCCGGCGAAGGGGTGCCTGTGGCGTAAGACTCCTTTTTTGCAGGTGCTTCCTTTTTAGGCTCTTCCGCTTTTGGTGCTTCTTTGGCAGGCGCTTCTTCTTTTGTAGCATCTCCTCCAGCTGGTTTTTCTGCGCTGGTATCAATTAAGCAAACAACTTCTCCAACCGCTACCGCGTCTCCGACTTCTGCTTTTAGCGTAATAATACCACTCTCTTCTGCTGGAAGCTCCAAGGTGGCTTTATCAGAATCAACTTCGGCTATTGCTTGGTCTTTTTCAACATAGTCCCCGTCTTCTACCAACCACTCTGCAATTTCTACTTCTGTAATGGATTCTCCCGGAGAGGGAACTTTCATTTCTAAAATCATGTTGTGTGCTATTTATTTTCTTCTAATAAAATTGTCCTTTGTATTATCGAAGACATATTCAATTACCTCGTTATGTCTTCTTTGAGAGCGTACCGCGCTACCAGCGGCAGGTGCTCCATAAAATCTTCTTGAAGCTACTCTAAATTCCTTTGCTTCTTCAAAATGCATTAGGAGATGTCCCCAAGCACCCATATTTCTTGGTTCCTCTTGTGCCCAGACCACCTCATCTGCGCTCTTATATTTTTGTATAATGGCACGCATCTTTTCTGCAGGCAACGGAAATAATTGTTCCAAACGAACGAGTGCTACATCTGTACGTTTTAATTCTTCACGTTTTGCAAGCAGATCGTAGTAAAACTTACCTGTACAGAAGACCAACGTTTTAACATCAGCCGCCTTCACTTCGGTATCATCAATAATTTCTTGAAAGGTCCCTTGCGCCAGCTCTTCTTTTGAAGATACTACTCTAGGATGACGAAGAAGACTCTTAGGGGTAAATACAATTAGCGGCTTTCTAAAAGAGGCCTTCATCTGCCTTCTTAGCATATGAAATAAGTTAGCAGGGGTGGTCACGTCTGCCACATACATATTATCCTTTGCACAGAGTTGAAGATAACGCTCCATTCTTGCCGAAGAATGTTCTGCTCCTTGCCCTTCGTAACCATGAGGCAGCAATAGAACCAACCCATTTTGAAGCTTCCATTTATCTTCTGCAGCAGATAAATATTGATCTATAACAATTTGGGCGCCATTGCTAAAATCACCAAATTGTGCTTCCCATATTGTTAAGGTGTTTGGACTTGCCATAGCATACCCATAGTCAAAGCCCATTACCGCATATTCCGAAAGCAACGAATTGTAAATATGGAAGTTTCCATTCTGCAGATCTGCCATTTCGTTTAGAAGGATTACTTCTTCCTCATGCATTTCTGTTTTTATCACCGCATGCCTGTGCGAAAAAGTACCACGTTCCACATCTTGCCCTGTCATACGTACATCAAAGCCTTCTTCAATAAGGGACGCATAGGCCAATAATTCTCCCATGGCCCAGTCTAACTTATTGTCTTCAAAGTACATTTTGTGACGTCCTTGCACCAATCGCTCTAGCTTACGAAGAAACTTTTTCCCTGCAGGTAACTGGGTAATTTTTTCAGCAACCTTGTCTAATTTATCCTGAGCATAGGTAGTATCTATTGGACTCAACATTTTATCTTCTGCGACTCTACTAAACCCTTCCCATTCATCCTGCATAAAAGCAGTTATGCGGGTTTTCTCAATTTTTCTAGAATCTAAGAGGTCTTCCTCTAAGGCCTTTTTATATTCGGTTTCCAGGCTTTTAACGTACCCTTCATCAATAACCCCTTCTTTTAGCAATCTAGCAGCATAAATATCTCTCGGGTTTGGGTGCTTAGAAATGGATTTATACAAGAGTGGTTGCGTAAACTTGGGCTCGTCTCCTTCATTGTGTCCGTACTTTCTATACCCTAATAAATCCAGAAAAACATCACGTTTATAGCGCATGCGATATTCCAATGCGAAGGTAGCCGCGTGTACCACTGCCTCTGCGTCATCGGCATTAATATGCAGTACAGGAGATAGCGTTACTTTACCAACATCTGTGCAGTAAGTAGAAGAACGAGCATCTAGATAGTTAGTAGTAAAGCCAATTTGGTTGTTAACCACAATGTGGATGGTTCCTCCCGTAGTATAGCCATCAAGCTTTGCCATTTGTATGGTCTCATACACTACTCCTTGTCCTGCAAAAGCAGCATCTCCATGAACCAAAATTGGCAGTACTTCTGATATATTTTCTTGATGAGAACTGTCTTGTTTAGCGCGTGTTATTCCTTCAACAATAGAATTTACGGTTTCCAGGTGAGAGGGGTTCGGAGCAATGTTCATATTGACCATTTTCCCAGAATCTGTTTCCCTCATGGAAGTCCAACCAAGATGGTATTTTACATCCCCATCAAAAATGGTTTCTTCATAATCCTTGCCATCAAATTCGCTAAAAATATCCTTGGGCGATTTCCCAAAAATATTGGTTAATACGTTTAACCGGCCACGGTGCGCCATTCCCATCACGAACTGCTTCACTCCCGCATCTGCTGCTTTCTCTATGATAACATCTAAAGCAGGGATTAAAGACTCGCCACCTTCAAGCGAAAACCTTTTTTGCCCCACATATTTGGTATGTAAAAAGCTTTCGAAAGAGACCGCCTCGTTTAATTTTCTTAGAATATTTTTCTTTTCATCTGCTGTAAAAGAAGGATGATTGTCATTGACATTCAACCAGTTTTGTATCCATTGAATACGTTCTGGGGTACGAATGTACATGTACTCTACACCAATAGAATCGCAATAAATACTTTGTAAATGGGCGATGATCTTTTTTAGCGGACTGGCTCCAATACCTATAATATTCCCGGCATCAAAGACCGTATCCAGGTCGCTTTCTTCTAACCCAAATTCAGAAATTTCTAATGTGGGTTCATACTTACGTCGCTCTCGAACGGGATTGGTCTCCGTAAATAGATGCCCTCTTGATCGATATCCATTAATAAGCTTAATTACTTGAAATTCCTTTTGCAGGCTTTGTGGTATGGCTACTTGCTGGCCATTTAAAACTGCAGTGGCTCCATTCGCCGAGGCTTGAATATCAAGATCATCTAACTGGCTTTCCAATCCAAAATCAAAACCTTGGAAAAAAGCACGCCAGCTAGGTTCCACACTATCTGGACTAGAGAGGTATCTCTCATACATTTCAGCAAAAAAAGAAGTGTGGGCAGCGTTTAAGAAGGAATATTTATCCATAAGGATAGGGCGTTCGTCTTTTCTAAATTACCTACAAAATTACGACAAACAAATAATTTAAAAGTAATTTAGAGCAGCTTGTTAACGTTTTAAACACAAAAATGCCATGCGTAGAAATATCCTTTATCTTTTCCTTCTAGTTTTTACTATTTCAAGCTATTCACAAAGCACCAGTCAAGCTGCTTTTTGGGACAATGTTCGGTATGGAGGTGGATTGGGATTAGGCTTTGGAAACAACAGTTTTAATTTACAAGTTTCCCCTAGTGCCATTTATGAGGCGAATCCGTATTATGCCACTGGATTTGGGCTGCAATTTAATTATGCTGAATTTAATGATGATACCTTTTTAGGATACGGTGCAACATGGATGAATTTCTTTAACCCTATACCCATGTTGCAGCTTTCAGCAGAACTAGAGCAATGGCGTGTGAACTTTTCGAACGATTCTTTTGGAACAACTATTGAAGAGAATTACTGGTTAACCTCTTTATTTATGGGGGCCGGGTACCGAAGCAACAACGTTACGTTTGGGATACGATATGATGTGCTATATGATGAAGATCGAAGCATTTATGCTGATCCTTGGATCCCTTTTGTTCGGGTTTACTTTTAAACCAATTATTCAAACAATTGGCCATCCTTCATAACAAAACTGACCGCCTCCAGCGTCTTTACATCTTCTAACGGATTACTATCTACAGCAATAATATCTGCTAAAAAACCGGCTTTTATTTGACCCAAAGAATTCTCCATACCCAATAATTGCGCGTTAACAACGGTAGCTTGTTTTAATGATTCTTTTACCGGAATACCAGCTTCTAGTAAATACCCGAATTCAATAGCATTTTTACCATGCGGAAAAACACCTGCATCCGTACCAAAACCCATGGGAACACCCGCTTCGTAGGCCTTTTTAATAGTAGCCTGATGCAAGGGCCCAATTTCCAATGCTTTTCTTGCTACCACTGCAGGGAAGAAACCTGGAATTCTAGCTTTTTCAGCTACTTGTTTCCCTGCACTAATGGTTGGTATTAAATAACACTGTTCTTGCACCATGGCCTTCATGGTCTTTTCAGACATAAGAGTGCCATGTTCAATAGTGGTTACACCCCCAATAACGGCCCGGTACATACCTTCGTCCCCGTGCGCATGAGCCGCCACGTGAAAACCATAATCATTGGCAGTAGCAACCACGGCTTTTATTTCTTCCACGGTAAATTGTGGATTCTCACCACTTTTGGCCACACTTAAAACCCCACCGGTTGCAGTAATTTTAATAACATCGGCGCCATTTTTATAGCGCTGACGCACCGCTTTTTTTGCGTCCTCCACAGAATTTACTACCCCTTCTTTAGGACCTGGATCTCCAATGAGTTCTTTGTTTACGCCATTCGTAGGATCCGCATGTCCTCCTGTTGACGCCAAGGCCTT
>CAZRPJ010000004.1:73915-106538 GCA_964601965.1 uncultured Croceivirga sp.
CTTTGTTTACGCCATTCGTAGGATCCGCATGTCCTCCTGTTGACGCCAAGGCCTTGCCGGCAGTAAAAATTCGAGGTCCCACAACCAGTCCTTTGTTGATAGCGTTTTTAAGAGCAATATTCACTCCACTACCTCCTAAATCCCTGACCGTAGTAAAACCAGCGGCTAAGGTACGTTTGGCAAAAACGGTAGCTTCAAAAGCGGTATCCGCCTCATTATCAGAAAAACGCTTCATGTACGTTCTGGGACCAAACTCTCCCTCAATATGAACATGCATATCTATTAAGCCTGGTAACACAAATTTGTCTTTCAAATCTATGATTTGATCCTCTTCGCTCCCCGAAGAATACCCTTGATCAATCCTTTTTATGGTATTGTTAGAGACAACAATGGTTCTTTCTGAAAGCATTTTTCCAGAATTACTATCAAAAACTGCCCCGCATTGCAAGTAATAATCTTGGGCGGTCATCATAGCGACACTAAACAAAAAAGCGCATTGAATAATCTGTTTCATGAGGGTTGGTATTGGTTGTTATTTCGGAAAAAGGTACAAAAAAAGAGGACGGATGTCCTCTTTTCACTATAGTTCCGCTAGGTATTAAGCGGTTGTTTTTTCGTATTTCCTAATTTTTTTCTCCCAATCCCAAGCAGATTTTATAGCATCATCTAAACTTGATTGTGCTTTCCAGCCTAGAACGGTATTTGCTTTATTGGTGTCTGCAAATGCTTGAATAACATCTCCCGCACGTCTAGGTGCGATGCGGTAATTTAATTTCTCGCCAGATACTCGCTCAAAACTTTGAATTACCTCCAATACAGAACTACCCGTACCTGTTCCTAAATTGAAAACTTCAAAATTCGTCTCGTTTTTAGAATCTACAAGTCTTTTTAGCGCCGCAACATGAGCTTTGGCAACGTCTACCACATGGATGTAATCACGAATACAAGTACCATCTGGTGTTGGATAATCATCACCAAACACTGAAAGCTGATCCCGCAGCCCTACACCGGCCTGCGTAATAAAAGGAACCAAATTTTGAGGCACCCCAATTGGCAACTCCCCAATTTCAACAGTTGGGTGAGCGCCGATAGGATTAAAATAACGGAGCGCAATGGCTGCTAATTGTGGATTTACCTTGCACGTATCTTTGATTATCTCTTCCCCAATTTGCTTGGTATTCCCATAAGGCGATTCTGCTGGTTTCACAGGTGCGTCTTCCGTTATGGGCATCTCATCTGCTTGACCATACACAGTACAAGAAGAACTAAAAATAAAGTTAGCAGCGCCCTTTTGCGTTAATTCTTGCAGAATATAAACCAAAACTCCAAGGTTGTTTTCGTAATACAAAAGCGGATTTTCTACACTTTCTCCTACGGCTTTAGAAGCCGCAAAATGGATTACCCCTGCCACGTCTGAATATTTGGCAAAAAACTCCTGTACTTTTGGTTTATCTCTTAGATCAAATTGTTCAAGAATGGGTTTTTTACCACTTATGGCAACGATACCATCTAAAACATCTACGGAAGAATTCGAGCAATTATCTACGATCACTACTTCAAATCCTTCGTTTTGCAACTCTACAACCGTGTGGGAACCAATAAATCCCAATCCACCGGTAACTAATATTTTTTTACTCATACTAAGCGTTTACAAAGTCTACTACCAATTTGGTAATGAAGTCTATTTGCGTGTCGTCTAATTCTGTATGCATGGGCAATGAAATTACTTCATGAACTAACTGATTGGTGACAGGAAAATCTGCTTCATTGTATCTACTATCCGTATATGCCTTTTGCTTATGCAATGGAATAGGATAGTACACACCACATGGAACGCCGTTTTCATTAAGATGTTGTACAAGTTTGTCTCTTTTTTCTTTCGGAACACGTAAGGTATATTGATGGAAAACATGGCAATCACAGCTGTCACAAATTCCTTCGCACCCATTCACCGTTTTAGGCGTCTTAATACTACTAACGTTAGAAAAAGCTTTATTGTACTTTCTGGCAGCTTCTCTTCTTTTGTTATTGTAGGAATCTAACTTGGGTAGTTTCGCTCTTAAAACTGCGGCTTGCAATGAATCTAAACGAGAATTAACACCAACTACATCATGATGATAACGCTCATACATTCCATGGTTCACTATGCCACGTAAGGTATGCGCTAATTCATCGTCGTTCGTAAAAATGGCACCCCCATCACCATAGCACCCTAAATTTTTCGAAGGAAAAAAAGAGGTAGCCGCCACATGACCTAAGGTACCAGCCATTTTTTTAGTACTGTCATTAGCCGTATGGGTGGCCCCGATGGCTTGCGCGTTGTCTTCAATTACAAACAGATTATGCGCTTTTGCAATGGCCAAAATTGCATCCATATTGGCACATTGCCCAAATAAATGTACCGGTACAATGGCTTTGGTTTTGGGAGTAATTGCCCTTTCAACAGCTGCTACATCAATATTAAAAGTATCTTCTTCTACATCTACCAACACAGGTGTAAGCCCTAACAACGCAATCACTTCTACCGTTGCGGCGAATGTGAAATCTGCCGTAATTACCTCATCTCCTGGTTTTAATCCCAGTCCCATCATACAAATTTGTAAGGCATCGGTACCGTTTGCACAAGGAATAACATGTTTTACACCGAGATAGGCTTCTAAGTCCTTTTGAAATTCTTTTACTTGGGGACCATTGATAAATGCTGCCGAGTTAAGTACTTCTTCAAAGGATTTGTTTACTTCTTCTTTTAATCCTTCAAACTGGCCTTGAAGGTCTACCATTTGTATTTTCTTCATCACGTCTATTTGTGTTTCAAAATTAAGAAATAAGGGAAGTTCCATCCGGTTTTCTTGAAGAAATGTAACTTCGCACAAAAGCATTTCGTGAGCGCACTTTATTCCATTTTGGTACAATTAACTTGGTTAGTGCTACAGCTGGTTGGTCTATTTAACCCTAAAATCAAACTCTTTGTAAATGGTAGAAAAGAGACCTTTTCCATTTTAGAAAAGGCCCAACTCGCCAACCATGAAACCATATGGATGCACGTAGCTTCTCTGGGAGAATACGAACAAGGATTGCCCGTTTTGCAAAAACTTAAAGAGAAATATCCCCAGAAGAAAATACTTTTAACCTTTTTCTCTCCTTCTGGATATGAGGTAAAAAAAGAAAAAACACCAGCAAATACGGTGGTTTATCTTCCCATGGACTCCCTTTCCAACGTGAAGCGATTTTTAAAGCTTACCAAACCTGAGCTGGCCATATTTATTAAGTATGAGATTTGGCCAAATTATGTTTCCCATGTAAAGGCACAAAACATTCCACTACTTCTTGTTTCTGGAATTTTTGCGGATCGTCAGATTTACTTTAAGTGGTATGGCGGGTTCATGAAAAAAGCCTTGCAATCTTTTAGTCATTATTTCGTGCAGGAAACCACTTCTAAAAAAATGCTAGAATCAATTGGCCTTCAAAATATTACGGTCACTGGAGATACGCGTTTAGATCGCGTTTCTGAAATCTTGGATCAAGACAACCATTTAGACTTTATGCAAGGTTTCAAAAGTTCAGCTCCTTTACTCGTAGCAGGAAGTACCTGGCCAGAAGACGAGGAATTTATTGTGGACTATATAAATAAGACAGAATATCCCTTAAAAACAGTAATTGCCCCGCATAACATAAAAGAAAACCACATTAACCGATTAAAAAAAGGCATTCGAAAAAAAGTGATTTGCTACACGGAGATCGATACCCAAAATTTGGAAGAATATGATGTATTGATTATTGATACCATTGGCATACTCACCAAAATCTACAGTTATGCCCAAATGGCATACGTGGGTGGTGGTTTTGCTACCGGACTACACAACACCTTGGAACCCGCAGTTTTCGGAATTCCCGTGATTATTGGTCCAGAGTATCACCAATTTAATGAAGCAATTGCACTGGTTCAACGCGGAGGCCTTTTGGCTCTTAAAGATGCAAGCGAGTTTCCCTCTGTCTTAAATTCCTTGCTATTAAATCCTGATAAGGCACAAGAATTAGGAAAAAGGAATAGTGACTACATCACAACAAATAAAGGAGCCACCAAGACGGTAATACAACACATAGACCAACTCCTTTAAATTTTAGTAGATTTAGGAAATTTAACCAACCATGGATAAACGAATTGTAAGTATTTCATTAACCGCCGCTTTGGCCGGTTTTTTATTTGGATTTGATACCATTGTCATTAGTGGTGCAGATCTCCCGATCCAAAAACTTTGGAACACCTCCCCTTCCTTTCACGGATTTTTTATCATGAGTATGGCCTTATGGGGTACTGTCTTCGGATCTATTTTTGGAGGTATTCCTTGCGATCGCTTGGGAAGAAAAAAAACGTTGTTTTGGATTGGAATCCTATACTTTGTTTCTGCTGTTGGTTCCGGCCTGGCACCTAATGCATATGTTTTTTCATTTTTCCGTTTTATTGGTGGTGTAGGGGTAGGCGCCTCTTCTGTAGCTGCGCCTATTTATATATCTGAGATCTCTTCTGCCAATAACCGCGGTAGATTAACTGCCATGTATCAATTTAATTTAGTTTTTGGCATTTTAATCGCCTTCATTTCTAATTACCTTATTGGTTCTTACATGGACGAACAGGTGGCATGGCGGTGGATGCTTGGGGTAGAAGGAATTCCTGCTTTGCTATATACTTTATTGGTAGTAAAAATTCCGAATAGCCCAAGATGGTTAATGCTAAGACAAGAGGAAGATTCCAAGATTACAGATGCCCTAGTACGTTTAGGATCAAAGAAGGAAGAAGCACTAGAAAAACTAGCCAGTTTAAAGGCTGCTTTAGCTGCCTCATTATCTGCCGAAAAGGAGCGTTTGTTCTCAGGTAAATACACAACCTCTATTCTCTTGGCATTTTTTCTAGCATTTTTTAACCAGCTTTCAGGAATTAATTTCATTCTGTATTATGCACCAAGGATTCTAGAAAAAGCGGGACTGGCGACCAGCGAATCTCTTTTTAGTTCTATTTCTATAGGGGTTATTAATCTGGTATTTACATTTATTGGAATCGCTTTAATTGATCGTTTGGGAAGAAGACAACTAATGCTTTTTGGTTCTATTGGCTACATTATAAGCTTAGCAATGGTAGGCTGGTGTTTTTATTCTGGGGCAAGCTCTATTCTACTACTCATCTTTATTTTGGTATTCATTGCAAGTCATGCCATTGGCCAAGGAGCTGTAATTTGGGTATTTATTTCAGAAATATTTCCAAATAAAGTCCGAGCGGCAGGACAATCATGGGGTACTGGCACACATTGGGTATTTGCCGCTCTCATAACCTTGTTAGCGCCTATATTTCTCGAGATGTTTAAAGAGAACCCCTACCCTATCTTTTTCTTCTTTGCTTTTATGATGGTACTACAATTACTATGGGTGCTTTTTAAGATGCCGGAAACGAAAGGAATATCATTAGAAGAACTAGCCAAAAAGCTAGGACTGCAGAAATAGATCAAATACCAAGTTTAGGTAGTACACTGAACAAAGGGGACCTTTGATCGAATTAAATAGGTGATTTAAAGCTCATTCGGCCTAGAATTCATTATATTGAATGAAATACAACAGCTTATGGGACAGAACACTACTATAGGAACTAGCTTATTAGAACTTTTTTTAAGAATAATGGTTTACGCATTAATTGTAATTTTAATTGCGATTCCACTTTGCATTTTAGCTGATAAATTGGGCATTTTTGATGCCCTAGGATTGCAATTCTAAAAACCGCAAATAGGACCCTTATTTCATTATAAAAGGTTGTCCTGTACTTTGCAATACCGCAAACCAAAATTCGCTTTCTAAATCTATTTTCTTTCGCTTTTGGGTAACTGCAGCGATGGGAAGATATACTAGTTTATTATTTACCCTACCCACCACAAATTTGGTTTTACCGGCCATGGCACCGTGTACCGCCATATAGGCTAAGCCTGCGCAGAAAACACTATCGCCAGAATTGGCAGCGGCGCTCCGCACAATATAGCTAGGATCTATGTACTTCACAGTTACGGGGAACACCTCTTTAAAGTGCTCTTTAATTTTCTCTTTTAAGAAAACACCAATATCCTCATGTTGTACATTTCCTGACGCATCTGTTCGGGTCTCTTCTTTATCAAATAAATGTTGCCCTGCTCCTTCTGCAACAACAATAACCGCATGTTGCTTTGCCTCTAAACGGTTTTTTAAAGCTTCTAGAAAACCATGTTCGCCGTAAAGATTAAAGTCTAGTTCTGGAATTAGCACAAAATTAACCACGGGCTGCGATAAGGCAGCCGAAGCAGCTATAAATCCACTATCCCTACCCATTAACTTCACAATGGAAATACCATTGTAAGCGCCTTTTGCTTCATTATGAGCATCTCTTAAAATAGGGCTTGCAATATCAAAAGAGGTTTCAAACCCGAAAGACTTGTCAATGATATCAATATCATTGTCAATGGTTTTTGGAATGCCCACCACAGAAATATTTAGCCCTCTTTTCTTAATCTCTTCGCCAATAGCATTAGTACCTTTTAAGGTGCCATCTCCACCAATAGTAAATAAGATATCTATCTTATTTTCAACCAAAGTGTCTACCATAACTTCCACCTTTTGCGCTCCTCTGGAAGACCCCAAGATGGTTCCCCCGAACTGGTGAATGTCTTTAACTTTATCTGGTGTTAATTCTACAAAACCATGTCCCATTTCTGGGTTTAAGCCTTCGTATCCATAAGGAACCCCTAAAACACTTTTTACCCCATAGAAATAATGAAGCGCCATAACCACTCCGCGAATAACATTATTAATACCTGGGCATAAGCCACCGCAGGTAACAATAGCAGCTGTAGTTTCTGAAGGGTTAAAATGTAGAAGTTGTCTAGGACCTGCTTTTTCTAGGCAGTGAGGTTCTTGGTTATTTACTATACAAGAATTGTAGGATTCAAAAGAGAGGTCGTATACCAGCTTATCATTATCGTCAACAAAGTTGAAGATATTATCCCCCCTAACAGTACTTAACTGTAGGGGGGATTTAAAAGTGGCATCTCCCAAATTTTCTATTTGGAACATTGGTTTTATTAATTATACGTGGTCTGCAATTTCGTGATGAGAATCAATCAGAGGTCCTCCGTTAAGAATTTCTTCTGATGCCTCACTCGCAAATTTATCAAAGTTTATGTGGAATGAGTGCGCTAATTGAATTGCTTTACTCACATACGCTCCTTTTTGCAACCATGTATTCATAGGATCTAATATCTCTGTAGGCACGCCTGGGCAATATTTAGGCATGTGCAACCCAAAAATTGGGTGGGTTTCATAATCTACTTTTTCTAGCTCTCCTTCCAGAATTGCTGAAATCATTGCTCGAGTATATTTTAACTTAATCCTAGATCCAACACCGTAAGGGCCACCGCTCCAACCGGTGTTTATTAACCAAACGTTTACACCAGCCTCTGTCATTTTCTTGCTTAACATTTCTGCATAAACAGCAGGATGTAAAGGCATAAATGGTTCTCCAAAACATGCAGAGAACGACGGTACCGGTTCGTTAATTCCAGTTTCTGTACCAGCTACCTTGGCAGTATATCCAGAAATAAAATGGTAGGCTGCTTGACCCGGTGTTAGCTTAGATACCGGAGGTAATACACCAAAAGCATCACAGGTTAAAAAGAAAATATTTTTAGGGTTGTCTGCATAAGACGGCACTTGAATGTTATCAATATGATCTATAGGATAACTCACACGAGTATTAAGCGTAATAGAACTATCGAAGTAATCTACTTCTTTTGTACCTTCTTTGAACACCACGTTTTCTAGCAAGGCGCCTGGGCGAATAGCCCTATAAATGTCCGGTTCTTTTTCCTCTGTTAAATCGATCACCTTGGCATAGCATCCACCCTCAAAATTAAAGATGGTGTTCTCGGCGGTCCATCCATGCTCATCATCGCCAATTAAGCGACGCTTTGGATCGGCAGAAAGGGTGGTTTTACCAGTTCCGGACAATCCAAAGAAAATGGCTGTATCTCCTTCTTCTCCCACATTTGCAGAACAGTGCATTGGTAACACATTCTTGTCTACTGGAAGGATTAGGTTTAGCGCAGAGAAAATACCCTTTTTCATCTCACCTGGATATTCAGACCCACCAACCAATGCTACTTTTCTGGTGAAATTTAAGATGCTGAAATTACCAGCGATGATACCAAATTCTTTTGGGTTAGGGCATTCGTATCCTGGCGCACATAGCACAAGCCATTCTTCATCAAAATCTTTTAACTCTTCTTCATTGAGTCGTAAAAACATGTTTTTAATAAAGTAGTTAGACCATGGGAATTCTGTGACGGTTCTAACATTCATTCGGTAGGTAGGATCGGCACAAACTGCCGCATCTCTAACATAGATTTCTTTATTAGAAAGATACCCAACAACCTCGTTGTATAACTTATCAAAATTTTCTGGTGAAATAGGTTTGTTTATTCTACCCCACCATACACGATCCTTGGTATAATCGTCCTTAACTAAAAAACGATCTTTTGGTGAACGCCCTGTAAATTTCCCTGTATTAATTGCTAAAGTTCCATTATCGGACTCCACTCCCATCCCTTTTTCAAGGGTAATTTCTTGAAGGGTCTCTGCGGCCAAATTCCAATGGGCCTTCGCACCCTTAATTCCGTACTTTTCTAAACTTTTTGTTTGTTCCATAACGGCATTCATAATTATTGATTTTTAGGTTTTCTTCAAAAATTCCATACCATCGGCACAAGAAATACCGTGGCAATAAAAAAGAGTAATAATAACGGTCCACCGACCTTTACATAATCTAAAAAGGAGTACCCGCCAGCGGTTAACACCATGGCGTTAGTTGTGGTTCCAACAGGGGTTAAAAACGCTGTAGATGCGCTAACCGCCACTGTTATCATATAGGGTTTAGGTGAAACCCCTAAGGCATTAGCCGCAATTAAGGCAATGGGCGCCATTAATACGGCGGTTGCCGAATTGTTAATTGTTTGACTAAAAGCTGTGGTAAGTAAAAAAATACCCGCTAGTAAAGCAGTAGGATGTACATTTCCTAAAGAAACCACCAAACCTTCTGCTGCCATTTGAGCAACCCCGGTTTTCTGTAGGGCAACCCCCATAGGAATCATGGCCGCGATCATTACAACACTCGTCCAACTAATCCCTTTATAGGCTTTAGAAATGGGCACACATCGTGTAAGCATCATAATTCCTGCACAAATCAAGGCTGCCATTGCTCCCGGAAGCACTTTAAAGACTAAGAGCAGAATCATTAAAATAAGAATCCCAAGGGCGATATAACTTTTAGGAGTTAGTTGCGCCACATTTTTAGACATGGCTTCTGGGCTTCCTGAAATCACGATATTTTCGTACAATGATTTGAGGGTCTCTATATTTTCCCAAGTTCCTCTAATTACAAAAGCATCTCCTGCTTCTATTTTAATTTTTCCTGTTAAGGGTCTGTTGTTCCTAGAGGCGGCTAAAAGCTGCACCCCTGTTTGCTTTAGATAATTCCCAAGGTTAATGATTCTACCTACAAATACCGAGTTAGGTGCGATGAACATTTCTGCCATTCCTACCTCTTGACTAATTAATTCGTTTTTAAGAGTGTCTTTTTCTGCCGGCGTAGGTATTACCCCTAATGAGAACGTGAGCACTAATTTATCTACTGCCTCTGGACTACCTTTTACGGTAATGATATCATGATACCGCATTTCTGTCTCGGGTTCCGGAAGCTCTACAAAAAGAGGTGTTTTCTGTTGCAGCGGACTAGGATGCCGGCGCTTTAATCGCATAATGGACACCTGGTGCTCTTCTTCGAAATTCCATTGCCCCATTTTTGTGTTAATTAAAGGCGACATGGAACGAATTCTTAGTCTATAAAGATTGTCTCCTACACTATAGCTTTCAATCCACTTGTGCATTTCTACATCAATATCCGCTGGCTTTTCATTTGTGGTATTAGAGGGCATTAATCGATACCCAACATATCTGAAGTAGAGAATGGTAATAATAAGTAGTGGGATCCCAATTAATGAGAACTCAAAAAAGCTGAAACCCTCCATATTATTCTGCACTAAAGTATTACTGGCGATAATGTTGGGGGGTGTTCCAGTTAAGGTTAAAAGCCCACCAGTATTTGAACCAAAAGCCACTGGCATTAATAACTTTGAAGGCAAGGTGCCTGCACTCCATGCTGCAGAAACTGTAACGGGAAGCAGTGCCGCTACGGTGCCTGTGTTACTAACAAAACCGGAAAGCACACTTGCCCCCAATGTTACTATAACCAATAGTCGTGGTACGCTCTTTTTGGCCCAGCTCACAAAACGTTGTCCTGCCAAAGCGGTCCATCCTGTTCTTGAAAGTCCTTCGCCAATAATAAAGAGGGCTGCAATCATAATCACGGTAGAATTACTAAAGCCGCTAAGTGCTTCATCTACCGTTAAAATTCCTGTGAGATACAGCGTAATCATTGATATTAAGGCAACCACATCTGGTGGAAATTTGCCCCAAATAAAAAGGACGATGGTAATAAAAAGAATGATTAAAAGTGTAATCATCATATTGCTTTCTGAATTAATCCAAGGTTAGTACTGGTACGTTAGAATGTAAGGTAAGCAACTTGGTTAGTCGCCCTTCTGAAGGTTTTGTCTTTTGTGCATGATTTCTAGGAAGAATGGCCAAAAGATCAATGTTTTTCTCTTCAATGTACTCTAAAATACCTTGTTCAATATCTTGGTTTTTTTCAAAATTATGCTCTGCATAAAAGTGCTCTAAATAATATTCTAGTGTCTCTTCATTAGATTCAACTAACACCTTCTCGCCGTAAATGGAGTCCTTGTAAATGGTTAAAACGTGCACCTTAGCATCAAATGAACGGGCAATATCTAAGAGCAGTCCTAGAACTTTAGGTTGTTCTATCTCCTCTTTCCCCAAAACAAGGGCTATTTCCTTTGGAGCTTTTACTTCAATACCATAAGGAACAGTGATCATAGCACTGTCTGCCTCTAATACTAATTCTGAAGTATTCGTACTTGGCTCTTCTGCGCTAGAATCTCCCAAAGTACCCATGATTACTAAATCTGCACCAAGAGTTTTCCTTGCATTCAAGATGCTCTCGGTTAAATCTCCTTGAGCGATTGAAAGCTCTGGATGAAAGTGCGTTTTTCTATTTAAAGCAGTGGATATTCTTGCAAAATTTTCTTTTGCGTCTTTACGTGCCGCCTCTGTAACCTCTGCCGAACTAACATATAGAGCTACGACCTCAATAGGTTGATTCCAACCAACGAAATTAAGGGTGTAATCTAGGGCCGAAATAGCGGGCTCCGTAAAATCAAATGGGACTAAAATTTTTTTAATTGTACTCATACCTGGTGAAATTTTTATTGTAAATCAATTTCGATTCAAATGTAGTTTCAGACTGCATCCTAAAACATGATGGATGTCAGTTTTACCGCATTTTCTCTCAATTTAAAGCTTTCCTTTCCGAAAATGATTAATGTCATATTATTAATTTTTAAAGCATCGGAACTTGCGCTCGTTTTCTAATCCTATTTAATGGAAAACTCCAGAAAAATAGTCCGCAAAGTGCTTATAACTTTGCTTTTAATTTCCTTTTTCCACGTAAGCAACAACGCGTTGTTAGCGCAAGAAAACTCTAAAGTGGATGTTGGGAGTTGGATGGTTCTTGCTCTGGACAATCAACTCTCTGAACGCTGGAGCATTCCAGTGGTAGGAATTCTATGTTATGAGAATGTTGCAGAACAAACAGAGTTCGGTTTTTTAAGAAGTGGACTTAGTTACAAAGTAAATACTACCACGAAGCTTACTTTGGGCGCAGCTTATGTTGATTCACAGCCCTTATACCATCATGAATTTGAAACCTTAACAACCCAATTCTGGCTTTACGAAGAAATAGGGCTAAAAAGCACTGAAAGCATTAGTCATCGGCTACGTTTAGAAAATAGATGGATCACCAAACCAAATGAAACTAGTTTTAATGTACGGTTTAGGTACCGTTTTGCCTATCAAAAAAAGCTTGGACCCTCCTATTATTTAAAATGTACCAATGAGCCTTTTTTTAATTTCGATGAACTTCACGTAGATCAAAACCGATTTTTCTTAGGGATTGGTAAAAAACTAAGCAAGGAGCTAACTATGGAAATCGGTTACTTTAAAACGCATGTTCGAAAAGATAACTATGATAGGATTCGAATTGCCTTGCATCTTAAAACTGCATTTTTTAAGAAAAACATAGAAGATGTCACTGAGCATAATATTAACACATTCTTAAAATAATAGTGTTAAAATTGACAACTTGATAAATATCATGTTTTTTCACTGGGATGAATTTTACTTTTAACAAAGAATTATAAGTAAAATGTCATGGAACTCAAGAAAAACCCACAAGCCGATTTAAGTAGAAATAGTGGCCTATACTTTGTTATTGGGTTAGCTATCGTTTTGTTTACCACTTGGCGTTTATTGGAACATAAAACCTATGAATCCAATGAAGAATTCGTCAATGTACTGAATGTGATGGATGCTATGGATGAAGAGGTACCAATTACACAGACTGTGCGTACTACACCTCCGCCTCCGCCTCCGGCAACACCAGATGTGATTGAAATTGTAGAGGATATTGAAGAGGTAGAAGAAACTATTATTGAAAGTACTGAAAGTAGTCAGGATAAGTTTGTAGAAGATGCCATTGTTAGTATTGATGATGTGGATGTAGGAGAGGTAGAAGAAGATATTTCTGTTCCGTTTGCGG
Organism: uncultured Croceivirga sp.; assembly: GCA_964601965.1. Lineage (GTDB taxonomy): Bacteria > Bacteroidota > Bacteroidia > Flavobacteriales > Flavobacteriaceae > Croceivirga. The sequence continues at coordinate 86,718 of CAZRPJ010000004.1, forward strand.
TTATAGAACATGTTCCGGTCTTTCCAGGCTGTGAAGAACTTGGCACCGAAGCTGAGCGGAAAGCTTGCTTCAATGAAAAGATTCAAGAACATATTCAGCAGAATTTTAATTATCCAAAAACAGCGCTGGAAATGGGAATTACAGGAAGAGTATTTCTACAGTTTGAAATTGATGCTTCTGGTAAAGTTTCAAATATTAGAAAACGAGGTCCAGACCGCTTGTTAGAAGAAGAGGCAGTACGTATTATCGCGGCGCTTCCTCAAATGAAACCAGGCATGCAGCGCGGTAGACCGGCCAAAGTTGGCTATAGTATCCCAATCAATTTTATGATGCAATAGCTGGGTTTCCATAACATTAGTTTTAACCCCGGGGTAATGACAGCCTCGGGGTTTTTTAGTACCATGGCGTCTTATAATACTCCTTATGTTTAGAATTGCGCTCTTTATTCTTAAGCAATAAATGGTCTGGCCCTATTTCTCGAGCGCGATAACCAAATAAGTGAAAAATAGCCTTCGCATAATACCGGGCTACTCTTTTATTTAGAAGCAATCCCTCTTTTTTAGCCGAAGCCCAACGCACCCCGGGAAGTGCTACCAAAAAGGTATCGGCTTTTAATCTTCTTAAGTACTTAGACAACCATAAGAAAAACCGCGGGACCCTTCGTATAAAGTAGAACCCTTCATAGCCCTTTTCTTGGTATAAGGGCATAAATAACTGCCGATCCTTCTCCAGTACAATGGGGTGATTGTTATAGTTTGCAATGGTAACGCCTTTCGCCACCCTTTGAAAATTTACAAATCCTGGGATCATCTTAAAGTGTTCGTCCTTTCCTATTAAATGTTGATAATAGATTTCATAAAAACGTTTGGGTGTATGTGACCTATTAAGTTGATCTTTTATTGCCTGCAACGCATCAGACTTCATAGGCATAAAGCCTGTAAGCCCTAGGGTATGCCAAATAAAATGTTCTGCAGAAGTGATGGCTTGATTGGCGATATGTTGGCCACTTTCAAAACCAAAGGCTACATGGCCAAGATCGTTTATATAGCTTAATAGGGCGCCTGATAAATATTCTTCAATCCCTAAAATAGCGGGCAACGGATAATGTTTGGTAAAACGACGATTCAGTAAGCTATCGTTCATAACAATAAACGGTTCCGTTTCTCCAGAAGTAGTGTGTAAATCAATAAAATAAAAAGGCGGGGTATTGGTCTCTAGTATGGATTTGATTATTTGATAGAGCGCATGCATTTCCTTTTTTTCAGAAGTGACCTCCTTGTCAGTACCATTAGAAAATTCAATGGTGTTAGCGAACCAAATTCTATTTAAATCCTCATCAATAAAACGCACTCCTTTTTCTAAAGCGGCCAAATTGCCCTTAATGCCGTAACAAGTACCCACATATGTAAGAGGATCCTTTTCTAATTGCTGCATAACATGCTGCAATGCTTTTACCCCAGCCGGTTCATTCCCATGAATTCCTCCAAAAAATATAAGTGTTGGTCCATGGTTTTTTCCTTGAATATGGCCAATGATTCTAGAACTGTCTTCCAGCTCCCCTGTGCGCTCTTGCCTTACAATTTGGGTGTGCATTAAGAAAAATCGCTTTTGCTAAGAATACCTACCAAAGAACCTTCTAAAAGTACGGGGAGGCAGCCAATATTATGGGAATCCATGCATGCTTTGGCTTCTTCTATGGTCTGTTCTGGTGAAATAGTTACAATCTCCGTGATCATCACTTCCTCTACCCTGGTTTGTTCAAATGGAGTGGTCTGTTTCAAAGATTCTAAATAATTCCAAGACAGCAATCCTACCAACGCTCCTTGCTGGTTTTCTACAGGAATATGATGAATATTATTCCACTCCATTATTGCAAGTGCCATACTTAAATAATCGTTGGTATTTAATTTTAGCAGATGGGTAGTCATTAGCTCTTTCACCAGTTTAGGCGTTCTGCGAATGGATTCTAATTGAATATCATCCCATTCATGTATGGGTAAATGGTTGTTTTGATGCTCCACCATTTTTTTTGTCAATAGAACAGTGGCTTTGTCTGTTTTGTAGCGTGTTTTAAGGGTTCTAAGATTGCGTACCTGCCATTGCTCTCCAGAAGTTCCTTTTGTTCTGGCTTCTATTACTCCTAAAAGGCGTTCAACATCTTCATCGTTTACCCCGCATTTATGCAACCCTTTATAGGCAATGGGCAGTAATTTATTTAAAACCAATTTCTTGGCACTATACAATTCTCCACACCAAGAGAAGATAGACTCTTTTCCGTTTCTGGCAGCCTTTATAAAATTGGTCTTGGCAGATTTAAAATCCATCTGCGAAGGCATATCATCAAACGCTTTAGGGCGTCCCATCATAAGACCTACCCAAAAAGCGAAATTGGCCATTTCATCCAGTACTGAGGGCCCTGATGGAATATATCTATTTTCAATTCTAAGGTGGGGTTTGCCGCCCCCTACCCCATAACATGCCCTATTCCAGCGGTACACGGTACCATTATGCAAACAAAGTGCCTGTAATTTAGGAATCCTCCCTTGTTCTAGTAGATCCAAGGAGTTTTCCGAAATATCTTTGGTAAGTAGTATGCGATGTTTTGAAATGTCTTGTTTAAAAATTTCAGTTACATCACCATGCTCCCAATGATCGCCAAATCCTACTCTAGGTGTTTGATTCCTAAGTGTAGAGGCAGACTTACGGGTATCTAAACTTTGCTGAAATAATGCGATGCGTGTTTCTTTCCACAGTTCACGACCCATTAGCATAGGTGAATTACAACATACTGCTAATACAGGACCTGCAATGGCTTGTGCCCAATTATAACTTGAAATAAAATCGTGCGAAGGAATCTGCAAGTGCAATTGAAAACTTGTATTACAAGCTTCGAACATCACAGAATCATGGGTGAGAAAAAGTTCATCTACCCCTCGTATTTTCAAATTAAAATCCCCCCCTTTAAATGAAGTGAGCATATCATTTAAAGCGAAATATCTAGGAATGGGCGTGAGATAATCAAGACCTACTTCTTTTTTACCAATGGTGGGTAAAATTCCAGCTAGTAAAAGTTTTGCATCAAAATCAGAAGCTTTCGAAGCGGCGTGCTGCAAAAGCGTGCGTAATTGCCTTTCTACCTTATTAAAACAGTCTTCTTTTAATTCGAAAGGATCTAGGTTTATCTCAATATTATAGCTTGCTAATTCTGTAGTAAAATGAGAATCTTGGATGGCATCTAATAACTTTAAGTTAATACCATATGGGCGATAATTCTTATCAATTAAACATAGTTCTTGCTCTGCCCCTATACGCACCACGTCATCTTCAAACAATCCTTTTTCTAAAAGAAGTTCCAAGGCACTTACGTCATCAATTAAATGCTGTACAAAAGACATTCGTTCCGAGACATCTTGCCGGTGTTCTTTAATCATTTCTCCCATAAGTACATTCCTTGCATTCCAACAAAGCTACATTGCTGACTCCTAGAAAAATATGACAATTGTCAGCCTAGAAAGGGGTCTTTAGGGGCTAAATGACATTTATCATATTTTTTCCAGTAGATCCCCAATACTTTTGATGATATAATTAAAAGGTATGTGCAGTTTAACACAAAAGTATAATGTCCCTGGGCCCAGGTATACCAGTTACCCAACGGTTCCCTATTGGGATGTCACTGACTTTTCTGGAAAGCAGTGGAAAGAAAGTGTACTACAGAGTTTTAAAGAATCTGAAAAGGAAGGCATTAGTGTGTACATACATTTGCCTTTCTGTGAAAGCATGTGTACATTTTGTGGATGTCATAAGCGAATTACAAAAAGACATGAGGTAGAGCAGCCTTACATTAAGGCCTTGCTAAAAGAATGGACGCTCTACACCAATTTACTTGGAAAAAGACCTTTACTCAAGGAAGTTCATTTGGGCGGTGGTACCCCAACCTTTTTTAGTCCTGAAAACCTAACATATTTAATGCAGGGAATCTTTGCGCAAGCACGATTAGCACATGATGCAGAATTAAGCTTTGAAGGGCACCCTAACAACACCACCAAAGCGCATTTACAAGCTTTATATGATGTTGGCTTTAGAAGAGTCTGTTTTGGTGTACAGGACTATAATGACACTGTACAAAAAGCCATACACAGAGTACAACCGTTTGACAACGTAAAATTTGTAACAGAGACGGCGCGTGCTATTGGATATACCTCTGTAGGCCATGATTTAATCTACGGCTTACCTTTTCAAACCATTGAGGACGTAAAAAATAGTATTGTAAGAACGAATGATCTTAGACCGGATAGAATTGCTTTTTACAGTTATGCCCATGTTCCGTGGCGAAAAGGAAATGGACAGCGCGGTTACAAAGAAGCCGATCTTCCAACAACAGAAGATAAAAAATTACAATATGAAATTGGAAAGCAATGGTTGTTGGCCATGGGTTACAAAGATATTGGCATGGACCACTTTGCAACGGGAACCGATGCCCTTTACCAAGCAGTAAAGAAAGGCACTTTGCACCGAAACTTTATGGGGTACTCGCCTTCAAAAACCAAATTAATGATTGGACTTGGGGTATCCAGTATAAGCGACAGCTGGTATGCTTTTGCCCAAAACGTAAAGAATATTGAAGAATACCAAAGTTTAGTAGAACATGATATTATTCCTGTCTACAGAGGGCATCATCTTACAAAGGAAGATGAAACCATACGACGCCATATTCTCAATTTAATGTGCCGATTTGAAACCTCCTGGGAAATTTCAGATTTACATGCGGTAGATATGCAGCATTGCATAGACCAATTAAGTGAATTAGAAGAAGATGGATTAGTAGAAATGGGAACAAACTACATTAAAGTGACCGAGAAAGGAAAACCGTTCATACGCAATATTAGTATGGCATTCGATTTAAAATTATATCGCAAACAACCGGAAACCCGATTGTTTTCAATGACTGTTTAACCTAAATCTTAAAACAATGAAAAGTATAATAGTACCCGTAGATTTTTCAGAACAATCAGAAATAGCCCTAAAAGTGGCTGCTAGTATCGCCAAAAAAAATTCAGCAGAACTGGTTGTGCTCCATATGTTAGAGCTAGCCACTGGTATCATGTCTAATACAGAATACATCCCGCAAGTTCATATTGTACACTTGGTGAAAGTTACCGAACAGCGTTTTGAAAAATTCTTAGATAAACCTTATCTAAAGGATGTAAATATTACCCCAGTAGTAAAGCATTACAAGGTATTTAGTGAAGTTGATGAAGTAGCACAAAAACATGAAGCCGATTTAATTGTCATGGGATCACATGGTACGGATGGATTAGAAGAGTTGTTTATTGGCTCCAATACAGAACGCGTTGTGCGCAGTTCAGAAATTCCTGTTTTAGTGGTAAAAGGAGAGGTGGATAGTTTTAAGGCAGAACGCTTTGTTTTTGCTTGCGACTTTAAAGAAGAAAGTGTCCCGGCTGCCCAAAAAGCTGTTGAATTTGCCAAACTTCTAGGGGCAGAACTACAGATGGTCTATATCAATACCCCGGCAGATGCCTTTTTAAGCACAGAAGACACCTACAAACGTATCTCTAAGTTTTTGAACATCGCTAGGTTGGGCCTTGAAGTAGCCATTTACAACGATTACAACGTAGAACGGGGGGTATTAAATTATGCAGAAAGCAATGGAGCAGATCTTATTGGTATCCCTACACATGGAAGACAAGGGCTTTCCCACTTCTTTATGGGAAGTATCGGAGAAGATATTGCCAACCATAGTACAATCCCAGTAGTGACATTTAAAATCTAAAGGATTCTCACTAATTGGGTATAAATTCAATAGGGTCTACATTCTTGTAGGCCCTATTTTTTATGGTGTTACCTGACTTTTATCATAAAAAAAAGAGGGATATAAACGTACCTTCATATAAGAACGATAAAAGCTGTCAATCATGAAAAAAAGAGTCCCTATATCCCAGATAATGACTACCAAGGTGGTCACTTTAACAACCAAAGATGACTTGGTTACTGCAGAAGAAACCTTTAAACGTCATAGAATAAGACATATTCCTATTGTTAGTGGCACTAACATATTGGGTATGTTAAGTTACACAGACCTTATGCGCATTAGTTTTGCTGATGCCATTGATGATGATGAATATGAAGTAGATACCATGGTCTATAATATGTTTAGCATAGAACAGGTAATGGTGAAGGACGTGGTAAGCGTGCCTCCCACCGCAACGGTTAAGGAGGTAGCACAATTCCTAGCTCAAAAAGAATTTCATGCCTTACCTGTAGTAGAAAATAATGAGTTGGTTGGTATTGTAACCACCACAGATTTAATCCGTTATCTGTTGGAACTCTATTAAAATCCTTATGACCACTGTTGATGTGAGTGGTTCGTTTGAATTTTTGATTTGGTGATGGGAGGAGGTCCTTAAAGGGCCTCCTCCTTTTTTGCTTTTACTATGAGCTCATAGGCCCAATGGTAATGACTAGAGGTCGCTGAAATTAAATAGGCGCCCATGGACGTAGAACCTGTCCATGAATATTTTGCCTTAGTAAATAAGTCGTCTTCGCTATGCAGTTCAATAAGCTTAATGAGCGTATTAAAGGACTGTTTTAACAAAGAAATTGCATCGTCCGTAGTTAGTTTGGCATACCGGTCTCTAATTTCTCTATTCAGGTTTGGTAAAGTACGCCAACTATGGCCTTCTGCCGGCATGGCAGGTTTATTCCCCGTCATTCCTACCGTGTACCAATCTAGAAACAACAAATGCCAAGCATGCACATGAGCCAAGACATCCCGAACATTTCTGTTCAGGGTGCCTTCGGGAAATTCCTTTTCTCTAAGAGCGGATGGCATATTGGTGACCAAGGCATTCAATTTATTGTAATTGGCCCTGGCCTGCATTAAAAGATCGGTCTTATTGGTAGGTCGCGCCATTGTATTTAAAAACTACCATTAAATCGCTCGTACGCGGCTTTGTGAAGCATCTCACGATGCTCTGGATGCGCAATTTCAATCAGTGCTTTCGCGCGTTGTTGTAAATTTTTTCCAAATAAATTTACTACGCCATACTCAGTAGCTACATGGTGAACATGTGCTCTGGTGGTAGTTACCCCTGCACCAGGTTTTAAAAAAGGAACAATTTTAGAAGTTCCCTTTTTTGTGGCCGAAGCCAAAGCAAAAATGGGTTTTCCCCCTTTTGACAAGGCAGCACCACGAATAAAATCCATTTGACCACCAACCCCAGAGAATTGATAACTACCAATAGTATCTGCACAAACCTGACCTGTAAGATCAATCTCAATTGCACTGTTTATGGCAGTTACTTTAGGATTTCTCCTAATCCTCGCCGTATCATTTGTATACCCAGCATCTCTAAAGTCGCAGATAGGGTTATCGTCTATAAAATCATAGAGTTTCCGTGAGCCAACGGCGAAGCAGCTCACAATCTTACCGCGTTTCACCGCTTTTTCCTTTCCTGTGATTACACCATTTTCTAGTAGTGGAAGCACTCCATCTGAAAACATTTCGGTATGTATTCCTAGGTTCTTATGATTGCCCAGATTAGAAAGAACAGCGTCTGGAATATTACCAATACCCATTTGAAGGGTAGCACCATCATCAATCAATTCTGCTACATTTCGCCCTATTTGTTCTTCTATTTCAAAAATAGGAGTGGGCGGATGTTCATGTATAGGTCTATCTACTTCACATGCCAAGGCAATGTCATCAATATGAACAATACCGGTACCATGGGTGCGGGGTACAGAAGGATTAATTTGTGCCACAATGGTTTTCCCAGAACGAACAGCTGGTAAGGCAACATCCACCGAAACTCCAAGCGAACAATAGCCGTGTTTGTCTGGTGGAGAAACTTGTACAAAGACCACATCTATGGGCAAATACCCGTCATAAAACAAACGGTGTATTTCACTTAAAAATACTGGAACATAATCTGCATACGGGGTATTCACACTTTTACGAACATTCCCCCCTACAAAACAAGAATTAAGGTGAAAGGTGCTGTTGTATGGTGGTAAAGTGTATTTAGCATCTCCTTCGGTATGAATAGAAACGATCTCTACATTTTCTAATTCCTGGTGTCGATCACAAAGTGCATCAATTAATTCATTGGGAGTCATAGCGGCTCCTTGAAAGAACACTCTATCTCCTGATTTCACTAATTTAACTACCTCTTCAGGTGTTGTTATTTTCATATCTATATTTTTTTACGCGATGTTGCGTTTCTTGATAAGCTTATTGCTGGGCCTTGATAAAGAACGTTAGGGTTGGTGGCATTCCATTTGGGCAGTTACTGATTGATTCTGAACTCCTTTAGGTGAAAGATATGGAATCCCTAAGCCCATACCCCTTAAAATAAATAAGCACCCCATCACCACCACAAATATGGGAATGAGCTTCCGTACTTGAAACTTTAACTGCTTTCCAAACCAATCCTTGGCATAAACTACCGTGGTCATTAGCGGAATAGTTCCCAGTCCAAATAATGCCATGTATAGGCTTCCCTGCCATGCACTTCCCATTGCGATGGCCGCAAACAGTGCCACATACACCAGCCCGCAAGGAAGAAATCCATTCAAGAATCCAATGGTTAAAAAGGTGTCTGGAGTCTGTTTTTTTAGTTGTTGGCCCAACTTGGTTTTCAAAGAACCAACCATACGGTACACATGCTTTGTGATACTGAATTTAGCAAAGTAATGCGAAGGTATTATTACAAGTAAAATCATCAGTACACCAATGCCAATAGAAAGTTTTTGCTGTACTCCAAAGAGCTGAAGACTCTTCCCTACCAAACCAAATGCTAAGCCCATAAGTGCATATGCCAACAGCCTTCCGGAATGATAAATGGATAATTGCATTCCCTTCCTTAGGTTATTGCTATGATCTAAGGGAAGCATAAAAGCTATAGGTCCACACATACCAAGACAGTGTAAACTTCCTAAAAAACCCAATACCAAGGCAGATAATAGCATACTTAATAGGTTAACTTTTCTTTGTGTAAAAAGGTTTTACCTTTATAAGACCATTCAATGGTAATGTCCCAACGACCGTCTAGTAGGCGACTGTCAGGTATGAGCAAATGTGTATTGGACAAACTTATTGGAAAGTTAAAATCCAAATGCCTATTCGACGGTCGGTATAGGGACACTTTACCAGTGATTTCTTTAGTTTCAAATTTTTCAGGGAAACGAACCGCAAGTCCCTCTTCAGTTTTAGAGATTTTTAATTGTGCATTGGCTGCAACCGCGTTCTTTTCGGCATCAATTTCATTCTGATAGGCCAATTCTCGTTTGTAATATTCTTGTGTTACTAATTCATGATCTGCCCTGTCTTCTGTATTCATCCTTATTACGAAATACATTACAAAAGAGATAAAGCCAATAAATGCTAATACAATGCCTGTTCCCCAATTAAATTTCATCTTCTTACTTTTTAATTATAACTCCTCGGTGCCAAAAATTGAGTCACCGTTGTTTCTATTAGTTCCCCGCTACTATACACCCCTATTTTTAGTTTGTCTTTGTCTCCAGATAATGCCGCATTATTGATCTCAATGAATAATGTTCCTTCGGCAAGATCCTGCGCGGGTACTTCAAAAGAATCTACCGAAACCATGTTTACTGTTCCTTTATGCGATAAGAGTTTAAACTGCACATCTTTTATTGCATGTGAGGTTTTATTAACCAGTTTATAGGTGTATACATTACTTATAATATTATTGTCTTTGCGCTCATACAATTGCCCAGGGAGTCTAAAAATATTTGCTTCTAAATCGTTCCTAAGAAAAAGCATGCCTACCAGAACCCCAATTAAAATAACCAGTACACCAGCGTAACCCTTCATCCTAGCCGTAAAACGAAATTTCTCTTTATGCAAGATCTCATTTTCACTGGCATACCTAATAAGTCCTTTTGGTTTTTGAATACTCTCCATAATATGGTCGCATTCATCGATACAAGCTGTGCAATTGACACACTCTAATTGGGTGCCATTTCTAATATCTATTCCCGTAGGACATACATTAACACACTGAAAGCAATCGATACAATCACCATGGCCTAAGGCGTCTCGATCTTCATTTTTCCTGAATTTTTTGCGTCCATTTTGGCCCTCACCGCGTTTATGATCATAAGCAACTACGATCGATTTATCATCTAACAAGACCCCTTGCAATCTCCCGTAAGGACAAGCAATAATGCACACCTGTTCCCGGAACCAAGCAAATACAAAATAAAAGACCGCCGTAAAGATTAATAAAGGAATCATGGTACTTAAATGTGCCATTGGGCCTTCTACCACATACTTTATAAGCGTATCACTGCTAATTAAATAGGCCAGAAAGACATTGGCAATCAGGAAAGAGATAACAAAGAAAATGGTCCATTTTAAAGTCCTCTTCCTGATCTTTTTTGCGGTCCAAGGTGCTTTTTGCAATCGCATTTGAGCCCCGCGGTCACCGTCTATCCAATATTCTATTCGACGAAACACCATTTCCATAAAAATGGTTTGTGGACAGATCCAACCGCAAAAAATGCGGCCAAAGGCAACAGTGAATAAAGCGATGAAAATGACCCCAACAATCATTGAGATCACAAACAGGTGAAAGTCCTGTGGCCAGAAAGGAAACCCAAAAATGTTGAAACGTCTTTCTAAGACGTTAAACATTAAAAATTGGTTCCCGTTTATTTTTACAAAAGGCGCTGCAAAGAGAAACAATAGCAGTCCGTAACTAACATATTTCCGATAGTCATAGAATCTACCACTGGGCTTTTTAGGATATACCCAGGCCCTTTTTCCTTCTGCGGTAATGGTACCAATAGAATCTCTAAAGTTTTCTTCCATCTGCCAAATACGCTTTGCCCGCTGCTATTTAGGGCTGATCCCTCTTGTAAGGGATCAGGCTCCTTGTTAAATTAATTAGTTCATTGCCACTGTAGCGGTAGAGTCTTTTGCCTGTTCCATGGGCGCTTCTTCCGCAGGTGCTGGCGCATCTGGATCAATCCAAATATCGCCTTCAGGTGCTTTCGGATTTGCCGCCGTTGTTCCCTGAAATTGCAGAATATAGCTCGCTACTTGTGCCATTTCTGCTGGTTTTAAGCTGTTTTTCCAAGCAACCATCCCTTTTCCGTCGCGACCTCCTTCAGAGATGGTACGGAACACATTTTTAATGCCTCCACCCAGAATCCAATAGTTATCTGTTAGGTTAGGGCCAATACCTCCCCCTCCATCTGCCATATGACATACTACACAATTGGCGGTAAATATCTTTTCACCAGCAGCTAAATCAGAGGCATCTGTAAGTACCTCAACAGTATTTACATCTACCAAGTCTTTGGCGTTTTTCTTGTATTCTTCAATGGCGATTTTAGCTTCTGCCACTTCATTTTCGTATTCCAGGGCCTGAGTATAATCTCCAACAATATGGAAGCGAACCAAATAAACTAACCCAAAGAGTATGGTCACATAAAACATGTACACCCACCATGGAGGTAAGACATTATCTAATTCCCGAATGCCATCATAATTATGATCCAGAATAATTTCATCTTCTTTCTCAATGGCTCTACTTCGGGTAAGTCGCTTATACAATCGATCAAGCCATTTAAACTCTATTTTCGCGTTCTTTTTGGCCAAATAGCGTTCTTTGGCTTCTTCGGAAAGCGTCTGGAACATGACATTCTCTACAGATTTTAAAATGACCTCAATAGCCATTAAAATCAAGAGCACCATCAGCATAAAAAACTGTGTGACAGGATATTCAATAATCGCTGGTTTCTCTCCTGAATCGATAAAATATTCCATTAGTCCGAAGACAAGGAAAAACAAAACGGGGACACGTATCCACCAAGGAATTCTAGACATCATAGTTTTTTATTTAACGGTTGGTCATTGTCATTATCTAAAGGCAATTCTCCCATCTCTTGTATATGGGTTTTGCTTGCGGTAAACACCCACCAAAAGAGCAAGGTGAAGAACACAAAGAAGATCAATAGTGAGATCATGGGATAAGTTGCAATCCCATCTATACTTTCCATATGGCTTTTAACAAACTTCAACATGGCTTATTTGTTTTCTGATAGTAATCCATCGTTATCCTTAACTTTTATATCCGTTCCTAACCGCTGTAGATAAGCGATAAGACTTACAATTTCCCGATCTCTCATTTCTACGAATTCCAGACCGTTTTCTGCAGCATAGTCTTTATCTGCTTCATAGCTTTTCACAAATTCCGGATCGCTATAAAGATTCTTTTCTATTTGCAGTGCTTGCTCTGCCATTGAAGCCTGAGCATTGGTAATATCATCATCTGTATAGGGTACTCCTAAGGTGACCATGGCATTCATTTTTGCTTCGACTTGGCTACGATCATGCTTGTTTTTTACGAGCCATTGATAGGCAGGCATTATAGAACCTGCGGAGGTGCTTTGTGGGTCGTACATATGATTCAAATGCCAATTATCTGAATATTTGCCCCCTACACGTAACAAGTCTGGTCCCGTACGCTTACTTCCCCACAAGAACGGATGATCGTAAACAAACTCTCCTGCTTTTGCATATTCTCCGTACCGTTCTACTTCACTTCGGAAAGGACGGATCATCTGCGAGTGACAACCAACACAACCTTCTCTGATGTATAAATCACGCCCTTCTAATTCTAACGGCGTATACGGTTTAACACTCGTAATTGTTGGGATATTAGATTTTACCAAGAGTGTGGGTATAATTTGTACCACCCCACCTATTAAAATTGCTACGGTAGCCAAGATGGTTAATTGAACAGGTTTTCTTTCTAACCAGGTATGGAAGGTCTCACCGGCAGTTCTTCGGCCTGTTACTCTACTTAAAGCGGCGGCTTCTGCCATCTCATCTTCCACAGCGCTTCCTTTTCTAATGGTTACAATTACATTGTAAACCATGATCAACATACCCACAATAAATAAGGTTCCCCCTATGGCGCGCATCCAATACATTGGAATAATCTGCTGCACTGTCTCAAGGAAGTTTCCATATACCAAGGTACCATCTGGATTAAATTCTTTCCACATCAAGGCTTGTGTAAATCCTGCGACGTACATAGGAAGCGCATACAAGATAATTCCCAAGGTTCCTATCCAGAAATGGAAGTTAGCCAATGCTTTAGAATGCAAGGTGGTTTTCCACATTTTAGGAACGAGGTAGTAAATCATCCCAAAGGTTAGGAATCCGTTCCACGCCAATGCTCCAACATGCACGTGTGCTATAACCCAATCACTAAAGTGAGCAATAGCATTTACGTTCTTTAAAGAAAGCATGGGACCTTCAAAAGTAGCCATCCCATATCCGGTGATCGCTACCACCATAAATTTTAAGGTAGCATCACTACGTACTTTGTCCCAAACACCGCGTAGGGTAAGCAATCCGTTAATCATCCCTCCCCAAGACGGCGCGATAAGCATAATAGAAAATACCACACCTAAATTCTGTGCCCAATCAGGTAATGCAGAATATAAAAGGTGGTGTGGACCTGCCCAGATGTAAATAAATATTAAGGACCAGAAGTGTACAATAGACAAGCGATATGAGTACACTGGTCTATTGGCCGCTTTAGGCACAAAATAATACATAAGACCTAAAAACGGAGTAGTTAAAAAGAACGCCACCGCGTTATGTCCATACCACCACTGCACTAAGGCATCTTGTACCCCGGCATAAACAGAGTAACTTTTTAAAGCGGCAACTGGCAACTCTAAACTATTAAAGATGTGAAGTACGGCAACCGTAACAAAAGTGGCCAAGTAAAACCAAACTGCCACATATAAATGTCGTTGTCTTCTTTTAAGGATGGTTCCAATCATGTTCCATCCAAAAACCACCCAAATTAATGCAATGGCGATATCTATAGGCCATTCTAATTCTGCATATTCTTTAGAGGTGGTAATCCCTAAAGGCAGGGTAATTGCCGCAGCCACGATGATCAATTGCCAACCCCAGAAATTTATATTACTTAGGGCGTCACTAAACATTCGCGCTTTTAACAAACGTTGCAAGGAGTAATAGACTCCAGCGAAAATGGCATTCCCCACAAACGCAAAGATGACTGCATTGGTGTGTAATGGTCTTAAACGACCAAAACTTAACCAGGAGATCCCATCAGTTAGGTTTGGAAACAAAAACATAAAGGCTAATAACAAGCCTACTACCATTCCCACAACTCCCCATAGCATGGTGGCATAGAGGAATTTTTGTACGATTTTATTATCGTAGTGAAATTGCTGTACTTCCATAATTATTCAGTTTGACTTCTATTTTGGTTGTTATTTTTTGAAGGATCCACAAGCTCATCTTCGAAAAGCATGCGGACAGAAGGTGTGTAGGAGTCATCATATTGACCACTTTTAACCGTGAAAATGAAGGCTGCAAAAAAGACAATGGCAACACACACACTTATGCTTAATAAGACATAAATTACACTCATACCTATTTGAATTCGGGTGTAAAACTAAGTTGACGTTCTATTGAAAAAAATGACATTTATCAGCTATTGATTTTAATTTTTTTAGATATAAAATTGGTTGCCAAAGTGGTGAAAACCACGATGCTTATTGAGCTTAGCGGCATTAGAATAGCCGCAATTACGGGTTGTAATTGCCCAGTTACTGCGAAATAAAGTCCAACCAGGTTGTAGCAAAGCGATAATAAAAAACTCACCTTAATGATGGTAATAGCCTGTTGTGACAAGCGAATGAATTGATCCAATACATGCAGTCTTTTAGCATCTAAGATGGCATCACAGGCTGGTGAGAAAACATTGACATCTTCTGAGACGGCTACTCCTACGTCACTTTGTGCCAAAGCACCAGCATCGTTTAAACCATCCCCTACCATTAATACCTTTCCGAAGCGTTGCGTATTTTCAATAAACCCAAGCTTGTCTTTTGGCTTTTGGTTAAAAAACATTGGGATTTGAAAAGGAAACATTCTTTCTAATTTGGATTTTTCGCCATCATTATCCCCCGAAAGAATGACCAAAGAGAATTCTTTGGATAGTTTTTTAAAGAGTGGTACCAAACCTTCTCTATACATGCTTTTAAACACAAATCGCCCTCGGTATTTTTCATTAGAACTTACGTACACAGAAGTTGCAGCACTTTGTTCTAGCTTTTTACCAACAAAGCGCGCAGAACCTACTTTTATAGATTGGTCACCATGCACTCCTAAAATGCCTTTCCCTGTATTTTCTACAAACTCATCCAAGGTTAAAATTTGTTGATCTTTAAGAATGGTATAGAGCTCTCTACTTAAAGGGTGATTGCTAGCGCGAAGGGTACTTTTTAATAGGCTAGCTTCTTCTTTAGATAAATCCATGCCCTCGTAAACAATGGTATTCCCACTGTTAGTGGTAAGGGTACCTGTTTTATCGAAAACTAAGGTATCTACTTTTGCAAGGCGTTCTAAGGTGTTGGCGTCCTTTACGTAGAAGCCATTACGCCCAAAAATTCGCAAGAGATTACCAAGAGTAAAAGGAGCTGCAAGAGCTATAGCACAAGGACAGGCAATAATTAATACCGCCGTAAAAACATTCAAAGTTTTGCTGGGATCTGCCCAAAGCCAAAAAGCTGCCGCTAGAATGGCAATACTTAAAACTGCGATTGTAAAACGTTTTCCAATGGCGTTAGTAAGGGTTAAAAATTCACTGGCCTTGTTCTTTGTGAAGGCAGCATTGCTCCAAAGTTGCGTGAGATAGCTCTGAGAAACAGATTTTGAAGCTTCAATTTCTAAAACACCCCCTAGTTGCTTACCTCCTGCATAGAGGGTCTCTCCAGCGTTTTTTAGAACAGCTTCGGACTCACCCGTAACAAAACTGTAATCTATCTGCGCCTTTCCTTTTAAAAGTATCCCGTCTACCGGAATGATTTCCTGGTTACGGATGAGGATTCGGTCTCCGCTTTTTATCTCGTGAATTTCAATATTCTTCTCCTGTCCTGTAGGGCTAATTTTGGTCACGCCTATGGGAAAATAAGATTTGTAATCGCGTTCAAAAGAAAGATGGGCATAGGTTTTTTGTTGAAAAAACCGTCCTACCAATAAGAAGAATACCAGACCTGTGAGGCTGTCAAAAAAACCAGAACCAAGGTCCCAGAAAATATCGGCAGTACTTCTTAAAAACAAGGTAAGAATCCCCAAGGCTATAGGAACATCTATATTTAGAAGTCTGGATCGCAATCCTTTAAAAGCAGCTATAAAGTAATCTTGTGCCGCATAAAAAACGACGGGTAAAGAGAATAAAAACATTAACCACCTAAAAAATGGTTTATACTGATCTAACCAGAATTCTTCTACTTCAAAATACTCTGGAAAAGAGAGCAGCATTACGTTCCCAAACGCAAAACCAGCCACACCAAGTTTATAAATTAAGCTGCGATTTACAGCGTTGGTGGCTTTGGAATAGTCTTGTAATGCTATAGACGGTTCATACCCAATCTTAGCCAATAAAATGGCCAATTCTTTTAAAGTGAGGTTGGCACTTTCAAAAGTGATTCGCACTTTTCTTTTAGGAAAGTCTACCTGCGAAGTTTTTACAGAAAAATGAAGGCGATGCAGATTTTCTAACACCCAAATACAGGAACTGCAATGCATATGCGGAATATGGAATTGTACCACTTGCACCCCCTCTTCGTTAAAATCTAAAAGTTTTTGTACTACTTCGGTATTCTCAAGAAAGTCAAATCTATTTTCAATTTTTTTAGGGGTAGCACCGGCCGCAGCCTCTAAAGAATAATAGCCTTCTAACCCACTAGCCTGAAAAATTTCATAAACGGTTTTGCACCCATGACAACAGAAGTCTTTCTCATCAAAAACAACTGCCGTCCGTTCACAGGGGTCACCACAATGGTAACAATTGGAAGTGGCCATACACATTTACATTATACCTAGCACAAATTTGCGGGAAGGAAGGGAACTAAAACATGACTTATGTCAGCTTTTAAGAATACGCCCAAAAGTATTTTTGTGGTATGGGAAATTGCAGCACCATACAAAACAGGCAGTTAAATGATTTTTCTGCATTAAAGAGCGAAGCCATGCAACGCCTACTTGCAAGTTCCCAGTCTATTAAAATTGCCAAAGGAGGACTTGTATTTGAAGAACTAGAACCTCTTACTAAGTTGTATTGTATAAAAAAAGGAGCCTGTAAATTCAGTAAAGTAGATGCCAATGGTCACGAGCACATCTTACGGTTTCTTGGCGATGGGGAGGTCATGGGCAAACGTTCGGTGATCTCTAACAACGGGGCTAAAGTGAATGCTGTGGCGCTTACGGAGATTGAATTGTGTTGTTTAGATAAGGCAGAAATTCAACGTAACCTTCAGGAGAACACCCAATTCTGCCAGGACTTTTTAGATGCCTTGGTAGAAGACTCCAACATTAATGAGCACACTCGCATAAAGTTCGTTGCCCCCAAAAGTTTTAAAACCAGACTTGCCAATTTACTTTGGTATCTCGCAGAAAAGTTTGGAACAGACAATAGTGGCAAGTTAAATCTAAAGATTAAGCGTGATGACATGGCTGCCGTTTTAGGCACCTCTCCAGAATATATCATTAACTTATTAAAGCAGTTTAAAGAACTAGAACTAATAGAAACCAATAAGCGCGACATACGTATTACTCAAAAGTTAAAAGAGCATATGCAGATCGCAAAAAACTAAGAAATTACAGGTTACTATTGGTAGAGAAATCTTAAATTTAAATGTCAGGTAATTTTTAATTATGGATCATAGCAGGTGTGAAAATTGTATCGTCAGGCAATTCAATTCCTTGCGCGCCATGAACAAGGAAGAACTAAAGAAGGTCTCTGACTCTAAAATCACAAAAAAGGTAAAAAAAGGAGAACCGCTCTTTGAAGAAGGAGAAAAATTAAATGGCGTGTATTGCGTACGCAACGGGGTCTCTAAAATGTCTAAATTAAGTCCTAATGGCAAGGACCAAATTGTAAAATTAGCTACCAAAGGAGAAGTAATGGGGCAGCGTTCTGTAATTGCAGAAGAACATGCCAATCTTTCTGCGGTTGCTGTAAGCGATATGGAAGTCTGCTTTATACCAAAAGAAAGCATCACCACCACTTTACAGAAAAATCCCAACTTCACTTTAGAAGTTTTACGCCATATGGCGCACGATTTAAAAGAGGCCGATGATGTTATCGTGAACATGAGTCAGAAAACGGTAAAGCAACGTATTGCAGAAGCTTTTCTTTACTTAAAAAATAATTTTGGTGAAGACAGCGAAGGCTTTT
The DNA here is from genome assembly GCA_964601965.1 of uncultured Croceivirga sp. Classification (GTDB taxonomy): domain Bacteria; phylum Bacteroidota; class Bacteroidia; order Flavobacteriales; family Flavobacteriaceae; genus Croceivirga. Next base: position 105,002 of record CAZRPJ010000004.1, read on the forward strand.
TAGCGCTAACACTTTCTAGAGAAGACATTGCTAATGTGGTAGGAACCGCAACAGAATCTGCAATCCGTATTATTTCTGAATTTAAGAAAAAGGGGCTAATCCATACCTCTGGAAAGAAGGTGGGGATTTCGGATGAACGAAAACTAAAAGACCTATCCGAAGGATTTTAACAGTACCCTTCTTTTAAACCTGATATTTATCATAGTATTGCTATCAGGACACCGCTAATTTTATCCCATCTTTAAAATAAATTGGGATGAAAAGGATTTTAATACCTACAGACTTTTCGAATAATGCATGGAATGCCATTCGCTATGCCATGCGCTTATTCCAACACCAAGAAGTAGATTTCTTTCTTCTTAACACGTATACCCCGGTAATCCCAAGCAGCCGTTTTATGGCACCTATGGTCAATGGAGTGCGTATGGAAGACGCGGTGCGTTCTTCTTCAGAAAACGGTCTTACGAATACCATTCAAAAAATTCAAGAAGAATTTAATAACCCAAAGCATCATTTTGAGACCATTTCTTCTTTTAATCTTTTGGCAGATGAAGTAAAGGATGTGGTAGATAACTACGAAATAGACTTAATTGTAACTGGCACTAAGGGTGCTTCTGGAATGGATGAAGTTTTTATGGGAAGTAATACCGTACGTATTATTAAAAGCACCAAAAAATGCCCCATTCTTGCAATTCCGCAGCATTTTGAGTTTTTAGCCCCTTCTGAAATTGCTTTTGCTACTGATTTTAACCGATTTTATTCCTTAACGGAATTACTACCGCTTATTGAGTTAGCGCAGTCTTTTAAAGCAACAATCCGTATTGTGCACGTGCAATATGAAATTAAAGCCCTTACAGAATTACAGCAGTTTAACTTAAACATGCTACGTAAGTATTTAGGAGAGGTGGAGCATTACATCCATACCGTTTCAGAACTCAACTCTGTTTCGCATACCCTGGAAGTATTTTCGCAAGAATTAGACATTCATTTGTTAGCGATGTTGCACTACCAACATAGTTATATGGAAAAAATGACCAGAGAGCCTATAGTAAAGCGCACTGCATTTCACACACAAATACCATTATTAGTCATTCCAGAATTGGGTATGGAAGCCTTTTCGAAACCTAGGCCACAGCAAGCACAGGCAGTTTAAAGCTCGTTTTCTCTTCCAATGGGGTGGTCTTCGTAGAAATCTTCAAAGGTTTTGGGAGTATCATAATCATCTGTAAGTACTTTGTATACCATATACACCACAAGTGCCTGTCCAAAAACGGTTACATAAAACACCCAATTAAAAGGAAAATTCATACTTACCATGATGGTAAGGGTCACTAAGACCATGGTGGTAAAACCAACAACGCTCATTGCAGAAATCTTCATTGCTTTTTTTGTTTAACAATTTAATTATAAAAGTTAAACAACTAGAGATTTTCAGGGAAGATTAACAAAAAAAAGACGTTTCTGTATGAAACGTCTTTCTTGGTGCGGGTGAAGGGAGTCGAACCCCCACGCCTCGCGGCACTAGATCCTAAGTCTA
>CAZRPJ010000005.1:0-39577 GCA_964601965.1 uncultured Croceivirga sp.
TTTAATCTTAACATGCTGTCTTACATATTGGTTTGGGCTCTATGGTACCGCTTTTGCATTTATGCTTACTGGTTGTTATATGCTTTTTGAAAGGCGCCGGCATGCTATAAAAGAAAACTATGGTTAATATCTTCATAGGTCTATCACAACATCATGTTGTTTTGTTTCAGGATTATTTAACGTCAAAAGTTGAGTTCCGTGGCAAAAAAATCTTGATAACCGGAAAGCGTCTAAAAAAAGATGCACATTCTTGGGATAAAATACTTTTACTTAACCAATTGAATAATCAGTCCAAATCAGGATTTGATAGAATACGTAGTATAATTTCGAAAATTCAAAATTACAAGGAAGTCACTAAAGAATTAGAAAGATATAAGGTAGATAAGGAGGTAAATTTAATATTTTCTTCTCTTGAAGATGTTTTATCGAATTATCTTTTTTTTTACTTTTTTAAGAACATAAAGGGATACGTAATTGAAGATGGTGTTTTAAATTATTACAATCACACCAATAAAAATGTCTCATTTTCAACTTTGTTACTTAAAAAAATTCTTGGAAAAATTCTTGGGCTAAATTTTAAGATATATAAAGGGCACACCTCAGGAATTGAATATGATGCGGTGGTTCAACAGTATGTTAGAGCTCCTTCATTAAGCATCAATCCGGAAAAATCAGTCCTTTTACCCCTTAAAAAGAGATCTCTGAGTTTTCTTAACAATGACATTTTGATTATTGGACAAGAACCCTATGCAAATATTAACTCGAAGAAATATTTTTTAAAACTAGAAATACTCATACAGAGAATTGTTAACTCAAAAGAGTACACGAAGGCCAATAAAATAATATATAAACCACATAGGCACGGCCCTAGGCTTAATAGGTCTTTTTTCGAAGAAAATTTTAGTAATAAAAGAGTTGATTACATAACATTAGCAACAAGTGCTGAGGACTTTTTTTTTGAGATTGCTAAATGTAGAAATATATTTACATTCGACTCAAGTACTGTGTTTAACATTTATCTAGGAAGTGACGCTAAGACACAGGAAGAATTAAAAATATTTGTTTCTCCATTTGAAGAAAATGAGCTTACGGAGATGTTTGAGAATTTGTCTTTTAATATTTTTCAATGATTTTCAACTTAGTAGTACTCATTTTCGTTTTTTTGACTTTGATTTTTCTATATAGAAGATCAATATTATTGTTTGTTTGTCTAATGCCTTTCATCGTTCAATATGTTTGGATGTTTATGTCCATACTAATTATTGAAAATGAAATTTACGTAAGCGAACAGGATAGATATGGTTCTTTCGTTTTTGCCAATTTTTATCTTCTTATTTACTGGTTATTTACATTAGTGTCTTTTGCACTATTTTTCAAATTATTTAACTCAACTATAAATTTTCATTTACCTAGGATTAAATTTTTGAAATTTTTGGAACCGGTGTGGTTGCGATTCATCGCATTTGGTATAATTACATTAGCCTTAATAAACCTGGGGCTTTCTCCATCTACTTATACAAGTGATGAAGTCACTAAATTTACTTTTTGGAATACGGCTCGCCTACCTTTTCTTAAACCGATCCTAGGAAATACACTAGGCTTTTTTCCTTTTATTCTTGGCATTTTGTTTCGCAGGTATAAGAAGAGTACCATTTTATTAATTGTACTTTATGTTTTCTACCTTGTAGGTATAGACCAAAAGTTTACAGCTTTTCTGTTCGGGGCAATTGCTTTCTTTGTGTCTTATATAATCGTAAATAATCTTTTTTGGGATAGGAACTTGTTTAAGATTAAAAAAAGATATTTAATTATTTCAGTTGGTTTATTATTTAGTTTGGTTTTATATAAATATTCCGTAAAGAATCACTATGCACATCTAGGTTTTACACCTTTAGAGTCCGTAGCCTACAGAACTTTTGGTCTTCAAGGGCATCTTTTTTGGGGCACCTCGGAAAGATACGTTACCGGAAATGAAAATCATACATGGGATTTAACCGAGTTGCCAATGGGTATGCATATCCTAATGGAGGACTTTACTCCCATACACAGAAAAAAGTATTTAAATGAACTTTGGGAAAGAGGCGTGAGCTGGACAAATGGATACCCCGCAATATTAAATAGGATATTTCCAATTCCTCTTGCCTTAATTTTTCATTTTTTTGCGTTTTCTTTTGTGGCCTTTTGTTATGTACTTTTATTTAAGGCTCTTAGAAAAGGAAATTTTTTGTTTGCTGTTGTCTTTTTCCAAATCTGCCTTTGGCTTTTTAACACTTATTCAATGTCTTATTTTTTTAGACTGGGTAAAATAGCAGCACTCATAGTAATTCTTTGCCTTATTTCATTAATTTTTAAAAAGCACAAAAATGCTCAAATTAAAGGCTCGGCTTTATGAGGCAAGGGAATATTCCTATTATTTGCTTTTGTTTTTATTACCCCTTTCGGCCTTTGCGCCCAACTTGGTGCTCGCTCTTCTTGTAGTTCTTACCTTAATTCAGGATACTCTAAATTGGCGTTCTTTTTTAACTAATTCGCTCGTTCTTTTTGTCTTTTATTGTGGACTTAATGGGGTCCTTTCTGGAACCTATAAAACAGAACTTAACATTTATCTTAGGCTGCTACCACTTATTCTCATTCCTTTTTCGTTTTCAAAACTTAGTCAAAGGACCCTTATTAAGGGTTATTTTTATCTTTTCATTTCCGTTCTACTTATTCAGATCAGTGCCTTTTATGGGATTATAGAGTATTACTATTTTACGGAAGGAAAGAAAGTGGCTTTACGCAGTTATTCTGGTATCAATGATATTTTGCGATTTGAACGTCCTTATTTAGGATTTTTGTCCGCGATACAGATTCTTATTGGGTGTAATTTATTACTTAAAAAGAAAAAATTCTTGTATTTGGTTCCAATGATAATTTCTACAGTTATTATATATATCATTTCTGCTCGCTTGGCAATAATAATTGCGATCAGTTGTTCCACGATTTACTTGTTTCTGCAGTTAAAAAAAAGTATGGCAAAATGGGTATTTGTAATTGGAATTCCTTTGATAGCTGTTTCTTTTTTAATTCTATCTAATACAGCTTTAAAACACCGTTTTCTCCAGATAAAGAATGATTCAAGAATGATAATTTGGAATGGTGGTCTTCAACAATTTCAGAATATGGAGAATAAACTTTTTGGCCTTTCTAGCCAAAAACTAGTAGATGAAGGTCAAGAAGATTATTACAAATACGATGCTAATTTTGAATACCCACCTGATAAAATTAGATTCTTAGATAAGAACTATAATATGCACAATCAATTCCTTAATGAGCTTCTAAGGGGAGGGTACCTTGGATTATTACTATTAATTGCACCTATTTTTATTGCTTTTATTTCTCTTGATTATAAAAAATATCCATTAGCACTATCTATGTTAGTTGCTATTACGATGTTCTTGTTCGTTGAAAATGTTCTTGAAAGACAATTGGGCGTATATTTGACGGGGATAATTTTGGCGAATGCAGTGATAAAAAAGGATTGATTTGAAAAGCGTTTCGTTTATTATTTTTTTTATGCTTTTTGTTGGATGTCAACAGGAAGATCCAGTACAAAAATTTAAAAAAAGGATTGATCAAGAATATACTCTTTTCGAGGAATTTGAATATTCTGACGTGCGACGTTATGGTCTTTTTGTAAATGAATCACTTGGGACTAACCCAATTAATGGTAAATCAATAGTAAACTCTGTATTGGATGTGGCAGAGTTTGGAATTCCTCTAAAATTCCCTAGTGGGTACTATCTTACTTCATTACGGATAAAAGGAAGATCTAACATTGAATTAAATTTTGATGATGTAACATTTTGTGGAACAATTGAAATTCAAAATTCTCAAGATATTTCTTTCAATGGAACTTTGAACACCTTAGAACAATTTTATAGCAGGGATTCTGAAAAAATCAAAATAAATCAAATAAATATCAAAAAGGATACTATAAAGAGTCTAAATAGAAGAAGACCTGCTGGATGCTCAATTCATAGTGGAACACGCGAAATGACCATTGGAAAATTAATTGTTGAAGATGTTGGTTCTGGAACACCTGAATTTAAATATGTTAAAGGGGGGCTGGTCATTCATGGACATAACAATGAGCCTGAGGAAATAAAGATAGATTCCGCTATCATAAAAAATTCAGATAGGCATGGTGCCTACATTACAGGAGATGAGATAAGCATAAGCTATCTTTTAATAGAAAAGTTCGGGGTTGGTTCGAGCCAGGGTATGGCAAAAATGGAAGGAGGTATTGAGGGCGAGCAGTTAGAATTTGCAGGCTTGTGGATTAAAAATTGTTTTGACTCATCAATTAAACGAACAGACATTAAACTAGATAACTCAAAAGGCACATACAGCCTGAATATGGATTATGGAGAATTATTTAGGCCAGTTGTGATAGATTCAGTACTGTTAATTGGAAATAGAGACTCATTAAAAGAAAAATTCTCGCCAAGAACGGGAGTGAAAATAAAATTTTTAAAATAATTGAATGAATTGTATCGGGGTTTTGTTTGGAGGGTCGGGTTATATAGGATCCCATCTACTTCAAGAACTATTGGAAGAAAATAAGTTTGATAAATACTATGTCTTCGATATTGAAGAGCCCAAGTTCTGTCTTCAATCACACCATAATGAAAAGGTAATTTTTAAAAATGTTGATGTTAAGGATGAAATTGAATTTAAAGAAAAAGACCTAGATACAGCTAATAGCTGGATTTTCAATTTCGCAGCTGTTCACCGAGAACCTGGACATGAATACCAAGAATATTTTGACACTAACATTCCAGGGGCGGAAAACGTATGCAATTTCGCTAGGCAATCTGGTATTAGCAATATCCTTTTTACGAGTAGCATTGCGCCCTATGGTAAGTCCTTAGAACAGCGTACGGAGACTTCAACACTTTATCCGGAAACGGCCTATGGTATATCCAAAGCTTTGGCCGAAAAAATACACGAAAAATGGCTTGCTGAAAATAAAGAGAGGCGCTTAATAATAGTTAGACCCAGTGTCATCTTTGGGCCTAAAGACCCAGGCAACGTTTATCGTATGATTAAATCTCTAAAAAAAGGAACCTTTGTGTTACCAGATGGCGGAAAGGTTATAAAAGGGTATGGGTACGTTTATGGCCTTGTGGATAGTATGATTTTTACTATGAATAAAGGAGAGCGATTAATTCATTACAACTATGCAGAAAACCCCCTTGTTCCTTTAAACGAGATGGTAAATATCACCAAAGAGAATCTGGGCTTTAATAAGCCAACTCTAAAAGTTCCAGTAAAAATTTTGGCAGTTGTTGCCTTTTTTATTCAGATCCTTTTTAAGTTATTAGGAAAAAGTTCTGATATTCACCCGGTTAGAGTTAGAAAAGCGGGGTTCCCAACTAACATAAAACCAGAATACCTAATAAATAATAACTTTCATTTTAAGTACCCTTATCCAGAGGCATTAAAACATTGGAAAAATGTAGCACCAGAAGATTTTGAATTATGAAAGTGGCGATTGTGCACTATTGGTTAACCACAAGAAGGGGTGGTGAAAAAGTAATAGAAAGTATTCTGAAATTATATCCTGATGCTGATATTTATACACTATTTGCAGATAAAGGCATTTATGGAGCGAAGTTCCCTACTAACAGGATGTTTACGTCTATTTTAAACGTAGAGCCTTTAAAAAAGTATTATCAGAAAATTTTCCCGCTATATCCAATGGGGATAAGATCTTTAAAATTGCAGGAAGATTATGACTTAATAATTTCTTCTGAATCTGGTCCAGCCAAAGGAATTAAAATAAATAAAACAACTCCCCATATTTGTTATGTGCATTCTCCAATGAGGTATTGTTGGGGATTTACAGACGAGTACTTAAAGGCTATTAAAAAACCGCTTAGACCTTTGGCCAGATTCTTTTTTGAAAGACTCAGAAAGTGGGATTCCACTACGGTAGATAATGTTTCTGCCTACCTTGTAAATTCAAAAAATGTTGGCGAAAGAGTTTCTCGGTTTTATAACAAGACTTCAACAGTGATCTATCCACCTATAGATCTTTCCGTCTTTGATAGACCCCTGATAACAGATACAGCGAGGGATGTATATCTTAGTTTTGGGGCAATAACTCCGTACAAAAGGATAGATTTATTGGTAGACACATTTAATAAAAACGGGAAGCATTTAGTGGTTATTGGAAATGGATCAGAAAAAGAAAAACTAGAATCAATAGCGAAATCCAATATTACTTTTTTGGGTAATTTAGAATGGAAAGAAATAGAAAGTTATCTAGACCGCAGTAAAGCATTACTATTTCCAGGAGAAGAAGATTTTGGCATGATTCCGCTGGAAGTAATGGCATACGGCATCCCTGTTTTAGCATTTAAGAAAGGCGGCGCTTTGGAGACTGTTATTGAAAATGAAAAGATTGAGGAATCATCAGGATTGTTTTTTGAGTATCAAAATATTGACTCCATTCAGAATTGTTTAGATAGATTTGAAGTTATTCAAGAAAAATTTGATCCTGTTTGGATTAGAAATCATTCTAGAAAGTTCGGGGAAGATAAATTTCTAAAGAATTTTAGTGTTTTCGTTGAAAAGCATATGAAGGATTTTTACAACCGGTAAGAAAATTACATGTTTTTTAAACAGCATCGTTATTCTAATCTCATTGTACCAATTTCATATACAATTGATTTATTGGTAATCAATTTTTTTGCATTTATTCTACCAATTCAATTCCAAACACCGGTCTTATTTCATAGCTATGTAACAGTTTGCTGGATAATCATCTCATTGAAAAATGAATTTTATAGGATTTACAGATATACCAAAGTCGCTTATATACTGCGATTAATATTTACACAATTCGTTTTCTTCTTTCTTGTTCTTTACTCCTTTATAGGATTTTTTAAACAGCCAATAATAAGTAGGTTGGCCTTAGCTCAGTACTTTGTTTTTGTTTTTGTAGCAGTTTTTACCCTAAAATTTTTGAATTATATCTTTTTAATGAGGTATCGCGAGAAAATAAAAGGAAACATTAGGAATGTAGTGGTCATAGGAAAGAATAAAAAAGCGAATCAATTAATAAAGGTTTTTAAAAGCAGGCCTGATTTTGGATTTAATTTTCTAAAACAGTTTTCTTCGAAATCAGAAGATTTTAAAAAGGAAGAATGTTTTAGGTATATAGTAGATAATAATATAGATGAAATATACTGTTCGGTTTCTGAACTTGAAAATAATGACCTAACTGACTTTATCAACTTTGCAGATAATAATCTTAGAACCCTAAAATTTATACCGGACAACAAGAATATTTTCGCCAAGAAATTAAAGTTTGAATATTATGATTATATTCCAATTCTCTCTTTAAGAGATATTCCACTGCATAGTCCAATAAACTCATTCCTAAAAAGAAGTTTTGATATCATTTTCTCCTTAATTATCATTTTAGGAATTTTATCTTGGCTAACCCCCTTATTAGCCATTTTTATCCGCTTAGAATCCAAAGGACCAATCTTTTTTAGGCAAACAAGGAATGGTATCGATAATAGAGAATTTTACTGCTATAAGTTTCGTTCTATGGCCCCTAATAAGTTTGCAGACACCTTTCAAGCTACAAAGAATGATATGCGCGTAACAAAAATTGGAAGAATCATTAGGGCTACCAGTATTGATGAGCTACCACAGTTTTATAATGTACTATTCGGAACCATGTCGGTTGTTGGTCCAAGGCCGCATATGGTAAGTCATACCAACGAGTATTCTGATAGAGTAGACAAGTATATGGTACGGCATTTTGTAAAACCTGGAATAACAGGATTGGCTCAAGTGAAAGGGTATCGAGGAGAAATAGAAAATCATTTAGATATACAGAATAGAATAAAGTTAGACATTTTTTATGTCGAGAATTGGTCAATGTTTTTAGACCTAAAAATTATTGTACAAACTGTAATTAATGCCGTAAAAGGAGAAGATAAAGCCTATTAAAAAATGAAAAGAACGCTTATTACTGGTGCTGCCGGTTTTCTAGGATCCCATTTATGCGATCGGTTCATTGCCGAAGGACATCATGTAATAGGTATGGATAATCTTATTACCGGAGATCTAAAAAACATTGCACATCTTTTTCCTTTAGAACGTTTTGAATTTCACCATCATGACGTATCTACCTTTGTACACCTGGAAGGCTCCTTAGATTACATTTTGCACTTTGCTTCACCGGCCAGTCCTATAGACTACTTAAAAATTCCAATAGAGACCTTGAAAGTTGGTTCGTTAGGCACCCTAAATCTTTTAGGGTTGGCAAAGAATAAAAACGCCAGAATATTGGTTGCCTCAACTTCTGAGGTATATGGAGATCCATTAATACATCCTCAAAATGAAGAGTATTACGGAAATGTAAGTCCAATAGGTCCACGTGGGGTTTATGATGAAGCAAAACGGTTTATGGAGTCTATTACAATGGCTTACCACCGCCATCATGGATTAGATACTAGAATCGTTCGAATTTTTAATACCTACGGTGCTAGAATGCGTTTGAATGATGGAAGAGTGGTCCCAGCTTTCATGGGACAGGCTCTAAGAGGTGAGGATCTCACTGTATTTGGTGATGGCTCGCAGACCCGTTCATTTACCTATATTGATGACCAAATAGAAGGAATCTATAGACTGTTAATGAGTAATTATACAGCGCCAGTTAATATTGGCAATCCGGATGAAACAACGATTCTCGAGTTTGCACAAGAAATTATTGCCTTAACGGGCGTTTCTCAAAAAATTATTTTTAAACCACTTCCGGAAGACGATCCATTGCAACGCCAACCAGATATTACTAGAGCTAAAGAAGTTCTCGGATGGGAACCTAAAGTGCATCGTTCAGAAGGCTTAAGAAAAGCGTATAATTATTTTAAATCTCTTTCAGAAGCAGAGCTAAGAAAAGAACATAGAGATTTCACGAAGGAGGGTTAAAAACAAGACCACTATTTTTAACCAAGTCACTATTTTTGAAAAATGAAAACTAGCAACGTACTGGTATTAGGCTCTGGAGGAAGAGAGCATACCCTAGCTTGGAAATTAGCACAGAGTGATAAAATTGGCAAATTACTTGTAGCCCCAGGCAATGCAGGCACCGCAGCAATTGCTACCAACCATAACATTGGGGTAGATGATTTTGATGCAATTTTAGAACTCATCAAAAAAGAACAAATTTCGCTTGTTGTTGTTGGGCCAGAAATACCACTGGTACAGGGAATTCATGATCGTATCCTCGCAGAGAAAGATCTAGAACATGTTACGGTAATTGGGCCTCAGAAAGCTGCAGCTCAGTTAGAAGGAAGTAAAGAATTTGCCAAGGAATTCATGTCACGTCACGGCATTCCAACGGCCGCCTACCAAAGTTTTACTGCCAATAATTTAGAAGAAGGATACCAATTCTTAGCCTCGCTCGAGCCTCCCTACGTTTTAAAAGCAGATGGTTTGGCCGCAGGGAAGGGTGTTTTAATTCTGGAAGATCTTGAAGAAGCCAAAACAGAATTAGAAAAAATGTTGGTGCACTCAAAATTTGGAAATGCTAGTCAGACTGTAGTCATCGAAGAGTTTTTAGCTGGGATTGAGTTAAGCTGTTTTGTGCTTACAGATGGAACGCATTATAAAATGCTGCCAATGGCCAAAGACTACAAGCGCATTGGCGAAGGAGATACAGGACTAAATACTGGCGGTATGGGGGCAATTTCGCCCGTTCCTTTCGTAGACAACACATTCCTTCAAAAGATAGAAGAACGTATTGTAAAACCAACCATAGAAGGCCTACAAAAAGATAACATCCCATACGTGGGATTTATATTTATAGGATTAATAAAAGTAGCAGGAGATAACCCTAAGGTTATTGAGTACAATGTGCGTATGGGAGATCCTGAAACGGAAGTTGTAATCCCTAGAATTAAAACCGATTTATTGAGCGTTTTTAATAGTATTTCCGAAAAACGCTTGGACGAGGTTAAATTAGAGATAGATGACCGTGCCGCTACTACTGTTATTGCTGTATCCGGAGGGTATCCTGAGGCTTATGAAAAAGGGAAGGAAATTATGGGTCTTGATAGCGTATCTAATACCTTAACTTTTCATGCAGGCACCAAGGAGGAAGACGGCAAAGTTATTACTGCGGGAGGTCGTGTGCTAGCCTTCTCTGCCTTAGAAAATACTATAGAGGAAGCCTTAAAAGTCTCGTACGAAAATTTAGAAAAAGTGTGTTTTGACGGGATACATTACCGCAAAGACATTGGGTTCGATTTGTAGCAGCGCTACCACCCAAAAAATAAATAAGAAGGTATTTTAGAGGTACGAGTGAGAAGAGATTGTTTTGTCTTCTTCTCCGTTTGCATCAAATATTTTTAGTTGTCCCATCCAGTAGATCATGGCTACGAAGCCAATAACGAAGAACAACCAATTAATGCTGTTAGCAGCCCACCAACTTTCCATAAAACGGAACATATCGTATGGTAAGAACAATACGTTTACGAATAAGTCTTCAATGCCATAAAAAAAACTGCTCATCTTAGCTATATTTATCCCACAAAAATAACAAAAGCCCTGAAAAACGCCATACACACGGGATGATTTCTTCTTTTTTCAATAAAACAAAACCTATTAATTATTTAGTGCTGCTTGGAATAGTATGTTTACTACTTCTCGGGACAAATCTACTTAATGAAGAATTGGTTTGGTCTCTGAACAATATTTCCCTTAAAATAGTAGCCCTGGCCGTACTTCTTTTAACCTTGTATATGCTTGGCGAAATGACTAAAAGCAAGAAGTTAACAGGAGACAACTCCTATGCGATGCTTTTTTACACCCTCATGTTAGTATGCTTTTTTCTAGCAGTGTTAGATGCCCCCATGATTTTTTGCTGCTTTTTTCTTTTGCTTTCAGTAGACAGAGCATTGGCCCTAAAGTCTGAAAAGAATCAGAAAGAGAAGATCTTTGAAGCTGCATTGTGGATTTTGGTGGCTAGTTTGTTTTTTGAATGGGCTTTGTTATTTCTTATTCCGTTGTACATTGTTATTTCCTTGTTCATTGGAAAGCAATTGCGCTTGTGGTTAATGCCTATTGCCTCCATGGGTTGTTTTTTCATATTAAGTTATACTGGTGCGCTGGTTTTCAATCAAACTGAGAATTACATAGACCGATACAAATTTCGACTGTCCTTAGAATTTTTCTTAAATCCTTCATGGAGTAGCATCTTGTTTATTGGTTTTGCCTTTCTTATAGTATTACTGGTCTTTGCCAAATTAGGGTATCGCAGATTGGGAAGAACATTATCCTTACGATTGCTCTTTTCTTATTTGGTTGTTGGGGTTTTAATTGTATTGTTTGGTGCCGTAGAAAGAAGTTCTGCTATTATGGTTCTCTATTTTCCAGCAGCTGTTTTTGCCGCTAACTATATAGAGACCGTTAAGAAAAACAGGTTAAAAGAGTTCCTAATTATTTGTGCCATTGTAGTGCCCTTCACAGCCTTTCTTTTTGGGGCAATTCAATAACGTATCTTTGTAAAAAAGTTATCTATGTTTAGTGACCAGGCTAATAAAATTTTTCAAGAAAGCATCGAAGTATATCATGTTCTAGACAAGGTAGATCAGCCTTTTAAAAATCCGTATAACACAGGTAGCTTAGAGTTTTTGTTGTATCGCAAAAATTGGATCGATACCGTACAGTGGCATTTTGAAGATCTTATAAGAGACCCAAATATAGATCCCGTTGCGGCATTAGAATTAAAGCGTAAAATTGATGCTAGCAATCAAGATAGAACAGATTTAGTCGAGTACATAGACAGTTATTTTCTAGATAAATACAAAGGAATCACAATCCTTGAGAATGCGACCATTAATACTGAAAGCCCGGCTTGGGCCATAGACAGACTCTCTATCCTTGCTTTAAAGATCTATCACATGAAGGAAGAGGCAGAACGTCCTGATGCTAGTGAAGAACACCAATTGCAGTGCCAGAATAAACTAAATGTATTGTATGAGCAGCGCAGCGATTTGTCAACTGCCATTGATCAATTGCTTTCTGATATTGAAGCTGGAAAAAAATACATGAAAGTTTACAAGCAAATGAAGATGTATAATGATGATGAACTAAACCCTGTACTACGTGGCCAAAAAGGCTAATTCAATGCATCTTTTAGTCATACGGCTCTCTGCCATGGGGGATGTGGCAATGACAGTTCCCGTACTCCTAGCCTTACGCAAGGCATATCCAAAACTAAAAATCACTGTCCTTACCAAACCGCATCTAACCCCGCTTTTTACCGGTATTCCCAATTTGGAGGTCTTAGGCGCCAAAGTAACATCAGACCATAAAGGTATTGTAGGTCTTTGGAGATTATCACGGCAAATTAGGCAATTAGAAGTAACTCACATAGCAGATTTTCACAACGTACTAAGAAGTAAAATTCTAACAGCTTTTCTCAAAATGTATGGACTGCCTGTGGCACGTATTGATAAAGGAAGAGCAGAAAAGAAAGCGCTGGTACGAGCAGAAAAGAAAAATTTCAAGCAACTAAAAACCACGCATGATAGATATAGAGAAGTACTCCTTCAACTAGGGTTTAAATTGCCTGCACTGGAGTCGCATGTGTTAAACAGGCCACTACTTGAAGGTAAATTGAGATCCCTTCTAGGGCCTAAAGATGAAAAAGTGGTAGGAATAGCACCCTTTGCTACATACCCCGGGAAGATGTACGAACTGAAACGCATGGAAGAAGTAATACAGGGTTTGGTGGCACTTGGTAATATTCAGGTATTACTATTTGGCGGGGGAAAACATGAGGTTGCTTTGCTCGATAGCTGTGCTGCTAAATATGGAGATGCGGTTTTAAATATAGCCGGGAAATATAGCTTAGAAGAAGAGCTAAAGCTAATTGCTCATTTAGATGTTATGGTAGCAATGGATAGCGGTAACGGCCATTTGGCAGCCAATTATGGGGTTCCGGTACTAACAATATGGGGAGTAACGCACCCTTTTGCGGGGTTTGCACCCTATGGGCAACCAACTTCAAATGCACTACTACCAAATCGAGAAAAATATCCATTAATTCCAACATCAGTTTATGGGAATAAATATCCAGAATCCTATAAAGACGCCATCAATTCTATACCTTCTTCTTTAGTACTTGATAAAGTGAAACAAGTACTTAAGAATTAAAAGTTAGACAGTGGTGTAGGAGCTAGAAATGCTATTAAAATAGTATCGTAATTGTTGTAAGAATTGCTCTGAAAGTAACCTCTTGTTCCCTTCTACCATTAAACTTCTAACACCAATGTAAGAACTAATAATGTGGTTGGCAACTCCTAAACAGTCAACTTCCCTTCTAACATACCCATCAAGCTGACTTTTTCTTAGCAAGGAGATTAAATTTATTTCCCAGATTTTTAGGATATCCATTAAATACTTGTTCACCCTGGGATTTTTTCCATTGAATTCTGTAATGAAATTTCCAAGAACAAAACCTTTATCCTGCTCGTTTTCAATAGCAGCTTCGAGTTCTGTATTTAGCATGTCTACGATTAATGGAAAGGGATTTTGCTTGTAGGCCACAGGCTCTATCAAAAGATTAAGGATCCGTTGTAGAATAAGGTTCTGAGCAATGCCAATAAAGAAATCTTCTTTAGAAAGAAAACTTTCTTTAAAAGTATCTACAGATAAGGATAAGGTATCGCACAACTCTTCTAAAGAAGTGTTGTAATAACCATTGTGATAGAAAAGTGCTAAGCCGCTTGCACGATAAAGATGCAGCGTCTTGCTCTGTTGTAGGGTAGTTTCCATAAGATTTGGGTTTAACGGAACAATCGCACCGAAAACACAAAGGTCTACACAGAAACTCGTAAGATAAATCTTATAAGACTAACAGTAAAATATATCGTTATTTAGCACAATTTACCTTCTAACACCATCAGATTTAATTTATTTTAAACCGAGAGCTTAGATGAAATGCACGGTTTAAAGGTTAAAAAGCAAAAGGAGGAAAGCCAGATAAAAAAGAAGGCCCTATACAAGAGCCTTCTTTAATTTCTAACAACAGCCGCCACCATCATAATGATAGGTAGAGGGGCTAATAAAAATATCGTCTCTACCCAATGATTGCAGTGCACCGGCAGTTTTATCGCAAACTGCTAATGGTTGATTTTTAAGTAGAACGTGTCCTTTCTTATCGTCAAAATAATCTTCTTCCCCGTAATAGATGGCTGCTTTTCCTGTGAAGACACATGGACCGTCTTCTGGCATTGGGTCTTTAATCGCTGCCACCTCAATAGATTCAATATAAATGAGTTCGTCTGTGGGGTAATTTTTTGGATCTAAAATTCGATAAGGTTTTCTAGCTCTAATTTCAATGGTTCCAAAGCCAACATCTGTCAAGGCCTTTACGTATTGAGCAATAGGCAGGCTTCCACTCAAACAAAGTGCTCGCAATCGGTCATCGTTTCTTAAGGTAGCATTCATTTCTTGTTCGCAGGTGGGATCACTCATTACCAATCTTCCATGCGGTTTTAAAACGCGATACATTTCTTCAATAGCTCGCTTTAAATCCTCTTCTTTAAAGATGTTAAACAAACAATTTTGGGCCGCAACGTCGATGCTGTTATCTTCTACAGGAAGATTTAATGCATCTCCCTTTCGTAGTTCCACAAAGTCTGAATGAAACCAATCATTTTCTTTCTCTGCAATGGCAAAATTTGCTTTACTCGCTTCGAGCATTTCATCTACCACATCAACACCAACGACGCCTC
Source organism: uncultured Croceivirga sp. (assembly GCA_964601965.1). Lineage (GTDB taxonomy): Bacteria > Bacteroidota > Bacteroidia > Flavobacteriales > Flavobacteriaceae > Croceivirga. The sequence goes on from CAZRPJ010000005.1 coordinate 14,808, forward strand.
CTTTTTGGCGATTGAAGTAAGAGAATTGCAAAAGCTCCATGCCGCCTCCAACACCAACATATAGCATTTTAGGGTTGTTGGTTAAATCCCGAGCATGAACCGTGCTCCCGCAGCCATAATTCATCTCTTGCATTATTTTTGGAATCGACAGTCCAGGCAACTCCCATATTGGGTTGGTGGTGCAACATAAACCAACGTCCGGGGTTAGTGCGGCTTCTCTATATAAATCGTTTGTAGCTTCTAAATAACTCATAATTCTAATTTTAGGGGTCTTACGCAGTGGTGACCCAACCTGGTGTATTTTTTGAGATTTCCTGCCTGCGTACTAGGAAACCTATTTTGTTTTATGCAACCGTTCCTTGACAGCTACTCCCAGCTCCAGCAGTGCATCCATAGCAATGTTGAGAAATAAGAATGTTTCTGTCGTTTAATACGGCTTCGTTATAATCTTTAATGTGCTGCACTTTACTTGCAACTTTTAAATCTAACATCTGGTTAAAATCACAGTCATACAACCAACCATCCCAACTTACCGAAATGGTATTGGTACACATGACGTTGGCAACCGCAGCAGGGTTGTAAGCATCTACTAGTGCATACATATAATCTTCGTAATTCTCAGAAGCAATTAAATAATCTAAAAACCTTGAAATGGGTAAGTTGGTAATAGCAAACAGATTGTGAAATTGTATGCCAAAATCTTCATCTAATGCTTTCTTAAAGTCTTTTTCTAACGCCATCTGATCGCCTGGTAAATAAGCGCCGGAAGGATTATAAACTAGATCAAGTGGCAAATCACTACCGGGCATTCCATAGCCAACCGCATTTAATTCTTGTAGGGCTTTAATTGATTTATCAAAAACCCCATCACCTCGTTGCTTATCGGTTTTTCCTCTAGTATAGTGCGGCATTGAAGAGACAACATGCACGTTGTGTTTTTTAAAGAATTCAGGGAGATCGTAATATTTTTTGTTCGCCCTAATAATGGTCAAGTTAGAGCGTACAATAAAATCTTTTATTCCTGCTTTAGACGCCTCTTCTACAAACCATCTAAAATTGGGATTCATCTCTGGAGCTCCACCCGTTAAATCCAAGGTATGTGCTCCAGTGTTCTTAATGACCTCTAGGCATTGCAGCATGGTCTCTTTGGTCATAATTTCTTTTCTATCTGGGCCAGCATCTACATGACAATGCTCGCATACCTGATTGCACATATACCCTACATTTATCTGTAGAATTTCTAGTGACTTAGGGCGCAAAGGAAAATGACCAATTTCTGCGATTTTATCCTTAAAAAAGGGCAACTCTCCAGATTTAAAAAGGTCTCCACCAAGAATTTCCATTTGCTTGTTTACCGACGCCAGATCGTTGTCTCGCGCTTTTAAGGATTTCTTAGAAGCTTTTTTAACCTCGTTTAGAATACTTTGAGACATAATTACATGGATAATTTATTGTACTTATTCATCATTTGAACGCCGTGTACCAAAGTGGCTCCACTTTCTATGGCAGCTCCCGCGTGTACGGCTTCCATCATTTCTTCTTTGGTTATACCACGTTGCAGGCCATCTTTGGTGTAAGCATCTATGCAATAAGGGCATTTTACCACATGGGCAACTGCCAACGCGATCAATGATTTCTCTCTGGCACTTAATGCACCTTCTTCAAAGACCTTTCCGTAATAGTCAAAGAATTTGGTGCCCAATTCTTCACTCCATTCTGTGATTTTTCCAAATTTTCGCAAGTCTGCGGGATCGTAATACGAGTTTGCCATATACTTTTTGTTTTGCCCAAGGGCAGGATTATTTTTTAATTTATTTTGATAAAAAAGAGTGTGGAAATTGCTACTAAGAGATGGGTGACCCCTTATTAGATGGAATTTTTAATAAAACCATTTGGTAGGTGGTTCTCGGTGAAATCCACCCTAAAAAAAACTGCTGAAATGCGACACTCAAAAGCTGCAATAGCTTTTTTGAAACTAAAAGCTTTGATTGAAGAAGCGTAGCAAGATCAGAAACGGTATCTACGTCTGAAAGTGTCTCTAATACTAATACATCTATTTGTTCTTGAACCAAGAAATCATGGGTTGCATTACAAAGGGTAGCGCGTTGCCAAGGCAAGGCCTCAAATTCTTTTGGATCGAAAGCTTCTTTTTGTAGGCCTAATAAATTAAAGCCACCATCAGTCGCTGGCAGTAGCACATTCATACCTTTATCCAAAGCAACGGCAGCTTCTAGAAGGTGGGTTGCCTTTAAATGAGGGCAGTCATTACCAACCGTGATTATCTTTTCATAGCCTTGGTCGAAAAGTGTTTGAACTGCATTCGAGAATCGTTTCCCAAAGGAGTTTCCAGACTGTAGATCTTCGCCATAATGCACATAGGCTATTCCGGATTCTCTAACCTTTGCAAGCGTCTCATTGGTTAACCTTCTAAAGATAGAATGGCCCATACGCCATCGCTTGCGGCGTGCCTCCTTAGAAGCACTTTGCGCAAATATTAAGATAGCAGTATTTGGGTGGTTTTTTAACACAAACAGCGTTTACGTAAACTTACAACAATTTGGCTACAAGAGTTAGATCGAAAATTTAGCACTTCATTACAGAAATAATTAAAGAAAGCGCATAATTTTGACTAGAACCTTAGGATATGGCTTCACTAACCGATAAAAAAATAGGACTCGTCCTCTCAGGAGGCGGCATTCGTGGCATGGCTCACATTGGCCTTATAAAAGCCATGGAAGAACGAAATTTAGAAGCCAAAACTGTGGCGGGTACCAGTGTGGGTGCTTTGGTAGGAGCCCTTTACGCCAATGGGAATAGCACTACAGAAATGCTTCAGTTCTTTAAGGAAACTCCACTATTTCAATACAGCTTTTTTGCTTTTGGCAAACCGGGTTTAATAGACACAGAACGGTATGTTCCTATTTTAAAAAAACACTTTCAAAAAAATTCGTTTGCCACGCTTAAGAAACCCTTGTTTGTGGTGGCAACAGACATGCAGAATGGTACGGAACGTGTTTTTCACGAAGGCGAACTTATACGCCCTTTATTGGCATCCGCTGCCCTATCGCCCGTTTTTAGTCCGGTGGAAATTGAAGGTATTCTGTATGCAGATGGCGGGATCATGAATAATTTTCCCAAAGAATATGTAGAACAAGAAAGTGATTTCATTATTGGTAGTAATGTTTCTATAGCTGGGAAACTTCAGAAGAAAGACCTAAGCAATTCCTTACAATTGGCGAGTAGAATTACAGGACTCATGGTTTATGCCTCGAGTCATGAGAAATTACAGCAATGCCACCTACAATTAGAGCCTAATGCGCTAGAAGGAATTGGTGTTCTGGATAAGAAAGGAATAGAAAAGGCCTACACCATTGGGTACGACGCCGCTAGTTTTGCTTTGGACAAAGCAACTGCTTAGACATCATCATAATCTACCTTCAACGTAGGAGATTTGGCATGCGCTTGACAAGTTAGGATTAAGCCTTCCGCGACTTCACCGTCTGTTAAGATCTGATTTTTAACCATTTCGGCTTCTCCTTCAACCACGCGTGCTATGCAAGAGCTGCAAACACCTCCTTGACAAGAATACGGCGCATCAATATCATGTTTTAATACGGCATCTAAAACCAATTCTTTTTGGTCCATTTCCAGAGTATGCTCTTCATCATCTAACACAACAGTCACTTTAGTTTTCCCATCTAAACCAGTAACTTCTTTTGCTTCGGTTTCTGAAGATGTAAATAGCTCATATAAAATTGCGTCTTCGGAGACGCCATTGTTTTTAAGAGAATTTGTAACCGTAGTAATCATTTCCTCTGGCCCGCAGAGGTAAAATTTATCGAAATCCAGCGTTTTAAATTTATTTTTAAGCACCAGATTTACCGTGGCATTCTCAATACGCCCAAAGAGACAATCCGGTTCGGAACTACGACTGTACACCCACTGGATAAAAAACCGATTGTTATATTTTTCTTGTAGAGCGAGCAAATCATCCCGGTACATGGTCTCTTCTGGGGATTGATTCCCAAATACAAGGACAAAAGTATTGGCATCATTGGCTTCTAAAACGGTCTGTGCTATGCTCATTATTGGAGTAATACCACTACCCGCAGCAAATGCAGCAACGGTGGTTGCTTTGTTGTCCGGCGTATAAATAAATCGCCCTTCTGGGGGCATTACTTCAAGCTCAGCACCTGCTTCTAAGGTGTCGTTAGCGTATACAGAAAATGTACCATTCGGCATTTTTTTAATGCCAACAGTCATTTTTCCTGAAGAAGGAGCAGATGAGATAGAATAGGCTCTTCTTACCTCTTTCCCGTTTATTTCTTTTTTAAGGGTAATATATTGTCCGGCTTCAAAAGAAAAAGCCGCGCGCAAAGCGTCAGGAATATCAAAGGACAATGCGACAGCGCTTGGAGTAAGTTTATCTATGGAAGCCACTTTTAAGGCATGGAAATCACTCATTGCAAATTTTTTTTGCAAAGCTAAAGAAACCGATCACAACCCCACCAATTTCTCAAATAGAAATAAAATATGTAACAATTAGCTAATTTTAGTTACTAACTTCAGGAATCAATCACCAACCTATGTTCAAACAGTTTATAAGCCTGCAATGGAAGGCTTTTTTCAGGTCCGCGTCTTTTGGAAAAAGTGTAGGGATAAAAATCTTTATGCTTTTTATGGGACTTTATCTTCTGGTAAGTCTTGGTCTTTTAGGAGGAACTTTGTATTTCATTTTAAGGAAACTAGTGCCAGATCAAGGACCTATGTGGGTTTTAAGCCAATTTTTGGTATACTGGGTCTTGGTAGAATTATTCTTCCGCTATTTTATGCAGAAGTTACCAGTAATGGATATTAAGCCATTGCTCATCAATAACATTCCTAAATCAAAAATTGTCAACTACATTTTAGGTAAATCCATGTTCTCTGGGTTTAATCTATTAACCTTGGTAACGTTTTTGCCGTTTGCCATTGTGCTTATCGCTAAAGGATATCCTGCATTAAACGTGTTGGTTTGGTTGTTGGCCATAGTAGTAATTGCCTTGTGTGCTAACTTCCTCAATTTCTTAATTAATAAAAGTGACATAGCACTGGGGGTTATTCTTGCCACCTTGGTTTCCTTTTGGGGGTTAGAATATTTTAACATCATTTCTATTCAGTCCATTTTTGGGCCTATTTTTCATGCGCTCTACGCCTACCCGGTTGCAGTACTTGTGCCATTGGCTATTTTGATAGTACTCTATTTACTAAACTTTAAATACCTAAAGAATGTTCTATATCTTGATGGTGCCCTAAAAGGAAAGTCAAAAGAGGCCAAGGCAACAGAATTGGCCTGGACCCGCCGTTTTGGCGATATGGCCCCTTTTTTACAGCTTGATTTAAAACTGATTTGGCGAAATAAAAGAACAAAAACTCAAGTTTGGATTTCCCTGCTTTTTGTTTTCTACGGGTTAATATTTTACACTCAGGAGATTTATGCCAACATGGTGGCCATGCATGTCTTTTTGGGCATTTTTATGACAGGGGTTTTCCTCGCAAATTTTGGACAATTTATTCCAGCATGGGACAGCGCTTATTATGGAATGATGATGTCTCAAAACATTCCGCTTCGTAAATATTTAGAATCAAAAGCCCTTTTAATAACGGTGAGTGTGGTGGTGATGTTTCTACTAACCATCCCATACGTTTATTTTGGTTGGAAGATTTTTGCTGTGAATGCGGCTTGTGCAATTTATAATCTTGGAGTAAACATTCCTGTAATCTTATATTTTGGTTCCTTCAATAAAAAACGGATAGAGCTAGATCAAAGCCCTTTTGGAAATATGCAAGGTACTAGCGCGGTGCAGTTTTTGGTAATGTTACCGGTACTAGGGCTCCCTATTTTACTTTTTTCACTCTTGTATTTCATAGTTTCTTTTGAAGTAGCCATCACTGTTTTGGTAGGCTTAGGTATTCTAGGCATTGCCTTAAAAAGCAAGCTTATGGATGTACTAACTGCTGAGTATGCCAAAAAGAAACATGTTATGCTGCAAGGATTTCAACAAAAAAACGGATAATAAACACTATATATACTACTACCTATGATCTCAATTCATACCCTTTCAAAAAAATACGGAGCCAACGAGGTTCTCAATATAGAATCCCTAGAAATACCAAGAGGCCAAAGTTTTGGTTTAGTGGGGAACAACGGAGCGGGAAAAACAACGCTTTTTAGTCTACTCCTAGACCTTATTCCGCCTACTACTGGCCATATCATAAATCATGAGGTTCAGGTAAATAAAAGTGAAGGGTGGAAACCTTTTACGGCCGCCTTTATTGATGAGTCTTTTTTAATTGGTTATTTAACCCCAGAAGAGTATTTCTATTTTATTGGGGAATTAAGAGGAGCAAACAAAGCAGATGTTGATGCAATTCTTGCCGAGTTTGAAACATTCTTCCACGGCGAAATTTTAGGGCAGAAAAAATACCTGCGTGATTTGTCTAAAGGAAATCAGAAGAAGGCAGGCATCGTGGCAAGTTTTATTGGAAATCCAGAAGTAGTAATACTAGACGAACCTTTTGCAAATCTTGATCCTACCACTCAAATACGCCTAAAAGAAATCATTAAAGAATTGGCTGCGAAGGAGGAGGTCACCGTATTGGTATCTAGTCATGATTTAATGCACGTAACCGAAGTATGCGAGCGTATTGTGGTATTAGAAAAAGGGGCTGTGGTAAAAGACATTGCTACGTCAGAAAAGACCTTGAAAGAATTAGAATCGTTTTTTGCCGGAACACAAACTGCAACTTCTTAAATTTTCTGGGCTGGGAAGCATACTAAATAGAGCTTTTTAAAGTTATCCTTAGAAGGAAAGATTTAGACTTTTGAAGCTTCACTTTAAATCCATACTAAGTTGCGTTGGGCTGGGACTGCTTTGTTGGGCATGTTCCACCAAAAAAGATGCCTTTTTAAATAGAAATTGGCACGCCCTAAATACCAAGTACAATGTACTTTACAATGGCAATATTGCTTTTGAACAAGGACGGGCAGAATTAAACGCATCCTACCAAGACGATTTCTGGGAGATCTTACCTGTAGAACGCCTGGAGGTAACCGATGCCATTAAATTAGATTCCGAAGACAACAATCCCAATTTTGAGCGTGCCGAAGAAAAAGCTACCAAGGCCATCCAGAAGCATAGCATGAATATTAAGGATGAAGAACGCAATCCGCAAACAGACGAAGCCTTTTTGTTATTGGGAAAAGCACGTTATTTCGATCAGCGGTATATCCCTGCCCTAGAATCGTTTAACTATATCTTACGAAATTATATCACCAGCGATAAACTAAATGAAGCCACCATCTGGAGAGAAAAAACGAACATGCGTTTAGAGAATCCAGAAATTGCCATAAAAAATCTAAAGCGACTCCTCAAGTTCGAAAAACTAAAAGATCAGGAATACGCAGACACCCATGCCGTCATGGCACAGTCCTATTTAATGTTAAATGCGCCAGACACCGCCATACAACGTTTAAAAGTAGCACAAGCCTACACCAAAAAGAACGAAGAACGCGGAAGATACCTTTTCATTATCGGCCAATTATACAACCAACTAGGATTTAAAGACAGTGCTAATTACGCCTTTGATAAGGTGATTGCCCTAAACAGAAGATCTCCACGGGTATATATGATTAATGCACATATTAATAAGATTAGGAACACCAAAATAAATCCTGAGAACCAAGAAGCATTGCTGGAGTATTTAACGGATCTAGAGGAAGACCGAGAAAACCGCCCGTTTCTAGATAAGATATTTCATGAAATTGCCAACTATCATCTTGCATTAGAAGCAGATAGCTTGGCTTTGGTCTACTATAATAAATCGCTGAGAGCGACTCAACAAGATCAAAAACTTAATGCCAGGAATTACGAAACCCTAGGGGAGTATTTTTTTAATGAAAAATCCTATAAGACGGCGGGCGCATACTATGATAGCACCCTATCCAACCTTGTAGTGAATACAAAGAAGTTTAGGCGCATTCAAAAGAAATTCGATAATCTGGAGGATGTTATTAAATATGAAGACATCGTTCAATATGCAGATAGTGTGATCACGGTATACCAAATGCCCGAAGAAGAGCGCATCTCTTATTTTGAAACCTATATTGAAAATCTAAAAGCAGAAGCCGCCGCCTTAGAAGCCGCAAAGGAAAAAAAGGCAAATGCGGGGTATGCTGCCTTCGCTGCAAGTGATGGGGGAAAACAAAACCAGGGCAAGTTTTATTTCTACAATGTTACTAGTTTGGGGTACGGCAAAAATGATTTTAAAACCCGTTGGGGCGAACGTCCTTTAGAAGATGACTGGCGTTGGAGTAATAAAACAAGAGTGGCACCTGATGAAGCCACTGGGGAATTAGTGACCACCACAGAAGGGGTAACACCGGCAGAAGATGAAAAGTATTCTGTAGACTATTATTTAGCGCAGCTACCTAAAGACCCAGCAGTTATTGACAGTCTTGCAGGAGAACGAAATTTTGCTAACTATCAACTGGGGCTTATTTACAAAGAGAAATTTAAAGAGAACCTTCTGGCCGCAGGAAAACTAGAAGCCGTGTTAAAAGGAGCTCCAGAAGAGCGACTCATTTTGCCTTCTAAATACAACCTGTTTAAAATTTATCAAGAAACGGGGAGTCCACTAGCGGATGGTATGAAACAAGACATCTTACGCAACCATCCAGACAGTCGCTATGCAACCATATTATTAAACCCAGAGGCGGTTTTAACAGGGGATGAACAAGGGCCAGAAGCCCGCTACGCCCAGTTATTTAAAAAATACGAAGCCCAAGAATTTTTAGAGGTCATTACCTTATCTCAAGAATACATCAATGCCTTTACGGGCGATCCTATTGTTCCTAAGTTCGAGATGCTAAAGGCAAACGCCATTGGTCGCTTGCAGGGCTTTGAACCCTTTAAAGAAGCCCTCAATTATGTAGCGCTAACCTACCCGAACAACCCAGAGGGTAAAAAGGCGGAGCAAATGGTAGCACAGCAACTCCCTAAACTAGCATCAAAAGAATTCTCACCGGAAGAAGGAAGTACGGGCACACAAAACTGGAAGGTTGTTTTTCCGTTTACAATACGCGCGAATGAGAAAGCCTTGGCATTACAGAAACGCTTAGAGGAAGTCATTAAAGATATTCGGTACAAAAACCTTGTTTCTAAGGACATTTACACCTTGGAAGATCAGTTTGTAGTGGTGCACGGATTTAAGTCCAAGGATTTTGCCCTTGGCTTCGCAGAACTTATAAAAAAGAATAGGGACTATCGAATTAAGGATGAGAATTTTGTAGTTTTGTCTAAGAACTACCAGACCATCCTAGTCCACAAGAATCTAGAAGCTTACAAAGCACAAATGTTAACCCCAAAACCGTGAACAAATGTTCTCAGACAAACAAAAACCCAGACCTATGGAAAACTTTGGCGGACAGCCCAACAGAATTGAAAAAAATACGGTAATCAAAGGTGATATCACCTCTGAGGCCGATTTTAGAATTGATGGCAAACTGGAAGGCAATGTAAAAACCTCCGGAAAGGTAGTGATAGGAAAAGACGGACTAATTAAAGGAAAAGTAGAATGTGTAAATGCTGATATTGAAGGGAACTTCAATGGCGAATTGCATGTTTCAGAATTGCTTTCTCTAAAAAACACTGCAAAGATAGAAGGAACAGTGAACGTGGCTAAATTGGCGGTAGAGCCAGGAGCTACCTTTAATGCTTCTTGTACTATGGGCAAAGGAACAAGTGCCAGCACGCACAAGTTACAGCCTTCTAAAGTAAATGAGCCAGCAAAAGTCTCCTAAGAAAAAAGACAACGGTTTAAAGCATGCCGCCGCCCTCTCTGGGATTGCCATAGAGATGGGCGTTATTATCTACCTAGCGGTTAAGGGGGGTAATTGGTTAGATATGCACTACGAAACCGAAAAAAGATATTTTACAGTAATAGCTACACTTCTGGGTGTAGCTATTTCTATTTGGGTAGTTTTGCAACAACTAAAACGCCTAAACAAGTAAGTATGCTTGCCAAACTTCCTCTAAAATTTGTTTTTATTCTTTTTGGAGTATTAGGAGCCACTTTTTTAGCGCATTATTTTACCCTTTCTAATCTGGGTTTGCCGCCCTTGGCAGATTTGTTAGTAGCTTCTTATGTTGTTAATTTTTTACTTGCCGCTGCGATCTTTATTGGACTTTATGCCGGCAGACATAAATTTAAAAACGCCTTGGGCTTCTTGTTTATGGGAGGGAGTCTCATTAAATTCCTTGTTTTCTTTCTTGTTTTTTATCCTGTGTATCGCGAAAATGGCGTCATGGAACGCACCGAGTTCGCTGCTTTTTTTATTCCATATATCACGGCATTAATTTTAGAGACTTTTTTTGCTTCTAAGATGCTAAATGCGGTATCCGATTCTTAAAATATTCTTTCGCGCTCAAATGTCTAAAAATAAAGCGATAAAGCTTTTTTCCTTTTAAGGGAAAGACTTACATTTGCACCGATTTTTAGAGACCGTTAGTTACAGCGCAATGCGAAAAACGTTTTTGAAGAGTTTTCTTCTTTTTTCTGTACTGATTTTAGCTCAATTTTCCTTCGCGAAGGAGAAAGAAGGGCAACATGGTGAAGAAGGTCATGGAAAGGACCTAAAAACCGAAATCAAAGAATACATCCAACATCACTTGCAGGATTCTCATGATTTCTCACTTTTCTCCTACACCAAGGAGAACGGAGAGCATACCTATGTGGGCTTCCCTTTACCTGTGATTCTTTGGGATGAAGGACTAAAAGTATTTTCATCTTCTAAGTTTCATCACGGGGAAACTTTGGCAGCGGTAGATGGTGCGTATTACAAATTATACCACAGCAAGATCTACAGGACCGATGCAGAAGGCACCATCACTTATGATGAGGAGCATCACCCAACCAATGTAAAGCCGTTAGATTTTTCTATCACTAAAAACGTGGTGATGATCATCGTAACTGGGTTCTTAATGTTTTGGTTGTTTACAAGCTTGGCAAAATCCTATGCAAAGAACAATGGCATACCTACAGGAGTAGGGCGCTTCTTTGAGCCAATTGTCCTTTACATTCGTGATGATATTGCTAGACCCAACATTGGCGAAAAGCACTACAAAAAATACATGCCATTTTTATTAACCATTTTCTTCTTTATCTGGTTCTTAAACATCTTTGGTATGACACCGCTAGGGATTAATGTTACTGGTAACATAGCCATTACTGCAGCCTTGGCAATTCTCACGTTCTTAATCACCAATTTCACAGGAACCAAAGATTATTGGATGCACCAATTTAATCCGTTAGGAGATTCCCTGCCTTGGTATGGTAAAATTCCTTTGTATATCATTTTGGTACCAATTGAATTATTGGGATTAATAATCAAGCCATTCTCCTTATTAATCCGTCTGTACGCAAACATGCAAGCAGGCCACATTGTAATAGGTAGTTTAATTGGGTTAATGTTCATCTTTAAAAGTTGGATTGGCAGCCCATTATCTTTTGGTTTGGCGTTCGCTATTATGTTAATAGAAGTTCTTGTAGCGTTGCTACAGGCCTATATATTTACCATGTTAAGTGCCTTGTATTTCGGATTTGCGTCTGAAGAACATGAGCATGAGCATGATCACGAGGCAGAATTGTCTCACTAAATTGAATTTTTAATTTTTAAACTAGATAGACATGGAAATTCCAGTAATGGTAGGTGCAGGTTTGGTAGTTATCGGTGTTGGTATGGGTATTGGTAGAATCGGTGGTTCTGCAATGGAAGCCATCGCGCGACAGCCTGAAGCTTACGGTAAAATCCAGACAGCGATGTTGATTGCTGCTGCATTAATCGAAGGTATTGGTTTTGCTGCATTATTTGCAGTGTAATCGTACAATTAAAAGTAAATGGCCACAACGGTTGGTTGTGGCCCTTACTTGTTTAAAGATTAAAATAAAAAACACATAAAATGAAGTTGTTAGAAGAATTTTCGCTAGGACTTTTTGTTTGGATGACCCTTTTGTTTGTCCTGCTTTTATTGTTGTTACGCAAGTACGCATGGAAACCCATTCTAAATGCCGTTAATGAGCGGGAAGAAGGGATTAAAAATGCATTGGAAGCAGCAGAAGAAGCTAAAAAAGAAATGCAAAATGTAACTGCTGATAGCGAAAAGTTACTAAAGGAAGCCCGTGCAGAAAGAGAAGCCATGCTTAAAGACGCAAGAGAGATCAAAGAAAAAATGATCGCAGATGCAAAAGAGCAGGCGCAAGTAGAGGGAGACAAAATGCTTAAGCAAGCACAAGCGGCTATAGAAAGTGAAAAGAAAGCGGCTGTGGCAGATATTAAGGCCCAAGTAGCAACCTTATCTGTAGATATCGCAGAAAAAGTAATCAAAGGAGAATTGTCTGATAAGAAGAAGCAACTTAAGGTTGTGGAAGATATGTTGGGCGATGTTAAATTGAACTAATACTCGATGAACGAAAGTAGAGCGGCCATACGATACGCAAAAGCAACTTTAGATTTCGCAGTAGAACAGAAAGCAGCGGATAAAGTAGAGGCCGATATGCGCACTATTGCTGCTACTATTGGAGAGAATCCTGAATTACAGCAATTACTAGCTAGTCCGGTTATTAAAAATGAGGTAAAGAAAAATACCTTAGCTTCTATTTTTTCAGGAAGCCAAGAAATCACCTTAGGTCTTGTGAATACCTTGGCGGCCAACAAGAGAATTGACCTTTTCCAAGAAGTGGCGTACAAATACATTATTCAGTACGAAAAAATGAAGGGCGAAGAAGTAGCCGTCGTAACTACTGCCGTTCCTTTAACAGCAGCCTTGGAGAAAAAGATACTAGCCAAAGTAAAGGAATTAACAGGGAGCAAGGTTTCTTTAGAAAATAAAATTGACGAAAGTATTGTAGGCGGATTTGTACTACGAATAGGAGATTTACAATACGATGCCAGTGTGGCAAACAAACTGAATACATTAAAACGAGAATTTACAAATAGCTTATAAAATGGCAGGAGTAAAAGCAGCTGAGGTATCAGCAATATTAAAACAGCAATTATCTGGTTTCGAAGCAACCGCTTCTTTAGACGAAGTAGGAACTGTACTTCAAGTAGGAGATGGTATTGCTCGTGTGTATGGACTTTCTAATGCACAATATGGAGAGTTAGTAGAGTTCGATGGTGGCATGCAAGGAATTGTTTTGAACCTAGAAGAAGACAACGTTGGGGTTGTACTTTTAGGGCCATCCAAAGAAATTATGGAAGGCGCTACCGTAAAACGTACGCAAACTATTGCTTCTATCAATGTGGGAGAAGGAATTGTAGGCCGTGTTGTTGATACGCTTGGAAACCCAATTGATGGTAAAGGCCCAATCACAGGAGAAACCTTTGAGATGCCTTTAGAGCGTAAAGCCCCTGGAGTAATCTACCGTCAGCCAGTAAATGAGCCTTTACAAACTGGAGTAAAAGCGATTGACGCTATGATCCCGATTGGTAGAGGACAGCGAGAGTTGGTAATTGGTGACCGTCAAACAGGTAAAACAACGGTTTGTATTGATACCATTCTTAATCAAAAAGAATTTTATGATGCCGGGGAACCAGTATACTGTATCTATGTTGCAGTTGGCCAGAAAGCATCTACCGTTGCTGGGATTGCTAAGACTCTAGAAGACAAAGGTGCTTTGGCATACACCACTATTGTAGCTGCTAATGCCTCTGATCCTGCACCTATGCAGGTATATGCACCCTTTGCAGGAGCTGCTATTGGAGAGTACTTCCGTGATACAGGTCGCCCAGCATTAATTATATATGATGATTTATCTAAGCAAGCAGTAGCTTATCGTGAGGTATCCTTGCTTTTAAGAAGACCACCAGGGCGTGAAGCATATCCTGGAGACGTTTTCTACCTACACTCTAGACTTTTAGAGCGTGCGGCAAAAGTGATTGCAGATGACAATGTTGCAAAAGAGATGAATGACCTTCCTGATTCTTTAAAGAAAAAGGTAAAAGGTGGAGGTTCTCTTACCGCTCTTCCAATTATTGAAACACAAGCAGGAGACGTTTCTGCATATATTCCTACCAACGTAATTTCTATTACAGACGGACAGATTTTCTTGGAGCAAGATTTATTTAACCAAGGGGTGCGTCCAGCGATTAACGTGGGTATTTCAGTATCTCGTGTTGGTGGATCTGCCCAGATTAAGTCCATGAAAAAAGTTGCAGGTACCTTAAAATTAGACCAAGCGCAGTTCCGTGAACTAGAAGCGTTTGCTAAGTTTGGTTCTGATTTGGATGCGGCTACCATGAACGTGATTGAAAAAGGACGTAGAAACGTTGAAATCTTAAAGCAAGCACAAAACGATCCGTTTACCGTAGAAGATCAGGTAGCCATCATTTTCGCAGGGTCTAAAAACCTTTTACGTGATGTGCCTGTAGATAAGGTAAAAGAATTTGAAAGAGATTTCATTGAGTTCTTAAACGCGAAGCATAGAGACGTTTTAGATACGTTAAAAGCTGGAAAATTAACAGACGAAGTAATTGAAACTTTGACTTCCGTTTGTAAAGATTTAGCAAGTAAATATTAAGCCTAAAACACGTTAAATGGCGAATCTTAAGGAGATACGAAATAGGATTGCTTCTGTAAAATCAACCATGCAGATCACCAGTGCCATGAAAATGGTATCTGCTGCTAAGTTGAAAAAAGCACAAGATGCTATTACAGCAATGCGTCCTTACGCCAATAAGTTAACAGAGCTGCTACAGAACTTAAGCGGAAGCTTAGACGGTGATGTTGGAGCAAAGTATACAGACAATAGAGCAGTAAACAAGGTATTATTAGTCTCCATTACCTCCAATAGAGGACTATGTGGGGCCTTTAATTCTAACATCATTAAAGAATCTGTTTCGCTATATAATGAAAAGTATCAAGGCAAGCAGGTAGATTATCTTACCATAGGGAAGAAAGGAAATGACATCCTAGGAAAGAAATATACCGTAATTGCTAATGAAAGTGCTGTTTTCGATAATTTGACTTTCGAGAATGTTGCGGCTATAGCAGAAGATTTAATGAATAAGTTTACAGAAGGCGCGTACGATAGAATTGAATTGGTTTACAACCGATTTAAAAATGCGGCAACACAAATTGTAACAACAGAACAGTTTTTGCCTATCGTACCAATGGAAAGCGATGCCAATGCAGGTGCGGATTACATATTTGAACCTTCTAAGCCAGAAATTGTAGAGCAATTAATCCCTAAGTCGTTAAAGACACAGTTGTATAAAGCGATTCGTGACTCTTTTGCAAGTGAACACGGAGCGCGTATGACTGCGATGCATAAAGCAACAGACAACGCTGGGGAGCTAAAAGATCAATTAACATTGACCTACAACAAAGCAAGACAAGCGGCAATTACCGGTGAAATCTTGGAGATTGTAGGAGGTGCAGAGGCATTAAATGATTAATGCGAAGCGCTTAAATAACCAACAATAAATCATAGGCCTCACAATTGTGAGGCCTTATTTTTCTAGTGAAATCAAAGAAAACAGCCTTACTCTTTATTTTCATTACCATTTTGGTAGATGTAATTGGTGTGGGTATCATCATTCCAATTATTCCAGATTTCATTATGCTCCTTACAGGAGAAGGAACGCATATGGCGGTGATTTACGGCATGTGGTTAACTACTGCTTTTGCAGGCATGCAGTTCTTCTTTTCTCCAGTTCTAGGAGAAATCTCCGATCGCTTTGGAAGAAAACCTATTTTACTTTTATCGCTGCTTGGCCTTAGTATAGACTATTTAATTCATGCGTGGGCTCCTACCATCGCTTGGTTGTTTATCGGGCGCTTTTTAGCGGGCATTACTGGGGCCAGTTTTACGGTGGCCTCTGCCTACATTGCAGACATAAGTACCATGGAAGAAAAGGCCAAAAATTTTGGACTTATCGGTGCAGCTTTTGGCCTTGGATTTATTATAGGACCCGGTATTGGGGGGTATTTTGGTGAAATCGATATTAGACTGCCTTTTTATATCGCTGCAGGGCTCACCTTTGCCAATTTTCTATTTGGGTGGTTTGTGGTACCAGAATCGTTAAAACCAGAGAATAGAAGGCCTATAAACATGCTTAAAATGATTCCTGGAGTTTCATTAGCGGCTTTAAGAAATTATAAAGGGGTGTTGTTGTTAATTGCGGCCTTTTTCTTAGCGAATCTTGCAGGACAAGCATTGCCCTCTGTATGGTCTTATTTCTGTATTGAAGAGTTTCAGTGGAATCCTAAGCAAATAGGAGTATCACTAGTGGTAGTAGGCCTGTTGGTGGCTTTTGTTCAAGGCTTTTTGGTAGGCCGAGCGGTTGAATGGTTTGGCAAACAAAAAGTAGTCACCTTTGGATTTTTACTATGGACATTGGGAATGTTTCTTTTTTCCCAGGCAACAGAGCCTTGGATGCTGTACGCTTTTCTAATTCCTTATGCGCTGGGTGGTGTAGCGGGACCCACTGTACAGGGAATTATTTCTAATCAAGTCTCCGAAAAAGAACAAGGAAATCTACAAGGATCTATAACTGGACTTGTGAGTATTACGGCCATTTTAGGGCAACTCATTTTCGCTCCAGTTTTCTATTATTTCGTTAGGCCAGAAACCAGTTTCTATTTCCCTGGAGCTTCTTTTGCCTTGGCCGCTGTCCTGTTGCTTGTGGCCTTTATTTTGGCCCGAATTGCCATGAAAAGAATTGCCTTAGATTAAATTTTTTAGCCTTCTATGTAACATTTTTGTTTTTGGGCATCAAAAGGGAAACTTTTAAACCCAAAACAATGAAATTTATTCCATCATTTTTCCTTGCTATAGTCTTCCTATATTCTATGCAAGGAGTTGCCCAACAAGAAGCCTATAAAGTACGTGTAGTGGGCCAAGGAGCCCCTGTTTTATTTTTCCCTGGTTTCACATGTACAGATGAAGTCTGGGAAACCCAAGTCGCCGAATTATCCAAAACACACCAGTGCCATGTATTCACCTTTGCCGGTTTTGGCGATGTTCCAGCCATCGAATTTCCGTGGTATCCAAAAATAGAGGCCGCCATGGAATCCTATGTAATTAATAACAACCTTAAAGAAGCCACAGTCATAGGACATAGTCTGGGAGGTACGCTAGCATTATCGTTGGCGGCAAAGAACCAATTCTTTAAGAAGCTCATTATTGTAGATGCCTTGACGGCTACAGGGGCACTGTTATTTCCTAATTTTAAAAGTGAGGATATGGTTTATGAAAGCCCTTTTAACCAGCAAATGCTGGCAATGAATGCCCAAGAATTTCAGGGGATGGCGCAAGGTATGGCACAGGGAATGACCAACAATTCCGAAGCCAGACAACAAATTGTAGATTGGATGATCGCAGCAGATAGAAAAACCTATGTCTACGGCTACACCGATTATTTAAAGGTAGACCTAAGAGAAGAGGTGGCTAAGATTAAAGTACCAGTAGTGATTTTAGCAGCGACACAGCCTTATGGAGCCGAAATGGCGAAACAAACCTATGAGCAACAATATAAAAACCTAGCAGAATACCAACTTCATTTTGCGCCAGACGCCGCCCACTTTATTATGTTTGATCAGCCAGAATGGTTTTTAGAACAACTTCATAGTAATATAAACTAGCCAATGCCCCATCAGGAAAAAGTCTTTAAAGACCTTTATGAACTCCATTATTCGCAGGTACTTCGCCTTTGTATGAGCTACGTTTCAGGAGATGTTCACCAGGCAAAAGATCTCACGCAGGAAGTTTTTATAAAAGTGTGGAGCAATCTGGAAAGCTTTAGAAATGAAAGCAAGGTTACCACGTGGATCTATAGGATTGCGGTGAATACCTGCTTAATGAAGCTCCGAAAAAAAAGCGTGAATATGGTGTATCAAGATGAGGTTATGCCAGTGCCTTCGGAAGAGGAAACGGGGCACTTAGAACAAGAACAGCAGTTCGCAGCCCTCTATCATTGTATTGCAAAATTAAGCGCCAGCAACAAGGCGATTATTACCATGGAGTTGGAAGGATTAGAACAAAAAGAAATCGCAGATATCATGGGTTTTACTCACGAAGCAGTACGAACAAGAATACATCGAATTAAAAAACAATTAGCTAAATGTGTCAATCATGACTGATTTTGAACAATTAAAAAAACAATGGAAAGAGCAGCTGCAACAGCAGCCCTCTAACCTCGACTTTATAGAATTAAAAAAGGCAATAACTGGTGTAAAACGCAAACAAGGGATTACCAATATGGTACTATTAGCTACGGTAGCGGTCTTAATTGCTTTCTTTGTTTATATCGGGGCTTACACAAAAAGTGATGTTGCCTGGGCGTTAGGTGTTATGATTGCTGTGCTATTACTGCGTGTGCTTATTGAGGTACTTAGTATAAATAAGCTCCGCAAAATGGAAGTAACCGAAGATGCAGAAACATTTAAAACCAACCTACAACACTATTATAAAAAACGTTTACAGGTGCATTACGTGCTTACACCTCTAATTTTAGGAGCGTATTCGTTTTCGTTTTGGACCCTATTACCAGATTTTAAAGCCAGCTTATCCCAAGGTTTTTACACCTATATTGTGAGCTCTGCGTTGGTATTATTGGTCCTATTTATCTTGTTAATTGGGAAAGAAATAAGAAAGGAACTAGCTGCGCTAAAAGCCTTGCAAGAATAAGTGCAATGGCATTATTTTAAGGGCGAATCTATGTTATTCTTCAGATGAATATCAATGTAATGCTGGTTTAGGGAATCAGAATCCATATAGGTCTCACGCAGCTCCGCTAACTTGCTTTTAAGCTCTTTGGTGATTGCTGCGTAGGCAGGATTCCCATACACATTGTTAATCTCTAGCGGATCTTTTTCACGATCGTATAATTCCCATTCATCCACATCATAGTAAAAATGAGCTAGTTTGTAAGCCTTGGTGACAATACCATAATGCCTTTTTACTTGATGAACGGCAGGGTACTCATAGTAATGGTAATAAACGGCATCCCTATTCCAATCAGATTCTCTCCCGCTTAGGAGTGGCATTAAACTTTCTCCTTGCATGTCCTGGGGGGCTTCAATCTGCGCAGCTTCAAGAAGGGTTTGTGCAAAATCTAAATTCTGTACCATTTCTTCATTTGTAATTCCTGGCGTTATGGTATTGGGCCATCTTACCAAAAGCGGTGTTTTAAAAGATTCGTTGTAAATAAAGCGCTTGTCAAACCATCCGTGTTCTCCCAAATAAAAGCCTTGATCAGAAGTGTAGACCACCATTGTATTTGCCGCCAGGTCATTTTCATCTAAATAATCTAGGACACGTCCTACATTATCATCTACCGTAGAAATACAAGCAAGATAATCTTGCATGTAACGCTGGTATTTCCATTGCATCTTTTCATGGTCAGACAAAGACGGCCAATTGGCCTCAAAATCTGCATTAATTTCATCTAGAATAGGATCATACGCAGCTTTTTGAGCAGTGGTTGCTCTATCGGTATAGGGACCATGAAATCCATTATTGTATTCTGGCACTGCTGGTTCTGGAGCCATCCTTGCGGTGAGCGCAGGTCTTATTTTGCTGTCGTGATTATACATCATATGCGTAAGCAAGTTCATTTCTGCGCTCTGTGCTGCGGCGCCTCTTGTTTCATATGAATCGAAAAGTGTTTCTGGCTCTGGAAATTTTTTCGCGAGAAATTCTTTAAATTTTTCGGGCTTAGGCCACCATGGGCGGTGGGGTGCTTTATGAAGGTACATGAGCATAAAAGGCTTGCTAGTATCTCGCTTTTGCTCCATCCATTCCAATGTAAGGTCTGTAATGATATCTGTAACATAGCCTTCAATCCTGGTGGTATCGCCAGTTTTGGTGATAAAGTCTGGATTAATGTAATGGCCTTGGCCAGGAAGGATCATAAACTCATCCACCCCTTTTGGGTTGTTCCCAAAATGTAATTTGCCAAAGAGCGCAGTCTGGTAGCCAGCTTTTTGAAAGAGTTCAGGGAACGTAACCTGTGTGGTATCAAAGGGTCTCGCATTGTCTGTTTTACCATTAATATGCGTATGTTTTCCAGTTAATATGGTGGCCCTGGAAGGCGCGCAAATAGAATTGCTCACACATGCATTTGTAAATCGAATGCCTTCTTGGGCTATGCGATCTATGTTTGGTGTTGCAATTAGGTGGTCTTGATAAGCACTAATAGCCTGGTAGGCATGATCATCAGACATGATAAAAAGAATATTAGGCCTCTGAGCCGGAATGTCAGTTGTAGTGCCCTGCTTACATGAACCGAATACAAGTAGGAGCGTACAAAATAAGGAACCAAGAAATTGCCGCATGTCTTTACGAATAAGGTAGGGATAAGATACTAAAAATGTAGTGCTCATTGGACCAACCAATGGCTTTGGCACTAAATTTGGTTTTATATCTTTATAAAAACCATAAACACAAACGTATGAGAACCTTTACCTACATGATCTTAGCGCTTTCACTGTCTATTACGGGCTGTACTTCACAAAAGAAATTAGTGGCAGAGCCCCCTGTAACAATGGGTACGGCAACCTGTCAAGCTTGGGCAGGAGGACGTGCTGAAACAGGATCAGGGATGCTACTAGAAATACCCATTGAAGAGACAACCGTAAGTGAATCGCTATTTGATAAGGCCTATTTCAGAGGAAAAATTGCAGAAGTAACCGTGGAATCTACGGAGAATGGTTGGGTGGCCAAAGCGAATTTTATGAATTCAAATGGCATGGGAAAGTCTGATATGGTTATGGATGCCGATCCCAAAAACGAAGTGGGTAATAAACCACCGCAGCTTGCAGAGAAATTTCCTTTTGAATTAGAGAATGATCAATGTGTGCTAAGTTTTATGCAAGATGGTACCACAAAGTACTTTAAAGTAACGGGTATTAAAGAGAAAAAGCCTTTGTTTTACAAGTAGTAGCTAATATTGCTACCTTTATCATAGAAAACCCCGAAGCCTTCTTCGGGGTTTGTTTTAAGCATTTTCCCCTTGGGACCACTGAAGAAACTTTTTCAACAGACTTTTATTTATGGCTTGGCAACTGTGTTGCCAAGGATGCTTTCTTTTCTCCTTTTACCATTATATACCAGTATTCTGGCCACCGCTGGTTACGGAGAAGTATCTGTAATATTTGCTTGGTTCGCCATTTTTAATGTCTTATTGGCCTATGGAATGGAGACCGCTTTTTTTAGATTTTACAACGGAGAAGATGAGAAAGATACTGTTGTAAGTACAGCCTTGTGGTCTATTGTGGCTACAACCGGCGTATTTTTCTTGGTTGGCCTATTGTTTCTAAATACGGTGGCTGAAGTTTCAGGAATCGCTACAAAATACTTGTGGTATGCCCTCTGTATTCTGGTATTAGATGCCCTTGTAATTATCCCGTTTGCATGGTTGCGCGCTAATGAAAAACCCATGCGCTATGCGCTTATTAAAATTGCTAATGTGGGTATTAATTTAGGCCTTAATGTATTCTTTTTATTGGCCTTGCCTGCCATTCATACCAACAATCCAGAAGGATTCCTGGCAAGCTTGTATGTGCCTAACGCAGAGATCACCTATATTTTTATTGCGATGGTGGTAGCGAGCGCTTTTACTTTTTTATGCATGATACGATTGTATTTTAGAGTAGGGTGGCAATTCAATAGCAATCTTTGGCAGCGTATGTTACGGTATGCTGCGCCTGTGTTAATCGCGGGGATGGCATTCACAATTAATGAGGTGTTCGATCGTATTCTGCTTGAATATTTATTACCGGAAGACATTGCAAAAAGTGAGGTGGGGAAATACTCTGCCTGTTACCGACTGGCCTTGTTCATGACCCTATTTGGCACTGCTTTTCGGCTTGGAATTGAACCTTTTTTCTTTAGTCATTCTAAAACAGAAAACCCTCAAAAATCATACGCCCAAATCACCAATTATTTTGTCATTTTAGGGAGTATAATTCTATTAACAGTAGTCGTTTTTGCCGATGTTTTAAAAGTATTATTTGTTCGTGATGAAGCTTATTGGGATGCTATGGAGATTGTGCCCTTAATAGTTTTGGCCAGTTTTTGTTTGGGCATCTACCACAATCTTTCTGTCTGGTATAAAATCACAGACCGCACAAAGTTTGGGGCCTATATTTCATCTATTGGAGCCCTTCTAACATTGATTATAAATTTGGCATTAATTCCAAAAATTGGGTATATGGCATCGGCCTGGGCCACTTTAATTGCCTATGCAAGTATGATGCTTATGTCCTTCTTCTTTGGAAAGAGATACTACCCAATTCCCTACAACATGCGTAAAATAGTATTCTATGGTGGTCTATCCATCTTGTTTTCAATGCTATCTTTTTATGTCTTTAACCGAAACTTAATAGCGGGTTCCCTGCTCCTTTTGCTATTTTTGGGGCTTATTTACAAACTAGAAGGAGACAAACTACAACGTATATTTTTAAAGCGTGAAAATTAACATCATTAACAACTCCAAGCACCCGCTCCCTCATTATGAAACCGAGGCTTCGGCAGGGATGGATCTACGAGCCAATATTCCAGAATCCATAGCGTTAAAACCATTAGAGCGTACCATTGTAAAAACGGGACTATTTATTGCCTTGCCAGTTGGGTATGAGGCACAGGTAAGACCTAGAAGCGGGTTGGCCGCAAAAAAGGGAATTACCGTTTTAAATGCCCCCGGCACAGTGGACGCAGATTACAGAGGAGAGATCGGTGTTATTTTGGTAAACCTTTCCAATGAAACCTTTGTAATTGAAGATGGAGAGCGCATTGCACAGTTGGTTATTGCCAAACATGAAAGAGCACAGTGGGAAGAAGTATCTGAATTATCTGAAACCAGCAGAGGTGCTGGCGGATTTGGCAGTACCGGCGTAAAATAAGTTTCAAAAAACAAGCAAGTTAATATGAAGATCATTGTTCCAATGGCAGGCAGAGGTTCGCGTTTACGTCCTCATACCCTTACTGTTCCTAAACCTTTAATACCTGTTGCAGGAAAACCCATTGTGCATCGACTGGTAAGTGATATTGCCAAGGTAGTTGCTGAGCCTATTGAAGAGGTGGCTTTTATCTTAGGAGATCCAGCCTTTTTTGGTGATGATGTAGTGCAGAGTCTAGAAGAACTAGCCAAAGAATTAGGGGCAAAAGCCAGTATTTATCGCCAATTAGATCCTAAAGGAACCGGACACGCCATAATGTGTGCAGAACCCTCCTTGTCTGGACCTGCGGTAATCGCCTATGCCGATACACTTATTAGAGCGGAATTTCATTTAGACAAAGAAGCAGATAGTGTTATATGGACAAAAAAGGTTGAAAATCCAGAAGCCTTTGGTGTAGTGAATTTAAATGAAAAAGGCCACATAGTAGAATTGGTAGAAAAGCCAACCACCTTTGTTAGCGATGAGGCTGTGATTGGTATTTACTACTTTAAAGATGTTGGAGTCTTACGCAATGAACTGCAATATGTTCTTGAAAATAATATTATCAATGGCGGAGAATACCAGATTAATGACGGTATTAAACGAATGATGGCCAATGGCAAGATCTTTGTTACTGGTACGGTAGATGAGTGGATGGATTGTGGCAATAAAAATGTGACCGTGGAAACCAATCAACGCATGTTAGGTTTTTTGGAGAAAGATGGAGCACCACTTATTTCAACTACAGTCCAAAAAGAAAATGCGAACATAATTGAACCCTGCTTTATAGGGGAAAATGTAGTATTGAGAAATACAACCGTGGGGCCATTTGTTTCTATAGGGGATGGCACTACTATAGAGAATTCAACCGTTAAAAATAGTCTAATCCAAGGCAACAGTACTATTAAAAATGCTAATTTGGATAACGCCATGATAGGGAATCATGTTCGCTACAACGGCAATTTTGAGACTATTAGCATAGGAGACTATTCTGTAATGGAATAATCTCTCTTCAAAGGCTTTAAAAAAGCCAAAAGTAAAATAGGTTATGAAGGAGTTTGGGCAGATATGGGTACTTCCAGTGTTTTTTTGTTGCACACTGCACGTAGCCTATGCTCAAATCGCTCCTAACGTAGTGCCAGAAGACGAAAGCGCCGAAGTTTTTCTTGAGGAATATACCGATGAGTTTCAAAACACTTTTTTTGAAGCGTTAAAGCAGAAAGGAATTCAAAACTATGATCGCGCCATTAATTTGTTGCTGAAATGCAAGAAGTTAGACACAACAAATAAAGCAGTACTTCATGAACTTTCCAAGACGTACTACCTGAATAAACAATACATTCCAGCCAAGGAGTATGCGCTTGAAGCACTCCTTGCCACTCCAGACAATTATTGGTTTTTAGCACAGTTATTGACGGTTTTAAAAGCGCAAAACATGCCTTTTGAATCGGTTCAGAATAGGCTCCCTTTACAAGAAGAAACCTTAAAAGCCAATCTAGCCTTGTATTATTTTAGAAGTGCACAGTACCAGGAGGCGAAATTGGTGCTTTCTGAAATGAATAGAACTACAGAACAAGAACTATTGTTGCAACGCATTAATGATTCTATTAATAAAGAAAACATTGCCGTTGCACCTACCAAAATTGCAAAAGAAACTACGATTCCTGCAAAAGCAGATCCCGCTTTAGAAAACTATCAAACAGAATTAAAAGAACTACTGGCGCAGAATGCTGTAGAAGACTTAGAGAAAAAATCAGAAGAAGCCTTAGAATTATATCCGTTACAACC
>CAZRPJ010000005.1:39677-104964 GCA_964601965.1 uncultured Croceivirga sp.
TAGAAGACTTAGAGAAAAAATCAGAAGAAGCCTTAGAATTATATCCGTTACAACCGTTGTTTTATTATTACAAAGGGAAGGCACTCCATGCTAAAAATGCCTATAAGCAAGCGGTAGAAGTGCTAGAAGAAGGATTGGGCTATGTTTTTGATGATGATGAAACAGAGAATTTGTTTTATATGGCCTTAGCAGAAAGCTATAAAAGTCTGGGAGATTCTTCTAAGTCGAATAGCTATCTTAGTAAGGTGAAACCTGGATTTCAATAAGAAACACATGAGATCTAAACGATTTTATTATTGCTGTACAATGCTTTTGGTGGTGATTTTATCATCATGCAAGGCCAAACGAGCAGTGGTTGATGGTGCCGTAGATGCTTCTTTGTCTACCAAAAAGATCATTCAAAACCATTATGCGAAGTCGTTGGATTTTGACACTATGAATGGCAAGGTTAAAATAGACTATGTAGCTGGTGATACCCAACAAGGGGTTACTGTGAGCCTACGTATGAAAAAAGACGAAGCCATTTGGGTAAGTGCACCACTAGGGTTGTTTAAAGCCTATATCACTCCAGAAAGGGTTTCTTTTTACAATAAACTAGAGAACGAATATTTTGATGGCGATTTTCAATTTTTAACCGAGTTCCTGGGTTATGAAATGGATTTTAACAAAGTTCAAAACCTGCTTATTGGAAACACGGTGTTGGATTTGCGAGATGAAAAATATGTGTCTTATTTAGAGGACGATCGGTATATTTTAAAACCTAAAAAGGACAATGATCTCTTTAAAATACTTTTCTCCCTAGAGCCTAATAACTTTAGAGTCAGGGATCAACAGGTCTCACAACCACTACAGGAGCGCTATTTAAATTTAGAATATGGGTATCAGAATATCGCAACAAAAGTAGCCCCAAGTGAAGTGAAGATTGCCGCTGTAAATGAAGATGGAGTGCGCAATATTGCCCTTGATTTTAGAAACATTGAATTCGATAAAAAATTAAATTTTCCATACAAAATACCGAAAGGTTTTAAATCTGTAGTAGCTAAATAATAGCGGTGTATAGGTCCTTCAAATATTATGTGTTTACTGTGCTATGCTCTTTTTTAGTACAGGCACTTTGCGCCCAGAGTAGCGAACAAAAAGCATTAGAGACTAAACGGGCGCAATTACAAAAAGAGATTTTGGAAATGAACCGGTTGCTTTCCGAAGAAAAGGAAGAGCGGGGCAATGTCTTGGAGCAAATGGAGGTCTTAGACCAAAAAATCAACATGCGCCAAGAACTTATTAGAGTAACCAATAGGCAATCCAATCTTTTAAACAGGCAGATCAATGCCAACGTTAGAAAGATAGCCAAACTACGAGAGGATTTGGAACTCCTAAAACAGGATTATGCTAAGCTCATTGTAAATTCCTATCAGCAGGGATCTAATCAAAACAGGGTCATGTTTTTGTTATCTGCAGAAAATTTCTATCAGGCGTACAAACGTTTGCAGTATATGAAGCAGTATACAGCTTTTAGAAAACAACAGGGTCAAGACATACAAGCGAAAACCCAAGAACTCACGGTGCTTAATAAGGATTTAGTAGATCAGCGGAAGATTAAAGACGGACTTTTAGCAGAAAACCGAAAGATAAAAAGTACGCTGTCTACCGAAATTTTGGCACAAAAGGAGCTCTTAAAAACCATAAGAGCTAACGAAAGCAAATATACCCAGGCCATACAGAATAAGCGCGAAGAGGCAAGGAGAATAGATAGAGAGATTGAACGATTGATCCGAAATGCGATCGCAAGCTCTAACAAACGATCTGGAAGTTCGGGAGCGCGCACGTTCACCCTAACTCCAGAAGCACGCGCACTTGCTTCGAGCTTTACTGCTAACAAAGGCCGACTTATTTGGCCGGTAGAGAAAGGGGTGAAGAGTCAAGGCTTTGGCGTCTATGCAGATAAAATATACCCCGGGATTAAGCACCAGAACAACGGTGTGACGATCTCTACCAACCAAGGAGAACGAGCGAGGGCCATTTTTGATGGGGAAGTAATAGATGTAAAAACCACAAGAACAGGTCAAAAGGCCGTGTTTATAAGACATGGTAATTACATTTCTACCTATTACAATCTAGCAAATTCCTATGTGGTACCAGGCGATAAAGTAGCTGCCAAAGAAGAATTAGGAGAAGTTTTTACCAGCAAAACAAACGGCTTAACTAAATTAAAGTTTTACCTCTATCAGGACACCAAAAAATTAAATCCTGAAGAGTGGATATTTCAATTATAGCATGAGAACAATTACCAATTTACAGGGAACTTTTAGATTGCATAACGGGGTGGAAATGCCCTATTTTGGTTTGGGAGTGTACCTTTCTAAAGATGGCCAAGAAGTTATAAATGCGATTAAATGGGCGGTTGATGCTGGCTATCGACATATAGACACGGCCTCCATTTACAAGAACGAAGAAGGAGTAGGCATTGGAGTTAAAGAAGCTTCGGTTGCAAGAGAAGAACTTTTTGTAGTAAGTAAGGTCTGGAACTCAGATCAGGGCTATGAGAGTACTTTAAAGGCCTTTGATGATAGTTTGAAGCGCTTAGGGATGGATTATTTAGACCTCTATCTTATTCACTGGCCTGTAGAAGGAAAATACAAAGAAACATGGCGCGCTCTTGAAAAACTATATACGGAAGGGAGGGTTCGCGCCATTGGTGTCAGTAACTTTTTACAACACCACTTAGAAGACCTTATGGCCGACGCTGAGGTAGTACCCATGGTAAATCAAATGGAGTTCCATCCCTATTTAGTACAACAGGAATTGCTTGATTTTTGCAATAAAAATACCATTCAGTATGAAGCTTGGTCCCCCATGATGCAAGGGAAAATCTTTGGAATGGATGCTTTTGAGGCGTTGGCGAAAAAATATAACAAGACCATCGCTCAAATAGTCTTACGGTGGGATCTGCAAAAAGGGGTGGTTACCATACCAAAATCAACCAAAAAAGAGCGTATTGAAAGCAATGCCGCAATTTTCGATTTTGAAATAACACAAGAAGATATGGAGCTGCTAGATGCTATGGATCGCCAACAGCGCTTTGGTCCAGATCCTGATACGTTCGACTTTTAATTTACGCTTCCTCCGCCAAGAATAAGGCGCGTAATTCTGTTGCCTCAGAAGGTTTCATTTTGCCTGCAAGCACTAAACTTAGCTGTTTTCGGCGCAAAGCTGCCGCAAACCGCTCTTTCTCTAACGCTGTTTCTGGTTCTAAGGCCGGTACTTCGGTGGGGATGCCTGTTTCATCTACGGCCACAAACGTATAAATGGCCTCATTGGCCTTTACCCGTTCTCCACTGATTCTGTCTTCCATCCAAACATCTATAAAAATTTCCATAGACGTTCTAAATGCTCTAGATACCACAGCTTCTACAGTTACTACGCTCCCTAAGGGTACCGAACGATTAAATGCTACATGGTTAACAGAGGCTGTAACTGTTATTCTTCGGCTATGGCGTCTTGCTGCAATGCTGGCCGCTCTGTCCATTCTGGCCAATAACTCTCCTCCAAATAGATTATTCAAGGGATTGGTTTCACTGGGAAGGACCATATCTGTCATTACAGTACGAGAATCACTAGGCTTTTTCGTGCGCATTAAAAGAAATTTTTGCAAAGGTAAGTAACATCCTAGAGCCGGAGCACTAGAAACGATTTATCGTTCAGATAACATCCATGCATCTGCCGAAACAGAAGCTTTTATGCTTTTTAAATAGCGAAGTGCCTCTTGGCTATCAGAAAAACTATCATAGGTTACTTGATGCAATCCAAAGGCATTGGTTCCCAAATAAGAAGGGTTGTACCCCTGTGCTTTTAGCTGGGCAATTTTTTTATCTGCGTTGACTTTGTAGCGAAAAGCACCAGCAATAATGTGATGTTGTGGCCCAACCGCCTTTTTTTCTAATTTCAAATTCAACGCTGGTAATTCTAAGGGAGCACTATCAAAGAAAGTGGCTTCTTGAATATGTTTTGTAACCTGTGCTTCAAAATTTTGTTCTACCACCAGCTGTTTTTGCAAATTTTGCTGGTATAGCTGATATCCACTGGCCCCCGTAGCCAGGAGCAGCAGGCCAATAGCGGCATACTTTAACCAAGATGTACCAAAAGAAGTGCTGCGCTTCTCTGGGGTAAAGGTAATTGGTACTGCCTTTTCCATTTCGGCAACTTCCTCTTTTAGGGTTTCCCTTATAACAGGGCGTGCTGCAAAAGGACTTAAACCAAAAGAAGCGGTTAAATAATTAGTGCGCTCTTCAGGTTCAAAAAGGATGCGCTCTTCTTTACCAAGCCATAGCTTGCCTATCCCTTCTAAGTACAGCGAAGTGTCGCTAGCTAACTTTTTGTTCCATTGCTTGGTTACCTCCTTAATTTCTTCCAAAAGAGCTTCATACGGCAAGTTCTTGGTATTGGCAATATGCGAAACCAATAACCCATCGTTTTTAGTAAGCTGCTGGTTAAAAGAAAGTATTTTTTTAGGAGGATAAAAGGTTCCTTCGTTTTTATCGAGAACAGCAGAAGTAGAATTTGCTAAAAAGGCCCCAAATTCAGGAACAACCACACAATGGTAGCGATACAGTAATTCAGCGATATAGACTTCTAAGCGCATAGCGACAAATATTCAAAAAATTTGAAGCATACGAAATCTAGTAGATAACTTTTTATTAACATTCGAATTTGGGTATATTGTGGAAAACTACTAACCATGACATCCCTCACTAGAACTGAGCTGGTTGCGCTCTTGCGCATGCAGCGAATTCCATTTATTGGAGATATTAATGCCAAAAAATTAATTCAACGTTGCGGCAGTGCTGCTCAGGTATTTAAGGAGTCTAAAAAGGCTTTACAGAAAATAGAAGGGATAGGCCCTGGGGTACTTTCTAGCTTTTTTAATGATGCTTATTTAGGTCAAGCAGAAAAAGAATTAGAATTTATTGAAAAGAATCGCATACAATGTCTTTCCTATCAAGAAGACGCGTATCCTGAAGGCTTAAAACATTGTATAGATGGGCCCATATTGCTTTTTAGTAAGGGAACAATTCAACTTAAAAACAGGAAGGTTCTAAGTATTGTTGGCACACGACAAATGACCAAGCATGGGGCCGCCTTTATTGAAGAGTTTGTAGGCATGCTAGCCCCCGTAAACCCTGTTATAGTTAGCGGTTTTGCATATGGCGTAGATATTACCGCACAACGGGCCGCTATGGAAAACCAGTTGCAAACCGTGGGCTGCTTAGCACACGGGCTAAATCAGATTTATCCAAAAGTACATACGAAGTTTGTTCCACCGGTAGAACGCCATGGCGGATTTTTTACTGAATTCTGGAGTACCAGCAAGCCAGATCGGGAAAATTTTTTAAAACGGAATAGAATTATAGCGGGAATTAGTCAGGCGACTCTTGTGATAGAATCCGCAGAAAAAGGAGGAAGTTTAGTCACGGCAGAATTGGCAAATGGGTACCATAGAGATGTTTTTGCTGTTCCAGGAAGGCCCACAGACACCTTTAGTGTAGGCTGTAATAGGTTGATAAAGCAACAAAAAGCACATTTGGTGACTTCTGCAGCAGACCTAATGTATTTGCTCGGATGGCAACTTCCTGAAAAAGAACAACATACCGTTCAAAAACAGTTGTTTGTTGAACTGTCTGAAACAGAAAGGTCTATCTACCAATACCTGCAGTTAAACGGGAAACAGTTACTGGACATCGTAGCTTTAGAATGCAACTTACCTATTTACCAAGTTTCTGCCTCTTTATTAAACATGGAGATGAAAGGCGTCATTCGTCCGTTGCCTGGTAAATTGTTCGAGGCGGTCTAATTTTCAAAAACCATTGATCGGGATGTTTTTTAGACAGACTAGACATTCCACCAATTAGGGTAGTTGATCAGGTGAAATGGTGCCGTTGATCCATGTTTTGAACAAAAAAGGACAATTTAATGGGGAAATACCCTTCGTTTCCGTTGCAATGATTCAAACAACTTGCGCTGGCACTCGACAGTTAAACGAGGAAGTTTTCTTACAAAAGCCTAATACCCTACTTTTTCTCGAACTCTTTGAAGTACCTCGTTGGCCACTTTTCTAGCTTTTTCTGCCCCTAAGGCCAACGCCTCGTCTACTTCTTCAAGGTGATTCATGTAGTACTCAAATTTTTCTCTGGGCGTTTCAAATTTGTCTAAAACCACCTCAAACAAGGCTTGCTTTGCATGTCCATACCCATAATTACCAGCTAAATAATTGGCACTCATCTCTTCAATTTGCTCTTGAGACGCCAAAATCTTATACAATGAAAAGATGGTATCATTGCTAGGATCTTTAGGATCTTCCATGGGAGTACTATCTGTAACAATGCCCATGATCTGCTTGCGTAATTTTTTGTCTGGCTGAAAAATATTAATGATGTTGTTCTTGCTCTTGCTCATTTTTTCACCATCGGTGCCCGGAATATACATGGTGTCTTCATGTACCTTAGCGTCTGGCAAGACAAAAGTGTCTCCCAACTGAGAATGAAAACGCGAAGCCACATCCCGCGTCATCTCAAGGTGTTGTAGCTGGTCTTTTCCTACAGGGACAATTTCTGCATCATAAAGCAAAATATCCGCAGCCATTAACATAGGGTAGGTAAATAATCCTGCGTTGACGTCTTGTAAACGGTCTGCCTTGTCTTTAAAGGAGTGAGCTAGGGTAAGTCTTTGATATGGGAAAAAGCAACTGAGATACCAGGCCAATTCCGTTACTTGAGGAACATCACTCTGTCTGTAGAAAACGGTATTTTCTACATCAAGACCAAAAGCCAGCCAAGCGGCTGCTGTAGCATAGGTATTTTGCCGCAACTCTTCCCCATTTTTTATTTGGGTGAGGGAATGCATATCAGCAATGAACAAAAAAGAATCATTTTCAGGACGCTCTGCCATTTTTATAGCCGGTAGTATTGCGCCCAAGATATTCCCTAAATGCGGTATACCAGTACTTTGGATACCTGTTAAAATACGTGCCATTCCAATAAGTTAGGCCGTAAAAATAACAATACCGTTCAGATAAAAAAAGACACTTATTTTTTGAATAAACTGGCTACAAAAAGAACTGCAAGGGCACCAATAACACCCGTAACCACGTCACTTACTATTCCAGTGCCTACGCCAATACCTAGCGTAGCAAAAAGCCAGTTCCCCACGGCACCTCCCACAATACCTAGAATAATATTGATTAAAACACCAAAGCCACCGCCTTTCATAATTTTGCCTGCTAACCAGCCGGCCAGGGCACCAATAAGCACCGCATAAAGTATTCCTCCCATAATTTTTAGTTTTTAGTTGGTACTGAAAGATAACCAAAAATTCTACTTTTGATTTGTGTTAACCCTGTTAAAGAACATAGGCCACGCCCTTTACCGAATCTGGTTTTATGTCCTAGTGGCGGTACCCATTCTGCTATTTTCCCCTTTCCTTTTACTCACAACCTTCTCTGAAAAGACCTACCATGCTTTTTATTGGTTGGCCCGAAACATCTGGGCAAAAACCATACTCTTTGGCATGGGCTGTATCCCTAAAATTACATGGGAGCAAAATTTAGAAAAGAACAAAAGCTATATGTTAGTTGCCAACCATACAAGCATGTTAGATATTATGCTTATGCTCTATGTAAGTAAAAACCCGTTTGTGTTTGTTGGCAAAAAGGAGTTAGCTAAAATTCCCGTTTTTGGATTTTTCTACAAGCGCGTGTGTATTTTGGTAGATAGAAGTGATGCCAAAAGCAGAATAGCCGTGTACCGTAGTGTTCGGAAGCGACTGGCGAAAGGACTTAGTATTTGCATTTTTCCGGAAGCTGGGGTGCCAGATGAAGCCGTGATTTTGGATAATTTTAAAGATGGAGCGTTTAGAATGGCCATACAACACTCCATTCCCTTGGTTCCCATGACTTTTTTAGATTGCAAGAAGCGATTTTCTTGGACATTTTTTAGCGGCGGTCCGGGAATTCTTCGCGTTCACGTACATTCTTTTGTAGAAACAGCTCTTTTAGAACCAGAAGATACACGAACCATACGCAAGGAAACGCGCACCCTTATTAAAAACACCTTGTTAGAAGATCAAAAATAAAAGCCCCATGACGCGGATCATGGGGCTAAAAAGCATGCCGTAAGAACACGGCGTACTAACCAACGCTTTTAAAACCTAAAACTAAGGCCACTATAGACTCCCACAGAATAGGGTCTAAATTGTCCTGCGGTTTGTGAAAAGGTATTCAGCTGATATTTGAATATGGGCTCTACGTTCAATTGAAGTTTTTGAGAAATTTCATAATTGAAACCAACACCAATGTTGGTACTAAAATTCACAGTATTGGCATTGTTCGCCTCACCCATTTCGGTAACTAAATTGTCTGATTCCAAGCTCACCGCATTGTCTACCAAAAACAACGAACTAACTCCTCCAATGATATTAATGCCAAATTTTCGGTCGAGCAGTGCATAATTTAATTCCATTGGCACTTCTACGTAGCCTAGTTGCTGCACCATTCTACCCTCTAAAGGTTGGGCTTGGCTCGCGTTTAAAGCGGCGTCGGAGGCAGTGGTGACATTGTTCGTGTTTTTGCTTTCTACCACCAGATTTCTAGAGGTTTGGGAATAACTTATGTTGTCTATTAAATCATTTGTTGAAGTGGTAAGTGAAGACGTGAATACAATATCATTGGTATCATAGCCATAATCTACTTTATGAACCCCAGAGCGTATGCTTAATTTGTTAGAAACATTGTAGGTTACCGTAAGTCCGTAACTTAAATTGAGTTTCCCTGACTTGGAATTTGAAGCGAAGTTGGAATGAATGGGTGACCCTTCTCCAACAGCACTAAAAAAGACCGGCGCCACAGATGGACCCATAGACCATCTATTTGCAACAGCTTCTTTCAATACTTCTTTATCCAAATTTTCTTGTTCTTTTATAGCGTCATAAATAGACTGCTTTTCGGATTCTTCCGCTGCAATCGCAACTTCAGTTTCTTCTTCTACCGCTTGTTGGGTTAGGTCCTTGGATTGCGTTTTAGAATCCTTTGGTAGAAGTTCCTTTTCTTGTCCTGGATTGATGGCTGCCACACCATCCGAAGGTAATTCCATCATTTCATTACCGGTGATGGAAGGGGTTTCCATTTCCTTGGGGTTATCAAGGTTGGTAGCTGCTATAGCCTCTTGCTCAGCATTCTTTTCTTGTGACGCCAATTGCGTGGTAGGAACTGAAGTAGTACGTGGAGTGTGCCTTTTTTGTGTTTTAGAATCCGGACTGGCTCCTTCCTGAGTAGTTTTAAGTGCGTCCGAATCTGCAACCTGATCTACCTCGGTATTTTTATTGTTAATGGGTGCTTTGTCTTTTTGGTCTATCTCCAGCTCATTAGGCGATTCTGGAGTGATTTCTTTTTCTGTATCTACAACGGTAGGCTGTAGCGAATTGGTTTCCGTACTAAATGGATTTACAAAATAGAGCAATAAGGCAATGGCTGCTGCCACACCACCCAACTGCCACCAAATAGGGACAATTCGTTTCTTTTTCTTTTTGTCTAAGGAGGCTTCAATAGTTTCCCACACCCGTTCATCCGGGGTTTCTGAGAAATCCTTGAATTTTTCCTTAAAAAGGCGATCCAAATTATTTTTTTCCATCTCTTCTTCTTTAAGCGATGTTTACATTTTCTTTTTCAATTCGTTCTTTCAAAATCATTCTAGCTCTCGCCAAATTCGACTTTGAAGTTCCTGTAGAGGTTCCTAACAACTCACTAATCTCTTTGTGCGAATAACCGTCCAACACATATAAATTGAAGGTGAGTCTGTATTTGTTAGGGAGCTCTTGAATGTACTCTAATAGTCTTGCCAGACTAATAGAAGTAGTATCAGTTTCAAGGGCGGCCTCGTCCTTAATATTTTCATTTACAACATCTAAGTGCCGTTCTTTTCTATATTTCTGCAGCACTGTATTTACCGTAATTCGTTTCATCCAACCTTCAAAAGACCCTTTGTTGTTAAACTGACCAATTTTATCGAAAATGATCATGAACGCATCATGAAGGTTGTCTTCTGCTTCTGTCCGATTCCTCGAATATTTTAAGCACATTCCAAAAAGCACGCTGGAATATTTTCGGTACAATTCTTCCTGCGCCCGTCTGTTCTGTTCTTTACAGTATTTTATGAGTTCATCTTGACTCAAAATGCTGGTTAGTTAGCTTTTATTGGTTTATTCCGTCTACCACGGGTACATTATATTCTAAATAAGTAGGATTGCCGGCTTCATCTTCACCACTATAAAATCTTAGTTGGTAAAAGGGTACTTGATATTCTACCAATAAGGTTACAATGCTATTCAAAGATTCTTGTCCCGCGTTACATTCTTCTTCGGTTAGCACTGAGCCAATGGCAATAACGGTAGTCCTACCATTCTCTTCTGTAAAAACATCAAATCCTTGAAAAAAAGTACAACTATCTGCTCTTGAGAATGTTACATCTAGGTTGTGCGACTCGTTTAAGACTAGGAATTCTGGTACGTCTACTTCCGTAATCTCCATATTTACAAAGAAGAAGTTTTCGCCAGTGTCTAATTCACAACCATAGAATAAAATTCCACAGCAGATCACTACAAGGAATACAACTATTCGCCTCATAATCCACAATATTGCAGGGTTAAGATGCTCTAAGTGCGCTAGGGTTGCGTTTTTAGGGCCTTTTTAAGATATGTATAACGCCTTTAATCGCGAAGTGCGGCAATGGCCTCTTTAATCTTAAGCTCTAATTCTTCAGAAAGCTCCGGATTATCTTCAAGTAAGCCTTTCACAGCATCTCTTCCTTGTCCTAATTTGGTATCCCCATAACTAAACCAAGAACCGCTCTTCTTGATGATTTCATAAGACACGCCAAGGTCTAGTATTTCTCCTACTTTAGAGATACCCTCACCGTACATGATATCAAACTCAGCAGTTTTAAAAGGAGGTGCTACTTTGTTTTTAACCACTTTTACCCGGGTTTTATTTCCCTGTACTTCCCCATCTGTACTCTTAATTTGGGTAGATCGTCTAATATCTAAACGAACAGATGCGTAAAACTTTAAGGCATTTCCTCCAGTAGTTGTTTCAGGATTTCCAAACATTACCCCAATTTTCTCCCGAAGTTGGTTAATAAAAATAACCGTACAATGTGTTTTGCTAATAGTTGAGGTTAACTTACGGAGTGCTTGCGACATTAATCGTGCATGCAATCCCATTTTAGAATCTCCCATTTCTCCCTCAATTTCACTTTTGGGAGTGAGCGCCGCAACGGAATCAATAATAACGATATCTATGGCTCCAGAACGGATAAGATTGTCTGCGATTTCAAGTGCTTGCTCCCCGTGGTCTGGTTGCGAAATAATAAGGTTGTCAATGTCTACTCCAAGCTTTTGGGCATAAAACCGATCGAAGGCATGCTCTGCATCAATAAAAGCAGCAATACCACCCCCTTTTTGGGCTTCGGCTATGGCGTGCAGGGTTAGGGTGGTTTTACCGGATGATTCTGGACCATAAATTTCAATGACCCTGCCACGTGGGTATCCCCCAACACCTAAGGCGAGATCTAAGCCAAGCGAACCAGAAGAAATTACTTCAACATCTTCAATAACATGGTCCCCCATCTTCATTACAGCGCCTTTGCCGTAGGTTTTATCTAGTTTATCTAAAGTGAGTTTGAGGGCTTTTAATTTTGCTTCTTTTTCGTTGCTCATTTGCAATAGGATTAGACCTCCAAAAATACCATTTATTGTTCATTTTTAAATCTACACGCAACCTTTTTACTAACAGTGTCTCTTTTAAATGACTAATTCAAATAATTTTCAGAGCGCGCTTCTGGTGCTTATGAGAAAACTTATGAAAAAGAAAGGATATTGGTCATGAGGCACATCGCTTAGATGTGCCTTTTTTATTTGGTTATCTTTGCCTCACTTTTAAACATTCTTTCAACTTAATCATTCGTATAGCATGCAACTGTACAATACCTTAAGTGCGAAGGAAAGAGAGCAATTAATAGAAGCTGCGGGGAAAGAGCGGCTTACTATCTCTTTTTATGCGTACGCACATATTGGAAACCCAAAACTATTTAGGAATCACCTCTTTATTCACTGGAACGAACTAGACGTTCTAGGAAGAATCTATGTGGCCAAAGAAGGGATTAATGCGCAATTATCTGTTCCTGCAGAGAATTTTGAAGCATTTAAAACCCACCTCGATTCCATTTCATTTCTTGAAGGTGTTCGTTTAAATATTGCCATTGAACAGGACAACAAATCGTTTTTAAAACTAAAAGTAAAAGTTAGACAGAAGATTGTTGCTGATGGTCTTAACGACGATAGTTTTGATGTAACCAACAAAGGGATTCACGTTAATGCTCAAGAGTTTAATGCACTTATTGAAGATCCTAACAGTGTTGTGGTAGACATGCGTAACCATTACGAAAGTGAAATTGGTCATTTTGAAAAAGCAATTACACCAGACGTAGATACCTTTAGAGATTCTTTAGACATTATTGAAGAACAGCTTGCAGACCACAAAGAAGACAAAAAGTTGGTGATGTATTGTACTGGAGGAATTCGCTGT
The DNA here is from genome assembly GCA_964601965.1 of uncultured Croceivirga sp. Taxonomy (GTDB): domain Bacteria; phylum Bacteroidota; class Bacteroidia; order Flavobacteriales; family Flavobacteriaceae; genus Croceivirga. Next base: position 52,306 of record CAZRPJ010000005.1, read on the forward strand.
GAAAAGGCCAGCGCCTATTACAAACATAAAGGGTTTAAGCAAGTATATCAATTAGAGGGCGGAATAATTGAATACACACGTCAAGTGCGTAATCAAGGAATTGAAAATAAGTTTAAGGGCAAAAATTTTGTCTTTGATCATAGGCGGGGAGAGCGTATTTCTGATGAAGTAATTGCACAATGCCATCAATGCGGTAAACCTTGTGATACACACGTGAATTGTGCCAATGAAGCCTGTCACTTACTGTTTATTCAATGCGAAGAATGCGCTGAAAAAATGGCCGATTGCTGTTCTACCGAATGTAAAGAAGTAGCGGCCTTGCCCTATGAAGAGCAAAAGCGTCTTCGTAAGGGAAAACACGCGAGCAATAAAATCTTTAAAAAGGGACGTTCAGAGGTGTTAACCTACAAGAAGTAGGCCATTTGCTTCCTCAAAAAATAGCTATCTTTACTGTATAATTAGTACGAACCTAAATCAACCTTGGAGTACTCCAATTGTTGATTCAAGATATTTTGTATGGGATGTAGCAGTTGCTCCAATGGCAAAGACGGGCAACCGCGGGGCTGCAAGAACAATGGTACTTGTGGTACAGATGGTTGTAATAAGCTTACCGTTTTTGATTGGCTTTCCAATATGACGCTGCCCAATGGTCAAGAACCTTTTGATTGTGTGGAGGTGCGTTTTAAAAACAGTAGAAAAGAGTTTTTTAGAAATGCAGATAAATTGTCGCTCTCCATTGGTGATGTTGTGGCAACGCAAGCAAAGTCTGGTCATGATGTTGGGATTGTAACGCTAACGGGCGAGTTGGTTAAAGTCCAAATGAAGCGCAAAAAAGTAGATCATGAAGACAAAACCTTGCCTAAAATCTACAGAAAAGCTTCCCAAAGAGATATTGACCTCTGGCAAAAATGCCGAGACAAGGAAGAAGCGATTAAAAAGCGTTCTCGTGAAATAGCTATTTCCCTTAACCTTCAGATGAAACTCAGTGATGTGGAATTTCAGGGAGACGGTTCCAAAGCCACCTTTTACTACACAGCAGAAGATCGCGTAGATTTTAGACAGCTAATAAAAGACATGGCAAAGGCCTTTGGCATTCGCATAGAAATGCGCCAAATAGGGTACCGCCAAGAAGCACAACGTTTAGGCGGTATTGGGTCTTGTGGTAGAGAGTTATGTTGCTCTACTTGGTTAACAGATTTTAGATCGGTGAGTACAGCCTCTGCAAGATACCAGCAGTTGGCATTAAACCCGCAAAAGTTAGCAGGCCAATGTGGGAAACTTAAATGCTGCCTCAACTACGAGTTAGACATGTATTTAGAAGCCCTAAAAGATTTTCCATCTTCAGACAGTAAACTTCAGACAGAGAAGGGGATTGCGTACTGTCAAAAAGTAGATATTTTTAAGGAAACCCTTTGGTTCTCGTACAAGAATGACCCTTCTAATTGGCATGCCTTGAAAAAAGAGCAAGTACAAGAGATCGTGGCTATAAATAAGCAGCATAAAAAAGTTCAGAGTCTAGAAGAGTACGTTACGGAGACCGTGACAGAAGAACGACTAACCTTTGAAAATGTGGTGGGTCAGGACAGCTTAAACAGATTTGATAGGCCTAAACGCAAGAAGAACAAGCGCCACAAGAATAAAAATCAGCGGAAAAAGAGCCAGAATAAAAAGCTAAAGAATGCGTAAGTATTGGTGGGTAGGTGTACTGCTTCTGAGCATAATATCTTGCAATGAAGCCTTGGTATATTCAGAGTATGAGCCCTTAAATAATGGAGTTTGGAAAGAAGGAGATACTCTCCAATTTCAATTAAAAGATTTAGATACCCTTGGGCAACACCACATCTTTTTAAACGTTCGTAATGATGAACGGTACGAATTCAGTAACCTCTTCCTTATCCTAGAATTAGAGGCGCCGAGCGGCACTACAACCGTAGATACATTAGAGTATGAAATGGCAATGCCAAGCGGTGCTTGGTTGGGTTCTGGAATGGGAAGTGTAAAAGAAAGTAAACTTTGGTACAAGGAAAACATCGCTTTTGATGAATTTGGCGTATATACCATTAATGTACAGCATGCCATGCGAAAAAATGGCGAGGTCTCAGGGTTAAAAGACCTGCTGGGAATTACAGATATTGGAGTTCAAATTGAAAAAGCACAATAAAATGGCGAAAGCATCCCCCTCGAAAAACAGATTTTTAAAGTTCATTAAGTGGTTCTGGGTACTCTTTGGTCTCGGTATCATTTCCTTTGCCATGTTATTTGTGTTGGCTTCATGGGGAGTTTTTGGGGAAATGCCCACTTTTGAGCGTTTAGAAAACCCACAGACTAATCTTGCTACAGAAATTATTTCTTCAGATGGCGAAACCTTGGGGAAGTTTTATTTAGATGATAATAGAACCCCTGTAACATTTAATGAACTACCAAAAGACTTGGTCAATGCCTTGGTCGCTACAGAAGACGCTCGGTATTTTAATCATGCAGGCATCGATGCAAGAGGCACTTTAAGGGCATTTATTTTCTTAGGAAGTAAAGGGGGAGCTAGTACGATCTCTCAACAATTATCTAAATTGTTATTTACAAAGAAGCCTTCTGGGGGCTTAGGAAGATTGCTTCAAAAAGTAAAGGAGTGGGTGATTGCTACTCGCTTAGAAGAGCAGTATACTAAAGAAGAAATTATACAGATGTATTTAAATCAGTATGATTTCTTATACAATGCAGATGGCATACGATCTGCGGCTCGTATTTATTTTGGGAAAGAACCTATTGATTTACGAACCGAAGAAGCGGCGGTTTTAATAGGGATGCTTAAAAACTCGTCTCTTTTTAATCCTATTCGAAGAGAAGAATTAACCAAGAACAGAAGAAACACGGTACTTGGGCAAATGGCCAAGTATGGGTACCTCACGGAATCTGAAAAAGATTCTTTGCAGGCCCTCCCAATGAGAATCAACTTTAATCCAGAATCACATCGTGAAGGTTTGGCAACTTATTTTAGGATGTACCTGCAGCGCTGGTTAAATGGATGGGTAAAAGACAACAAAAAGCCAGATGGCACAGAATACAATATTTATCTAGATGGCTTAAAAGTATATACCACCTTGGACTCACGCATGCAAAAAAATGCAGAAGACGCCGTGGAAGCTCATATGAAAAGACTGCAGGCAGAGTTTTTTGTGCAAAACACGCCGCAACGAAATAAAACGACTCCTTTTGTAGATCTTGAGAAAAGTGAAATAGAAGGGATTATGGAACGTGCTATGAAATCTTCGGCGCGTTGGCGTGCGCTCGCCAGACAAGGTAAGTCTGAAAGTGAAATCCGTGCCTCGTTCAATGAACCAGCTGAAATGACAGTTTTTGATTGGAATAGCGATTCCTATGAAAAAGATACCGTGCTCACTCCCTTAGATTCTATTCGCTACTACAAAACTTTTTTGCGCACCGCTATGATGTCTATGGAACCACAAACAGGACATGTAAAAGCCTGGGTAGGTGGCGTAGATTATAAGCACTTTCAATACGATAATGTTAAACAAGGTTCCAGACAAGCAGGATCTACTTTCAAGCCTTTTGTATATGCAGCGGCTATAGATCAGCTACGTTATTCTCCTTGCGATTCCTTGCCAGACACCCAGTACTGCATTGAACCACTAAAACATGGCAACATGGAACAATGGTGCCCAAAAAATTCAGACGGGAAATATTCTTTGAAGAAACGAACACTTAAAAATGCCTTGGCTAATTCTGTAAATACCATTACAGCGCGGTTAATTGATCAAGTGGGACCAGGTTCCGTCGTAGAAATTGCCAAGAACATGGGGCTTACTCGTGAAATTCTACCTGTGCCTTCCATTGCGCTGGGAACCGTAGATTTTAATGTTTATGAAATGGTAGGGGCCTATGGAACTTTTGCCAATCAAGGGGTGTATGTAAAACCAGTCATGATCACTCGCATTGAAGACAAAAATGGAACGGTATTGTATGAATATGTTCCAGAAACCAAGGATGTGCTTAGCAAAGACGTAGCCTATACTATGGTGAATTTAATGGAAGGGGTTACAGAAGGAGGTTCTGGCACACGACTTCGTCATACTTCAGCAAAGGACCAGACAGTTTACAAGGAAATTATTACGGGATACCCTTATGAATTCGATAATCCTATTGCCGGGAAAACTGGCACCACACAAAACCAAAGTGATGGTTGGTTTATGGGCATGGTTCCAAATCTGGTAACCGGGGTTTGGGTAGGAGGCGAAGAGCGTTCTATTCACTTTAAAAGTATCATATACGGACAAGGCGCTTCTATGGCATTGCCTATTTGGGCATTGTATATGAAAGCCAACTACGAAATTGAAGAGTTAGGCATTTCTAAAGAAGCTTTTGAAGAGCCCGAGGAACTTTCTATCAACGTAGACTGCACTAAAATTCTCGAGGAAAAGAAAGAAGAAATAGACACCGAAGACGATCTAGACGATCTAGATTTCTAAACACTTTCTTTTAAGTTGAGCCATGATTATTTCGTATTTTCATGGATACGTAACACATTACTTTTATGATTCGAAAAACTGTTTCCGGAGTAGAGGATGCTGTGGCCGGTGTTCAAGACGGGATGACTTTTATGCTGGGTGGTTTTGGACTGTGTGGTATTCCAGAAAATGCGATAAGTCAGCTAGTGAAATTAGGAATCAAAGACATTACTTGTATCTCTAACAACGCAGGGGTCGATGATTTTGGACTAGGCCTTTTATTACAAAACCATCAAATAAAAAAGATGATTTCTTCTTACGTAGGAGAGAATGATGAGTTTGAACGGCAAATGCTTTCCGGAGAATTAGAGGTAGAATTAACACCTCAAGGAACCCTTGCCGAAAAATGCCGAGCAGCACAAGCTGGCTTCCCTGCTTTTTATACGCCAGCAGGTTACGGAACAGAAGTGGCAGAGGGGAAAGAAACACGTGAGTTTGATGGTAAAATGTATGTTCTAGAGCCTGCTTTTAAAGCAGATTTTGCGTTTGTAAAAGCCTGGAAAGGAGATGAAGCGGGGAATTTAATCTTTAAAGGAACTGCCAGAAATTTTAATCCAAACATGTGCGGAGCCGCTACCATAACTGTGGCAGAAGTAGAGGAGTTAGTCCCGGCTGGTGGCTTAGACCCCAATGAGATTCATATCCCTGGAATTTTTGTGCAACGAATATTTCAAGGCGCACACTACGAAAAGAGAATTGAACAACGAACCGTAAGAAGCAAAAGTGATGTTGGATAAAAACGGAATCGCCAAAAGAATTGCCAAAGAGGTAAAAGATGGATATTATGTTAATCTAGGCATAGGGATTCCTACGCTCGTTGCCAATTTTGTAAGAAATGATATTGAAGTAGAATTTCAAAGTGAGAATGGGGTGCTTGGGATGGGTCCTTTTCCTTTTGAAGGAGAAGAAGACGCAGATATTATTAACGCCGGCAAACAAACCATCACAACGCTACCAGGGGCTTCTTTTTTTGATTCATCCACTAGTTTTGGAATGATTCGAGGCAAGCATGTAGACCTTACTATTTTGGGGGCCATGGAAGTCGCGGAAAATGGAGATATTGCCAATTGGAAGATACCCGGTAAAATGGTAAAAGGCATGGGGGGCGCTATGGATTTGGTTGCCTCTGCAGAAAATATTATTGTGGCCATGATGCATACCAACAAAGCAGGGCAATCTAAATTACTTAAAAGATGTTCGCTACCACTTACCGGTGTGGGCTGTGTAAAAAAGATAGTGACCAACTTAGCTGTTTTAGAAGTAAAAGAAAATACCTTTCATCTTTTGGAACGTGCTCCAGGGGTATCTGTAGAAGCTATAAAGGAGGCTACGGAAGGTGCGTTAATTGTTTCAGGCGAAATACCAGAAATGGCACTCTAAATGAACGGGTTATCGATCAGATTGTACCAGTCGTTTCATTCACAACAAGTGCGCCTGTATTCACAACAAAATATTTTTAGCGTTAAAGTCGTTCAATATCTTTGAAAAGAGCTAGAAATTTTCCAAATTAACCTACTTTAATTCCAAACCCAATGATTTCAGATTTTAACCACGAACCTGTTGCCATCGAGCAAGAAATTCAGGTTTACCGCAATGATTTTTACAGCGGTTTTCTAAGGTTGGTGAAAAAGCTTTTTATGTTATAGGATCCAACTAAGCAACCAAAAAACTAAAGGAGTCGATATTTCGACTCTTTTTTATTTTTGGGGAAATGGATATTCAATTTAAAGAAATCACGGTAGCGGATCTTTCAGAATTAAAAGCACTTTCTATTCAAACCTTCAAAGCAGCTTTTGAAAGTAAAAACGACCCTCTCGATTTTCAAAACTATCTAGCGACCGCATTTTCTGATGTGCAACTGCATAAAGAGTTGCAAACAACAAACTCGTATTTCTATTTCATTAAAGCGCAAGACAAAACCGTAGGGTACATAAAATTGAATTGTGAAGATGCCCAAAATGAATTGAAGGAGGCGAACGGTACCGAATTAGAACGTATATATGTGCTCCCTAGCTATCAAGGAAAAGGTATTGGAGCCAAAGCTTTGCAATGGGCAGAGCAACAGACGAAAACCTGGAATAAAAGCTACCTATGGTTAGGGGTTTGGGAGGAAAATACCAGTGCAATTAAGTTTTACGAACGCCACGGGTACCGTACCTTTGGGAAACACCCTTATTTTGTAGGATCAGACGAACAAACCGATTGGTTACTTAAAAAAACACTGCAATGAACTACCGCATTTTAGTCTTCTTGGCCGCAACTCAAATCTTGTTTGCGCAAGAAACATTTTTCCCAGATAGAAATGAAGATTGGAAAACCATGGAAACTGTTTCCAAAGTTTTTAATGAAGCAAAACTTGACCAAGCCGTACAATTTGCCCAGGACAATGAATATTCAGGATCTAGAGATTTAAGAAGAGCGATTCTAAAGGGTTTTGAACGCGAGCCTTTTCATGAAATATTAGGACCAACAAAGAAGCGTGGAGGTCCTGCTGGACTTATTCTTTACAAAGGACATAAAGTTCGTAGTTGGGGCGAAACCAAACGAGTAGATATGACCTTTAGTGTTACCAAAAGCTTTCTATCTACAGTGGCCGGTTTGGCATTTGATAAAGGGTTACTGGCAAATGTAGAGGATAAGATGCATACCTATATCTGGGACGGTACCTTTCAAGGAGCCCACAATGAACAAATTAATTGGGAGCATTTGCTACAACAGAATTCAGATTGGTCAGGGTCGTTATTTGGAATAAAAGATTGGGCAGATCGCCCACCAAGAACGGGAGGAATAGACGATTGGAAATACCGCGAATTAAAAACTCCTGGAACGGTTATGGAGTATAACGATGTACGTGTAAATGTCCTGGCCTATTCCCTTACTCATTTATGGAGAAAACCACTGCCCATGGTTTTAAAGGAGTCCTTAATGGATCCCATAGGTGCCTCTACTACTTGGCGATGGTTTGGATATGAAAAGGCATGGACCACCATAGATGGTATGCAAATGAAATCTGTAACGGGTGGAGGACATTCTGGAGGAGGAATTTTTATTTCTACAGAAGACATGGCGCGTTTTGGCCACCTTTTCTTAAATGAAGGCCAATGGAAGGGAACACAACTAATTAGTAAAGACTGGATACAAAAAGCCACAACACCTTCTACACCAAACCCAAATTATGGCTACATGTGGTGGCTTAATGTTGCCGGCAGTAGGCAATGGGAGGGCGTGCCCTCCAATGTTTTTTACGCAGCTGGTTTTGGGGGAAACTTTATAGTGGTAGATCAGGAAAAGGAACTCCTAGTAGTTACGCGTTGGTTAGAACCTAGTAAAATTGGTGAGTTTATGAAGCAAGTGTATGAGGCGGTTCGCTAAGATTTGTTTTAAAAGCAATTCTAAGTGCGCTTTATATCTTATTTAAAATATCGGCGGCCTTTTCCAAGGTTTCCTGCGTTTTAGCAAAACAAAAACGAAGTTCTTTATGATCCTTCTGGTGGAGGTTAAAAACAGCTATAGGAATGCTTGCTATTTTATAATCCTTTATCAGGCGTTTGGCAAAATCCATCGCTGGCTCATCCGTAATTTCTGCATAATTCAAGACCTGAAAATAGGTGCCTTGCGAAGGGGTTCCTTTAAATCGTGAAGGAGCGATTGCAGCCATAAAGTAATCGCGTTTTTCTTGATAAAAAGCAGCCAATCCTAAATAATGTTGTTCATCCTTTAAATAGGTTGCCAGGGCTACCTGCATTGGATGATTTACGCAAAATACATTGTACTGGTGCACCTTATTAAATTCTTCCATCAGGGATTTTGGACCGGCGATATAGCCAATCTTCCATCCAGTAACATGAAAAGTTTTTCCAAAAGAAGCACAAACCAACGCCCTTTCTTTTAGAGCTGGGTATTTAGAGGCGCTTTCATGTGTTTCTCCATCATAAACTAAATGCTCGTACACCTCATCACTTAAAAGAAGAATGGAGCTATCTTCTAACAGTGCTTCTAACTGAAGCATATCCTGTTTTGTAAAAACAGTTCCTGAAGGATTATGCGGTGAATTAATAATAATCATTTTGGTGCGCGGTGTTATAGATGCTTGTACTACCTGCCAATCAACAAAGGTCCCTTCCGTTCCCAGCGCAATAGGAACAACAACTCCTCCTTGTAAGGCTATAGCGGGTTCATAACAATCATAGGCAGGCTTAAATACAATCACCTCATCTCCGGGCTTAATGAAGGCGGCAATTGCTGTGAAAATAGCCTGGGTAGCTCCTGCTGTTACCACAATTTCTGTGGAAGGATCATAGTGGGCATTGTAAAGACTTGAAATTTTTTGCCCAATGGCTTCTCGCAGTTCATACACCCCTTGCATGGGGGCATATTGGTTGTGGCGGGCTTTGAGAGCCTTGCCAACCAATTCTAATAAATAAGGGTCTGGATCAAAATTGGGGAACCCCTGAGACAGATTTACGGCCTGGTGCTTTACCGCAAGTTGCCCCATGGTCGTAAAAATGGTGGTTTCTAAATGAGGAAGTTTGGATACGGGTGCAACCATGACGCTTTTTTAGAAAGGTACTTCTTAAAAAGCAAAAAACCCAAATCTAAAAGATCTGGGTTTTGGTATAATGTTTTGTGGAAGTACTCCTTATCCTTGAATGCTAGCCGAAAGATATTCGCGGTTCATTCTAGCAATATTTTCTAAAGAAATTCCTTTTGGGCATTCTACCTCACATGCTCCTGTGTTGGTACAATTTCCAAAACCTTCAAGGTCCATTTGGCGCACCATATTCATAACTCTATCTGCTGCTTCTACTTGCCCTTGAGGCAATAACGCAAATTGAGATACTTTTGCTGAGGTAAATAACATAGCACTTGCATTTTTACAAGCAGCTACGCAAGCCCCACAACCAATGCAGGTTGCCGCGTTAAAAGAAGCGTCTGCGGCTTCCTTTTCAATAGGAATTGCATTTGCATCTACAGGTCTTCCCGAAGTATTTACAGAGATATAACCTCCCGCTTGTTGAATACGATCAAAGGCGGTTCTATCTACAATAAGGTCTTTTATAACAGGAAAGGCCTTAGCACGCCATGGTTCAATAACAATAGTATCCCCATCATTAAAACTACGCATATGTAATTGGCACACAGTAATACGAGAGTCTGGACCATGTGGTCTTCCATTAATCATTAAAGAACAGGTTCCGCAGATCCCCTCCCTGCAATCATGATCGAACTCAACGGGTTCTTCTCCTTTTGCAATTAATTCTTCATTTAAGACATCTAACATTTCCAAAAAAGACATATCGCTTTCTACACCATCAAGGGTATAATTCACCATACCTCCTTTATCGTTGGCGTCTTTTTGTCTCCAAATCTTAAGGTAAATTTTCATAGCAACTTTTATTTGTAAGAACGTGTTTTCACTTCAATATTTTCATAAACCAAGTTTTCCTTATGCAACTTGGATTTGCTTGGTTCTCCTTTGTATTCCCAAGCAGAAACGTATTTGTAATTTTCATCATCTCGCAAGGCTTCCCCTTCAGGTGTCTGGTATTCTTCTCTAAAATGACCGCCACAAGATTCATTTCTATCCAAAGCATCCATCGCAAAGAGCTCCCCTAATTCTAAGAAATCTGCTACTCGTCCTGCTTTTTCTAATTCTTGATTTTTCGCTTCGGCTTTTCCAGGCACTTTTACGTTTTCCCAGAAGTCTTTGCGCAATTCTGCAATTTCTTTTACGGCAGCCTTTAGGTCTTTTTCATTTCTAGCCATTCCGCATTTATTCCACATGATTTTACCAAGCTTTTTGTGGTAATAATCCACAGAATTAATGCCATTGGCAGACATTAGCTTGTGGATGCGATCGCGAACGTTTTTCTCTGCTTCATCAAATTCTGAGGTCTCTGTAGAAATAGGACCTGTACGAATGTCGTCACTTAGATAATCTCCTATGGTATACGGCAATACAAAGTAACCGTCTGCTAAGCCTTGCATTAAAGCAGAAGCTCCCAATCTATTGGCGCCGTGGTCACTAAAGTTCGCTTCCCCTGCTGCATAACATCCTGGAATGGTAGTCATTAAGTTATAGTCTACCCAAAGACCCCCCATGGTATAATGAACGGCAGGATAGATCATCATTGGCGTCTTGTATGGATTTTGATCTACAATTTTCTCATACATCTGGAATAGGTTTCCATACTTCGCTTCAACAATGTCTTCACCCAGCTTTCTAACTGTGGCATCGTCTGGATTTTTCATACCAGAGGTCAGTGCCTTTTCTCTTCCATAACGCATTATTGCGGCATCGAAATCAAGATACACTGCCTCTCCCGTTTTGTTTACTCCATAACCCGCATCGCAGCGTTCTTTAGCGGCACGTGATGCCACATCTCTAGGTACCAAGTTTCCAAAGGCTGGATAACGTCGCTCTAGATAGTAATCTCTGTCTTCTTCGGCAATCTCAGTAGGCTTCAATTTACCGGCTCTAATGGCTTCTGCGTCTTCTTTCTTAGCGGGCACCCAAATACGTCCATCGTTTCTAAGTGATTCAGACATCAACGTCAATTTAGACTGGTGATCTCCAGAAACGGGAATACAAGTTGGGTGAATTTGTGTGAAACATGGGTTGGCGAAATAGGCTCCTTTTTTATGCGCTTTCCAAGCAGCCATGACATTGGCTCCCATGCAATAGGTAGATAAGAAGAAAAGGTTTCCGTAACCTCCAGTGGCCAAAACCACAGCGTGGCCGGCATGCCGCTCAATTTCTCCAGTCACTAAATTCCTAGCGATAATTCCTCTTGCCTTTCCATCTACAAGCACTAGGTCAAGCATCTCATGACGGGTGTAAGATTTTATTTTACCGCGCTGAATTTGTCTATTCATCGCCGCATAAGCTCCTAAAAGCAATTGTTGTCCTGTTTGTCCTTTGGCATAAAAAGTTCTTGATACCAATACACCCCCAAAAGAACGGTTGTCTAAAAGACCTCCATATTCTCTAGCAAAGGGTACGCCCTGTGCAACACATTGGTCAATGATATTAGTAGAAACTTCGGCCAAGCGATGCACATTTGCTTCACGGGAACGGTAATCTCCTCCTTTAATGGTATCGTAAAAAAGGCGGTACACACTATCACCATCTCCTTGATAATTTTTAGCAGCATTTACTCCCCCTTGGGCCGCAATCGAGTGCGCACGTCTAGGGGAATCTTGGTAGCAGAACGTTTTCACGTTGTACCCTAGTTCTGCTAAGGTAGCAGCAGCTGAGCCACCCGCTAATCCTGTACCAACTACGATAATATCAATATTTCGTTTGTTGGCTGGGTTCACCAAATCAATTTCGTTCTTATGTTTTGTCCATTTATCCGCTAAGGGACCTTTTGGAACTTTAGAATCCAATACTGCCATAATTAATGTGTTATTGGGTTAAGGTGATGGTAAATAGCAATGAATGCGAAAAGTAATGGTACCACAAGGGCAAATGCTTTAGCAAATTTCTTGATCGCCGGAGTATACTTGTTATTCACTCCCATTGATTGAAAAGAAGAAGCAAACCCATGCCATAAGTGTAAACTTAGTAGTACAAAAGAAATGACATAGATTACAGTTCGCCAGAAAGGCGCAAACTTCTCTACAGTTTCTGCATAATATCTTGTAGGATCTTCCGGATTGGCCTCTACGTATTTGTAGGCCATTTCATGAATCCAAAAATCGTAAAAGTGCAATCCTAAAAAGGCTAAAACAACCAGTCCGCTGTAAATCATGTTTCTTGAAACCCAGGGGGCATTAGCGCCTCCTTGGTATTTGACGTAGCCAACACCGCGTGCCTTTTTATTCTGAATTTCAAGCACGAAGCCCATTACAAAATGGATAATAACCCCTGCAATTAAAATAGGTTGCATTGCAAATTGAACTATGGGATTGTAGCCCATGAAATGGGATGCTTCATTAAAAAAATCAGGAGAAATGACAGAAGCCAAATTAATGGTAACATGCAAGACCAAGAATATGACCAAAAAAAGACCGGAAAGTGCCATCACATATTTCCGGGCTAGCGAAGATTTTATGAGTCCGCTCATTCGTTTGTGGTTTTGCACAAAGTTACGGCACGATCAAGTTTTTAACAAGTTTTCAACGAAAGAGCCAGGCTTATTTAGAAGTGTTTTAAGCTACAAACGAAAACGTTTGATTTATGAGCCTATTTTTTATGGTTTTCCTGTAAAATCTTAGACAAATAGGGAAGGGAATTGAATTATATTTTTGTTTGTTTCCCTAACTCCCTTTTTTAACCGATATTGAAGCTATTAAAATTAGGGCGATCACCTCATGAATATTGCTATCCTCTCTGTGAGCCTTAATGTGCATTCTACCAGACGTATTGTAGAAGAAGCACAGGCTTTGGGGCACTATGTAGAACTCATAGACCACACCAAATGTTCCGTAAAATTGGGAGAGGGAAAACCGAAAATCTTTTTTGGGGAAGAAGATGTTACCACAGAGTTCGATGCGATTATCCCACGTATTGGTACCAAAGTTACGCGACATGGTGCTGCGATAGTCAAGCAGTTTGAAATGAATGGTGTGTTTAGTACGGCACGTTCGTTAGGGATTACCAGAGCAAGAAATAAAGTGCGTACGCTTCAAATCATGGCCCGAAAAGGCATTCCTATTCCCCAGACCCTTTTTTCAATAAATCCAGACAATATTGGTGAACAAATACGGCTGTTAGGAGGTCCGCCAGTAGTAATAAAATTGCAAGAAGGTACACAGGGCCTTGGCGTGATTTTAGCAGAGAGTAAAAAATCTGCCAAATCTATTATTGATACCTTTTACAAGATGGATACCAGTATTCTTTTACAGCAATATGTAGAGGAAGCTAATGGGGAGGACATTAGAATAATTGTAGTGGGCAACAAAGTAGTAGCTGCAATGAAACGAAAAAGCGGTCTGGATGAATTCCGTTCCAACGTACATAGAGGAGCAGAAACGGAGGCCGTTGAATTGTCCCCTAAAGAAAAGTTTATTGCTTTAAATGCTACTAAGTATTTAGGACTTGGGGTGGCAGGGGTAGATCTCATGCGTTCTAAAAAAGGACCTGTACTAATTGAAGTGAATGCTTCTCCGGGACTTAAAGGAATAGAAGGAGCCTCTGGGGTAAATGTGGCCAAACACATCGTTCAATTTGTAGAAAGAAATGCGTTTAGAAGGAGAAAATAAAACCATTAAAATTAATGGAGCAACCGTGGCACCAGGGAAAAATAAGTTGCTACGCATTGAAATTGCTCGCTTGCCTACTGGCACTTTAATTGATATTCCTGTACACATTTTTAATGCTAAAAAAGCAGGGCCCACCCTATTGATTCAAGCAGGGCTTCATGGAGATGAGATAAATGGTGTGGAAACGCTTAGGCGGATGTTAGAAAACAAAGATTTTGCCATCAATAAAGGGGCAGTCATTGTAGTACCGATCTTGAATGTATTTGGATTTATTCACTTTTCTAGAGACGTGCCAGACGGGAAAGATGTTAACCGAAGTTTCCCAGGACGCAAAACGGGCTCCTTGGCAAGTAGAATAGCCTATCATTATACCCAGGAGATCCTGCCGCAGATAGATTTTGGGCTGGATTTGCATACAGGGGGTGGCCAACGGAATAATTATCCACAAATGCGCTATACAGAGCAAGATGCCATGAGTTTAAAATTGGCAACAATGTTCAATGCGCCTTTTATGTTTGCCTCTAACCTTATAGCCGGTTCCTTTAGAAAAGCAGCCTTAAAGATGGGGAAACCCATTGCAGTTTATGAAGCAGGAGAAAGTATGCGGTTTGATGAGCATGCAATTACGCAAGGAATTTTAGGGGTAAAAAACGTATTGAGAGGATTGGGCATGGTGCCGGATACTCCCACTAAAAATGCTTCGGTTGCCTTGGTTTCAAGGAGATGGATCCGCGCGCCACGCGCTGGTATGTTTGTTCCTGAAATTAAAAACGGACAAGCAATTTCTAAGGGAGAAATCTTGGGGATGGTGACAGATACTTTCGCAAAAAAGCATAAAAAGATCAAAGCGCCGTTTGATGGTTATGTGCTGTGTATTAACCATCAAGCAGTAGTGAATCAAGGCGATGCGCTATTCCACGTTGGAAGATAAGGATCCGGAATTTATTCCTTTTTTTGCCTGATGTTTTTTAATCTGTACCAAACTCCATTCAATGGCTTTTTCTAAATCATTGAATTGTTTAATAGAATTTTTAAAAAACATGCGTTCCATTACTAGACTCGCAAAACTTCCTTTGGTTTCGCCAACCACGCAATAGAAACTTAATTGGTGCCTGTTTTTATAGAATTTACTCCAATCTGCAGGAAGTACGTAGTAGTTGTTAATACGATTAGAAATGTACGCGATGGGCATATCTTCCCCGAAGACATCTTTGGCTGCATCAATCGCTTTTTTACCCATTTCCCATCCAAAGGTGATCCCTTCATTGAGTTCCCCTATGACGAGGCCATCAAAAAAGTAGAACTTACCAAACTGGTATTCCCGAATTTCACGGATGTGTTTAAAAAAGGCAATATCCTTCACCCTTTTCATAGCAGTATGTGTTAGTTGAGTTGGACCTTAAAGATATTAAAAAATCAATGGATTTTATTTTAAGAAAAAGTAAGATATCCACAAAGAAAAATCTTACAAACCATAGTTTTTATAAGGTTTATATTACAATACCTGTGGAAATTGTGAATAACCTTTAATCGCTACTCGTTTGTTCAGCTTTCCCTTGCCCCAAATACATGGTGAACCCCAAATTAAGACTGAAATTGTTAGTAATGTTCCGCACATTATTGGGATTGTCTTCCTTCTGTTTGGTTTCAAAATGGGTATATCCCAAAAGCGCATCAAAACTAACTTTTTGCCCTAACGGAATAGCGATTCCGGCACCTCCTCCAAAATTAAAGAGGTTAAACTCGCTATCACTAAAATCACTAATTTCCGATGTTGCTCTTCCAAAAACCACCCCTGCTTCTAGAAAAGGGGTAAGATTCTTTGCTTTAATATAGTATCTGGCAAAAGGTCCTGCACCGATGGTACTAGTTTTTACTTCATCAAATAGAATATCTCCTTGAAAAAGAAATTCGTCTTGTCTAGAATATCCGTAGAATACTTCGGCTCCTAAGGCAAAATTATTGGCAACAAAATACCCCACTCTAGGGGATAAATTAAAGGAGGTGACCTTAACAGGGTCAGAATTAAAGTTATCGCTCTTCGTCTTATTAGAGCTAAAAGCAAAACCATTGGTGTTTCCTCCAATACCTAAGGCAGAAGAGATGGCTACAAGGATTTTTCCTTTTTCAGTTTGTGCTTGGATGGTTGGGAATAAAAAAAAGCAACCCATAAAAAGGGTCAAGAAATGGTGTTTCACGACAGTTTGATTTTGATTGATCGTTAAAAATAAGACAATAAAAAAGGGGATTGAAGAAGCGGTGTATTAATTCTACATTAAGAATGCCTTTTACTAATGTTCCATGTTCTTTAGTTGAATTTCCAAAGCCCGTGTAGATAACTGAACCTCAATTAAAGACAAGACCAAGGAAGCCATTAACAGAATAAGACTTATTCCAAAAATTACATTGGCCCAAACAGCCATTTCTACATAGATTAAAAACATAGAAACTGCGGATAGTAAGAAGCTTCCAATGGCAGTGGCCTGCATATTCTTAATGATGTTTAAACGTTTGCGTAATGACTCTATTTGTTGTTTTAAAGGAGTGTCTTGCGTTTCCTTAAATTGCTTGTTTAGTTGCCGAATTAGGGCAGCGATAGCCAAATACCTTGCATTATATGCTAACATGGTTAAAGAAACAGCAGGAAATAATAATGCGGGGATGGTTAATGTAAGTTGCATGTTTTTGGAGTCGTTATTTGTTTGAATACCGCGCTTATCACAGGAAACCGTTGGTTGAAGGTAAGAAGAACTACGGAAAACGTGATAAATGAAACAAATACTGAGGAAAATAAAATAATACTGTTAAAATATTGGATAAAATAATAAGTAATGCTTTATTTGTTGCGCTTTTAAAGCCAAGGTTAAAAGGCCGTTCTCATTATAGAACGTTAGCGACGCAATAACCAACAAAACTATTGCACAAAGTGAGACTTAAAAGGAGCCCTTGGGCTCCTTTTTTTATGTGTTGCGTGCACCGCTCTTAGCGGTTCTTCTCCTTTTAAATTGTTAATGCGCTTGAAAATTCGTTACTTCATTGAACATTAACCTTTTAACTATAGAAAATGGAGCAGTTTGTGCCGCTACTTATTCAAGTAGCAGCCGGTGCTACAGGCGGATTTCTGGTACGGAAAGTACTGCCAGAAATGAGCCTTAAGCACTGGATACATAGTACTCTGGGTGCCTTAGGAGGTATTGCTGGGGGAGGAATTCTTAGATTTTTGGAAATTACTTCCCAAACCATAGTAGATCTAGCCGTGGTTGTTAGCAGTATTGCTGGAGGTTGCGTAGGCGGGATCCTTCTAACGGTCCTTGTGCTATATTTAAAACACAGTCTTAAGGAATGAAATACCCAACATGATTTTTTGCATTACGACTTAATCTTTTTTGCAGATTCTAATTGCAATTCACTCTTTTTAAGTTGGTCATTTAATTGTTGTACCTCTTTTTTTACAAAGGATTCAAATGCTTTTTGGGCTGCCACCAAACGCTTGTTAAGCACTTGATACACTTCGCGTTGTTGGTTGGTTGGTTTAAAATCTACCCCAAAACCGCTAATATCACTTGCCAAGGCGCTGAGCCTTCCGTATAGTTTCATTGGAGACCTAAAGGCATCTTCCCGTGCACCGGTTAAATGAATATCATACAGCGCAGCGGCAATATTTTGCGCATTGGTTAATAGCAGGTTAGCCGTAGTTTTATCTTCTTCACTTTTTAATTGCGGAAGAATATCTTGCAGCTCTGCCCTTATATCCTCAATGTCGTTAATCATAGTAACAGCAAGGTTCATGGCATCACGTAGTTCTAAAGAGAAAGCTACTTGTTCTTCTAATTCTTCCATACTTCCAGCTGTACTCGGGTCTTTAATCACAGTGAGTTCTCGTATATATTCCTTGGCTCCAATTTTTAGTTTTACCTTATACGTATTGGGCACCACACGCGGGCCATATTGGCCCCGCCACAAATCTAAATCCCAAGTCACCAGAGGACGCCAACCTTCTCCATTTAATTGTACCCATGGTCTGCCTGGAGGGGTGGTTTTTATTCTTGGTTTGTAAGTAGGCTCATATCGGAGATCCCAAACGGTACGGTGCACACCTTCAGAGGATTCACCTTTTAAGGTACGTACTACCTCATTGGAGGCCGTTAGAATTTCAATGGCTACCTTTTCGTCCGTGCTATCTTTTAAGAAATAGTTGATATAAGCGCCGTACGCGGGGTTTCTTCCAGCGTTAAGACTAGGGCCGTCTGTTTTTATGGCTTGTTGGTTTTGAAAACGGTACGCCTGCCGAACACTAAAAAGATGCGCCTCTTGGTTTTTAGCATCATCAAATTCACGAAGAGCAGATACATCATCTAAGATGTAGTACCCTCTTCCATAGGTGCCTACCACAAGGTCGTCAAAACGTTCTTGAATTTCTAACCAATAGACAGGAGCGGGAGGTAAATTATTTCGTAGGCGTGACCAATCTTTTCCATCATTAAAACTAATGTACATTCCGTTATCAACGCCTAAATAAAGCATGCCCGGTCTTTTAGGGTCTTCTTTTACAACGTGGGCAAAACTGTGCACAGATTTAGGTACTGTGCTGCTAATTAATTTCCAGCTAGCCCCATAATCTTCCGACTTAAAAACATAAGGATCAAAATCCCCCATTTGATGTAAGTCTACCGTTATGTAGACTGTTCCTTTTTGATAACGAGACGGTTCTATATTGGCAATGGTACCCCATTTAGGTAGGTTGGGAATATTGGCGGTTACATTGGTCCAATTAGCACCTCCATCTCTTGTAATTTGTACTTGACCATCATTACTTCCAGTCCAAATAAGGCCTGCTTCTATGGGAGATTCTTCAATGCTAAAAAGGGTGGCTCCATCAAAAGTCATGAGGTTATCTATGGCAATACCTCCCGAGTTTTGCTGATGCGTTTTATCATTTAAAGTAAGATCCGGACTTATTACTTGCCAACTTTGTCCGTCATCATCGCTCTTGTGAACAAATTGGCTGCCTACATATACCCTATGTGGAGTATGGGGAGAAAACGACAATGGAAAATTCCAATGCCAGCGGTACTTTAATTTCCCGGGTTCCCAGCCATAACCAGCTTCTGGCCATACTCTTACGTCACGTGCATGACCGGTGCGTGCATCATACCGTTGCAACCCACCATCATAACAGCCAGACCAAACAATAGCATTATCTAAAGGATCCGGTTGGGCAAAGCCACTTTCACAACCACCCACACCTTTCCAAAGTCCAAGCGGAATATACCCTTGCCTACTATTACTAGGCCCTTTGTAAGAATAGCCATCTTGTCTATTTCCATATACATTGTAAGGTATTTGATCGTCTACAGAAACATGATACATCTGTGCTATGGGTAGTACGACACGTTGGTAGGTTTTACCACGGTTTAAACTAATACTGGCACCACCATCGTGCGCCACCATAATGCGATTTGCATTCAATGGATCTACCCAAATATCATGGTTATCTCCACCTGCACTGTACCCCGATTTATAGGTTTTTCCGCCATCTTTAGAAATACTGTATTTAACGCTGGCGATGTATAGTTCATCAGGATTATCCGTAGAAACAGCCATTCTGGTATAATAGGGAGCGCGCTCGTTTATATCATGGTTTCTGGTTTGAAGGGTCCAGGTATCCCCAAAATCTTCGGAGCGGTAAAGCGCCGGGCTATCAATTTCAAATAAGGCATACACCACGTTGGGAGAAGAATGAGAAATACCCACTCCTGTTTTTCCTACTGGACGATCTGCTCCTCCTGGCAAACCATTTTCAGAGAGTGCTTTCCAAGTACTACCTCCATTCATGGATCTGTAAATACCCCCTCCAGGGCCACCACTACGAAGCCCCCATGTATTAATATGTATAGACCACATGCTGGCAAGCATCTGATCCGGATTCTCTGGATTTAAGGCAATGTCAGTAGCACCAGTGTCCTGATCTATAAATAGTATTCTGTTCCAGGTTTTTCCTCCATTCGTTGTTTTATAAATTCCTCTGTCTTCTTGTGGGCCATAGGTATGTCCTAAAGCTGCAGCATAGACAATATCTGGATTGGTTGGGTGAACGACAATTCTACCAATTCGGCCCGTTTTTTCGAGCCCCATTTTTTCCCAAGTTTTTCCAGCGTCTGTAGATTTATAGATACCATCGCCCATGGCATGTGCAGGCCTAATTACAAAGGTTTCTCCGGTACCTGCCCAAACGATGTCTGGATTGGAAGGAGTAATAGCCACAGCTCCAATGGAGGACGCCTCTTGATCATCAAAAATCGCCTTCCAGCTAACGCCCCCATCTGTTGTTTTCCAAAGACCTCCTGAAGCAGCTCCAATATAGGTGATCATAGGATCACCAGGCACTCCGGCGATAGCAATGGTTCTGTTGCCCTCGGGGCCAATAAATCGGAAATTAAAGTCTTTAAATGCAGATAAATCTGTTTGCGCCAAGCTTACGAATGGCACTACTAGTGCGATTAGGAGTTGTCTTAATTTCATCATCTCATAGGTGGGTTGGTAAAACTGTTCTTAAATTTACATAATAAGATAAGAATCATCATTAAAGAAAAACCTTCCAATGAAATACGATCCTATACCCAATTCCCTCTTTATTAAAAACCGCAAAAAGTTTATGGCTCAAATGAAGCCAAAGAGCATTGCGGTATTTAATTCTAATGATATATATCCTATTAGCGCAGACAGTACTATGCCGTTTGAACAACATAGTGATATCTTCTATTTAAGTGGGGCGGATCAAGAAGAAACTATTCTGGTGCTTTTTCCAGACGCCATGAATGCCAAACATAAGGAAGTTTTATTTGTACGAGAAACCAACGACCATATTGCAGTATGGGAAGGAGCTAAGTTGACCAAAGCTCAGGCCACCCAAGTTTCTGGAATTGAAAGTATTTATTGGCTGTCTGATTTTAAGAAGGTGTTTTTTGATTTAATGACAGAGGCAGAGACCATCTATTTTAATACCAACGAACATTATCGCCAAGCGGTAGAGACACAGACCAGAGAAGACCGTTTTATCCATAACTGTAAAAACGACTTTCCGGCGCACCAATGGGCAAAAAGCAATCCAATTTTACAACAAATTAGAGGGGTAAAAGAACCCGAGGAATTGGCACTGATGCAAACTGCTTGCGATATTACGGAAAAGGGATTCCGAAGAATATTGGCGTACACCAAGCCAGGTGTTTGGGAATACGAATTAGAAGCAGAATACCTGCATGAATTTATTAGAAATAGGAGCAAGGGTTTTGCGTATACCCCAATCATTGCCTCTGGAAATAATGCCAATGTATTGCACTACATAGAAAACAATATGCAGTGTAATGCGGGCGATTTAATTCTCATGGATGTGGGCGCGGAGTATGCCAATTATTCCAGTGATATGACGCGTACCATCCCAGTCAGCGGAAAATTTACAGAGAGGCAACGTGCAGTCTACGATGCGGTACTACGCGTAAAAAACGAGGCTACAAAAATGTTAGTACCAGGAACGATTTGGGCAGACTACCATAAAGAAGTAGGTAAAATAATGACGGCCGAATTAATAGGTCTTGGACTTCTAGATAAGGCAACCGTTGCCAATGAAAACAAAGAGTGGCCCGCCTATAAAAAATATTTTATGCACGGCACCAGCCACCACATTGGTTTAGATACGCATGACTATGGGGAACTAAAAACGCCCATGAAACCCAATATGGTTTTTACGGTGGAACCGGGTATTTATATTCCAGAGGAGGGATTTGGAATTCGCTTAGAAGATGATGTGGTTATACAAGAAAGTGGCGAGCCTTTAAACTTAATGCAGAACATACCTATTGAAGCTGATGAAATCGAGGCGCTGATGCAGGGCTAATTTTAATGACCAAAGTAATTATATCGATGGTTCTTTATATAGGAATGCTTTTACAGCAAGCGAACATTGAAAAAAAGATGGAAGAAGCACCTAGTAGTGCCTATGAAATTGGGGTGGTCATTGGATCCTATTTGCCCTTTATAGTATTAGTAGTATTGGCCTATGGCATTTACTATTACAATAAGAAACGAGGGGGTCCTAAATAGCGGTTTAGGACAAAGGGCTTCTTAAAAATAGGGAGCTAGTTTTCTTAGGTTTTTTCTATCCTAGATCTTAAAAGCACTGCATTAGACAACGTAAAAGAGAGCAAGGCGGGTAACACCCATCCCATATGCACTGTGCTCAAAGGAATGAATTTGGTAATTGGCGCCATACTAGATCCCAAACCTACACTTCCTAAAAAATCTGGAATGCTAAAGAGAAGGGTGGCAAAAACCACTGTTCTAAAAACAACGGCACTACTCCACTTTTCTGGCACTAAGTTTAATAAGATGAGTACAATAGTTACCGGATACATGAACATGAGTGCAGGTAAGGCAACCGCAATGATATATCCTACATTAAACTGCCCCATTAGTACTCCTAAAATACAACCAATGCATGCGGTGAGGGTATAGGCTTTTTGTGAGTTTTGGAAACGTCCTTTTATAAAATCGGCAGCCCCAGTAACAATGCCAACGGCCGTAGTAAAACAGGCTAAGCTTACCAGAATCCCTAGAAATAAAGTGGCAGAGCTCCCTAAAGTTTTTAAACTAATTCCATTGAGTAATTCGGTTCTTGAAATACTTTCATCAAAGGCACCAGCAAGTAAGGCCCCTGAAAGTATGAGTCCAGTATAGACCATCAACAATCCCAATCCAGCGTAGATTCCTGCCTGCCCGATAAGGCGCCTTTTTTCTTTAAAATTTAAGGTAGGATGTTTTAGGTTGATGGAAATAATGATGACGCCGCCCACCACAACTGCACCAATAGCATCAAAAGTTTGATACCCTTCTAGAATTCCATGAGAGAACGGGCTTGAAATGAGCGAAGCACCAAAAGAGAATTCAAAACCGGCAAGCGCGGTTATAAAAATGGCAGAAAGTATGAGCAAAATACCGGGGGTAAGAAATTTACCGATGAGGTTTAAAATTTTAGACCTGTTCAATACAAAGAGTAATACCAGTCCAAAATAAATGCTACTCGTTAGAATAGAAGAGACCTCAAAATTAGGAGCTATGGCCATTTCATGTGTCACCGATGCCGTTCTGGGAGAAGGAAGCGTAATAGAGACGGCATAAATCAGCAAGCAATACACCAAACTAAATCCCGGAGATACTTTTTTAGCGATATCAAACAAGGTGCCCTGCAGTTTCGCATGGGCAAGAATACCACAGATGGGAATCACTACGGCAGACAAAGCAAAACCCAGGGCTACCCAGCCCCATGCGCTTTGCGCGTTAAAACCTAAGAGTGGGGGTAAAATAAGATTCCCAGCGCCAAAAAAGAGTGAGAAAAGTGCGAAAGCCGCTACAAAAATGTCCTTTTTACCATTCATTAATTTCAAAATATTTGTTAAAGTCGGCCATTTTTGTATCTTGGAAGCAAAGGCTACACGTCGATTTTTTTGAACATTTCATCGAATTCATGTCATTCATCGAAAAAGAAAAAAAAATTGGCATGGCTCCAAAATAAAGCAGAAAAAACAATCGTTGCAATTAAAAAGAACCAAACCAAAGTTTAAGTCGTACTTAAGCTTTTAAAAGGAAACTAAACAACGCATAAATCGGTCCCCAAATCGAAGCATGCTGTTAACCCAAAATAGCCCATGAAAAACACCATTACCCCCGATGGCAATAAAATTACTGGTATTTTCTGCAACTTTTTTGGCCACCATTTTGTGGTATCTAAAAAAGTAACCCAGCACATTAAGGAATACAAATGTGTTCATTGCCAAAAACAAGTAACTACAGACGAACGCGGCAAGCTATCACCATTAACTCCCAAATTAAAGGAGATTAATAAAACCTTAGAGGACATGTACCAACGCCGTAATCGCATTCGTACACAAGGACGTCCTAAGCGCAAAAGAGTCGCTTAATCTGTTGTAAAGGAATTCCAGCCTTGGGCTTTCAAAGGAATTTTAGAGCCATTCCTGGAGATTAAGTGTGCGCCCTCATTCTTGTGCGTCATGTGCCCCAAGACCGTAAGATTAGGATTGCCCTTGATTTTCGGGAATTCTTTTTGGTCTATGGTAAACAGCAATTCGTAGTCTTCTCCACCACTTAAGGCAATCATTGTACTATCCATTTTAAACTCCTCAGACGTGGCAATTACTGTTGGGTCTAACGGAATTTTATCTTCATATAAATTACATCCTACATCACCCTGTTCGCATAGATGAAGAATTTCTGAAGACAACCCGTCGCTAATATCAATCATACTGGTTGGGTGCACATCAAGCTTTTCTAAGAGTTCAATGATATCTTTTCTTGCTTCTGGTTTTAATTGCCGTTCAATGATATAACTATAGGCATCTAAATCGGGTTGGTTGTTCGGATCTACCTGAAAAACGGCTTTTTCACGTTCTAAAACTTGCAACCCTAAGTAGGCACCGCCTAAGTCGCCCGTTACCACTAACAAATCATTTTCTTTACTTCCCGAGCGCATCACCATTTTGTCTTCGCTTACCTGCCCAATTGCAGTGATACTAATGAGCATTCCTTTTTGAGAAGAGGTAGTATCGCCACCTATTAAATCTACTCCATACATAGCACATGCTAATTGCACCCCGGAATAGAATTCTTCTAATGCTTCAAGGGGGAAACGATTAGACACTGCCAAAGAAACCGTTATTTGGGTTGCCTGCGCATTCATCGCATATACGTCTGATACATTTACCACTACAGCCTTATACCCCAAATGCTTTAACGGCATATAACTTAGATCAAAATGCACACCTTCTATTAAAAGATCGGTAGTAACCACGGTTTTTTCTTTAGTGAGATCTAACACCGCAGCATCATCACCAATACCTTTTAAAGTAGTAGGTTGGGATAGTTTAAAATCTTTGGTAAGATGCTTTATCAATCCAAATTCACCCAATTGTTCCAATGGGGTACGCGATGCATTTTTATCTTCTAACATGCGGCAAAAATAATTCAATTCTGGAAAGTTGTATCTTTAAGGATACCTTAAACCTATTGCTATGAACAAAAGATTTTTAGGGCTTGCCACGCTGCTCATTTTAGGGTTTGTAATTGCATGCGGGTCAAATGATGATAATCCTCCCATAATTTTAGATGATGTTGGTTTTGTTGATGATGAACCGGAAGATGATGGCATGGGGCTTCCAGGAGATGACGGCCCGGTAGGAAGCACCAATTTTGTGCCCTGTGAAAATGGGATGGCTGGAGATTACCCCTGCGATGGGTATGATTTATTAGGCAGAATCCCACACACCACCTTTTCATCAAACTTTGGGAATGATATCTGGGGATGGACAGACAGTACTACGGGCAATGAATATGCCTTAATTGGTCTAGACAACGGCACCGCATTCGTAGACATAACAGATACCGAGAATTTGGTTTACCTAGGGAAACTTCCAACAGCCACTACTTCTAGCACTTGGAGAGATGTAAAAATTTATGGAGATCATGCATTTATTGTTTCCGAAGCAGGCAATCATGGCATGCAGGTTTTTGATTTAACCCGTTTAAGAAATGTATCAAATCCACCAGCTACCTTTAACGAAGATGCTCGCTACACGGCAATTGGTAATGCACACAACGTGGTGATTAATGAAGAAATGGGCTTTGCATATCCTGTGGGGACGGCCCGTAATGATGCCTTCGCTGGCGGGGTTCATTTTGTAGATATTCAAAATCCTACGAGTCCAACAGGGGTAGGAGGATACGGTGCTAATGGCTACACACATGATGCACAAGTAGTGACTTATAATGGTCCAGATGCAGACTATACCGGTAGGGAAATCTTTATAGGTGCCAATGAAGACAGAATTGCCATTGTAGATATTACAGACAAATCGAATCCCACCCAGATTTCTACTTTAAATTATTCGCAATTGGGCTACACACATCAAGGTTGGTTTACCGAAGATCAGCGTTATTTTCTTTTGGGAGACGAACTAGATGAACTCAATTTTGGGTTTAATTCTAGAACCTTAGTTTTTGATTTAAATGACCTGGACAACCCTTCTTTGCATATGACCTATACCGGGCGCACTGCGGCCATAGATCACAATGGTTATGTAAAAGGCAATGAATATTTCTTAGCAAATTACACAGCGGGCATGCGCGTATTGAACATTGCATCCATTGCAAGTAGAAGCATTACCGAAACAGGTTTTTTCGACACCTTCCCGTTTAATAACGGTGCCAGTTTCGATGGCGTTTGGAGCGTCTATCCTTATTTTGAAAGTGGAAAGATCATCATTAACGATTCGAATACCGGCTTCTTTGTAGTTCAAAAATCAGAGTAAAATTTTGTTGCGATGAGGAGAGGATTTGTAGCAGTACTCATGATGTTTTGTCTGGCATGTTCAGACGATTCTTTTAAGGTTGAAGGCAACAATGAAGTGCCTGAAGATTTACAAAACGTAGCGTGGACCGTTAATTTTGGAGGCAGCGGCGATGACTCTGCCCGCTCTATTATTGAAACCAGCGATGGGGGTTTTGCCATTCTTGGGATGACCAATAGTACCGATGGGGATCTTTCTTTTAAATCACTTAACGTAAATGATTATTGGCTTGTAAAATTAGACGCCAATGGAGGGTTACAATGGCAAAAAACTTATGGAGGTAGTAAAGATGATCAAGGACAACAACTCATACAAACCACGGATGGGGGTTATGCCATTGCAGGGTATGCCATGAGTGACGATGGGGATGGAAGTAATAATGAGGGCTTTCATGATAATTGGATCTTAAGATTGGATGCTGCTGGCGACATTCTTTGGGAAAAGAGTTTTGGTTTTGCCGGCCATGACCATTCGTATGATTTGGTGCAAACGGCAGATGGCGGCTTCTTTTTCTCTGGCTTTTTAGATGTTACTTCCTCGAATGGAGAAGGAAGCACAGATAAAAGTTCAATTACTGCACATGGTGTAGGGGAGTTCTGGGGCACCAAAATAGATGAAGATGGCAACCTAGAATGGCGTAAATTTTTTGGGGGCACCAATAATGACCGCTCTTTTGGGGTAGTTAATGCCTTGGACGGAGGATTTGTTTTGGCGGGTGCGTCTGAAAGTGACGATTTTGATATAACCAATCCCAAAGGCAGCTATGATTATTGGGTTGTGAAGGTAGATAAGAATGGCACCATGGAATGGGAACAGTCTTTTGGCGGTACCGGAGTAGATCAAGCCCAAGATATTTTGGCTACAGATGACGGCGGTTATGTCTTGGTAGGAAATACATTCAGCGCTGACACCCAGGTTTCAAAAAACAACGGTCAATCAGATGTATGGCTCATAAAAATTGACAGCAATGGGGCATTGCTTTGGGAAAAGAGTCTTGGAGGCGACGCCTTTGATGCGGCGCATAGTGTACGACCTACCCAAGATGGCGGATTCTTAGTCTGCGGAAATTCTAAAAGTTTCAATGGAGATGTTTCGGAAAACTTCGGAGAGAATGACATCTGGATTTTTAAAACCAATGCTCAAGGAGAACTCCTTTGGGAAAAATCCTTTGGTGGCCTCGGCTTAGATTTTGGATATGATGCGGTTGAGAGCACGCAAGGAATCTTTGTTTTAATAGGAGAAACTGCAAGTCAGGATTTTCCAGAAGTACTCCCCAAAGGAGGCATTGATATGGTGGTTATTGGTCTAGAAGCCATCACACAGTAAAAGCAATTCCTAAAACCTACAAATTCACAGGATTAGCCTAGAAAATGGGCTAAAATCCCCTACCAAAGTTTTGTTGAACCTTTCCATAAAGAAAGTTTATCAAAAGATACGTTATAATAATGTTAGAAATCCAGAATGTATGCGACCTAAGCACTATATTTGTGGGCTATTTAGAATAAATCCAAGTAAAGCATGATTAAAGTTTCAGAAAGCGCCAAACAAAAGGTTGTCACCCTAATGACGGAAGACGGCTTTGACGCCTCCAAAGATTATGTTCGCGTGGGCGTAAAAAGTGGAGGATGTAGCGGACTCTCCTATGAATTGGATTTTGATAACAAAGTAGAAGAAGGAGATAAAGTGTTTGAAGACAATTCAGTACGCATTATAGTAGATAAAAAGAGTTTTTTATATCTGGTTGGAACCACACTGGAATATTCGGGTGGTCTTAACGGAAAGGGATTTGTTTTTAACAATCCTAATGCCCAACGCACTTGTGGTTGTGGCGAAAGCTTTTCACTCTAAAACGAGCACATGGCCTATACAGAAGAAGAATTAAAAAAAGAGTTAGAAACCAAAGAATATGAATATGGTTTCTACACGGATATAGAAGCAGATACCCTACCAAAAGGGTTAAATGAAGAGATCGTTATTGCTATTTCTAAAAAGAAAGAAGAGCCAGCGTGGATGACGGAATGGCGCTTAGATGCTTTTAGAGAGTGGCAAAAAATGGAGGAGCCAGAATGGGCAAATGTTACCTACAAGAAACCAGATTTTCAAGATATCTCGTATTATTCGGCTCCTAATAAGAAACCAAAGTATAATAGCTTAGATGAGGTAGATCCAGAATTATTAGACACCTTTAAAAAACTGGGTATTTCTTTAGATGAGCAAAAGAAATTGGCTGGGGTAGCCGTAGATGTGGTGATGGATTCTGTTTCCGTGGCAACCACCTTTAAAAAGACATTGGCAGAAAAGGGCATTATCTTCTGTTCTATTTCAGAAGCCATACAAGAACATCCAGAGCTTGTAAAAAAGTATATAGGATCTGTAGTTCCTAAAAAAGACAATTTTTATGCAGCTCTCAATTCTGCTGTGTTTTCAGATGGTAGTTTTTGTTATATCCCTAAAGGGGTACGTTGCCCTATGGAACTTTCTACCTATTTCAGAATAAATCAAGCAGGTACAGGGCAGTTCGAGCGTACCTTGGTTGTTGCAGACGAAGGGAGTTACGTGAGTTACCTAGAAGGGTGTACCGCTCCCATGCGTGATGAGAATCAATTGCATGCAGCTGTGGTAGAACTTATAGCCTTAGACAATGCTGAAATAAAATATTCTACCGTTCAAAACTGGTTCCCTGGCGATAAAGAAGGGAAAGGTGGTGTTTTCAATTTTGTGACCAAACGAGGTCTTTGCGAAACCAACGCTAAAATTTCATGGACACAAGTAGAAACCGGATCTGCAGTGACCTGGAAATATCCTTCTTGTGTGCTAAAAGGCGATCATTCTATTGGAGAATTCTACTCAATTGCTGTGACTAACAATTTTCAGCAGGCAGATACCGGAACCAAGATGATTCATTTGGGGAACAATACCAGAAGTACCATTATCTCTAAAGGAATCTCCGCTGGAAAGTCTCAGAACAGCTACCGTGGATTGGTACAAGTAAATAGTAGGGCCCAAAACGCACGTAATTTTTCGCAATGCGATTCCCTCTTAATGGGGAATGAGTGTGGCGCGCACACCTTTCCATACATAGAAGCCAAAAACAAATCGGCACAAATAGAACACGAGGCAACCACTAGTAAAATTGGGGAAGACCAAATATTTTACTGCAACCAACGTGGTATTGATACGGAAAAGGCGATTGCCCTCATTGTAAATGGTTTTAGCAAGGAGGTATTAAATAAGCTGCCGATGGAATTTGCTGTAGAAGCACAGAAACTATTAGAGATTAGCTTAGAAGGCTCAGTTGGATAAGTATTAAACGATATAACATTAGAAGAACATCATGCTAGAGATTAAAGATTTACATGCTAGTGTAGAAGATAAAAAGATATTAAAGGGGATTAATCTTACCGTAAATCCGGGAGAGGTACATGCGATCATGGGCCCGAACGGATCTGGGAAAAGTACCCTAGCTTCTGTGGTAGCAGGAAAAGAAGATTTTGAAGTACGTAAAGGAACCATTTCTTTAGAGGGCGAAGATTTAGAAGAGCTTGCCCCAGAAGAAAGAGCCCATAAAGGAATCTTTCTTTCTTTTCAATATCCTGTAGAAATTCCAGGAGTGACGGTTACCAATTTCATGAAAACAGCCATCAATGAAAGCAGAAAGGCAAGAGGCTTAGAAGATATGCCTGCGAATGAAATGCTGAAATTGATTCGTGAAAAGTCTGAGATGCTGGAAATTGATCGAAAATTTCTATCTCGCTCGCTAAATGAAGGCTTTTCCGGAGGAGAGAAGAAACGAAATGAGATTTTTCAAATGGCGATGATGGAGCCTAAATTGGCTATTCTTGATGAAACCGATTCTGGCTTAGATATCGATGCTTTGCGAATTGTTGCCAACGGTGTAAACAAACTGCGAAACAAAGACAACGCTATTGTAGTAATTACCCACTACCAACGCTTACTAGAATACATTGTTCCAGACTACGTACACGTCTTGTTTGATGGAAGAATTGTAAAATCTGGCGGAAAAGAACTGGCTTTAGAGCTAGAGGAAAAAGGGTACGATTGGATAAAGCAAGAGGCTGTAGTATAAGGTCTTAAGAACATGTCACCTATGGATTTAAAAGACAAATTGGTATCTTCTTTTATGGCCTTTGAGGGGAAAGTAGATGTGAACAATCCGGTTCATGATATTCGTTCTCATGCCATAAAGAATTTTGAAGAAAAGGGGTTTCCTTCCAAAAAGCAAGAAGCTTGGAAATACACTTCTCTAAATGCCTTGCAAAAAATAGATTTTAGCGTTTTCCCTAAAGGAACCAACACGCTAGAATACAAGGATGTGAAGCAGTACTTTCTGCATGAAATAGACACCTTTAAAATTGTTTTTGTAGATGGGGTATACAGCAGTTACCTTTCAGAAACCACCCATGATGGAGTGGATGTCTGCTTAATGAGTTCTGCTTTAACCAAACCAGAATACAAACAGATTATTGAGTTGTATTTCAATAAAGCGGCCTCTCAAGATGAGTCGTTGACTACTTTAAATACAGCCTTTAGCAAAGAGGGTGCTTACATTTATATTCCTAAAAACAAGGCACCTCGCAAACCTATTCAAATACTACATTTAGCCACTGGAAATGAAGCGGCTTTAATGCTTCAGCCCAGAAATTTGGTAGTCGTAGAGGAAAATGCAGAGGTACAAATTATTGAACGTCATCAAAGCTTAACAGATCACCCGGTATTAACCAATTCTGTAACCGAAATTTTTGCAGCAAAAAGTGCGCGTGTAGATTATTATAAGGTCCAGAATGATACCGCAACGGCTTCCTTGATTGATAATACCTATATCGATCAGAAGGATAGTAGCAATGTTAGTGTGCATACTTTTTCATTTGGTGGCAAACTCACTCGAAATAATTTAAATTATTATCAAGATGGGGAGCATATAGATTCTACTTTAAAAGGGGTGACCATTCTTGGCGAAAAACAACATGTAGATCACCATACTTTGGTGCACCATGCACAGCCCAACTGTGAAAGCCATCAAGATTACAAGGGTATTTTTGGAGAAAAATCTACCGGAGTGTTCAATGGGAAGATTATCGTGGATAAAATTGCACAAAAGACCAATGCCTTCCAGCAAAACAACAACATTTTAATTAGCGACCAAGCTACGGTGAATACCAAGCCGCAGTTAGAGATTTTTGCAGACGATGTACGTTGTAGTCATGGATGTACTATTGGGCAGTTAGATGAAGATGCACTCTTTTATTTGCAATCTCGTGGTATTCCTAAGAAAGAAGCAACCGCTCTTTTAATGTACGCCTTTGCAAACAATGTCTTAGAGAGTGTGCGTATCCCAGAATTAAAGACCCGCATTAATAGCTTAATTGCAGAAAAACTTGGGGTTCGGGTAGGCTTCGAACTTTAAAAAGAACGCGTACAAAGCGGTCCCCTGAAATTGCGAAGGATGACAACTACAAAGTTGGATAGTACGAAGATTAGAAAGGATTTTCCAATTCTTTCCAGAGAAGTCAATGGCAAGCCATTGGTATATTTAGACAATGCGGCAACCTCGCAGACGCCAAAGCAGGTTATTGATGTCATTGTAGACTACTACCAGAGGTATAATGCCAATATTCATCGTGGGGTGCACGCGCTATCTCAAGAAGCGACGGATGCCTATGAACAGGCAAGAATAAAAATCCAACAGCATTTTAACATCAAAGCTTCTCATGAAGTTCTGTTTACTTCGGGAACTACTCACGCCATTAACCTTGTGGCCAATGGTTTTTCATCCTTTATAAAAGAGGGGGATGAGGTCTTGGTTTCCGCCATGGAGCACCATTCTAATATTGTGCCTTGGCAAATGCTTTGCGAACGTACAGGCGCCACTTTGAAAGTTATTCCCATGAATAAAAATGGGGAATTGGTGATGGAAGAATTTCATAGCCTGCTCACAGAGCGCACGCAATTGGTCTTTTGCAACCATGTCTCAAATGCGTTGGGCACCATTAATCCCATTAAAGAAATTATTGATGCGGCGCATAAAGTAGGGGCGGCGGTATTAATAGATGGCGCGCAAGCGGCACCTCATATTAAGGCCGATATGCAAGCATTAGATGTAGATTTTTATACCGTTTCTGCACATAAAATGTGCGGCCCTACCGGAGTAGGAATGCTTTACGGCAAAACTTCTTGGTTACAAAAATTACCTCCTTATCAAGGAGGAGGTGAGATGATTGCCGAAGTTACTTTTGAGAAAACCACCTATGCCGATTTACCGCATAAGTTTGAAGCGGGCACCCCCAACATAGCTGGTGGGATTGCCTTTGGTGCGGCAATAGATTATATGAATTCGATTGGTTTTTCTGCCATTGCCCAGTATGAAGATGAGCTTTTAGCGTATGCAACCACTGCTTTAAAGAAAATAGAAGGGCTAAAGATCTACGGAGAAGCGGCTAAAAAAGCGGCGGTAGTTTCTTTCAATATTACCGGAATACATCCTTATGATATTGGTACTATTCTAGACAAGTTGGGAATTGCGGTACGAACCGGTCACCATTGTGCACAACCAATCATGGATTTTTACCAAATTCCTGGAACGGTACGGGCTAGTTTTAGCTTTTACAATACCAAAGAAGAAATAGATCAGCTGGTAAGTGCGGTAGAACGTGCCCGTGTGATGCTGAGCTAGCCTTCCATTGGTTAGTTATTGAAAAGAATTTAACATTTTCTTCACACTTTGTTAAATTTCCCTATCTTTCTGTTCAATAATAACCAATATTCAAACTTTTTATGAAAAAAATTTCATTACGGCATTTGGCCATGTACGCCATTATGCTCGGACTCATTGGGTCCTGTACCAACGATTCTCAGACTATTGAAGAGGAATTAGATGTCAATACCACAGTAATAGAGGATGATCAAGCCGTTATTTTCAATCAAGGCAGTTACCCAATAGAAGGTTCTTTTATCGTTGTTTTTGATAAGAAAGTAAATCAAGAAGTCTTTTCAAATACAGAAAAAGACTATAAAGCTGCCAATAGCGCTGTAAAAGATTTGGCGAATACGATTTTAGGGGGGTATCAGATGAAAGGAGATGCGATAAATCAAGTATTCAGTAAAACCTTATTGGGTGTTTCGGTTAAATTAAATTCGGAGGACGTAGAAATTCTTAAGAAGGATCCAAGAATAGCTTATATAGAGCAGGATCAGATGTTTACTTTAGCACCCCCTCCAGGGAAAGGTCCTGGTAACGGCGGTGGAGGTGGAGGTTCACAATCACAAGAAATTCCTTGGGGAATTAGCCGTGTAAATGGTGGAGCGTCTTACGGGGGTAGTAATGTCGCTTGGATTATTGATAGTGGTATCGATGCCACCCATGAAGATTTAAATGTTGATGTGAGTAGAGGGTTTAATGCTTTTACCAAAGGGAGAGATTCTGATCTTAGTGAAGATAAAAATGGTCATGGAACTCATGTTGCTGGGACAGTTGCAGCGATTGATAATGAAATAGGCGTGGTTGGTGTAGCAGCTGGGGCGACCGTAATCCCTGTGAAAGTATTAGATAGTAGAGGAAGCGGGTCCTATTCTGGAGTTATCGCAGGAATTGATCATGTTGCTGCAAATGGTTCCGCTGGTGACGTAGCCAACATGAGTCTTGGCGGAGGGTTTTCTCAGGCTGTTAACGATGCTGTAGAAGCTGCCGCCGCGAAAGGTATTGAATTTGCGTTAGCAGCAGGAAATGAAAGCACTGATGCTTCTACAAAATCACCGGCTTCTGCGAACGGACCAAATATCTACACCATATCTGCAATGGCGCAGGGAGATAGTTGGGCATCCTTCTCAAATTATGGAAATCCTCCTGTTGATTTTTGTGAACCAGGTGTGGCAATAAAATCAACCTGGCCAGGCGGAGGATATAATACAATAAGCGGAACTTCAATGGCATCACCTCATGCTTGTGGTCTCTTACTTTTGGGCAACATAAGTAATGGAGGATCTGTGAGCGGAGATCCAGATGGAAACGCAGATACTATTGGAGTTAACTAGTTTCCTAAAATTTTAATAGTAAATAAGGGGAGGCCAATTGGCCTCCCCTTTTATTTAGGTGCAATCAACATAAAGTAGAAGGAACTATTTTACTGAAGAATGTTAGCGTACATTCAATCTTTTGAAGTGGTTTAATTGCTTCGTATTTTTGCATAAAAAGTAGGCTATGGAAATTCAGCAAATTCAAGAAGAAATCGTAGACGAATTCAGTCTTTTTGAAGATTGGATGGAGAAGTACGAGCATATGATTAGCCTAGGCAAATCGCTTCCCCTAATAAAAGACGAATACAAAACAGAAGATAATATCATTAAAGGGTGCCAGAGCAAGGTATGGGTGCACGCAGAATTAGAAGAGGATAAGTTAGTTTTTACGGCAGACAGCGACGCAATCATTACAAAGGGGATCATTGCCATTTTAATACGTGCTTTTAGCAATCAAAAACCCAAGGATATTATAGATGCAGATACGGCCTTTATAGACGAGATTGGACTTAAAGAACATTTGTCGCCAACAAGGGCCAATGGTTTAGTGAGTATGGTAAAGCAGTTAAAATTATATGCTATTGCCTACCAAACCCAATTAAATTAGAAAGATGAGTGACAATACAACAATAGATACTACCGAATTGGGAGAAAAGATCGTTAAAGTTCTAAAGACCATTTACGACCCTGAAATCCCAGTAGACATCTATGAATTAGGCCTTATTTATGATGTCTTGGTGAATGAAGAATACGAGGTCAAAATTTTAATGACCCTTACCTCTCCTAATTGCCCCGTGGCAGAAACCTTGCCGGTAGAGGTAGAAGAAAAAGTAAAGTCTATTGATATCTTAAAAGATGTAGAAGTAGAAATTACGTTTGATCCGCCTTGGTCTCAGGACTTAATGAGTGAAGAAGCCAAATTAGAACTGGGCATGCTCTAAAACATTTCAAAAATCTGGGAATGGCCGAAGAAATCATCAATAGAGTAGCGCAAAGCAAACTGCGTACGTTCGATTTAGAAACCCTATATCCAACGGGAGAACGGGTGGTTTTGGATATTAAAGACTGGCTGTTTGAAGGCTTACTACTAAGAGAAAAAGAATTTAGAGCACAGGCAGAAGCACATGATTGGAGCCGCTATCAAGATGCTTTTGTAGCACTCACCTGCAGTACAGATGCCATAGTTCCCGGTTGGGCCTATTTACTACTTACTACTAAAATTACCCCCTATGCTAAAAAGGTAGTACAAGGAGATTTGGTCTTATTAGAAACAGTCTTGTACAAGGAGGTATTGCAAACAGTAGACTATACAGAATACCAAGATGCACCTGTTATCTTGAAGGGTTGCTCCCATAAACCAGTACCTCCCAATGCCTATCTTTTTGCAATGGAGAAGCTACAAAAAGTGGCAAAAAGTGTGATGTATGGCGAAGCCTGCTCCGCCGTTCCTCTGTATAAGAGAAAATAATCTTTCATCACCTTGTGACTATTTATACTTTTGTGGTTCTAATCTGAAAAACACTATCATGATGAAAAAAGGAATTACCGCGGTTTTCATGTTGCTTAGTCTTGCTTTTGCGCATGCACAAACCGAAGAAGAACTTAAAGCAACGCTGGCAGAGAAGAAAGATTCTATAGCTGCTATTCAAGGAAGAGCAGATGCCATCCAAGCACAAATAGATGCCCTACCGGGGTGGAAGTTTGGTGCTTTTGGTACTATTGGCGGGTCTTTTTCTGAGTTTAATAATTGGTTTGCGCAAGGGACGCCAAACAACAGCGCTGGTAATATTGGTATCACAGGCAACGCTTTTGCTAATCTTCAGGAAGAAAAGTTTTTCTGGAGAAATGCACTAACCATGAACCTTACTTGGGTGAAGGTAGATGATAAGGACGATGATACAGACGAAAGCGGTTTTCAACCTACAACAGACGTCTTTAATTTGTCTTCTTTATATGGAAGAAAATTAAGCAAGTCTTGGGCGGTTTCTGGATTAATGGAATACCGAACTACGGTTTTAAACAATTTTAATGATCCTGGTTACTTAGATCTAGGTGTGGGTGCTACTTGGACACCAGTACAGAATTTGGTGGTGGTAATTCACCCCTTAAACTACAATTTCGTTTTTGCGGATGACGATACCATTTTTAATTCTTCCTTGGGGGCTAAGATTGTAGCAGACTACACAAGACAGATAGGTGCGGTGAGCTTTAAAACCAATCTTTCTGCATTTGCAAGTTATGAAGACAGTGATTTAAGTAACTGGACGTGGACCAATGGATTCGCCTATACCTTATGGAAGGCTATTGGTGTTGGATTTGATTTTGGTTTGCGTAGCAACAAGCAAGAAGCATTAAACTATCAAGTAAATACCTTGGGAAATACCGATGTTACTTTTGATACGGTAGACAATGAATTACAAACCTTTTGGACGCTAGGATTAAGCTATGCCTTTTAAAAAAGCGCTTTAAAAAACTAAAAGCCCTTGATACAATCAGGGGCTTTTTCGTTTGAGGTAAGTTCAGTTTGTTTGGTTATTTTTTAAAGGCCTTGGGGAGAACCCTTAAAAACAATGACAAGATAGGGGTCGCGTAGAAAGCCTCCATACTTTTGATGTCAATGTTTGGGTTTTTGTGGTTTAGGGAAATATGTCATTTTTCTGACAGAAAAATGATGGTTTAAGCATATTCGTCTAAATTTTCTGGATACAGAAAATTGTTATAGGGGAAACGTGTTACATGAATATCGCGTACTTCTTGGTACACCCGTTTTCTAAAATCATCCAGGTTTTCCTTGTTCAAAGCAGAGATAAACAAGGCGCGATCCCCAATTTTATTAAACCAAGTTTTCTGCCATTCTTCTAAAGTAAAATGCGATTTAGTACGCTCCGTTTCTAAATCATCTGGTTCTAGCACTTCTGGTTGGTACTGATCAATTTTATTAAAAACCATGATGGTTTTTTTGTCGGCACTCTTGATCTCTTCTAAAATGCGGAACACAGAATCAATATGCTCTTCAAAATTTGGGTGCGAAATATCTACCACATGTAATAGGAGATCTGCTTCACGAACTTCATCTAAAGTACTTTTAAAACTTTCCACCAATTGTGTTGGTAGCTTCCGGATAAAACCAACGGTATCACTTAACAGAAAGGGCAGGTTGCCAATGACTACTTTTCGTACAGTAGTGTCCAGGGTGGCAAAGAGTTTATTCTCGGCAAAAACATCACTTTTGCTAATCACATTCATTAAGGTAGACTTTCCCACATTGGTATATCCCACCAAAGCCACACGCACTAAAGCTCCTCGGTTCCCGCGTTGGGTTTCCATTTGGCGATCTATTTTGCTCAGCTTCTTTTTTAAAAGAGCAATCCTATCACGCACAATTCGGCGGTCTGTTTCTATTTCCGTTTCACCAGGGCCACGCATTCCAATACCTCCACGTTGTCGCTCAAGGTGCGTCCATAAACCTGTTAAACGCGGAAGTAAATACTCGTACTGTGCTAATTCTACTTGTGTTCTTGCGTAACTGGTTTGAGCACGTTGCGCAAAAATGTCTAGAATTAAACTGGTGCGATCTAAGATCTTACAGCGTAGTAATTTTTCAATGTTATTTTGCTGGGCCGGTGTTAGTTCATCATCAAAAATAACCGAACCAATATCATTCGCCTTCACATATTCTTGAACCTCTTCCATCTTACCTCGTCCAATATAGGTTTTAGGATTAGGCACTTCAACCCGCTGAACAAAGCGCTTCGTAACTTCCCCACCAGCCGTGTAGGTCAAGAACTCTAGCTCGTCTAAGTATTCGGTTACCTTCTCCAGTCCTTGGTCTTTATTGACAACACCAATAAGCACGGACTTCTCATATTCTATGGACTTTTTCTCCAGCATATACTACTCTAAAGTGCAAAACTACATAATGTTTATAGTTGATTTTGTACTTTTCGATGATTGAGGGTCTTCTTTTCAAGGACCTAGCATATTTGCAACCTTCTGTCACTTATGAAAAACGATCATGTTATTGCCTTTTACAACCTAGAAAATCTTTTTGATACCAAAGACGATCCCCACACTCTTGATGATGATTTTACCCCCAAAGGATTCAAGAAATGGAGAGATGGCAGGTACCGATCTAAACTAAAGAAATTGGGGAAAGCCATTTCTAAAATTGGAGAAGAAGAAGGTTTGGCACCTCCTGTAATTCTTGGCATCGCAGAAGTAGAAAATGATCGAGTAGTAGAAAAACTTTTGCAAACAAAATACTTAAAAGAAACCCCTTTTGGGTATGTACATTTCGAATCTCCTGACGAACGGGGCATTGATACGGGTCTAATTTATAATAAGGAGCACTTCAAGGTAAAAGAAGCAGAAACCATTCCTTTACTCATTGAGAATACCAATGGAGATCGGGATTTTACAAGAGACATTCTATATGTAAAGGGAAAACTTCATGGAGAGGAGGTTCATATTTTTGTGAACCATTGGCCTTCTCGGAGAGATGGGGCAGAGAAAACCAATTACAAGCGGCTAGCCGCAGCCCAAACTATTATTGACAAACTAAACAGTCTAAGTGAGGCTCCAGAAACGTTACACAGTATCATTATGGGCGATTTTAATGATGATCCCAATTCTGATAGCATTCAAAAATTAATGGAAACCGGCTGGTTTATCAATCCTTTTCAGCAGCTTCTATCTCCATATAAGGGAAGTGCCAATTACAAAGGAACTTGGAGTCTCTTTGATCAAATACTCGTTTCCCATAGCTTTATGAACTATGCACCAGGAACGCATCGGTTTCAAAAGGCCGCTATTTTCGCCCCTAAATTCTTAAAAGAGTGGAAAGGGAAATACAAAGGAAACCCTTTTAGAACCTTTGCAGGAAAAAAATACATTGGTGGGTATAGCGATCATTTTCCTGTCTATGTGCAATTGCATTTTAACGATTAAAAAGTAGAAAATTCTTACAAACCACAAAAAATAGAACTTTCACCACAGCTTTAAAGCACGAGTATTGCTACTCATCGAAATAAGTTTGCAGTTTAACGACACTTTTGCGTAGGCTTCTATATTTGTAGTCCAAATCTTACTTAATCAATATGGGCACAAATAAACCGACTTGGGGAACCGGTACTTTTCTTAGCACCTTACTAGTCATTTTTTGGTATCTAGGTGCCGCTGCCCAAACCACCCAACAAATAGAAGCGATTCGTTTAAGCTACGATCAATCGCAAATTAAGACCCTTATCTCACAATTTAAAAAAGAACGTGCCTTAAAAGAAGTAGGTTTAAAAGAGGCGTATTTAAAAGAACAATGGGGAAAGAATACCCAACAATTAGATGGTACCGTGGTGGCCTTACACGATATAGGAACAGACGGCGCCCTTTTGTACTACAGCACACAATTAGATCCCACTAGCAAAGTTTCCCGAGCAAATGCCCTTTATACCAATGGATCCCTGGAATTAGATTTATCTGGTGCAGGGATGCAGGTTGGGGTGTGGGACGCAGGCACTGCCCGAGCAACCCACCAAGAGTTCGATTCTCGTATACAAATTGCAGACGGTGGTGCTTTAGATAATCACGGAACTTTAGTAACGGGTGCGATAGTCGCTTCTGGTGTAAAAGAAAAAGCGAAAGGAGTAGCCTTTGCCGCTACAGCGTTAAACCATGATTGGTCCAGAGATAAGATTGAAGTAGCAGAGGCTGCTGCCAATGGCCTGTTACTTTCAAATCACTCCTACGGGATTCAAACAGATCGTGTTCCGGATTGGTATTTTGGTGCCTATATCCGGGTGTCTCAAGATTGGGATAACATCATGCATTTGGCGCCTTATTATTTAATGGTCACCGCCGCAGGTAATGCGCAGAATTCCTTTGATAATGAAAGTCCAATTTCAGGACGTACTCAAGACGGATATGACCTGCTTTTAGGTTTTAGCACTTCTAAAAATGGATTGGTTGTTGCTGGGGCCAACGCCGATGTAGATTCTAAAGGAAATATTACCCAAGCCAAGGTAGCAGGCTATAGTAGTTTTGGCCCTATTGATGATGGTAGAATTAAACCAGATTTAGCTGGCGATGGCACTTTGGTGCATACTACCTCTGCCACTAGTGATGATAGTTATACCTCTAGCATGGGAACTTCTATGGCTGCGCCAGGTGTTACCGGATCCTTATTATTGCTGCAAGAATACCATCAAAATCTATACGGTAGCTTTATGAAAGCTGCAACTCTTAAAGGACTTGCCTTGCATACGGCAGATGATGTGCAGGAAGAAGGACCTGATTATAAAATGGGATGGGGCGTCTTAAATACTAAAAAAGCGGCCCAAGTTTTACAAAACAAAGAATTTAGTAGTATGGTTTCTGAAGAGACGCTTCAAGAAGGGGAGACCATACGTTTTTCTGTCATGGCAAACGGAGAAGAACCTGTTGTCGCGTCTATTTCTTGGACAGATCCTGCTGGAACAACAATCAACAGGGGAGACTTAAATTCCCAGACCGCCGCTCTCATAAATGACTTAGATATTCGTATTAGCCAAAACGGAAGGAGTTATCTGCCCTGGAAACTAAATCCAGCACAAGCTGCTCAAGCCGCTTCTAAAGGAGATAATACTGTAGACCCATACGAACGAATTAACATCCCTAACGCACAAGGAGAGTATACCATAACTATTTCTCACAAAGGAGGATTGTTGGAAGGAGCGCAAGATTTTTCATTAATAGTGAGCGGGGTGGCTTTAACCAATTGCCAACTGTTTCCACCAGAAGAACTTTCCATAACCACCGCCTTGGAAGAAGGTCCACGCTTAGAATGGGATGCCGCTGGGTCTGATAGCCTCTACGAAATTCAATGGAAGTCAACCAGCGATACCAACTGGACCATGGCTAGCTCATGGGACGCCTTTTTTCCCTTGGAAGAATTTGAATTTGGAGTGGATTATGAAATGCGGGTTAGAACGGTTTGTTCGCAGAATTTGGCCTCTGATTTTTCTGAAACGATTTCCTTTCTATATCAAGGAACGGATACGGTGGTAGAAACCTATGCACCATTTACGGTAGAAGAAGCACTTTCTATAAAGGTGTATCCTAATCCGGTAGTGAACGAACTGGCCATTGAAGCCACACTTTCTCCAGATGCACAATACAGCATCATTACAACCACTGGTGTAACTATAAAAAGTGGGGCCGTAGATGAAAGGCTCAACGTTGCTGACTTAGCCACAGGGTTGTATGTACTCACTGTACAAGATTATGCTGGGATTTCTAGTGCTAAGTTTTTTAAAGAGTAACCACTTTAATCAGCAATACTTTCATGAGGTGCTTGTAAGTCCTATTAAAAAGCCTTCAGTCACCAATTTTCCAAAAGAGTATTTAATCCATAAATATTCAAAAAATCAGTTTCTATCTAAGAGTTTTTTGGCTAGTCTGTATGTTTTATTTGTTTTAATAAACCTTCTAATATTTCATCTGTTTCATCCAGAAGGTGATCTCTAATTACAATATCAGGAAGTACTCCTTTGCCATTATCAATGCCATTAACGCGGTAGATCTTTCCTTTGCTAATGCCAACTGGGATTTTAGTAGTGGGTAAATTGTAAGTAAAAATAGAAGCCAGTAGGTTTGGATGCTCCGCTGTTTCCTCTCCCACAATCTTGCCAAATCCATAGTCTTGAATTTGTGCAGCGGTAACAGTTGCTTGTGAAAACGAATGACGATTGACCAGTACATACACTTCCCCGTTGAAACGATTTTCTTTTGGCTGAGGGTTGTAATATCCAAAATCATAATCACCAATCGCTCCATCTTCAAGTGATAGAATCCATTTCCAATAGGATTGTGTGGTGTCTTTGGTTTTTCTAATATCCTCTTTTAAAATCCTACTACTTTTCAACTTGAATTTTGAATTCCATCGGAAAGGTTTGTCTGCTATGTATGAGACCAGATAATCACTAAATGCATCATCACCTCCACTATTATTTCTTAAATCGATAATTAGCGTGTTGTACTTGTTCTTTTTTATCTGCGTAAAAGCGGAATCAATAAAATTCTGGAATTTTTCTAATTCTCCTGAAAGGTTCCCGGGTCTTAAAATGGCTGCATTTGGGAACAATTTCAACGCCCATTCTTCTTTTACAATGTCTTTGCGTTTCGATTCATAATCGTCCCTAGCTAGTATAGCTGGAATCTTGTAAGTTATTCTGGTATTGTTTTGAAGAATTTCAATTTCAAAGTTCTTTTGTTCACCAAATGCTTGCCAATAAAATCTGGGCAACGAAAAGGACTCAATTAAGGTATTTTTAAAATACTGGCTTTCTGCAGCAATCTGAGGATAGATCTTTTCTAACACTTCAGTGATGGCCAATCCATTAATACTTTTTAACTCTGCTCCTAATTGAATTGTGGAATTGTTTGACCAATTTTTACGAATCAATACTTTACCATCTTCTATAGCAACTTCAAAAGGAAATAACATGCCTCCTGATTCCATGAATTGAACATAGGAGGGAATTGGAAAAGGAATATTGGTGTGGGCATTATTGACTTGAGCGACTACTTTTTGAAAAAGATTGGTTACTTCAAGAAGGCTGTAATTCTCCTTTTGGATTCCTTTCTGTACCGCCAAAAAACGTTGTTCAAATTCTGTTTTTGTGGTATGGCCATAGAGATTGAAATGGGTCTCTTCTAGGGAGGTTTTAAGATATTTTAGATCGGATAAAACTTCTGCCTTTGAAAAATTCTGAGCTACCATTTGAAGGCTCAGGAGGCAACTAAAGAAAACCAAGAACTGTTTGAGGGTAACGCTATTAAATACCTTTGTTTTGAGCATGATGCTTTTTTTGAGCAAACATAGGCATCAATGATCCAGCAATCGACCGAATGCATCCATCAGGACGCTTTTTTTAATGTTGTAAGATACTCACTAGGCGTCTGTTGTGTCATCTTTTTAAAAACATGATTAAAGGTAGACTTGGAATAAAAACCACATTCATAGGCATGACCGAGAAGCGATAATTTATCGCGTTCAGAAGATTGTAAGCGTTTTTTAAAGGCTTTTACACGATAGGAATTAATTACATCATAAAAATTCTGATTAAAATTCTGATTGATTTTTGAAGATAATAGTTTGGGTTTCATATCCAATAAATCAGCCAACATAGCCAGATTTAAATCGGGATTTAAATAGGGCTGTTGGTTGTCCATTAATTGATTGAATTTTAAAATAAAGGTTTGATCCTTTTTCGCGGAAAGCGTTTTAGATTTTTTTTCAAGCGGTTTCAAATACACGACTTCTCTTTCTTTCTGCAAGTAACCTTTAAATCCAATCCAACAAGCAACTATTGCCAAGACGGTAAAATTTGGTAAAAAGTAGTACTCACGTAAACTCATATCAAAAGCAAAACGATCAATCTCTGTTAGTACTCTCCAAATAAAATGGTAGCTCACAAAAACTAGAATTGGTGTTTGAAGCCACTGTAATGATAAGGTTTCAATTTTAGAATAATATTCCTTGAGCTGACTCTGATATTTTGCTAGATGTATAATGGAAACAATGCTGTAAACCCAAATGGAAATAACGCCTATCCATTGTTGTGTTAAATACACATACGAATAACCTGGTAGTTCATCCAGATACAAGCCATCAGAACCTAGCCGGTAAATGGCAGTTCTGTAAAAAACAAATTCCAACAACAAGGGTAAAAAATGGAGGTAATGTCTTTTTTGAAACTCAAATTTTGGATTTGTAATGCATCTAGTGTAGAAGTATAGTGCAGGCCCTATTCCATAAATCATTTCCATTTGAATGTAACGGAATACATGCAGCATTCCATAATCTTTTAACACATTAACCACTACGATATTAAGGGCAATTAATGCATAAAAGAATACCAATAGTGCCAAGAAAGTATTTGCCAAACGCTTTGGCCGTTTAAAAGCAATTAATCCGCTGAGGATCATTGCTTGCACGGCAAAAACGCATATAATGGTGAATAATATGGAGTTTGAAGTAACCATCTAAGTAGATTTAATTTCAACCTACTTTGCAAAAATAACTTTTGGGGAATTATAAGAATAGTCTTGGAAAGATCATCTTAAAGAGGAAACTACACATGGAAGATTTCGGATTCTGAAAGTTGGTCTTCATTCCTCAATCTTAAAATAATCTGTGCCACTGTA
The DNA here is from genome assembly GCA_964601965.1 of uncultured Croceivirga sp. GTDB lineage: Bacteria > Bacteroidota > Bacteroidia > Flavobacteriales > Flavobacteriaceae > Croceivirga. The sequence continues at coordinate 96,662 of CAZRPJ010000005.1, forward strand.
ATAACATCTCGCTCACAATACATAACAATGCGGTCTATGTCCTTGTCTTCGTAATATACTTGCCGTACCATACTTCCGTCAATATCTTCTTTAGGAGAAGGAATACCTAAAACGTTCGCTAGTAATTTTAGCGAAGTAAAATGCTTGTAGTCTCCAAATTTCCACAACTCCATGGTATCTAGATGCGGTACTTCCCAAGGCTTTTTACCAAAAAGATCTAATTTGTAAGGGAGGCGAATGCCAAGAATAAGCATCCTACGAGCGATGTAGGGAAAATCAAATTCCTTTCCGTTATGGGCACACAGTAGGTTTCTGGGATGACTAAAATGGGTCTCTAGGAGGTTTTTAAAATTAAGAAGAAGATCTTTCTCTTTACCGTGAAAACTGGTGACTCTAAAAGAACGCTCCTCACCTTTCAAGACAAAATAACCTACCGAAATACAAACAATGGTACCAAACTCTGCCCAAATGCCGGCGCGCTCGTAGAAATCTTCGGGTGTGATCTCGCCTTTTCGTTGGTAGCTGGTCTTTTGCGCCCAAAGTTCTTGCTTCTCTTCAGAAAGTTCAGCAAAGGAGGTATTCTCGGGAACAGTTTCAATATCTAGAAACAGTACCTGTTCTAAATTCATCTTGGTTAGCATACGGGTAATGTACTAATTTGAAGGGAAATGCCGCAACTTTTCTAATAAAATGGTATCTTTTTAGTCCAAACGCTATGAAATTGAGATACTATATTTTGCCTTTTCTGGCACTTCTCGTCATGAGTTGTTCTTCAGATGATTCAGGAATAACGGCACCAGAAGAACCAGAAGTTTCGGTGGCAAGTTTTATTGCTGTGGGCGAGGACGCCTCCAATGTCTATCAGTTTAATTATGACGGCACTACCGAACAAGGAACCCAACAAAACCTCACGGCCGACTTTTCTATTAACACCGGATACCTTACCCAAAGGCAAACGGATGATTTGCTCTCTTTTTACTATTTCCAGGGGGGAACCTTTTCATTAATAATCAAGGATATTAGAACGGATGCTCTAGGAAGATTCTCTGATATTTTCGCAAACAGTGAAGGGCGTTCCGTAGCCTGGGGCACCAATACCGAATCCAATGTAATTTTTGGTTTTTTTGGGCCTTTTGGCACAAGAAATTTAGGGATACAAGATGTTTCTCTTCAGAATAACAATGTTACAGATACGGCTATTGATGTCGATATCGATTTTGTGTACCAACCCCTTCTTTTTAACGAACGCGTCTATTTTGCGTATCGAGATAATGTAGGCGACTATAAGTTTACTTTTTACGATACCGCTACCCAAAGCAATGGGCCCATATTAAATTTTCAAGAGATTCCTATCAGTTTTTTAATTACCAATCAAGGAGAAGTAGCCATTGTTAAAAATGGGGTGAATGCAACGCTGGAAATATATGATGCGGTGGAGCTTTCTCTTAAGGAAGATCTTTCCCTAGCGTTTAATACCGGGTTTTCTGCAGGACCAATAGACGGAGCCGTTTATAACAATGGTGTGTTGTTTTACGCCTTTCCTTTTGTGCAACCTTCTGCCTATCCCTCCGGACCGGCCACTTTTAATATTACGTCCCAAGAAAATACGATCGTTGATTTTATTAGTATTGCCGCGGAGGTGGAATCAGCGCTTGGAGCAGCAATAGGGCTTACGGTACAATTGTATGATGCAGACCAAGGGGTATTTTTAGTAGGCTACGAAGTTTTAGACCAAAGTGCCCGAGGCGGCGTATTGCAAATTACTCCTTTAGGGGAATTAGTGGCCAATGTAGAGACGTCTTTTGTGCCAACGTATTTTGTTAGAAATTAAAACAGGCTTTGTTGTTTTACCGGACTTTCATGATCTAGCAACCATTTTTTTCGGTGTAGTCCTCCAGCGTATCCCGTAAGATCACCATTACTGCCAATAACCCGATGGCAAGGCACCACAATCCATAACGGATTTTTCCCGTTGGCAGCAGCAACGGCCCTAATAGCTTTTACATCGCCCAAGTTCTTACTGAGCTCTAAATAGGAAAGCGTTTTGCCGTACGGAATTTCTTGTAGCGCGCTCCATACTCTTTTTTGGAAGTCAGTTCCTTCAGGATTCAATGTTAGATCAAATACTTGTCGAGATCCTTCAAAATATTCTTGAAGTTGATGCACCGCATCTTCTAACACCGGCGGAATAATATCAATAGTTTTTGCGGCATCAAAAACCGTAATAGCCGCAAGACCATCTGCATCACCTTTAATTTCTGCAAAACCTAGAGGAGTATGAATAACGGCAGTTTCCATTATTCTTCATCAGGAATTTGCTCCGAAATAATGCCCAATCGTTTTGCTCGGGACTCCCAGTTTTTTCTTGCGAGGACTTGAAGATCTTCCACATTATCACTTTCATCCATAATTTCTAGGCCTAAAAGAGTTTCAATAACATCTTCCATGGTGACCAAACCACTGACAGAGCCATACTCATCCACCACTAAGGAAATATGTTCCTTTTTCTCTACAAACTTTTCAAAAAGTTCTGGAATGGGTTTGGTTCTATTGGTGACCAATATTTCGCGACGAATGCTCGAAAGCGGATTTTTACCTTCCTTATTAATGATGGCTTCTAACATCTCATCTTTAAGAATAAAGCCCGTGATATTATCTGCCCGATCTTTAAAAACAGGAATACGGGAAAAGCGCAAGGGACGGTTCGCTTCAAAAAACTCTTGAATGGTTGTCTCCTCAGAAGCCAATTTCATCACTGTTCTTGGAGTCATGATGTCTTTTGCTTCAATTTCATCAAAAGTGAGCAAGTTGCGGATAACCTTAGATTCAGATTCTTCAAAAACACCTTCTTCTTCCGCAATATCCGTCATGGCGGTAAAATCTTCTCTGCTCAATACGCTACCGTGTTCGCCTTTTGCACCAATAAGACGCGTAAAAAGTTGCAAAACCCAAAGCAAGCCGGTCCATTTCATGATAAAGACCATCCCATTTAAGGCTTTTGCTGTAAAATTGGCGAGTTGCTTCCAGTAGGTGGCGCCAATAGTTTTCGGGATAATTTCTGAAGCTACCAGAATTAAAATTGTCATCACTGTAGAAACCACACCAACCATTAAATCTTCTGTAAATTCTATTCCAAAAACAGAACGCGTTTGGGTTCCGTAGAGCTCCACATAGGCCACCTTGGCTTGTACCCCCACCAAAATTGCCCCTACAGTATGGGCAATGGTGTTCAAGGTTAAGATGGCAATGAGCGGTTTGTCTACATCTTTTTTTAGGTTTTCTAATTCTAATGCATAGCTTTTTCCTTCTTGTTTTTTCACATTCACAAAAGTGGGTGTGATACTAAGAAGCACCGCTTCTAGAATGGAGCATAGAAAGGAAAAAAAGATGGAAATAATGGCGTAAAAAATGAGCAGTCCCATAAGAACGAAGATATTATAAATTCCTTTGAATTGCTTTGGATGTGCCTCATTTAATTGCCTCGTAAAAGAGTTGATGCAATTTGGGTCTAATATTTAATTCATACAGTTTGCGATGGCTTCTATAAGGGTGCACTCTGTTAGAAAGAAATACAAAAACCAACTCATGTTCAGGATCTGCCCACACAAAAGTTCCCGTAAACCCTGCATGTCCAAAACTTTTCGGACTTGCGCTAGGTGCGGGGTATGCTTCTTGCAGCGGGAGGGTATCGTTCCCAATGAGTGGCTTGTCAAATCCCAATCCTCTCCGATTGTCATTTTCTGGAAATTGGATCCGGGCAAATTCTTGTACCGTTTCCTTTTTTAAAAGTTGCTGCTCTCCTACACGACCGTAATCTTGGTAGAATTGCATCATTTTAAACACCGCGTTGGCAGTACCAAATAGCCCTGCATTTCCGGATACGCCGCCCAGCAGGGCTGCATTTTCATCGTGCACCCAACCGCGTGTTAGGGTGTGTCTAAAAAGAGTGTCGTATTCTGTGGGCACTATCACTCCTTTTGGACTTGAATTTCTTGGATTGTATCCTAAGAATTCCGCTCCAATGGGCGCATAGAAATGTTCCTTTAAATAAGTTTCATAGTCTTCGCCAGTGTACGCTTCTATAAGTCTAGGATACAAAAGAAAGGATAGGCCAGAATAGCGATAAACCTTTTCAGGTGAAACCTTAGACCGATTTATTTGCCGAAATACCTTGCGATAAAAGCGGTTTTTTACATAAATGCCTTCATAGGCCTGTTCTGAAAATCTTTTGGAAGGCATCTTCCGTACAAAACGCCTTTTAAGGGTTCTTTTTTTGGTGCTAACGCTATTTAAAAAAACTATATAAGGTGTTAAACCTGCTTGGTGTGCTAAAATTTCACGCAAAGTGAGTGTCTTTTTATCCTTGTATTTCTTCCATGGCGAGTAGTACTTGGAGAATGGTTGGTCTAAATCCAAGACCCCTTCTTCTACCAACTTCATTAGAGCAGGAAGCGGTCCTAAGATTTTAGTGACAGAAGCTAAATCATACAAATCACTGGTTTGTACTTGTACGAGACTGTCATAGGTGTGCCACCCGTAGGTTTTATGAAAAATAGGGATGCCCTTATGAGCAACCAATACTTGTGCTCCGGGGAATGCTTTTTGTTTTATGCCATCTTCTACAATAGAATCTACTTGTTGAGCTAGGGTAGAGGGTACCTTATTCATCTGACCGTAGCCCGCGTTAATCGCCAATATCAGAAACCAAAATAGTATTGCTCTAGGACTCATTTATTGCAAAAGACGTTCTTTTTGAATGGTTAGTAGTTCTGCAACCCGCGTTTTTAGCGCTTCTGGCTCCAAGATTTTTGCATAATCACCGAACATTAAATACCATCTGGAAAAATGATGCTCAATATCGTCTGACATAAAACTCATTTCTACTGCATCACCAGCTGCTTTTTCGGAAATAAAGCCATAATTAGACCGGCTGCCTTTTAAAAATTTGGCAACCTTTTTATCTACTTCAATACGCACAAAGGTTTTAACGGTACTATCTGAACTGCGCAAGTCTTCCATGGGTGGATGCTCGTATAAAAATGGCGTAAGCGTACGCTGAATTTTATGAATACGATCGGTTCTAAACTGCCGGTAATCGCGTCTTAAATGGCAGTATCCCATGACATACCAAAAATTATTCTCATTAAATATACCAATTGGTTCTATTTTACGATCCACCGGAGCGTCTGCCTGTATGGACTCGTAGTTTAAGAAGACTTGCTTTTTTTCGGCGATGCTTTCAAAGAGAATTTCTAATGCATTTGGGATCAGCGTATTGAACATTTCTTGAGAGGGAAAAATTCGCACCTGATTCTCTAGTACCTCCACCCAATCTTTTTCGGCACCACGTAAGACAGATTTTAATTTAAGCATGGCAGATTCGTAATGTCCACCTAAGGAACGATCGGTAAATTTTTGCATCAGTTTTTCTGCTGCTACAAAACTCCCGGCCTCTTCACGCGTAAACATGACTGGTGGTAACCGATACCCTTCCATAATAGAATAACCAATACCAGCTTCACTCACTATAGGAACACCGGCGGCCTCTAAAGTGCGCACATCTCTGTAAATCGTGCGCAGGCTAACTTCAAATCGGTCGGAAAGTTCCTGTGCTTTCACCACCCTTTTTGATTGAAGATGAATGAGAATTGCAACAATTCTATCAAATCGTTTTACTGTATCCATACCCATTAGCAAGCGGCCTATATTCCAAAGATAGGATTTCAAATGAAGGTCTAAGAGCCACCTACGTTTCATTTTTTAAATATTCAGGACCAAGGTACGCGAGGCGGGTGACAACCCTATGTCAGCAATTTTTTTTGGGAATTCAAATCACTACTGACAAAGGGCTGTCACTACCCCGTTTTAATTTTGGTTTTAGAAACAAAACATAAAAAAACAAATCATGGAAAAAATGATAGAAGAAGGACAAGGAATCATGAATCCAGCGCAACTGTTAGAAGGTTGGCAAGGGCACCGAAGGTTGACAAGGAGAGTAATTGAAGCTTTTCCTGAAAAAGAATTTTTTGAATTCAGTATTGGTGGTATGCGCCCTTTTGCTGATATAGTGAAGGAATTATTGGCCATAGCGGAACCAGGTCTCAAGGAATTGGTCACTGGTGAAAAGCAAGAATTTGATGAAAAAAGGGACTACGGAAATCAAAAGTCTGAACTCTTGAACCATTGGGATGCTGCCACAAAAAGTATTGATACGCTTTGGGAAGAGTTACCCGCTGAAAAATTTGCCGAAACGGTGGTCTTATTTGGAGCGTACGAATTTCCCGTGCTGTGGCATATATTCTACTTTATTGATAATGAGATTCACCATAGAGGACAGGGCTATGTGTATTTACGTGCCTTAGGTATTGAGCCTCCTTTGTTTTATGAGCGGTAAGATGAGCACAGTATTGGTTTTTAAAACGTCTGTCCAGAATACAACCCACGTCCATCAGCTACAAAAGGGTTTGGATCGTTTAATTAACAAGAACGGACGGTGGAATTTTGACTTAGAAGACTGCGATAACATTTTTAGAGTAGAAACGAAACGTCCCAACCCAACGGCTATTACGCGATTGTTCTACACCCGTGGATTTCGTTGTGAAGAACTGACTTAATTGTGCCGAACATGCAACCATTAAGAGAGTAGGGGTACTACATCCTTTGCAAAATAAGAGGCAATGATGTTGGCACCTGCTCTTTTTATGGCCAGCAATTGTTCTAGCATCACGGCGTCATGGTCTAACCAACCTTTGGCCGCGGCTGCTTTAAGCATAGCATATTCGCCAGATACTTGGTATACCGCGACAGGGACTTCCACTTCGTTTTTAATTTCACGAACGATGTCTAAATAGGCCAACCCGGGCTTCACCATGACAATATCAGCCCCTTCATCAATATCCATCTGCGTCTCTTTAATTGCTTCAAAACGATTGGCTGGATCCATCTGATAGGTTTTTTTGTCTTTGGGCACGTTTTTTAAATCTACCGGTGCAGAATCCAAAGCATCGCGAAAAGGACCATAAAATGCGCTTGCGTATTTCGCAGCATAACTCATAATTCCGGTATCTATAAATCCTTCATCATCCAGTGCCTCACGAATGGTAAGTATTCTACCATCCATCATGTCACTTGGTGCTACAAAATCGGCCCCAGCTTCGGCATGAGAGATGCTCATTTCTCCCAAAACTTCGGCAGTTTCATCATTTAAGATTTTTCCATCGGCAACAATACCATCATGCCCGTATTGGGAGTAAGGATCCAAGGCCACGTCTGTCATCACCAGCATATCAGGACAAGCATTTTTAACGGTTTTAATAGCACGTTGCATTAACCCATCAGGATTGAGTGCTTCTTTGCCTTCGTTGTCCTTAAGATTGTCTGGGACTTTTACAAAAAGCAAGACGCCACAAAGACCCATCTGCCACAGCGTTTTTACTTCTTCGGCGATATGGTCCAGACTCATGCGATAATAATTAGGCATGGAAGGGATCTCTTCTTTTATCCCCTTGCCTTCTACCACAAAAAGGGGTACCAAAAAATCAGACGGAGTGATCACCGTTTCACGAACTAACTTTCGAATAGATTCTGAGGCACGCAACCTCCTATTTCTTAGTAATGGATACATACTTATATTTCAATTTCTCCAATTAAATAAGGAACGGCCTTCCCTGTAATCTTTACTCGTTCTCCCAAATATTCTATCCAAAGTTTGCCGCCTCTTTTGGATAGCTGCTGGGCCGTCATTTTGGTTTTTCCTAAAACGTTGCTCCAATAAGGCGCCATAGTGGTATGGGCAGATCCCGTAACCGGGTCTTCTGGAATGCCACATTTTGGTGCAAAAAAGCGAGAAACAAAGTCTACTTCATCCCCGGGGGCAGAAGCGATCACCCCACGACAGTTGCATTGATCTAGCAAATGAAAATTGGGTTCCAAAGCTTCAATCTCTGCTTGAGAATTGTAAATGAGTAGGTAGTCTGTTTTCCCTTTAATGGTCTTTACAGGGCTCCATCCCAAGGCTTTTTCAATAAGATCATCGCCTCGTATCATAGCATTATCATCGGTAGGAAAGTCCAGCGTAATAAAGCCATTTTCACCTTTTTCTACGCTAAGATTGCCGCTTTTTGTAGAATAAAACCGAATGGTATTTTCGTTATACCCATAATAGTTGTAAAGCACGTAGGCCGCCGCCAGAGTGGCATGACCACAAAGCGCCACTTCTATTTCTGGGGTAAACCAACGGATTTCAAAAGTGGCATTGTTTTGCACTACAAAAACCGTTTCTGCCAGGTTATTTTCTTCGGCTA
>CAZRPJ010000006.1:0-1380 GCA_964601965.1 uncultured Croceivirga sp.
AGTACGAGAAGGATTTCAAATAACCATGAACCAACCAAAAAAATCCAATGACAGCCGCCATTGGATTTTATGTTTTCTAGGGATTGCTACGTTTTAGATCACCTTTAAGTTGGCTTTTAAGCCTTGAATGATACCCAGAATATTCTCCACGGTTTGTTCCAGATAGTATTTAATAACCACATGGGGTATTCGTAGCGTAGTGAATCCATTTTTAAAAGAATGCATGGCTTCTTCTAAATCATGAATGGCTTGCTCATGGGTAATAAGATGGTAGTCTGTTTCAATTTCTATGTTTAGTTTCACCCTAGAGATCGCAATGTCTATAGACTTATGGCCGTCCCACCATTCTAACATGGGGTTGGCACCTGCCTCTTTAAGGGCATAGTATAATTGAATGGCTTCTAAAGGAGTATCGTTTTCTTCAACAATTCCTTCTATTAGTTTTGTATGTCTTTCGCAGAGTATAACGCCTAATTGGTCTTTTGCAAGTTGTCCTATTTCGGGGGCTATAGTCTTTTTACATTCCTTGCATGTCATGTAAGTAGTTAAGTTTGGTCAATAATTAGATTTGGGACTATAATAACTTTTACATTGAAAGAATCGTATGTTACATTGCCGCAAGACCCCCAAATATTAGATGAAATGCAGTTTTTTAGACGAATGGTTAAACGATTGTTGGGAAAGTGTTATTTTTTGTGGTGAAAATTAACAGATTTTGAAAAGACTTGGACCCGGCGTTTTAATCGCTGCGGCATTTATAGGACCCGGCACCGTCACTACCTGCTCCATAGCGGGGGTTTCCTTTGGTTTTGCCCTGCTTTGGGCCATGCTATTTTCTATAATAGCGACCCTAGTACTGCAAGAAATGGCAGCACGCCTTGGCTTGGTGACAAAAAAGGGACTGGCAGATGTGATAAAAACAGAGTTCCCCCAAAAATGGCTGCGTAGCTTCCTTTTAATACTTATCCTAGGTGCCATCTTAATTGGAAACACCGCCTATGAAGGAGGGAACATAGCAGGCGCCGTTTTAGGGATGGAAGCGTTGCTGGGAAAATCACTCACCAGCCTTTATCCCATTCTTATAGGGGGTATCGCCTTTCTATTACTATGGAAGGGGAGTTATAAATTTTTAGAAAAGGCCTTTATAGTTTTAATCGGCTCCATGAGTTTGGCCTTTGTGGTAGCAGCCATTGTTACCAAACCGTCGCTCACTGGTATTTTAAAAGGGCTTTTTGTTCCCAGCATTCCTGAGAATGGGGTATGGACCATTATTGCACTCATAGGCACCACGGTGGTTCCTTACAATTTGTTTTTACATACCTCGCTGGTCAATGAAAAATGGAAATCTGTTGAAAATCTTAAAGATGCCCAATGGGATAC
>CAZRPJ010000006.1:1480-20494 GCA_964601965.1 uncultured Croceivirga sp.
GACCTATTGAAGTCATCAATTTTGCACAAGTAGCAAACGGACTCCTTTTACCACTTATCGCTGTGCTCTTGGTGGTTTTAATGAACCGAAAAAAGCTCATGGGCACCTATAGAAATGCCAGCTGGCAGAATCTTTTAGGGATCCTTATTATTGGGGTGTGTATCCTTTTAGGAATAAAAAGTATTGGAAACGTATTTGGTTGGTGGTAAAATGAAAGAGATTGATATCAACTGCGATATGGGAGAGGGCATTGGGAATGAAGAAGCCATCATGCCCTATATCAGTTCATGCAATGTGGCCTGCGGCGGTCATGCAGGTGATGTCCATACCATGCGAAAAACCGTGGAGCTTGCCCTACAACATGGCGTTGCTATTGGGGCACATCCTAGTTACCCAGATCGGGCTCATTTTGGCAGACGGGTCATGGAGATAGCAGACAGCGAACTGAAGCAAAGTATCAAGGAACAACTAACGCTTTTTCAAGAGGTGCTAGACGAGGCGGGAGCAAGCTTGCACCATATTAAACCGCACGGTGCACTGTATAATGAGATTGCACGTAATAGCGACTTGGCCCATTGCTTTTTAGATGCTATTGAAGGATATCAACATATCCCATTGTATGTGCCCCATGCTTCAAAAATTCAGGAAATAGCAGCAAGTAGGGGTTTTGTAACTGTTTTAGAGGCCTTTGCAGATAGAAATTACAATCCTGACGGAACTTTAGTATCAAGAAAGGAAGAAAAAGCACTGATAGAAGCGCCGGAAGAGGTATTGGATCATGTAGTTTTTATGGTGCAAAATGAGCAGGTACAGACGCTATCCAAAGAAATTATAGAAATGAAGGCAGCCACCTATTGTGTTCATGGAGATACCCCTTCCGCATTAGAAATATTAGTGTATCTTCATCAAGAATTGTCTAAACATAACATTCAAATTAAAAAGTGAGTTCGTACCCCCTTACCGTAAAGCCATTCGGTGAAACCGCAATTTTAATAGAATGGCCTAATCAGGTAGACCATGCCATTTTAGACGATATTATTTCGTTTCAAGAGTCCCTAAAAAAGGAGCTAGAAGAAGATTGGGTGATGGTGCCTTCGTATAATTCACTAACCCTCATACAACAAGCAGCTAGTTTTAATTTTGCCACCCTAAAGGAGCAGCTTTTGACTTGGTACGCACAGCCAAGAGCACATGAGAAAGCACAGCGCTACCTCTGGAAATTACCCGTTTGTTATGACGAGGAATTTGGTCTAGATCTGCAAGAAACGGCCGATGCGCTCTTTATTTCTGTGGAGGAACTCATTAAATTACATACCACCCATCAATACACCGTCTTTGGAATAGGCTTTCTTCCCGGTTTTATGTATTTGGGTGGCTTGCCGAAACGCTTAGAAACGCAACGAAAGAAAACACCCAGACTGCATGTGGCCAAAGGATCGGTAGGATTGGCGGGGAAGCAAACAGGAATCTATCCGCAAGATTCACCCGGAGGATGGAATATTATTGGAAAATGTCCTGTACCCATGTTCAACCTTAATCTAGAAAATCCTTGCTTTGTAAACGTAGGGGATCGGATTCAATTTGAAGCCATCGATCGGGCAACCTTTGATTTACGAAATATAGAAGCCGAGGTAGGGATTTATCAACCTGAAAAGTTATTGTGGAATGATTAAAGTATTAAAATCTGGCTTTTACACCACAATTCAAGATAGCGGTCGGTTTAAGTACCGCCACAAAGGGGTGCCTGTTTCCGGAACTATGGATGATCTAGCGCGGCATCGCATCAATACCCTTTTAGAAAATACAACCAGTGCAACGGTACTGGAAATCACCATGACGGGCCCAACCTTGCTTTTTGAAGCGCCAACCTTTATATGTTTAGGAGGTGCCAAGTTATCTGCTACTCTCAATAATGAGCCTGTAGAAAACTATCATGTGTACAAAATTGAGGAGGGTGACATCCTGTCCTATGGGCGCTTAGAAAAAGGGTTTAGAGGATACTTAGGTGTAAAAGGAGGGTTGCATACGCCCGAAGTTTTAGAAAGTAGCTCGCAATATATTCCCCTCACCGAAAAACGCACTATTACAGATGGTCAAGAATTACCTTATGTAGCTGCCACCTCTTTCGAACCTAAAATTACAGACCTAAAAGTGCGCAGTTACCTCGATCATATTGAATTAAAAGTCAGTCAGGGTCCAGAATTTAATTTGCTAACCGAAGCGCAACAAAAACAATTGGGAAGCACTTCTTTTACCATTTCCAAAGAGAACAATAGAATGGCGTACCAGCTAGAAGAAACCCTGGGAGAACATGCTATTTCCATGCTTACTTCGGCCACTTTACCAGGTACGGTACAAATCACGCCTTCAGGGAAACTCATCGTTTTAATGAAAGATGGTCAAACCACAGGCGGGTACCCAAGAATCTTACAGCTAAGTCAGGAATCTATCTCCATACTGGCCCAAAAAAAGGCGGGAGATCACATTCAGTTTAAACTCGACTAAACTGTAAAGTATACTTCTTCAAAAGGCACACGAAAACGTGGGCCATAGATGCCGTTTTCATCACGTACACCGCAACCAATGACCATATTAATTTCAGCACCTCTCGGGAGCTTAAGAATCTTCTTTACGCGCAGGGTATCACTTCCTTCCATGGGGCAGGTGTCATAGCCAATGGCTGCCATACTTATCATAAAGTTCTGTGCGGCCAGACCTGCACTTTTATGCGCAACAATGCGCATATCAGACCGTCTTAATTGGCGGTATGTGGGTCTAAACAGCCCTATAAGCTGAAAAAACCAATACTTGAAAAAGCCCAATATTCCCAGAAAATCGCTGTAGACCGTAGGGATCAATTTTTGATAGTAGTTAAGCGCAAACTTTTCACGTTTGCTGTATTCTGATGCGGGCTTATTCCCATAGGTGTCTTGTAAAAAAGAGATATTGGCCTTGGCCCGTTTTTTCCAAAGATCTTTTCGCGCCACGACCACCACCATTTGCTGGGCAGTTTTAGCTGCGTTCTGCCCGAGGCATGCTTCTGTTAATTGCTCTAAAACCTTTTTAGAAGTAACATGATAGAATTCCCAGAGCTGCAAATTACTGCTGGTTGGGGCAAGGCTAGCGTTTTTAAGGCAGGCTTCTACTTTGGTATTGTCTAAGGGGGCATCTTCTTTAAATACGCGTACAGAACGACGGTGCAAGATAGATTCGGTTACAGTTTTTTCCATAGGTACCAAAGATACACTTCGTGCGGTTCTAAACTAACCAAGGATTAAAATCCACAACAGCCTCCATAGAAAGAAAAGAAATTAAAGGCAAAGTGAATGATTGGATATGGTAATAAAAGTGGAAGTAAGTTTCAGATTATCAAAGAATTAGCACCTTGCAAAATAAGATGAATTTAAATAGAGCAAATGACTGCGAATACTGGGGCAGGGGAATACTCTATTTTTGAAGTTGATAGATCAGCTTCTGTTGAAATCGAGAACGAAGAACCACTTGAATGGAATTGAATAAATACAGTAAAAACGTTACCCAAGATCCCACCCAACCAGCAGCACAGGCCATGTTGCATGCTATTGGTTTAACCAACGAGGATTTACAAAAACCACTTATTGGTGTAGGTAGTACCGGCTACGAAGGGAATCCCTGTAACATGCACCTCAATGAACTTTCTAAATACGTAAAAGAAGGCATTCAATCAACCGATTTAGTAGGTCTTATATTTAATACTATTGGGGTAAGTGATGGGATCTCTATGGGAACCTATGGAATGCGTTATTCGTTGCCGTCCCGCGATATTATCGCAGATTCTATGGAAACGGTCGTACAGGCCATGAATTATGATGGTCTAGCAACTGTGGTAGGATGCGACAAGAACATGCCGGGAGCCTTAATGGCTATGATTCGCCTAAACAGACCCTCTGTCTTAGTGTATGGAGGAACCATTGCGTCGGGCTGTCTAAACAACAAAAAATTAGATGTGGTTTCGGCTTTTGAAGCCTGGGGAGAGAAAGTAGCCGGGACCATGAATGAACAAGAATATCAAGCCGTCATTGAAAATGCCTGCCCTGGAGCAGGAGCTTGCGGTGGTATGTATACTGCCAACACCATGGCTTCGGCAATTGAAGCATTGGGGATGGCCATGCCGTACAATTCTTCCAATCCGGCGACCGGTCCAGAAAAGAAAGACGATTGTATTGCATCAGGGAAGGCACTTAGACTTTTACTTGAAAAGGATATAAAGCCATCCGACATCATCACCAAAAAATCCTTGGAGAATGCCGTTCGGCTTATCACGGTTCTCGGTGGTTCTACCAACGCAGTGCTTCATTTCTTGGCCATTGCAAAAGCGGCAGAAATTGAATTCACTTTAGATGATTTTCAACGTATCAGCGATACTACGCCCTTCTTGGCAGATTTAAAGCCTAGTGGAAAGTTTTTGATGGAAGATGTACACCGAGTGGGAGGTATTCCAGCGGTAATGAAGTTTATGTTGGAAAAAGGCATGCTGCATGGGGATTGCTTAACAGTGACAGGAAAAACTGTGGCCGAAAATTTAGCAGAAGTCCCCAGTTTAACCGAAGGCCAAAAAGTGGTACACGATGTTGATAATCCCATAAAAGAGACAGGACATATTCGTATCCTTTATGGAAATCTTGCCAACGACGGTGCCGTCGCTAAAATCACAGGAAAGGAAGGTGTGTATTTTTCTGGACCTGCCAAAGTCTTTGGTGGCGAGTTTGAAGCAAATGATGGGATTAAGAACGGACTTGTAAAGAAGGGCGATGTAGTGGTGATCCGATACGAAGGACCTAAAGGAGGCCCTGGAATGCCAGAAATGCTTAAACCTACAGCTGCTATTATGGGTGCAGGCTTAGGGAAAGATGTAGCGCTTATTACAGATGGTCGTTTTTCTGGAGGTACCCATGGTTTTGTGGTAGGACATATAGCGCCTGAAGCACAAGATGGAGGAAATATCGCTTTAGTAGAAGATGGCGATATGATCACTATTGATGCCGAAAAGAATACCATTAGTATGGATGTAAGTGCCGAAACACTTGAAAAACGCAGACAGGCCTGGACGCAACCTCCGTTGAAGGTGCGAAAAGGAAGTCTTTATAAATATGCCAAAATTGTAGCATCTGCCTCCAAGGGTTGTGTTACAGATGAACTATAACATGGAGCCCATGGAAACATTAAAAGCCCAAAAACAAGCAAAAACCTCCCAGAAATCGATTCGTATTACGGGAGCAGAGGCCATCATTCATTGCCTTCTAGCAGAAGGTGTGGATTTAATTTACGGTTATCCTGGTGGTGCTATAATGCCCGTCTATGATGAATTATACAAGTTTCAGGACCAACTAACACACATTCTTACACGTCATGAGCAAGGGGCTACCCATGCGGCTCAAGGATATGCGCGTGTAAGTGGCAGAGTGGGAGTGGCAATGGCAACCTCTGGTCCCGGAGCAACCAATTTGGTGACGGGTCTGGCAGATGCACAGATAGACTCTACACCCATGGTCTGTATAACCGGACAGGTGCCAAGACACTTGCTGGGATCCGATGCTTTCCAGGAGACAGATATTGTGGGGATTTCTACACCGGTTACAAAATGGAACCATCAAATTACCAAAGCCTCAGAAATTCCAGAGGTGATGGCAAAAGCATTTTACATTGCAAAATCTGGAAGACCGGGCCCTGTTTTAATTGACATTACCAAGAACGCCCAGTTTGATGAATTAGATTTTGTGTACGAAAAGTGTACGGGCGTTCGCAGTTATAAACCCGTACCTAAAGCAGATCCTGAGGCCATTGCTGCTGCAGCAGAGTTGATTAATACCGCCAAGCGTCCTTACATTGTTTGGGGGCAAGGAATTATTCTGGGAGAAGCAGAAGAAGAATTGAAGGCTTTTGTAGAAAAGACCGGGATCCCTGCGGCGTGGACCATCATGGGAGAATCCGCATTGCCTACAGACCACCCTCTAAACGTAGGAATGGTAGGAATGCACGGTAACTACGGTCCAAACGTACTAACGAACGAATGCGATGTGCTTTTAGCCATAGGGATGCGTTTTGATGACCGAGTAACGGGTAAGTTAGACACCTATGCGACACAAGCCAAAGTCGTTCATTTTGAGATAGATCCTGCAGAAGTAGGAAAAAATGTGAAGCCAGCGATTGCCTTGTTGGGGGATTGTAAAGCGACCCTTGCCGATTTACTGCCTTTGGTAAATGAAAAGAAACACGAGGCTTGGAAGGCTGAGTTCGATAAGAAAATGCAGGAAGAATATGAGGCGGTTATAAAAAACGATCTGCATCCTACCAAACCGGGCCTCACCATGGGAGAGGTGATCGAACAGATTAATGTAGCTTCCAAAAACGAGGCAGTGATTGTAACAGACGTGGGGCAGCATCAGATGATTGCCTGTCGTTATGCCAAATTCAAACACAGTAAAAGTAATATTACTTCTGGAGGCTTGGGCACCATGGGATTTGCCTTGCCTGCCGCTATTGGCGCAAAACAGGGCGCTCCTGAGCGAGAAGTGGTGGCAATTATTGGAGATGGAGGCTATCAAATGACCATTCAAGAATTGGGGGTCATTTTTCAACATCAACTAGCAGTAAAAATTGTAGTCTTAAATAACGATCATTTGGGCATGGTACGGCAATGGCAAGAGCTCTTCTTTGAAAGCCGTTATGCCTCTACCGTGATGACCAACCCTGACTTTGTTAAGATTGCAGAAGGCTATCATATTAAATCGAACCGAGTTTCTGAAAGAGGTGCCTTGCAAGGGGCCATACAAGATATGATTGATTATCAAGGGCCTTATTTCTTAGAAGTTGTGGTTGAAAAAGAAGACAATGTCTTCCCAATGATTCCTTCCGGAGCTTCTGTTTCAGAAATTCGTTTAAAATAAGGCCATGATACAGCAGCAGGTGGCAACTGTACCAACTAAGTATCCCGCGCTTTTAAAAGAAAGCGATGCGATAGGTTTTAGCATGCCTTCAGATAGACATGTGGGAACCTTACTCAAGACTTTGGTGACTACAATTTCCACAGGGCGTGTTTTAGAGTTGGGTACGGGTATGGGACTGTCACTAGCTTGGATGGTAGACGGCTTGGCCAGTTCTGGAAGCGTGATTAGTATCGATAACGATCCGGAACTTATAGAAATCGTTCAAAATTATTTTAAGGAAGACAAAAGAGTAGAACTCATTTGTGCAGAGGGCGGTTCATGGCTAGAGGAGTACAATGGGCCACAATTCGATTTGGTATTTGCAGACGCATGGCCAGGGAAATATTCGCATTTAGACCAGGTGTTAGGACTAGTACGTCCAGGTGGTTATTATGTGATTGATGATATGAAGCCGCAAGAGAATTGGCCTGAAGGGCACGAAGAAAAAGCCCTAGCCTTAATGCAACAATTAGAAACAAGGAAGGACCTAGTATTGACCAAGATGGATTGGTCTACAGGGATAATTCTAGCAGTTAAAAAGACAAACTAAAGGAAATGGAGAAACAGTGGTTTACAATTTCGGTTTATTCAGAAAATAACGTAGGACTTCTCAATCGCATATCAGGAATATTCTTGAAGCGACACATTAACATAGAAAGCTTAAATGTCTCTAAATCAGAAATAGAGAACGTTTCAAAATTTACGATTGTTGTACATACTACGGAAGATTGGACCCGAAAAATAGTACAGCAAATAGAAAAACAAGTAGAGGTTATCAAGGCCTTTTATCATACAGATGACGAAACTATTTATCAGGAATCTGCCTTGTTCAAAATCAAATCAGCTTTACTATTTGATGAACCTCAAATACAGAATGCTATCAAAGAGAGCAACTCCAAAATTGTAACGGTGCATCGGGAGTTCTTTGTGTTAGCAAAAACCGGAAGACGTCACGAAATTGATGAGATGCATGATCGTTTAGAACCCTTTGGGATTATGCAATTTGTGCGTTCTGGACGAATAGCCGTTACCAAAACCAAAATGCCAATTACTGAAATTTTAGAAGAATTTCATTTAGATAACTAAATAGCAACAAACACTTTAGAAAATGACAAATTACTTCAATACACTATCCTTACGAGACCAACTTTTGCAATTGGGTAAATGCAGGTTTATGGAAACCCATGAATTTAGTGATGGTGTTACTGCCTTGAAGGGAAAGAAAATAGTAATCGTAGGTGCTGGAGCACAGGGACTTAACCAGGGATTGAACATGCGTGATTCTGGCTTGGATATCTCCTACGCCTTGCGGGAAGCGGCCATCAAGGAGCAACGTGCTTCTTACAAAAATGCCACCGAAAACAACTTTACCGTGGGTACTTATGACGAGTTAATCCCAACTGCAGATGTGGTTATTAACCTTACTCCAGACAAGCAACATACCAATGTGGTAAGTGCGGTGATGCCTTTAATGAAAAAAGGCGCCACCTTATCCTACTCTCATGGTTTTAATATTGTAGAAGAGGGGATGGAAGTGAGAAAAGACCTTACGGTAATCATGGTTGCACCAAAAAGCCCAGGATCTGAGGTGCGGGAAGAGTACAAACGTGGGTTTGGGGTACCTACGCTTATCGCGGTGCATCCAGAGAACGATCCGGAAGGCAAAGGATTTGCGCAGGCAAAAGCCTATGCGGCTGCCACAGGGGGACATAAAGCGGGTGTTCTAGAATCTTCCTTTGTAGCGGAGGTGAAATCCGACTTAATGGGCGAGCAAACCATTTTATGCGGACTCTTACAAACAGGATCTATTTTGTGTTTTGATAAAATGGTCGCCAAGGGTATTGATCCAGGATACGCTTCCAAATTAATTCAATACGGATGGGAAACCATTACCGAAGGCATGAAATATGGGGGAATTACTCATATGATGGATCGTCTTAGCAATCCAGCAAAAATCAAAGCCTTTGAACTTTCTGAAGAATTAAAAGATATCATGCGTCCATTATTCCAAAAGCATATGGATGATATCATGACTGGTCATTTCTCAAAAACGATGATGGAAGACTGGGCCAATGATGACAAAAATTTACTTACATGGCGTGCTGCTACCGGAGAAACTGCTTTTGAAAAGACGCCGGCCGCAGATGTGGAAATTTCTGAACAAGAGTACTATGATCACGGGGTACTTATGGTTGCTTTAGTAAGAGCAGGGGTAGAACTCGCATTTGAATCTATGACAGAGTCTGGAATCATTGAAGAATCTGCCTATTATGAGTCTTTGCATGAAACACCGCTAATCGCTAATACCATCGCAAGGAAAAAGCTTTTTGAGATGAATCGGGTTATTTCAGACACCGCAGAATACGGTTGTTATCTGTTTGATCATGCTTGCAAACCACTTTTAGCAGATTTTATGAGCACTGTGGACACCGATATCATAGGAACCGCTTTTGGTAAGGACGGTGATACAGGAGTGGACAATGCGCAATTGATTGCGGTAAACAAAGCATTAAGAGAACATCCTGTAGAAATTGTAGGAGCACGTTTACGCGCTTCTATGACCGCTATGAAGCCTATCGTATAGAGGTTTAGTTACAAGAAGGATCGACACCATCGATTGTTCAATTGGTAATATTGTTTAATAAATATGAAATATTGTTAAACAAAATAGGTATCTTAGAAGAAAATACTTGAAAATGAAAACCTTAGTAGAAATTCCAGAAGCCTACCGTATTCAAGAACCTATCCATCAGCGACACTATCTCGTGAATGGTGAATTGAAGGAATGGTCGGGAAGTACCTCCCAGGTTATATCTACCATCTCCTCAACCGAGGACTATGAACAGACTGTTTTGGGGAGTATTCCTACCAATGAAGAACCGGAGGCCATGGAAGCTTTAGATGCAGCTACCAAGGCCTGGGATCAAGGTAAAGGAGTGTGGCCCACCATGAAGGTAAAAGATCGCATTGCCTGTATGGAAACCTTTGTAAAACAAATGGAAACCAAACGGGAAGAGGTGGTAAAACTACTCATGTGGGAGATAGGGAAGGCTAAGCCAGATGCCTACAAAGAGTTTGATCGTACGGTAGCGTACATTTATGATACAATTGAAGATTATAAACAACTAGACAGAGACTCTGCAAAGTTTCACAAACATGATGGGGTGTATGCTCATATTCGCCGGGGTCCTTTGGGAGTGGTCTTATGTTTAGGTCCTTACAATTACCCCTTGAATGAAACATTTACACTGTTGATCCCAGCTTTAATCATGGGGAACACCACCATCTTTAAACCAGCAAAGCACGGAGTTTTGCTCATTACACCGCTTTTAGAGGCTTTTCAAACGAGTTTTCCTAAAGGGGTGGTCAATATTCTATTTGGTCGTGGTAGAGCAATCGCTGGCCCAATCATGAAAACTGGAAAAGTAGATGTGCTCGCGTTAATTGGTCATAGTTCCTCTGCGAATGCTTTGGTGAATCAACACCCAAAAAGCAACCGTTTACGTCAGGTGCTAGGTTTAGAAGCTAAAAACCCGGCTATTATTTTACCTGATGCAGATCTTGACCTTACCGTAAAGGAATGTATTTCTGGGACACTGTCTTATGATGGGCAACGCTGTACAGCATTGAAAATCATTTATGTACATGAAGATGTAAAGGAGGCTTTTCTAGAAAAATTTGCAAAGGCTGTTGACAGCCTAACTTTTGGAAACCCCTGGGATGATGGCGTACAGCTTACGCCACTACCGGAGCCTGGAAAGCCAGATTACATTCAAGAATTATTGGATGATGCAAAAGAAAAGGGTGCCAAAGTTATAAATGCAAAAGGGGGTGAGCGCAGTCCTAATTTTATTTGGCCTTCTGTGGTTTACCCGACCACCAAGGATATGAAGGTCTATGAGGAAGAGCAGTTCGGCCCAATTATTCCAGTGATTTCGTTCACAGACATTGAACAGCCGTTGGATGATATGGCAGAGAGCAATTACGGGCAGCAGGTAAGTCTGTTTGGGAAGGATGTGTATTCGCTTTCGCCCTTAATTGATACGCTTGCCAACTTGGTTTGCAGGGTAAACTTAAACAGTTCTTGCCAGCGTGGACCAGACGTGTATCCTTTTACGGGCCGAAAAGATTCTGCTCAATCAACGCTCAGTGTGCATGATGCCTTGCGCTCTTTTAGTATTAGAACATTTGTAGCGTTTAAAGACAATGATCTTAACAACGAAACGGTAGAGCAGCTCTTAGATGCAAAAGTGAGTAACTTTTTGAGCACGGACTATATTTTGTAGTTACTTTGTAGTGCGAAGGAATCTTAAAGTATAACCAACAGCATTTCCTATGAAAACACTACGACCATTAGTATGTATTTTTCTTTTTTGTACCTCTTGTACCGAATTACAACAGGTGGTAAATCAGCTCCCTTCGGGTGAAGTTTCGTCCGCCGAGATTGCCGCTGGATTAAAACAGGCTTTAGAATTTGGGGTAAACCAAGGGGTGGATTTATTGCATAAAGAAGACGGGTATTTCAAAGACGAAGCCGTACGCATATTGTTGCCTGAAGAGCTTAAGAAGGTAGATCAAGGTTTGCGTAAAATAGGTTTAGGGAATCTGGCCGATGAGGGCTTAAAAGTTTTAAATAGGGCGGCTGAAGATGCCGTAGTAGAAGCGAAACCAATTTTTGTCAAGGCTATTACCGATTTTACTTTTGATGATGCAAAACGCATTCTCACCTCCCAAAACGATTTAGAAGCTACGCTATACCTACAAAATACCACGAGTAGTGCGCTACAAGCGGCGTTTTCACCTAAAATAGATGCTTCCTTATCAAAAGTAGGAGCTGATCGCATCTGGGCAGAAATAATTTCTAAATACAACAGTATTCCTTTAGTGCAACCGGTAAACCCTGATTTAACTGGCTATGTCACGGAACAAGCCATTAAAGGGTTGTTTGTAAAAGTTGGTGACAAGGAAAAAGAAATCCGCAACTCTGTGGGTGCAAGAACCACGGCACTTTTGCAAAAGGTATTTGCCTTGCAATAAACGTTATGTAGCTTTTTCTAGAGTTAAATGTTGGCTGCTAACCAATCTCCAACCTCAGAGGTTTTATACGCTTTTGCCCCGTCTGCTAAGTCTTCGGTTACGACACCTTCGGCCAACGAACGATTCACTACATCGCGTATTGCTTGGGCTTCTTCTTGTAAATTAAAATCTTCGAAGAGCATGGCTGCAGAAAGAACGGTCGCCAAAGGATTGGCAATATCTTTACCTGCTGCTTGCGGATAAGAACCGTGAATGGGTTCATACAAGCCAATAGATTCTCCTAAAGAAGAAGAAGGCATGAGTCCCATAGAACCAGAAATAACAGATGCCTCATCCGTTAAGATATCCCCAAATAGATTGGCCGTGATAATTACATCGTATCCTTTAGGCCATTGAATCAGGCGCATCGCAACAGCATCCACAAACTCATAGGTTACTTCAACCTCCGGATAGTCCTTCTCCATGCGCTGTACGGTTTCACGCCATAATCTAGACGCTTCCAAGACATTCGCCTTATCTACACAACACAACTTCTTGCCGCGTTTAAGCGCCATCTCAAAACCTTTTTTGGCAATGCGCTCTATTTCAAAACGGTGATAGGTCATCGTATCAAAAGCGGTGTTGCCCTCGTTTTGTCGACCACGTTCTCCAAAATAAACACCCCCAGTAAGCTCTCGTACAATGACTAAATCAGTTCCTTCTATGCGATCTCGCTTTAAAGGTGATTTATCAATTAAAGAAGGAAAAGTAAAAGTGGGCCGCACATTTGCAAAAAGACCTAACGCCTTGCGCATTTTTAGAAGCCCTTGTTCTGGCCTTACTTTGGCACTAGGATCATTATCAAATCTAGGATGCCCAATGGCGCCAAATAGAACGGCATCTGAACTCACACAAACCTCATGTGTTTCGTCTGGATAGGGTTCGCCTACCGCATCGATCGCTGCTGCTCCCGTTAAAGCGGGTTTCCAAGTAAGGGAGTGCCCAAACTTATTAGCAACCGCATCCGATACTTTTACAGCTTGATCAATTACTTCAGGTCCTATGCCGTCTCCGGCCAATAGCGCAATGGTTAAATCCATAGTTTATTTATTCGTTATTTAGGTGTTCGTTGCAATTATTTGGCAATACACTAGATTATATTCAACATTTTTTCTGTAGCCTTGATGGCTGATACGGTTTGGTCAGAGTCCAATCCTGTGGTAACAAAGTCGTTTTTGGTTGTTTTCCAAGTGATCATGGTTTCACAAAGCGCATCTGAGCTACTCCCAGGTGGTATACGTACTGCATAGTCTATCAACTTAGGTAAGTTGCGTTCAAGACCTTCATACACTTTACGTAAAGCATTCATAAAGGCATCAAACTGGCCATCTCCTTGAGCGTTGGCTTCGTAGCTTTTTCCATCAATCTCAATAGAAAGGGTAGTGGAGGGTTGTAGACCTTTCGCATGAGTTAGGACATACGATTTAATAAATACCTTTTGCTGAAACGCACTACTATCTAAAACATCCGAAATTATGTAGGGCAGATCTTCCTTAGTAACCTTCTCCTTTTTGTCTCCTAATTCTATAATACGCGCAGTGACAAGCTTTAGCTCTTCATCATTTAGCGTAAGCCCTAATTCCTGTAAGTTTTTTTGAATATTCGCTTTGCCAGACATCTTTCCTAAGGCGTACTTGCGCTTTCGGCCAAATCGTTCGGGCATTAATTCACTAAAATACAGGTTGTTTTTATTGTCGCCATCGGCATGAATACCAGCGGTCTGCGTAAAAACATTATCGCCAACAATGGGCTTGTTTGCTGGGATACCAAAGCCCGTAAAGGTAGAGACCAACTTACTCACTTTATAAAGCGAAGATTCATTTACCTTGGTTTCTATTTCAGGCAAAAAGTCATTAATCACAGCAATGGTACTAGCTAAAGGTGCGTTGCCGGCGCGCTCACCCATTCCATTAATGGTAAGGTGTAAGCCATAGGCCCCTGCTTTTAAGGCTTCCATTACGTTAGAAACACTTAAGTCGTAATCATTGTGCCCATGAAAATCAAAATGGGTATTGGGATAGCGTTTTATGATGCGTTCTACGAATGTAAAAGTCTCTGCAGGAGTTAAGATTCCTAAGGTATCCGGCAGGAGAATACGTTTCACAGGCTGCTGCGTCAAGAAATCTAAAAATTGAAAAACATAGGCTTCAGAATTCCGCATTCCATTGCTCCAATCTTCTAAATAGACATTCGTGGTAATACCAACTTCTTGCGCCAAGTCAATGACTTCTCTTATGCCTTTAAAGTGCTCCTCAGGAGTTTTCTTTAGCTGATGCGTTAAATGGTTTAGCGAACCTTTGGTAAGTAAATTTTGGACTTTGGCACCGGCTTTCTGCATCCATTTTATAGACGCACCTCCATCCACAAAAGAGAGTACTTCTACTTGTTCTAGTTTGCCTGCCTCCTTGGCCCAATCTGTAATGTTTTTAACTGCCTGAAATTCGCCTTCAGAAACCCTGGCAGAAGCTACTTCAATTCGATCTACCTTAAGTTCATCTAATAAAAGTTTGGCCAGCGTTAACTTCTCCGAAGCGGTAAAAGAAACGCCCGATGTTTGCTCCCCATCTCTGAGGGTGGTATCCATAATTTCTATGGTTCTCGCCATACTATATTTAAAATGGTCGCTTGGTAGCGAAGGTCTCTATGTCTCCCTTAAGGTTTAATAAATAGTCAATATCATCAAACCCATTCTGCATATTTCCTTTTTTGTACTCATTAATACCAAAGGTTTCCATAGCTCCCGTAGAAAGAATGGTGAAGGTTTGCTCCGGTAGGTTCACCTCAAATTCTGTTTCTGGATCTGCTTCTATGGCTTTAAAAATTTGATCTAAAAACTCTGGACTTATTTGTACAGGAAGTACCCCAATATTTAAACAGTTGTTTCTAAAGATATCTGCAAAGAAACTAGAAACAACGCATCGAAATCCATAGTCATATACAGCCCAAGCTGCATGTTCTCTAGAGGAACCAGAGCCAAAATTTTTACCGCCCACTAAAATCTTGCCCTTGTAAATAGGATTATTCAATACAAAGTGTTCTTTAGGGGTATTGTCTGGGTGATAGCGCCAATCTCTAAAAAGATTATCACCAAAACCCTTACGTTCTGTGGCTTTTAGAAATCGAGCCGGTATAATTTGATCGGTATCTACATTTTCTATTGGCAAAGGGACCGCAGTAGAAGTAAGGATGTTGAATTTATCGTATGCCATGCTGTTTTTTTAAAAAGTTAGAATTAGGTTAGGCCGTTTCTAGCTCCATGAGTGACCTTGGATCTGTTACCTTTCCCGTAATAGCCGCAGCAGCAGCCACTAAGGGACTAGCTAGCAGGGTACGTGCTCCAGGGCCTTGTCTTCCTTCAAAATTTCTATTAGAAGTACTTACTGCATATTTTCCAGCAGGCACCTTATCATCATTCATGGCAAGACAAGCAGAACAGCCAGGCTCTCGTAACTCGAATCCTGCTTCATGTAAAATATCCAGAATTCCCTCGGACTTAATGGCTTCTTCTACTTTATGTGATCCTGGCACCAGCCAAGCAGTGACATTATCTGCCTTCTTTTTGCCTTTTACAATGGAAGCAAATGCTCTAAAATCTTCGATGCGCCCATTGGTACAGCTCCCTAGAAATACAAAATCAATTGGTTTTCCAAGCATTTCTTCCCCTTCATTGAAATCCATATACGCCAAAGACTTCTTGTAAGTTTTAGCCCCAGAACCTTCCCCAGCGGTAGGAATGCTATTGGTAATACCAAAGCCCATTCCTGGGTTGGTTCCATAGGTGATCATTGGTTCAATGGAGGCAGCATCAAAAGTCAATTCTTTATCAAACTCGGCATCCGCATCGGAATAGAGGGTTTCCCAGTAGGCCATGGCTTTATCCCATGCAGCTCCTTTCGGAGTGAATTCCCTTCCTTTAATGTAATTAAAAGTGGTTTCATCTGGGGCAATCATTCCACCACGGGCACCCATTTCTATACTAAGGTTGCACACGGTCATACGCCCTTCCATGCTCATGTTCTTAAAAACATCGCCAGCGTACTCCACAAAATATCCCGTGGCGCCAGAGGTTGTTAACTGTGAGATGATATAAAGGGCTACATCTTTTGGCGTAACACCAAATTGTAATTCCCCGTTGATATTAATGCGCATGCTTTTAGGTTTCGGCTGCATAATGCACTGAGAGGCCAAGACCATTTCTACCTCCGAGGTTCCTATTCCAAAAGCAATAGCACCAAAAGCACCGTGGGTAGAAGTATGGGAGTCACCACATACGATGGTTGCTCCTGGTAAAGTAATTCCGTTTTCCGGTCCAATCACATGCACAATTCCGTTCTTTTCATGCCCCAATCCCCAATATGGAATGTCATGTGCTTTTGCATTTTGCTCCAATGCTTTCAACTGGTTCGCCGAAAGCGGGTCGCTTACTGGTAAATGCTGATTAATGGTAGGTGTATTATGATCTGCAGTTGCGAACGTACGGCCTGAATACAGTACGGGAATACCGCGATTCTTAAGCCCTAAAAAGGCTACAGGGCTCGTTACCTCATGTACCAAATGCCGATCAATAAAAAGCACATCTGGACCATTTGTAATCTTTTTTACAACATGGGCGTCCCAGACCTTGTCAAATAGCGTGTTGCTCATTTTAGAATCTTTACCAAATTAACCGTCAAATATAAAGTTTGCATCCCTTTTTTGGCTATTTCTGTCCTTATAAAATTACGATGTTCAACGTTAAAGATTATATCATAATAGTCTGTAATACAATAATATAGATCGATTTATATTTTAGTTAGTCTTATGTTGAGCGCTTGTTGGAATTTTAAATTTCCCAATCAAAGAGACTTTTTTTAACAGAATGCCCTTTCAATTAACACCACGCTAACGATTTTACCGCTGTTGAATGAATACTTTTAGGGGCAACCTAAGTTTATTCACAACAAAAAAAACGAACAAATGAAAAAAAGCTACGTACAGGCCGTTCTGGCCTTTATTGTGGTGTGCCTATGCTTGACGATACCCGTGCAAGCACAACTTGATCTCCCCAGGGGAAGTCAAATGGCCAAAGTATCACAACGGGTAGGTATTACAGACCTTACAATTGTTTACTCAAGACCCAGTGTGAACAACCGAGAAGTATGGGGGAGTTTGGTTCCCTATGGGATGAACAATTTTGGTTTTGGCACTGCCACGGAATCGCCATGGCGTGCGGGAGCCAATGAAAACACCTTATTTAAAACTACCCATGCCATACAGGTAGGCGGCAAGCCATTGCCAGCTGGGACATATGGATTACATATGGTGGTTAATGAAGACAACACTGCAACCGTTATTTTCTCTAAAAATCACGGCGCTTGGGGAAGTTATTTTTATGATCCTTCTGAAGACGCTCTTCAGGTATCCATTACAACAAAAGAAATACCTCATGTAGAGCAATTGCGGTTTGAGTTTAATGAAGTGGACGCTAATTCTGCCGTCGCTTCCCTAAACTGGGAAAAGAAGCAGTTTCCTTTTAAGATTGAAGTTCCGGTGACCGACATTGTTATGGATCATATTCGATCTAAAATGCAGAATCAAGAAGGTTTTAACAGACAGACCTGGGAGCAGGCAGCCAATTATGCATTAAATAATGGGGGAGACCTAAATGAGGCCTTGGGTTGGATCGATGCAGCCATTGAAGGGCAATTCTTTAGCCAAAAGAACTTCAATAATATGGCAATTAAAGCTCAGATTTTAATGAAACAAGGTAATATGGAAGAAGCGGTGACGGTGATGGATGAGGCCATGCCTTTGGGCACCGTCTTTCAGGTGCATGGTTATGGAAGACAACTGATCGCTGCAGGTCAGAAGGAAAAGGCTTTAGAAGTTTTTAAATGGAATGCAAAAACTCATAAAGATCAGTGGCCGGTAGATTATGGTTTGGCGCGTGGGTATTCTGCTATGGGAAATTACAAGTCTGCCATGAAGCATTTAAAAATTGCAGAAGGTCGTGCACCAGATCCTCAAAATCAGAATGTGATTGCTGCTAACTTGGTAAAATTAGAAGCGGGCACCGATATCAACTAGTGAAAATCAAAAAAACGAAATTATTTTATGCGCCCGGATTATTCTGGGCGTTTTTTTAGCTGATATACCCCCAAATGGCTTTGTCTTTTACCAACTGTGCATACGCCACTCGTATGGGACGGTTATCGGTAGTCTCTAGCTTTGGGTCATTTTTTAAGATTTGAAGAGCGTAGTAACGTGCTGTTTTTAAAATAGGATTGTCTTTTACGATATCTGCAATCTTTAAAGTGAGCAGGCCACTTTGCTGAGTGCCCATTAAATCTCCAGGCCCCCGCAGCTTTAAATCCACTTCGGCAATTTCAAAACCATCATTGGTGTGACACATTGTTTCTAATCTCGTTTTAGCTTCTGCCGAAAGTTTATGTGAAGTCATTAATATGCAAAAACTTTGTTCAGCTCCTCGGCCAACCCGTCCACGCAACTGATGCAGTTGCGAAAGCCCAAAACGCTCTGCACTTTCAATAATCATTACCGATGCATTGGGCACATTTACTCCCACTTCAATAACCGTGGTTGCAACCATGATTTGGGTTTCTCCTTTTACAAAGCGTTCCATTTCGTAATCCTTGTCTTGCGGTTTCATCTGACCGTGAACAATGGAAATCTGGTAATCAGGTGTCGGAAATTCTCTAGCGATGCTTTCATAGCCGTCCATGAGGTCTTTGTAGTCTAATGCCTCACTTTCTTTGATGAGTGGATACACTACATATATTTGCCGACCTTTTTTTATTTCATCTTTTATAAAACGGAAAACTTTTAAGCGATTGGCGTCATACCGGTGCACCGTTTTAATTGGTTTTCTTCCTGGAGGTAGCTCATCTATTACTGAAATATCAAGGTCTCCGTACAGGCTCATAGCCAAAGTTCTAGGAATAGGAGTGGCCGTCATCACTAAAATATGGGGAGG